>NZ_JAUCGQ010000001.1:0-1033450 GCF_030362835.1 Cellulomonas alba
CTGCACACCGAGCTCGGCGACATCCCGCCAGCCGAGCACGAAGCGAACTACTACCGTCAGAACCCGGCCGTCACGACGGCCGAAACCAGAGAACCGAGCCTCCACTGAACCCGGGGCGGTTCAGCGGCCGGTTCGACGCCCGTCGATGACACGTACACCGACTACGACAGTCAGGGGCTCGTCGACTACACGGCGAGCCGGGACCCGAGCAGCGGCGCCGAGACAGGCCGACTCTCCACCGCCCATGACCAGTGGGGCCGGGTCACGGACTACACCGACGCCAACCACAAGGTGACTCACACCACCTACATCCCCTCGGGCGCCCCCGGCGCCGGGTCAGTCGACATCGTGAGCGATGACCAGTCCTCTACGGACAACGACTACGACACCTCAGGCAACGTCACGAAGCAGACCACCACGGTCGGCGGAGTTCCGTACGTGTACACCGCCACCTTCAACGGGTTCGGGGACCTGACCGAGCAGGGCATGCCCGGCAAGGTGACGCAGAAGGAGTCCTACTCCCGCGATGGCCAGCTGACTGCGCTGGGGTACTGGGGGACAGCGAGCAACGGCGACCCGACGCCGATGCTCGCCTGGACGATCACGTCCGACGTCCAGGGCCGCACCATCGGCCTCGAGACCAACGCGTCGTCCAACGGCACCACGGTCGGCCGGACACTGACGTATGGGTATGACAATGCGTCGCGGCTCCTCAGCGCCACCGACTCGCGCGGCGAGACGTGCCAGGCGCGGACCTACGGCTTCGACGTCAACGGCAACCGCACCGAGCAGGTGATCACCAGCTACGACGGCGACGACTGCACCAACAGCAGCGCCAAGCTCCTCAACGTCGACAAGAAGTGGAGCTACAACGACGCCGACCGGGCCAGCAACGAGGCCCAGATCACCACGGACACCTACGACACCGACGCCAACGGCAACCCGACATCGACCACGACGCAGGCGGGTGGGACAACCGCCTACACGTTCGACGCGCTCGGTCGCGCCACGCGCGTTCCCGCCGGCGACGCACCGGCCAACCAGCAGGCCGAGACTCTCGGACAGAGCGGCACGGGCCAGGACATCACGATCGGCTACTACGACACCGACGCCGCCCGCAGCATCACCTCGGGAAGCACGACCACGACGTACAAGCTGGACCCCTCTGGTCGGCGAGCGACCTCAACGGTGACCACACCCACCGCGAACCCCGTCGACACGACGCGCGACTACGGCGACGACTCCGACAACCCCTCCTACGCCACCGCGGGCGCGGTCGTGAGCGTGACGGGTCGTCCATCGGCGGTGACCTCGGTCTCACCGTCACCGGTGGTGTCGCCTCGCTCGCGCTCGCCGACCCGCACGGCGACACGGTCAGCTCGATGACAGTCCCGACCGATGCATCCGGGGCGCTGCTCGGCGCCGTCGCGTGCTACGACGAGTACGGCAACCAGACCACCGACCAGAACGGCGACGCCGACGGTAACCCCGTCGACACCAGCACCAGGCTCAACACGGGTGCGCTCTCCTACGGATGGCTCGGCGCAAAGCAGCGCTCCGCCGACGGCTCCGGCCTCGTCCTGATGGGAGTGCGGCTGTACAACTCGGTCACTGGACAGTTCACATCGATGGACCCGGTGCCGGGCGGTAACTCCACCGCCTACGCGTACCCGCAAGACCCCATTAACCAGTTCGACGTAAGTGGGCAGTGGGGAGTCAGGAAGTGGTGGCACAGGCACTGGAAAGCTGTCGCCATCGGAGTCGCGATCGCGGCACTGTTTGTGTTGGCGCCGGAAGCGCTGCCTGCAGTAGCTGCCTTTGCTGAAGACGCCGACGCAGCGTTCATGATCGTGAGGGCTGCGTCCACAGCTGTAGGCGACGACGGGGGCGCGATGGCGTCAGAGCGAGCGATCGGCTGGGCGGGACGAGTTTGGACCCGAGGGGGGCGTGCGATCCGGAGCAACCATGGAACCGGGCCTAAGATCGGCCTAAAAAGCCGCGGTGCGTCGCGGATCTATCGATCTCCCCAACTCAAGAACTACAAGGGAAGGTTTCCTTCCGGACGGGTCGCGAACTTTGAAAAGAGGGGCATTTCGAACTACCACGTTAGGGCGCTCGAATGACAGCGGAAAACAAACCCAGACCCAACGTCACGGCGACCTTTCCCAGCGATTCTAGGTTCGCCGGCTTCGAGTTGCGCATCGAGCGACCCCGTGACGAGCACGGCGGTGAAGCGCTCGACCGAGGCTGGGACATCTTGTATGAGAAGCCAGATGGTTCAGAGGCTTACAATCACTGGGCCGATACGTGGGACCAGGTGCTGCTTTATTTCGCAAAGAGCGCGCCGCCGGAGGCTGGTCCGCCTTGGGTTGATGTGGGGAAGTTCCGGGACGCGGTGTTTCCCCCGTAGCAGTAGCCACCTGTGTGTATCCGCAGGATCGGGTTAACAGGTTTGATCTGGCGGGCAATTGGTGGCACTTGAAGAAGTTGGCGAAATAGGGTGGCAGGGCCACCCTGAACGCCGAGTTCATTCCTGGGTCGCTGTGCGCAGCTCTGTGGGGCGATCTCACTGGCGGCCGGAGCCATTAGCGCCGGTGCGACGCAGCGTCTGGAGACTGGAGGAGCGCCGGCCCGACTGCGGCCGGTACGGCGGTCCGACTGCCTGCAAAGGGCGCCGGTAGTCTGTACGTCAGGGACGCCGTCCGGCGTGCTTTCGCGCGCAGGGTCCGTTGGTGCTGGCGCACAATGCTTCTCGAACACCTACAACCGCGTGTCACACCGGCAGCCAAAGCATCGACCGCGCACTTCGACGCCCGGGGGTCGGTACCGGCTCGTGGGTTTGACGAACGACCTCGACCTGGTGATCACCGGCGCGGACCGCGAGTGGATCTCTGTCGTCGGTGCGCCGCATGCGCCGCAGGCCGACGGCGTCGATCCGGAGTCCGGCACCTGGTTCATACGCGCCAGGCTCGACGGCTAGCCCGGCGAGCTGCGGGTGGCCAACCCGCGATGGACAAGAACTGGCCAGAAACTGGCCACAAATTCGCCGCGAGCGGACTCGAGGTGTTCCGCGTTGGCGCGAGATCGAGCGATACTCGAAGGACGCAAGCGCCGGCTGATCTCGGCGTTTGGCCAGATGATGCGAGAACGCGCGAGAAATCCCGCGAGCCAGCGAGGGCCGGATTCGGCTCCCGTCTTTCAGGGGGACAGGGGTTCGAGTCTCCGCGGCTCGACCAGCCCCACACCCATGCGGGGCGACTTACCGGCGCCGGGGGTTTGCCTCACAAGGTGCTACGTAGCGACCTCAGACGACCATCAAGTGGCTGTTACGACGGGCTGTCGTCCGCAGCGGATGGCTGTCGTCCGTCCACGTCCGGCGCGGAGATGTTTCCCGAGATGTTTCCCGAACACGACGAAGCCCAGGTCAGCGACGTCCTAGAATGACTCCCAGAAGCCGCTGACCTGGGCTTTCGCGGTCGGGCTGACAGGATTTGAACCTGCGACCCCTTGACCCCCAGTCAAGTGCGCTACCAAGCTGCGCCACAGCCCGATGGCCCCGGAGGGCCGGGGAGACTCTATCTCACCTCGGGCCGGCAACCTGCACGCGTTACCGGCGCCGACCGGTCCCTCCACCGCCCGGCGCCGGTAACGGCGCGGCTCAGTCGCCCTTGGGCGTGCCGTCGGGGAAGATGACCGACCACAGGTCCTGGTAGCCCTGTCCGCTCGTGTCGCCCGCCTTCGCGTCGCCCGCGAACGTGTACAGCGGCCAGCCGTTCAGCGTGACCTGCGGCTTGCCGTCGACTCCGGTGATCGTGGCGACGGTGCCGGTGACGCCCTTGACGGTCGGCGTCGTCGACGACGACTCGATCGCGGGCCACAGCGGCTGGCACACGCCGGTGCAGGCGCTCTGCTTCGTGCCCTTGGTGTCCTTGTCGTAGACGTACGCCGTCATCCCCTTGCCGTCGACGACGATCGTGCCGAGCGACGTGCCGGCGGTCATGAGCGCGTCGCCGCTCGCCGCGGCCGCCGCTCCGCCCTTGGCTCCTGTGGTCGAGCCGGAGCCGTACCCCATGCCGTTGTCCTGGACGTTGGCCGTTGCCGGCGCAGCGTTCTGCGTCGCGGCGCCGCCTCCGCCGTAGCCGGACCCGGAGCCCCCTGACGTCCCCGAGCACGCGGCGAGTGTCGCGACGGCCGCAACCGCCAGCAGGCTGCGGAAGTAGGTGGTGCGCATGACGAGCCTCCCTCGTTGGCCGCCGCCACCCGGCGGCACACGCTGTCCACGGCGGTGGTGCGCGAGGGGTTCAACCACCTGCGAGCGGGAGGGCGGACGGGCGTACGTTCGACTGGCCGGTGCGCCGGTGGTCGGCGGCCCGGCAAGGAGGCGACGATGCTCTCGGATGCGAAGGCCATCCCGGTGATCGCGGTGAGCGACCTGGACCGGGCGCGCGCGTTCTACGAGGGGAAGCTGGGGTTCTCCAGCACCGGACCGGCGCCCGAGGGCGTCATCTACGGCACGGCGTCGGGCCCGTTCCTCGTCTACCCGTCGGGCTTCGCGGGCAGCAACAAGGCGACGGTCATCTCGTTCCAGATCGACCCCGCGAAGTTCGACGCCGAGGCCGCGGCGCTGCGGTCGGCCGGGGTCGAGTTCGCGACGTTCGACGTGCCGGAGGGCGAGTGGCACGACGGCGTGCTCGAGGGCGGCGGCAACAAGTCCGCCTGGTTCACGGATCCCGACGGGAACTTCCTGAACATCGAGTCCATGGAGTGAACCGTTCCCGCCCGTGGGACGTTGCACGGGCGAGGGACGGAGGTGGACGTGGGCGCCGAGCCGGACGAGCTGCTGCGCGCGCTGCACGACGCGTACGCGCGCCCACTGCACCGCTACGTGATGCGGCTGACGGGTGACGACGCGCTCGCGCAGGACGTGGTGCAGGAGTCGATGCTGCGCGCGTGGCGGCACCCGGAGGTCTTCGAGCGTGACGACGACGGGGCGCGGGCGTGGCTGTTCACCGTGGCGCACAACCTCGTGGTCGACGACCGGCGCACCGCGTGGCACCGCCGCGAGCTCGCGACGGACCGCGTGCCGGAGCGCAGCCAGAACGACGAGACGCAGCGCGTGCTCGACGCCTGGCTCGTAGGGGACGCGCTCGCGCAACTGACGCCCGAGCACCGTGCGGTCGTCGTCGGCGCGTACTACGGCGGCCGTTCGACGGCGGAGCTCGCGCGCGAGAACGGCATCCCGGAGGGAACCGTCAAGTCGCGGTTGCACTACGGCCTGCGCGCGCTGCGCCTGGCCCTGCAGGAGAGGGGCGTGACGCCATGACGTCGCCGGATCCGTTCCGGGAGTGGGACGCGGCCTACGTGCTCGGGGCGCTCGAGCCGGCCGACCGGCGTGCGTACGAGGACCACCTGCGGACGTGCGACGAGTGCCGCGAGGCCGTGGCGGAGCTCGCGGGCATCCCGGGCGTGCTGCGGCTGCTCCCCGCCGACGAGGCGGGCGCGTCGGCGCACGACGCGGATGCTCCGGGGCTGGCCGACGTCATCCCGATCGCGGACGTGGCGCGTTCCGCGCGGCGGCACCGGCGCCGGCGGACGACGCTCGTGGCCGCGGCAGCGGGCGTGCTGCTGGTCGGTGGCGTCGCGGGCGGCTTCGCGGCAGCGGGCGACCATGGCTCGCCCGCGCCGAGCGTCACCGTCGCGGCGCAGCACCTGCAGCTGCAGGCCGCCGACGCGTCCGGCGTGGAGGCCGACCTGACGATGTCCGCGCGCGCCTGGGGCACGCGCCTCGACTGGTCGTGCACGTACCCGGCCCCGGGAGCCGGTGGTCTGCCCGCCGACTACGAGCCGACGTACGAGCTCGTGGTCGTGCAGGCCGACGGGACCCCGACGGTGGTCGCCACGTGGGCGGCGCACGGCGGCAGCGCGCACGGCCTGGGCGCCTCGACGAGCGTGCCGACGGCGAGCATCCGGAGCATCGAGATCCGCACGACGGATTCCGCCTCGCCGCTCGCCGTGGCGCACGTCTGACGCGACGGGCTAGGCGGTGCCGACGGGGGCGGCCGCGGTCGGACCGGCGGGGTGCTCGGCGAGGTCGAGCGTCGCGCGTGGTCGCACCTCGAGCGTGATTGCCGCATCCGGCCCGAGCATCCCGTGCGCGTTGGCGGGCACCGGCACGCGGGCGCGCCACACGCCGGCCGCGGGGTCCTCGTCCGTCAGCGGGGCGTCGCGCGCCGGGTCGGGCGCCCAGTCGCTGATCGGCGTCGTCAGGTCGGAGTTCCACACGGCCCACGCGTGCGGCGTCGCCGAGGTCGCCTGGATGTCCACCACCAGCACGTCCGCCCAGTCCGCGGTCTGCTCGAGGTGGTCGACGAACGAGAGGAACCCGCCGCGCCGCCGGAGCGAGAGCAGCCGCAGCTGGAGCACGTGCCGCATCGTCGGCGCCGGCTGGCCCTGCGCGTCGGTGGGGCGTCGCGCCGCCGTGGAGAGGTAGGTGCGGACCAGCGGGACCGGTGTCGACGGGCTGTCCTCGGTGGCGGGCCGCTCGATCTGGATCGGGCACAGATACGCCGTGCTCTGCTCGTGGAGCATGACGGGCAGGCCGCGGATCGAGAGCGCGGTCTCGAGCTGCCAGTCGACGCCGTCGTCGAGCGTGCCGGGCAGGTGGACGTCGGTGAGCGTCGCGGTGACCTCGATGTCGCCGAACAGGAACCGCCGCAGGTTCTGGTACCCCTCCTCGGAGTTCACGATCCCGAACGGGCCCGAGTGGCTGCGGTGCACGAGCGCGCGGGGCGCGCCCTGCACGGCCGCGTCGTCGAACTGCACGAGCCCGTCGCTCCGGGGGCCCACGACCTTCGCCGGCAGGCCCAGCCCGACCGCGTAGTCCTTCGCGTCCGTGCCGACCAGGCAGAACAGCCGGTCGAGCGGGAACCCGCCGGCTGGCATGACGGTGCCCTCGAAGCCCTTCGCCGACGGGGGCCCGGCGAGGTTCGGCGTCAGGTACTGCGCCATCCGCTCGGCCCCGAAGATGTCGGCGCCCATCGGGTTGAGCGTGTCGCGCAGCTTCTCGAGCAGGCCGCCGCCGATCGCGAAGTCGATGCCGCCGTGCGGCGTCGCGTAGGTGAAGACGCGGTCGACGAACGCGCGCGCCGCGTCGAGCGTCCCGCCGAGCGTCGGGCTGTCCGGGATCGTCTTCTGGACCGCCGCGCGCACGACGAGGCCCCCCATCGAGTGCGCGACCAGGAACACGCGCGGCGCACCGGTCTGCTTGCGCACCAGCAGCACGAGGTCGACGAGGCTCTGGGCGGCGCGCTCCATGCTGAACGCGTTCGGGTCCTTCGTCAGCCCCGGAGCGAACTCGTCGTAGAACCGGTGCACCCAGATCGTCGCGGCCGGAACCGTCCCGGCCTGTTGCGCCTGGAGGTACGCGAGCTGGTCGCCCTGCACGATCAGCTCGTACCCGTGGTCCATGAGCAGTCGCAGCAGCGGGCTCTCGAACTGGTGGAAGACCGCCCGGTCGGCGCCGTCGACGCGGACCTGCACCGAGCCCTCGTTGAAGCCGTAGAACGGGTCGTCGACCGCCTTGTCGATGCCGGACGGCCCGCCGGCGTAGCCGCGAACGTAGATGACGGGCAGCCGCCCGTCGCCCGGATAGGTCATGGCAACCCTCCCGTCGGGGCCCGCGACGTTGCGGGTCGTTCCTCAGGAGTGTGCCGCGGATCGGGTGATACCGGGTGATACCGGGCGCGATCAGCGGGGCGGGTGCCGGCGGCGCCGCGGGCGGAGGGTGACGTCCGGGAGCGGCGGAGCGGGGATGCGAGCCCCACCGTGGCCGTCGACGAGCCCGAACCGCTCGGCCGCGTCGGGCGACTCCCAGTTCGCGCGCGCTGCGGCGATGTCGGTGTGCGTGCGCCCGACGAAGTTCCACCACATGACGAGGTCGTGGTCGAACGGCGTTCCGCCGAGCACCAGCAGGCGCGCGCCGCCGGCGGACGCGACGCCGAGCTCGGCGCGCCCGTCACCGAGGTACAGCAGCGCGTGCGGTGCGTGCTCGACGCCCGCGACGCGCGCGGCACCGTCGAGCACCAGCACGGCGTGCTCGAACGTCGGGTCCAGCGGCAGCGCGACGTCCGCGCCCGGGTCGACCGTCACGTCGAGCGCGAGCAGCGGCGTGTGCACGACCGCGGCCGACGCGAGCCCGTCGAGCCCACCGACCACCACAGTCGCGCGCGCGCCGGGCACCTCCAGCACCGGCAGGTCCGTGACCTGCTGGAACGCCGCGCCGGCGTCGGCCACGCCATCGGGCAGCGCCACCCAGAGCTGGACGCCGTGCAGCAGCGGGGCGTCGCCGAGCGAGAACTCCGAGTGCGAGACGCCCCGCCCCGCCGTCATGAGGTTGAGCTGCCCGGGCCGCACGACGAGGTCGGAGGCGAGGCTGTCGCGGTGCCGGATCTCGCCGACGACGGGCCACGTCACGGTCTGCAGTCCGGTGTGAGGGTGCGGCAGCACGCGCATGTCGTGGTGGTCGGGGCCGAACTCGTCGAGGAAGCACCACGCACCGACGAGCGGCAGGTCGCGGTGGGGGAGCGTGCGCCGCACCGGCATCGCCCGCAGACCGCCGAGCGGGACCTCGCGCTCGTCGTACCGCTCGATGACGGGCCCCAACCGCGCGTGCGCGTCGCAGAGCTCGGGCACCGGCCGCGTCTCGAGGTTCGTCATGACGCCATCCTGCCGCGGACCTCACGTCCGGCCGACCACGCGCGTCTGCACACTGTGAGGGTGACCGAACCGTTCGAGCGCGTGGTCGCGCGCCATGGCCCGACCGTGCTGCGCGTCTGCCGGTCCGTGCTGCGCGGCGCCGACGCCGAGGACGCGTGGTCGGAGACGTTCCTCGCCGCGCTGCGCGCCTACCCGGAGCTGCCGGCGGACGCCAACGTCGAGGCGTGGCTCGTGACGATCGCGCGTCGCAAGGCGATCGACGTCGTGCGCCGCGACGCGCGTCACGCCGTACCGGTCGCCGAGCTGCCCGACCGGCCGGTGCCGGACGGCGCGCGGGACCTCGACCTCTGGCGGTCGCTCGGCGACCTCCCGCCGAAGCAGCGCCACGCGGTCGCCTACCACCACCTCGCCGGGCTGCCGTACGACGAGGTCGCAGCCCTGCTCGGCGGCACCGCGGCGGCGGCACGCCGAGCCGCCGCCGACGGCATCGCCACCCTGCGCCGCACCTACCCGATCGAGGAGGAGTCATGACGGAGCTCGCCGCCCTGCACGAGAGGCTCGTGCGATCCGCGGCCGACGAGGGGCTGCTCGACGTGGCGTACCGGACCGTGGACAGCCCGGTCGGCCCGCTGCTGCTCGCCCGCACGCCTGCCGGCCTGGTCCGCGTCGCGTTCGCCGTCCAGGACCACGACGCCGCGCTGCAGGAGCTCTCCGACGAGGTGAGCCCGCGCGTGCTCGAGGCGCCGCGCGCGCTCGACGACGTCGCGAGCGAGCTCGACGAGTACTTCGCGGGCCGGCGTGAGGCGTTCGACGTGCCGCTCGACCTGCGGCTGGCGCGCGGGTTCCGGCGGTCCGTCGTCGAGCACCTGCCGTCGATCGCGTACGGCCGGACGGCGAGCTACGCGCAGGTCGCCGCGCTGACGGGCAGCCCGCGGGCGGTGCGCGCGGTCGGCACGGCGTGCGCGCTCAACCCGCTGCCGGTCGTCGTGCCGTGCCACCGCGTGGTCCGCTCCGACGGCTCGCCCGGTCGGTACGCCGGGGGAGACGACGCCAAGCTCGCCCTCCTCGCGCTCGAACGGCGGGCGTAGCGTCGAGGCATGTGCCGGAACATCACCACGCTGCGCGGCCTCGAGCCGCCCGCCAGCCACGCCGAGATCGAGGCCGCCGCCCGCCAGTACGTGCGCAAGGTGACAGGCGTCCAGCAGCTCAGCGCGGCGACGCGCGACCCGTTCGAGGCGGCGGTCGCGGAGATCGCGGCGATCACGGCGCGGCTGCTCGACGAGCTGCCCGCGCGGCGGAACCCGCCCACCACCGTCCCGCCGCTCCGGCGCGCCGAGGTCCAGGCGCGGATCGCCGCACGCATGGCCGTGCGCGAGGAGCACGAGCGGGCGCACGAGCTCGGGCTGGCGCACACGCACGACGCCGACGGGGCGATGCGCGTCGGGCACTGACGGGCTGAGGCCGGGCTGGTGACGTGACGACGCCGAACCGGCGTCCGCCGACGGCACCTCGGTACCCACCTCAGGCGCGTGCAGCACCGGCTCGGCGGCCCGGTTGGGCAGGCCTGGCACGAGGCGGGCGCTGGCGAACCCTGGCGGGGGCCTGCGTGGGCGCGGCCGCCCGAGACCTGTGCCGCTGTTGACGGCGGCCACGAGCCGCCCACAGGTACATGACTGTGGATACGTTTCTGCAGGTCAGGCCTGGTTATCTCGCCCGGGATCGCGTAGAATCGCACGTATGTACGAATCCGCGCCGCGTGACCCATGTGGGGTGGTGCGGCGTGCGCTGGACGCGGTCTCGCTGTCCGACGACGAGCTGGTGCGGATCCTCACCGAGGTGGAGTCCCTGGCCCGGTTCGTCGACGCGGCAGGCGTTCGCCTGGCGGCCGAGGTGGCGCACCGGTCGCGTCGCGAGCTCGGGGGTGAGCGGCTGTCAGCCCGAAGGGGCTGCCGGAACGGCGCCGAACTCGTGCAGCGGGCGACGGGAGTGTCCGGCGCGAGCGCGGGCCGTCGTATCCGGCTCGGGCTCGCGACTCGAGCCGACGTCGGGCTCGCCGGCGGCGAGATCCCCGCGCGGTTCCCGGCGGTGGCCGAGTCACTTGCCGCAGGCGATCTCGGTGTCGAGGCGGCGCAGGCGATCGTGACGACGCTCGAGCCGACGCTGGGGGTCGCAGACCCGTCGCACGCCGCGGCGGCCGAGGCCGATCTCGTCGCTGCGGCGACGGAGACGTGGACCGACGAGCCGGAGCATCGTGCAGATGGGGCAATCGGCGGCGCGGCGCCGCCGGTGATCGACGCGGACACGGTGCGCGTGCAGGCCAAGGTGTGGGCGGAGTACCTCGATCCCGACGGGAGTGCGCCTGACGAGCGCGACGAGGAGCGGCGGTTCATGGCGCTCCACCGGCCGCGGCGCGGTCTGGTGCCCGTCACGGGTCTGCTCCTGCCGCAGGTCGCGGCGATGCTCCGGACGTACGCCGACGCGTGGACCAGCCCGCGCACCGAGCCCGTGCCGGACCCGACGAGAGCTCCAGGTGACTGTGTGCCGGATGACGCCGCCGACGGCGACGGTGCGCCGGCCGAGACGCGCAGTCGCGCACAGGTGATGCACGACGTGCTGGCGACCGCGCTCAACGTGGCGGCGCGCGTCGTCGACGCGCCCTCCGTGGCGGGCAACGCTCCCACGCTCGTCGTGGTCGCACGCGAGTCCGACCTCGTGAGCGGTGAGGGCGCGGCGCAGACCGACGACGGCACGGCCCTGAGCATCACGGCCGCACGCCACGTCGGCTGCGCCGGAGCCGTCCAGCGAGTGGGGATCGACGCTGCGGGGCGCATCGTCGGGCTGTGGTCCTCCGAGCGGTGCTTCACCGGCGCCCAGCGCCGGGCGATCGCACTGCGTGACGGTGGCTGCGTCATCCCGGGCTGCCACGTGTCGGCGGCCTGGTGCGAGGTCCACCACGTCGTCCCGCACGCGGACGACCCGGACGGAACGACGACCGACAACGGGACCTTGTTGTGCTGGCACCATCACCGCACGCTCGAGACGTCCGGCTGGGCCATCCGCATGGTCGACGGCCTCCCGTGGATCAAGGCTCCGGGGTGGCTCGACCGCGCGGGTCGCTGGCGACCATCCAGGCCGGGCGGCCCAACGGCGGCTGGACAGTCCCGCGTGCGGCGACAGAGGTAAGCCGAGACCTCACCACGGGAGGCCTGAGCCGCGCCGCGAGCAGCACGCGTAGGTCGCGGCGCGCCGACTCCGTCGCTGTCCCTGCCTCAGGCGTGCTCGGCGAGCGGCCAGCCGACGAGCCGCGGGATGCCCTCGGGTGCCACCGCGGCGAGCGCGAGGAATCGCGCCTCCGCGCGGTGCAGCCGGATGTGCTCGTCGAGCGACCAGGTCGGACCGTTGGTCAGGCGCATGCCGCACGCGCACTCGATCGTCACGGAGCCGTCGGCAGCTTGCTCGACGAAGCCGACCGTCGTGTGCTCGGTCGCCGCCTGGACCTTCGCCCGGCGCATCCCGGCACTGACGGCGTCGCTCACCCCTCGGAGTGTACGGACTCGTCGTCCACGAGCTGGTCGAGCTCGAACGACTCGTCCCACGCGCCGCCGCCGAGGCTCGGCATCATCCGCTGCAGGGCCGGGCGCCACGAGTCGGCGCGGTCGGGGAAGCAGCGGTCGAGCAGGTCGAGCATCGTGGCGACCGCCGTCGAGGCGCCGGGGGAGGCGCCCAGCAGGCCCGCGATCGAGCCGTCGGCCGACGTCACGAGCTCGGTGCCGAACTCGAGCACGCCGCCCTTGACGGCGTCCTTCTTGATGACCTGCACGCGCTGGCCTGCGGTGATGAGCTCCCAGTCCTTGGGATGCGCCGTGGGCATGAACGCCCGGAGCGTGCGCAGCCGGTCGGTCTCGGTCGCGGTGACCTCGCCGATCAGGTACTTGAGCAGGTCGAGGTTGCGCGCGCCGACCTGCAGCATCGGCACGACGTTGCCCGGCCGGATCGACGTGACGAGGTCGAGCCACGAGCCGTGCTTCAGGAACTTCATCGACCAGCCGGCGTACGGGCCGAACAGCAGGGCCGTCTTGCCCTCGACCACGCGGGTGTCGAGGTGCGGCACCGACATGGGCGGCGCGCCGATGTCGGCCTTGCCGTAGACCTTCGCCTGGTGCTGGGCGACGAGCGTCGGGTCGGTCGTGCGCAGGAACTGCCCGCTGATGGGGAAGCCCGCGTAGCCGCGCGCCTCGCGGATGCCGGACTTCTGCAGCAGCGGCAGCGCGCCGCCGCCGGCGCCGACGAACACGAAGCGCGCCGTCACCGTGCGCGGCTTGCGCCGTCCGTTCCAGCGCCGGTCGCGGACCGTCACGCGCCAGGTGCCGTCCTTGCGCTGGTGGAGACGGGTGATCTCGCTCTCGAGGTGCACGCGGGTGCCACGACGCTCGGCGTCCGCCACCAGCGAGCGGGTCAGGGCGCCGAAGTCGACGTCGGTGCCGGCGGCCGCACGCGTGGCGGCGATCGGCTCGGACGGGTCGCGGTCGGCCACGAGCAGCGGCGCCCACTGCGCGATCTGCGTGGGGTCGGTGCTGAACTCGAGGTCCGAGAAGAGGGGGTGGCGGCGCAGCGTCTCGTAGCGGCGGCGCAGGTAGTCCGCGTTGGCCTCGCCGCGCACGAACGTCAGGTGCGGGGTGTTCGTCAGGAAGCCGGTGCCCTCCGGCAGCCGGTTCGCCGCCGCGAGGTAGTGCCAGAGCTCGCGCGAGAGCTCGAACTGCTCGTTGATCGTGACGGCCTTGGCGATGTCGATCGTGCCGTCGGGCTTCTCCGGCGTGTAGTTCAGCTCGCAGAGGGCCGCGTGGCCGGTGCCCGCGTTGTTCCACGGGTTCGAGCTCTCCTCGGCGAGCGCGCCCCGGCGCTCGTGCAGCTCGATCGTCCAGCTCGGCTCGAGGGTCGTGAGGAGCGCCGCGAGCGTGGCGCTCATGATCCCGCCACCTACGAGGAGTACGTCGACGTCTGCGTTCCGATCCAGCACGTTTCGATCGTAAGTTGACGTCGAGAATCTTCACGACGAGGGATCTGTGATCCTCGTCACGAAGTCATGGGATGGGTGGGCGCGCGCCTCGCACGCCCACCCATCCCCACTCTCGCAGCCCTCAGCGGGCGCCGAGCTTCGTCACGAGCAGGTCGTGCCGTTGAGCGCGAACGACGCCGGCCGCGGGTTCGAGCCGGTGTGCGAGCCGTTGAACCCGATGTCGACCGAGCCGCCCGGCGCGATGGTGCCGTTCCACGCCGCGGCCGTCGCCGTCACGGCCGAGCCCGTCTGGCTGAACGTCGCCGACCAGCCGTTCGTCACCGTCTGGCCCGCGGTGAACGCGAACGTCAGCCTCCAGCCGTTGATCGCCGAGGCTCCCGTGTTCGCGATGTGCACCGACGCCGTGAAGCCGCTGTTCCAGTCGGACGTCGAGTACGTGACCTTGCACGTGCCGCCGGTCGTCGGCGTCGGGGTCGGCGTCGGCGTCACGGTGGGCGTCACGGTGGGCGTCGGGGTCGTTGTCGGGGTGGGGGTCGTGCTCGGCGTGTACGTGGGCGTCGTCGACGGCGTCGTGGTCGGCGTCGGGTCGCTGCCCGTGAGGTTGCCGACGACGATGCCGCGTCCGTTCGTGCCGAGGTAGACACGGCCGTAGACGTCGGGGTCGCCCGTGATCACGTCGCCCGCGTTGCCGTACCGGTGCTGGTCGTCGTTGATGCGGACCCACGTCGCGCCCCCGTCCGTCGACCGGTACACGCCCGCCACGCCGCCGATCTTGGCCATCGTGTAGATGGCGGGGTAGGACGCGCCGGGCGCCGCCTTGCCGAAGCCGACGCTCTTCGCCGCCGTGATCGCGCCGACCTTGCTCCAGGTCCGGCCGGCGTCGGTCGAGCGCCACACGCCCGGCGTGCCCTTCTCGTCGCTGCCCGCGAACCAGACGTCGCCCTGGTGGCCGGGGACAGGCGCGAGCCGGCCGGTCTTCGACAGGACCGCGCTCGACGCCGTGAACGTCACGCCGCCGTCGGTCGACGCGTAGGCCGTGCCGTTCGAGAACGCGTAGAACGTCTTCGGGTCGACACGGTCGGCCCGCACGCTCGCGCCGACGGGCACCCCGGTGGACCTCGTCCAGCTCGAACCCAGCGTGGTCGAGACGTACACGCCCGCGCCGTCCGGGCTCCAGACGATGCGCCCGCCGTCCGCGCCCACCGCAACCGTGCCCCCGCCGGTCACGCCGGGCGGCTCCTGGCCGGCCCACCACGAGCTGCCGCCCGACGTCGAGACGCCGATGTGCGCGACGCCCGTGTCACCGTTGCCGACGCGCACGACGGTCGAGGGCGACTTCTCGGCGAAGTCGACCGACGTGGTGGACGTGAAGATCGGCGCGCTCCAGTACGTCGACGGGACCTTGGTGATGTCGCTGTGCACGAACCCGCCGATGTCGCCGAGCGCCGAGATCAGCTCGGTCGCGCCCGGGGGCGCCGCGAGGTCGAGCACCGCGGTCTCCTCGATGCCCCGCGCCTTGACGGAGATGTCGACCTTGCCGCCGGTGTCCCACGCCGTGAGGTTGCTGCCGCCGTAGACGGTCGCGCCCGTGCCGTACAGGAAGCTGTTCGAGTCGAACGGGTCGATCTCGAACGACTCCGTCATCCAGCCGAGCTTCGGGCTCGGCACCGGGTCCTGCGGCTGCGTGCCGAACGTCAGCCACGGCGCCGCCGAGATGTCCTGGGTGTACCGCAGCGTGCGCGACGGGTACCCGTCGAAGTCCCAGATCCGGGTCCACGTCCTCCCGCGGTCCGTCGACCGGAAGAAGATCGCGTCCGGCCACCACGAGACCTGCGTCGCGACCATGATCGTGTCCGGGTGCTGCCGGTCGATCGTCAGGCCGCTGTACCCGAAGTAGTCGTCGCTGCTCGAGGCGGCCACGGGGGAGATGTCCGTCCAGGCGCCGGTCGCCTGGTCGAGCCGCAGCACCTGGCCCTTGGCGCCGTCGTAGGGGCCGCCGGTGTCACTCGTCGCGACGTACAGCTGCTTGCCGGCGGCGTCGAACACGCCCTTGTGCGGCAGGTAGCCCGTCGGCGTGCCGCCGACCTCCTGCCAGGTCGCGCCGGCGTCGGTCGACCGGTACACGGGGTGGTTCTTGTCCGCGACGCCGACGTAGACCGTCCTCGACGGCGAGCCCTTCGTGCCGCTCGTCGGGTCGAACGCCTCCCACAGCACTCCCTGGTTCCCCGCCAGGTAGCCGCTCGCGTCGGACGGGTCCTGCACGTAGGTGCCGGCGTTCGGGAACGACGCCACCTTGGACCACGTGACACCCGAGTCGGTGCTGCGCCACAGGCCGTTGCCGCCCTCGGTGCCGAGGTAGAGGACGCGGTCGTCGTTGGGGTCGATCTGCAGGCGCTCGCCCTGGCCGCGGCCCGGCATGTTGCCGCCGACCTTGAACGGCAGGTCGGACTTCTGCCAGGTCGCGCCGCGGTCGCTCGATCGCAGGATCGCGCCGTTGTTCGGGTCCCAGCTGTTCGTGTACATGCCGACGGCGGCGAACACCTTGTTCGGGTTGATCGCGTCGGCCGCGAGGCTGAGCACCCCGAGGTGGCCCCAGTCGTCCCAGCCGACGCTGTCGAGCAGAGGCGTCCACGTCTTGCTGCTCTGGTCGAACCGGTACGCACCGCCGATGTCGGTGCGCGCGTAGACGAGGCCCTGCTCGCCCTGGTTGTACACGATGCCCGGCACGAACCCGCCGCCGACCACCTGGACGTTGCCCCAGGTGTATCCGGTGCCGGTGGTCGCCGCCTGCGACGCGGTCGACGCGAGGACCGCGCCGGCGGCGAGCAGGGCACCGGCCGCGAGCGCAGCCGCGCCGCGCGCTGCGCCGGCCCGCCGACGCGTCGCTGCGGGCGCCGACCCGCGATGGCGTGGGCCGCTCGTGGCCCGGGACGTGGGGAGGCGCATCGGTTGCTCCTTCGGTCGAGGCGATGACCACGACCTCGGTGGCGCGGCCCGACGCGTCCGGCGGCGGCCGGCTCGCGGTCGGCGCGAAAGTATCGAAGCGCTTCAAACGGGGTGGAGGCGTCGAAGCGTTTCGCCGATGCGGTGGACGGCCGGGGGGAACCGCGACCGGACTCATGAACGGTGTGTAAATCCGGCCGGTCGCGGGTGCCGTGCGCGCCGCGGCGGGGTAGAACCGTGGCATGACCCGCCACCGCGACCTCACCTCCGATCCCGCCGCCGAGCACCTCGCCGATCCGGTCACCCCGGAGGCGGAGCTCGCCGCGGCAGACGCCCGATCAGGCGGCGACCCCGCCCGTGCGCCGCGCTCGCTCCTCGGCGTCGAGCTCGAGCCCGACGACGAGGCGATCGCCAGCCGCGACGACTGGGACGACCCCGCGCGGCTCTGAGCCGGCCGGCGCCGCGACCCAGCCCGGCCGCGAGGGAGAGCGCGTGGTGGCACCGCGGCGCGACAGCGGGCGTCGGCGCCCCTGACGAACGCAGCGCCCGTCAGTCGTCGAGCCGCACGCCGCGCAGTCGGGCCAGGCGCAGCAGCGCGTCACCGTCGGGCCCGAGCAGCACGGGGATCCCGTCGCGCCGGGCGTTCGCCTCCGCACGGACCGACTCGCTCGTCGGCCCCGGGAGGCCGCGCGCCAGCACGTGCTCGGAGAAGGTGAGCTGCCGGATGGCGATGCCGCGCACGTGGTCGGGGTACGCCTCCGCGGCCCGCGCATAGATCTCGGGGTCGTGCTGGCCGTCGTCACCCACGAGCAGCCACCGGACGTCGGGCAGCTCGGCGAACAGCCGCCGCAGCTGCGCGGCCTTGTGCGCGGGCCCGCTGCGGAACCAGCCCGTGTTGGTCGGCCCCCAGTCGGTGAGCAGCAGCGGGCCCGCGGGGTAGCCGGCGCGGCGCAGGAACCGCCCGATCGCGGGTGCGGCGTTCCACGCGCCGGTCGAGACGTACACGACCGGCGCCTCCGGGTGGTGGGCGAGCACGGTGTCGTAGAGCCGCGCCATGCCGGGCACCGGCTCGCGCGCGTTCTCGTGCCGGACGAGCACGTTCCACGCGGCGACGAACGGTCGAGGCAGACGCGTGACCATCACCGTGTCGTCGATGTCGGAGACGATGCCGAGCCGAGCCGCGGGATCGACGACGTGCACGGGAGCGGCGGCGCGCGAGCCGTCGGCACCGGTCACGAACACGTCGTGCCAGCCGGGCTCCAGGTCGGACTCCAGGACGATGTCGAGGTAGCCGCCGCGGTCGGTCACGACGCGGTGGCGGCGGTCGCCGACCTGGACCTCGAGCACGGCGCCTGCGACCTGCGCCGTCGCGAACGACCGCCAGCCGCGCAGCGCGCGCGCGGACGTCGAGCCCGCCTGCGCGGCACCACCGGCGCCGGGCAGGTCGGCGTCGCGGACGCGCGGGCTCGCGAGCAGCGTCCGGGCCAGCACGCGCACCCAGCCCGGCGCGCCGTAGCCGACGTACGGCTCGATCCGGACGGTCCATCCGCGGGCGCGGAGCAGGTTCGCGACGCGCCGGTCGAAGCGGTCTTCGACACGCGCGGCGACGTGCAGCCGGCGCACCGGCGCCGCGGGGTGGGCCGTCCCCTCGGCGCGAGCCCAGGGCCGGCCCGCACGGAGGACCGGCCCGCCGTCCCGAGGGGCGGCGGGCCGGTCGCCTCCGGGTCGGGTCACGCAGACTCCTTGCGCGCGGCCTTCCGTGCGGCGGACTGCTCGGTCTGTGCGCCCTCGGTGGCGAGCGCGCCGCCGGCCGACTCCAGGTGCGCGCGCACGAACCAGTGGAAGAGCTCCAGGCCGTGCAGGTGGCCGATGAGCATGTCGTTCGTGACGGGGTCGCTCTCCTCGGTGTCGCCCGCCGCCTTGCGGTGGTCCGTGATGACTCCGATGTAGACCTCGTCGAGCGCACCGAGGTGCGCGATCGCGCTGTCCCGGCCGATCGCGTAGTCGTCCCACGTGCGGTTCTTGACGAGCGCGCCGGGGGTCCCGACCGGTGCGACGCCGAGCGTGGCGATGCGCTCCGCGATCTGGTCGACCATCTCCCGGACCGCGTCGACCTGCGGGTCGATCATCTCGTGGACCGCGATGAAGTGCGGGCCCACGACGTTCCAGTGGATGTGTTTGAGTGTCAGGGCGAGGTCGTTGAGAGCGTCGAGGCGCTGCTGGAGGATCGCGGCCACCTCGGCGCCCACCTCGGGCGTCAGCGATGGGACCGTGTACTTCGGCAGGGAGTTGCGGGCCATGTGAGCTCCTTCGCAGGGGTGATGGCTCAACGCTGCCGGACGGAGGGGTCAGCCGCCATCGGAGGGCGTCACGCGAACGGGTCGCCGTCGCGCTCGAGGCGTCCGGCGACCTCGTCGGGGGTCAGCTGCGCGAGTCCCGGGCCGATCTCGTCCCACCAGCGCGGCGCGGCGACATGCGGTGTCTCGCGGCCCCGGAGCGAGTAGGGCGTGATCGTCGTCTTCGCCGGGTGGTTCTGCGACCAGTCGATCAGCACCTTCCCGCCGCGCAGCTCCTTGCGCATGACGGCGACGACGAGTGCGGGGTGCGCGGCCGCGAGCTCGTACGCCACGTCGTGCGCGTACTGCCGCACCTCGAGCACGCTGCGCCGACCCGGGAGCGGCGCGTACAGCTGCATGCCCTTGCTGCCCGACGTCACGGGCACGGTGGTCTCGAGCCCGTCGGCGCGCAGCCGGTCCGCGACGAGGTGCGCGACCTTCGCGCAGGCGTCGAGCCCCGCGGGCGGTCCGGGGTCGAGGTCGACGACGAGGCGGTCGGGACGGCGCACCGCTCCGCGCGGCCCGACGGTCCACTGCGGCGTGTGCAGCTCGAGCGCGCCCGAGTTCGCCGCCCACATCAGGCCCGCGAGGTCGTCGATGAACGGGAGGTCGAGCTCGGCGCCCTCGTCCTCGGCGCCGGGCGCGGCTCGCAGCACCCGGTGCCGCAGCCAGTCCGGGGCGCCGCGTGGCACGTTCTTCTCGAAGAACTTGCCGCCCTCGACGCCGTCGGGCCACCGGATGCGCGTGACCGGACGGTCGCGGAGCTGCGCCAGGAGCGCGGGGGAGACGCGGACGAGGTAGTCCATGACCTCAGCCTTCGTCGTCCCCGTGGCGGGGAACAGCACCTTGTCGAGGTGTGTGACGCGCACGGGGCGGCCGCCGACGTCGACGACCTGTCGCTCGGGGCTCACGCGTCCTCCTGACGTGCGTCGGCGGGTCGGTACGGCGTCACGGCTGCTCCCACGGGTCGGCGTCGGTGTCGGTGCGCAGCCCGCGCACCACGGGCTGGCGGAGGCGACCGGTGGGCGTCCGGCCGAGATAGCGGAGGTCGACGACGAGCTCGGGCTCGGTCCAGTGCGCGCCACGCGCGTCCGCGGCGGGGACCTGCTCGGTGAAGGGCGGCGCGGCGACCTCGCGCCCGCGCAGCAGCCGCTCGATCTCGCTCGCACGCGCGCCCGTCAGCCCGCTTCCCGCCGAGCCGAGCAGCCGGAGTTCGCCCGCACCGTCGCGTGCCCCGACGATGAGCGAGCCGAGCCGGCCCGAGCCCGTCGACTCGTCCTTCCACCCCGCGACGAGCGCGGCGCGCGTGCGGCGGTGCGCGGACTTCACCCAGTCGCCCGACCGGCGTCCCGGCTGGTAGAGCGAGTCGCGGCGCTTGGCCACGACGCCCTCGAGGCCGTGGTCCGCCGTGGCGCGCCACAGGTCCTCGCCGTCGGTGTAGACGGGGGAGAGCTGCACGTTCTCCGGCAGGTCGAGCCGCTCGAGCGTCGCGCGGCGCTCGTCGTAGGGGCTGCGGGTCAGGTCGACGCCGTACAGCCGCAGCACGTCGAACACCACGTACGTCACCGGCCGCCGGGCGGCGAGCGCCGCGGCCCGTCGCGCGTCACGCACGTGCATCCGCTCCGCGAGCGCCGCGAACGAGGGCACGCCGTCCGCCAGCAGCACGATCTCGCCGTCCAGGAGCGCGCCCTGAACGTCTGCGAGACCGCCCAGCTCGGGGTACGCGACGGTGACGTCACGCTCGTTGCGGCTCCACAGCCGCAGCCGCTCGCCGGTGGTGTCCGCGAGTGCCCGGACGCCGTCCCACTTGACCTCGTAGGCCCACTCCCGGCCGCGCGGCAGGGCGCCGACCTGCGGTGCAGGGGTGGCGAGCATGGGCTCCACGGGTCCATCCTGCCCAGAAGGGGCGGAGAACGAGCGGCGAACGGGCTGCCGTCGTCGCGCCGCGACGTGCAGGTTCACGCCGAACGACGACGGACGAGGGAGAGCATGCGGGCCATCTGGAAGGGTGCAGTCGCCTTCGGGCTCGTCAACGTGCCCGTCAAGCTCTACGCCGCGACGGGCGAGCACGAGGTGACGCTGCACCAGGTGCACGCCAAGGACGGCGGGCGCATCCGGTACAAGCGCACGTGCAGCCTCGACGGCGAGACGGTCGAGTACGCCGAGATCGCCAAGGGTTACGAGACCGACGACGGCGAGCTCGTGGTGCTGACCGACGAGGACCTCGCACGCCTGCCGCTGGCGACCGAGCGCGAGATCGAGGTCCTCGAGTTCGTCCCGGCGGAGCAGGTCGACCCGATGCTGCTCGGCAAGAGCTACTACCTCGAGCCGGAGAAGACCGCCGCGAAGCCGTACGCGCTGCTGCGCGGCGCGCTCGAGCAGGCAGACCGGATGGCGGTCGTCAAGGTCGCGCTGCGCCAGCGCGAGTCGATGGCAGTGCTGCGGGTGCGCGACAAGGTGATCGTGCTGCAGACGCTGCTGTGGCCGGACGAGGTGCGCGAGGCCGAGTTCCCGATCCTCGACGGCGACGTGTCGGTGCGCCCGCAGGAGCTCGCGATGGCCGCGTCGCTGGTCGACTCGCTCGCGGCTGACTTCGACCCGTCGCAGTACTCCGACCGCTACGAGGCCGCGCTCGAGTCGCTCATCGAGGAGAAGGTGTCGGCGGGCCACACGCAGGCGGTCCCGGTGCCGGCCGAGGAGGGCTCCGCGGCGGGCAGCGGCGGCGGCGAGGTCGTCGACCTGCTCGCGGCGCTGCAGCGCAGCGTCGAGAAGGCGCGCACCGCGCGCGGGGAGTCGGGCGGCGAGGCGGAGACCGCGAGCCCGCCGAAGGGCAAGGCCACCCGGACCGCCGCGAAGGACGCGACGACCGCGGACGACGGCGAGAAGCCGAAGAAGGCGAAGGCGAATGCGGCGAAGACGGCCGAGGCCGTCGAGCCGGCCGAGCCCGAGACGCCCGCGCCCCGGCGGCGCCGCAAGGCCTCGTGAGCCCGTCGTCAGCGGACCGCCGCGACGCGGCGGTCGCGACCCTGCGTCGCGTCGCTTACCTGCTCGAACGCGCGCAGGCGAGCGCCTACCGGTCGGAGGCGTTCCGCGCTGCCGCCCGCAGCATCGAGCGCACGGACCCCGACCAGGTGCTCGCGCTGGCGGGCTCGGGGTCGCTCACGGACCTGCCCGCGGTCGGCGAGCGCACCGCCGAGGTCGCGGGGCTCGCGCTCCGCGGCGCCGACGTGCCCTACCTGCTCGACCTCGAGGCCCAGGACGCCGCGGACCCGACGCGCGTCCTGGCGCCCGGAGCGGCGGCGCTACGAGAGCAGGTCCGCGGCGACCTCCACGCGCACACCGAGGCGAGCGACGGCGCGACGCCGATGCAGGAGATGGTGCTCGCGGCCCTCGAGCTCGGGCACGAGTACCTCGCGATCACGGACCACTCGCCGCGGCTGACGGTCGCGAACGGCCTGTCCGCCCCGCGGCTGCGCGCCCAGCTCGAGCAGGTGGCGGCGCTGACGCGGGCGGTCGCACCGTTCACGGTCCTGAGCGGCATCGAGTGCGACGTCCTCGAGGACGGGGGGCTCGACCAGGACCCGGACCTGCTCGACGAGCTCGACGTCGTCGTCGCCTCGGTCCACTCGAAGCTGCGGATGGACCGCGGCTCGATGACGCGCCGCATGCTCGCGGCGATCGCGAACCCGCGCACCGACGTGCTCGGCCACTGCACCGGCCGCAAGGTGGTCGGCCGCACGCGTCCGCCGAGCGAGTTCGACGCGCAGGCAGTGTTCGAGGCGTGCGCCGAGCAGGGCGTCGCGGTCGAGATCAACTGCCGGCCGGACCGCCAGGACCCGCCGGACGAGCTCGTGGCCCTCGCGGTCGAGGCCGGCTGCCTGTTCAGCATCGACACGGACGCGCACGCGCCGGGTCAGCTCGACTGGGTCTCGGCGGGGTGCGCGCGCGCCGCCGAGCACGGGATCGGCGCCGACCGGATCATCACGACCTGGCCCGCGGAGCGCCTCCGCGGCCGACGGTGACGCGCGCGACGTCGCCCGTGTGACCGCGGTGGCCAGGAGCGCGGGTTAGGGTTCCGGCGTCGCCGCCCGGACGCCGAGCGGCGACGGCCCGGTCCGCCGGGTCCGTGTGCGACCAGTCCCAACCAAGGAGCAGTTTCCGTGAGCGTGAACCGCAGCGAGCTCGTCCAGGCCGTCGCCGCCAAGGCCGGTCTGTCCACCGGCGACGCGGACAAGGCCCTCAAGGCGTTCCAGGACGTCGTCCTCGAGAACGTCGCCGCCGGTGAGAACGTGGCGATCTCCGGCTTCCTCGCGGTCGGCCGTGCCGAGCGCGCCGCCCGCACGGGCATCAACCCGCAGACCGGCGAGGCCCTGGACATCCCCGCGGGCTACCGCGTCAAGCTCAGCGCCGGCAGCGCCCTCAAGCGCGCCGCCCAGGGCTGACGAGCCACGACGGCCCCGCACCCACCTCGGTGGGTGCGGGGCCGTCGGCGTGTCCGGCGCCCGACGCGGCTAGCATTGGGAACGACTCTCAGGAAGACGTGTCGGCAGCAGCGTCCCGACGGGCGCTCACGAAAGGACGGACGGCGTGGTGGTGGCCCAGCGGCACACGCGGCAACGTGCCGAGATCCTCGAGCTGCTCGACGACGTCGACGAGTTCCGCAGCGCCCAGCAGCTGCACGAGCTCCTGCGGGCGCGCGGTTCGGGCGTCGGGCTCGCGACCGTGTACCGCGCGGTCCAGTCGCTCTCCGAGAACGGCGACGTCGACGTGCTGCGCACCCCCGACGGCGAGTCGGTCTACCGCCGCTGCGCCCAGCGAAGCCATCACCACCACCTCGTGTGCCGCAGCTGCGGGCGCACGGTCGAGATCGACGCGGGTCAGGCCGAGGCGTGGGCCGCGCAGGTCGCGTCGGCGCACGGCTTCGACGACGTCGAGCACACGATCGAGCTGCTCGGGACCTGCGCGGCCTGCCGCGCGGCCGGCCAGGGCTGACGAGGCGCCGGCCCGCGCTCAGCCGTCGGCCGCCGGGACGGCTCGCTCGAGCAGCCAGTTCGACCAGCCGGTGAAGTCCGCTCGCCCGACCACCGCGAACCCCCGGGCCTCGTAGTAGGCGCGCAGCGCGGGGTTCGAGACGCGGCAGTCGAGCCGCACGAGGTCGACGCCCGCCGCCCTGGCCCGTCCCACCGCCCACGCGAGCAGCGCGCGCCCGACGCCGTGGCCGGTCAGCCGGCGGTCGACCATCAGCCCGTGGACGTAGAGCGCCACGGCCGGGTCGTCGCCCCAGAAGAACGGGTCGGTGTCGACGAGCCGGACGGTCGCCGCGAGACCAAGCGCGTCGCGGACCACCCACCACTCGCCGGCCGCGACCTGCTCGGCGATCCGCTCACGCGGCAGCGACCCGCGCGGCCACTGCTCGACGCGGCCGGCCATCCAGTCCTCGAGGGACCGCCGCAGCGCGTGGATGCCGTCGACGTCGTCCGACGTCGCGGGGACCGGCTCGACGCCCCCGGGCGCCGCGGCGAACGACTCCCTGTCGCGGCGCGTCTCGCGGGCCACCGCGGGGTCGGGCTCGCCAGTCGTCACGCGGCGAGGATAGGCGCGGACGTCACGGGTGGCGGTGCGCGCGTCGCGCGAGCACGTGCGGGAGCACCCACCAGAGCCCGACCATCACGGCCAGCGCCAGGCCGCCTGCGACCCACCCCGCGCCGCGCGACACCACGACGTCGAACAGCAGGCTGGCGACGCCCGCCAGCGCGAGCGCGAGCACCACCAGGCCCGCGCGCGCGAGCCAGCTGCCGGCGGACACCAGCTCGCTCTTGAGCCGCCGCCGGAACAGCGTGCGGTGCAGGCTCACGGGCGTGACGATCAGCGCGACCGCCAGGACGGCGAGCACCACGAGCGTGAGGTAGAGGCGCGTCTGGTACTGGTCGAGCGTCGCGAACCGCTGCTGGAACGGGATGGTCAGCAGGAAGCCGGTGAGCAGCTGGGCGCCCGTCTGCGTGACGCGGAGCTCCTGGAGCAGCTCGTCCCAGTTGCGGTCCATGCGCTCCGTGTAGGTCTCGTGCCGGCCGTCGCCGGGGTCCGCGTCCGTCTCGTCCGAAGCGCGCGCGCCCACGTCCTGCCCTCCCGGTGCCGGTGAGGGCGATCATCCCGCGGCGTGGCCCGGCTGGCTCGCCCAGCGCGAGAGACTGTGCCCGTGACGACACTCCACGACCCCGGGCACCGGGACTTCGCGTCCGACAACTACGCGGGCGCTCACCCCGAGGTGCTCGCCGCGATCGCCGCCGCCAACGGGGGGCACCAGACGTCGTACGGCGCCGACGCGTACACCGCGCGCCTCCAGGAGGTGGTGCGCGCCCACCTCGGCGAGGCGGCCGTCGCGTACCCCGTGCTCAACGGGACGGGCGCGAACGTGCTCGCGCTGCAGTCGATGCTTCCGCGCTGGGGCGCCGTGATCTGCGCCGAGCAGGCGCACATCCACACCGACGAGAACGGAGCGCCGGAGCGGGTCGGCGGTCTCAAGCTCCTCACGGTGCCGACGCCCGACGGCAAGCTCACGCCCGAGCTCGTGGCGCGTCAGGCGTGGGGCTTCGGCGACGAGCACCGCGCGCAGCCGGGCGTCGTCTCGATCACGCAGAGCACCGAGCTCGGCACCGTCTACACGCCGGACGAGATCCGCGCGCTCGCCGACCAGGCGCACGGCCTCGGCATGCGGCTGCACGTCGACGGCGCGCGGCTCGCGAACGCCGCCGCGAGCCTCAACCTCCCGCTCCGCGCGTTCACCACGGAGGCCGGCGTCGACGCGCTGTCGCTCGGCGGCACCAAGAATGGGCTGCTGTTCGGTGAGGCCGTCGTCGTGATCGACCCGGCGGCGGCGGACGGCCTGGTGTTCCAGCGCAAGGTCGTCATGCAGCTCGCCTCGAAGATGCGGTTCGTCTCCGCGCAGCTCATCGCGCTCTACGAGGGCGACCTCTGGCTCCGCTCGGCGGTGCACGCGAACGCGATGGCGGGACGCCTGGCCGCGGGCCTCGCGCACGTGCCGGGCGTCCGCATCACGCAGCGCGTCCAGGCCAACGGCGTCTTCGTGGTGCTGCCGCCGGGCGTCGCCGACCGCCTGCGCGAGCGCTGGCGGTTCTACGACTGGGACGTCGCGACGGGCGAGGTGCGCCTGATGTGCGCCTTCGACACGACCGAGCGCGACGTCGACGCGTTCGTCGCGGCCGCCGAGCGCGCCGTGCTCTGACCCCTCCCGGCAGGCGCCGCGCCCGGTGCGACGCCTCGGGACGCACGCAGGGCCCCGACCTCGACGGCCGGGGCCCTGCGTGTCAGGCGTCGGGCGTCAGCCCAGGGTGCACGCCGTGCCGTTGAGCGTGAAGCTCGACGGGTTGGTGTTCGTGCCGTTGTGCGAGCCGTTGAACCCGATGCTGGTCGAGGCCCCCGGAGCGAGGGACGCGTTCCAGTCGAGGTTCTTGGCCGTCACGTTCGCGCCGGACTGCGACCACGTCGCGCTCCAGCCCTGCGTGACCTGCTGGCCGCTCGGGAGGGCGAAGGCCAGCGTCCAGCCGCTGATCGCGGTCGTGCCGGTGTTGACGATGGAGATGTTCGCCGACAGACCGTTGTTCCAGCTGCTGACCTGGTAGGTGACCTTGCAGCTCGCGCCGCCGTTGGTCGAGCCCGACTTGGTGGTGGCCGAGACCGCGGACGAGGACGCGGACACGTTGCCCGCCACGTCCTTGGCCCGCACCGCGAACGAGTACGTGGTGCTGCCCGAGAGGCCGGTCACCGTGTAGCTCGTCGAGGTCGTCGTCGCGATCACGGTCGTGCCCTGGAGCACGTCGTAGCCCGCGACGCCCGAGCCGCCCGAGTTGTCGGTCGACGCCGACCACGACAGCGGGACGGAGCTCGACGTCGTCGTGCCGGCCGTCAGGCCCGAGGGGACCGACGGAGCGGTCGTGTCGGTCGTGCCGCCCGAGAGCGTCGTCGCCGAGACGGAGCTCGACGCGGACGAGACGTTGCCCGCGGCGTCGCGCGCCTTCACGGTGAACGAGTACGCCGTGGCGGCCGACAGGCCGGTCACCGTGGCGCTCGTCGTCGTCGAGCTCGCGACCTTGGTCGAGCCGCTGTAGACGTCGTAGCCCGCGACGCCCGTGTCGTCGGTCGAC
Source organism: Cellulomonas alba (assembly GCF_030362835.1). Lineage (GTDB taxonomy): Bacteria > Actinomycetota > Actinomycetes > Actinomycetales > Cellulomonadaceae > Cellulomonas > Cellulomonas alba. The sequence goes on from NZ_JAUCGQ010000001.1 coordinate 27,174, forward strand.
GCGGTCCACGAGAGCGCGACCGAGCTCGACGTGATCGTGCCGGCCTTGAGGTTCGTCGGGGCCGACGGGGCGGTCGTGTCGGACGGCGGCGGGTTGGTGCTGCCGCCGATCGCCGGGTAGGCGTTCGTCACGAGCTGCTGGAACTGCGCCGAGAACCACTGGCCCGAGAGCGGCGCGTTCGGCAGGGCGTTGGTCGTGTGGCCCTTCAGGGCGTCCGACGAGTACGTCGGGTCGCACATCCGGTCGAAGCCCTTGCCCTGGTCGTTCGCGATCGCGCTCGACGAGCCGTCCGACTCGCCTGGGGGCTTGACCCACACGAACGCGTCGAGGTGCGACGACGAGTAGCCGGACGGGGTGGCCTGCGGGCGCTCACCGATGCCGGCGCCGTTCGGGTTGCACCACTCGCCGCGGTGGGTGCGGCGGTCGACCCGCGAGGCGTCCACGTAGGTGTTCAGGTCGCTGCTCGTCGAGACGGCGGTCGGACGGTTCGGGCCGCCCCAGCCGTTGCGCGACGTGTCGACCAGCATGCCGATGCTCGACGGGAAGCCCGCCGAGACCAGCCGGCTGTACATGTCGGCCGTGAAGTGGGCCTCGTCGAGGTCCGGGTTCCACTCGTAGAAGTTCGCCGACTTGATCGGCTGGCCGCCGACCTGCTTGCTCGAGTCCTGCAGGAAGGGCTCGTTGAGCGGCGTCGTGTTGGCGGTGTCGGTGACGAAGCCGTCGACCGACGAGTACCCCGCGGTCGTCGACTGGGCGACCTGCGCCATGAGCTGCGCGGCCGGGCCCGAGTTGCTCTCCCACCCGAGCCAGCCCGAGTGCGCCAGGTCGAGGTAGTTGTAGACGTTCGGGATCGCGTGGAGCTTGTCGAGCGCGTACTTCACGCCGGCCTTGTAATACGGACCGGCAGCCGCACAGGCTGCCTCCGAGCTGTTGGTCGTGATGTTCGGCAGCGAGTCCGGCTCGATCGTGGCGACGATGCGGATGTTCGCGTACTTGGAGCTGCTGAACAGCGTGGCGATCGGGTCGATGTACTCGCTCTTGTAGCGGGCCAGGCCGGCGTCCGTCGCGGGCAGCTCGCCGTTCGACGCGAGGGCGTGGCAGTCACGACCGGGGAGGTCGTAGATGACGACGTTGAACACGATGGGCGTGCTGCCCTGCTGCTGCGCGAGCGCCTGGTCGAGGTGGTACTGCAGGCCGTTGCCGTCGGCGTTGCCGGCGATGGCGCTGATGCGGTCCATCCAGACCGAGGTCGGCTGGGTGTCGATCGAACGCATCTTCGCGGCGAGCGACGAGTCGGTCTGCTTGGCGGCCTCGGCGTCGACCTCGGCCTTCCACTGCGGGTTGTAGTACTGCGTCGCGCCGACGAACGGGTTGTCGACGTGCGTGGCCGCGGCGGCGCTGGTCGCGAGGGAGATGGGAACGGCCGCGACGATGGCCGTCGCGGTCGCCGCGGTCGCGACGACGCCGACGCGCCGCCTGACCGCGGTGTTGCGGAGTGTGGACACGTGGTCCTCCGGGTGTCGTTCGGCGCTCCCGGAGCGGGGGGTTCCGGCCGGGCGCGAGCCGCCGGACGGTCCACGGCGACTGGGGAGCCACCCGACCACCGGCCCGCGTCGCGGACGAGAGGATGAAGCGTTTAGGGCCGCCGTCCACCCCCGGGGACCGTTAGCGCGAGCGAGGTCCCGTGCTGCCGCGCACGGCCAGCGCACCGACCGCCACGCGGCGTCGTGCGCGGACGTCGCCGTCGATGACCGCGAGGACGGCCTCGCCCGTGGCGGTCCCGAGCTCGCGCTGAGCCGAGGGCAGAGCGGTGATCGACGGCGTCGCGAGCCGGCAGAGCGCCGAGTCCGCGCCCGAGACGATCGACAGGTCCCACGGCACGGACAGTCCGGTGCGCCGCGCGACGTCGAGCGCCGCGACCGCCATCTGGTCGTTGTCGTAGACGATGGCGGTCGGCCGGTGCGAGCTCGTCACGATGCGACGCGTCGCGGCAGCCGACTCCTCGGGAGAGCCCGACGTCGCCTCCTGCAGCAGCATGCCGCCCGACGCGGCGAGCGCCTGGTCGAGCGCGTCGACCCGGCTGCGGGTGCGCTGCAGGTCGCCCGGACCGGTCACGACGGCGACCTGACGGTGCCCGAGCTCGAGCAGGTAGCGCGCGATGCGGCCGGACGCGTCCGCCTCGTCGACCTCGACGGCCGCGAGCGTGTGCCCCGGGACCGTCGCGCCGACCAGCACGGCCGGCGCGCGGAGCCTGCGCAGCGCGTCGAGGCGCGGGTCCTCGAGCAGCAGGTCGGTGACGACCATGACGTCGAACCTGCGCTCGGCCCACCACTCGCCGTAGACGTGGGCGGCGGCATCCGCGCCGTCCACGAGCTGGAGCAGCAGCGCGAGGTCGCGCGTCGCGAGGACCTCCTGGAGCGCGGTGACGAACTCGATGACGCCGGTCGCCGAGGCGCTCGGCCCGACGATGCCGCGGTCGACGACCAGCCCGACCGCACGCGGTCCGGCGCGCAGGGAGCGCGCTGCCGCCGACGGCCGCCAGCCGAACTCGTCGGCCACGCGCAGCACGCGCTCGCGCGTCGCCGCCGAGACGCCCGGGCGTCCGTTCAGGGCGTACGAGACGACCGCGATCGAGACGCCGGCGGCCTTGGCCACGTCGGTGATGGTCGGCCGTCGGCTCGCAGGCGCCCCGGGTGGGGCGCCGGGCGTGGTGGGGGTCGGAGGCGACGGGCGCCGGGAGCCGTCCCGAGTGCGTCCGTCATGAGCAGAGTCATATGCGGGTGTGACCACGATCACCTAGTGTGTCGCCCGATGCGGGCGATCCGCACCATTCTCGACGACGTGGCCGAGAGGTGGACGTGATGGGAACGATCCGGCGGTTGCCGGTGGCCCCGACGGCACGACGGACCATCGGGGTGCTCTCGCCGGTGGTGGGCGGGTTCTACTTCGGCGCGCTGATCCAGGGCGTCGCGAGGGCCGCGCGCGCCGCCGGGCACCGTGTCGTCGCAGTTCAGACGTACCCCGCGGGCCTCGATCGCGAGCGGTACCCGGACGAGAGCGTGCTCGACGCGCCCGTCGCGCTGGGCGCCGTCGACGGGCTCGTGGTCGTCGGGCGCGCCGTCAGCCACGCCCGGGTGGCGGCGGCGCACGGCTGGGGCGTGCCCGTCGTCCTCGTCAGCGAGGAGCCGACCGCGCAGGACGACGTCGTCGTGCTCCCGGACAACCCGGGTGGCACCGCGGCCGCGGTCGACCACCTCGTGGCCCACGGTCACACGCGCATCGGCTTCGTCGGCAACCTGGCACAGCAGGACATGCGCGAGCGCTACACCGCGTACCGCGCGGCCCTGGCTGCGCACGGCCTCGTCGCCGAGGACGCCTGGCGGTACGACGCGTCGGACAACCACGAGCAGGGCGGGGCCGATGCGGCCGAGCGGCTGCTCGCGCTCGGCCGGCCGACCACGGCCGTCGTCGTCGCGACGGACCGCAACGCGATCGGCTTGCAGCGCGCGCTGCGTGCCGCGGGGCTGCAGCTGCCGCAGGACCAGGCCGTCATCGGGTTCGACCACGCCGAGTCCGGCGCGCGCGTCTCGCCGCGGCTGTCCACGGTGGACCCGCGGTTCGACCGCGTCGGCGAGATGGCGGTCTCGCTCCTGATCGCGCGCATGCGCGGCGACGCACCGGCGCCGGGGGAGTACCGCGCGCCGTCGAGCCTCGTGCTCCGCGAGTCGTGCGGCTGCGTGGTCGCGACGGCCGCGGTCGCCGCGGGCGACGACGCGCCGCCCGCGCGGCAGGTGCTGCGCGAGCTCGCGACGACGGCGTTCCTCGGGCCGCAGGGCCTTGCGCCGGTGCGGCGCACCGGGGTGGCGCCGCACGAGGCATGGTGGCGGGCACTCGTCGAGGCGCTGGAGACCGCGGTCGAGCGGGGCGCGTCCCCGTCACGGTCGGTGCTCGTGCGGCTCGCCGACCTGACGGCCGCCATGCAGCCGCAGCCCGAGGCGCTCGAGAACCTGCTCGCCGTGGTCCGCGCGCTCGAGTCGGAGCTGCTCGCGTCCCTGCCCGAGGGCGTGCACCCCGCACCGCTGCAGCGGGCGGTCACCGAGGTGCTCGTCGCGCTCACGCGCGGCTGCCAGCGCTCGACGCTCGTCCGCACCGGTCAGCTCGAGCGGATCATCGTCGACCAGTACGAGGTCGACATGGACCTGCTTCGCGGCGACTCGACGAGCCCGCGCGCGCTCGGCTGGCTGCCGCGCAGCGTGCGCGGCCACGCGTGCCTCGGCCTGTGGTCCGGGCCGGCGGGCGGTGACGGCGACCGGGAGCTCGAGATCGTCGGTGTCCACGACACGTCCGGCACGCTGTCGCGGCTCGTCGGCGTGCGGACGACGGCGAGCCAGTTCCCGCCCGCGGCGCTCGCCCGGGCCGGCACGGCGGGCGCGGGCGACATCACGTTCGTGGTGCCCGTGACGTTCGGCAGCTCGGACTGGGGCTTGCTCGCGATCGACGGCACGGCCGAGTCGCGCACCACGAGCGCGCGCGAGCGCTTCAACCACTGGGCGGCGCTGCTCGCGGTGGCGCTCGACCAGGAGCGGCTGCTCGGGTCGCTGCGCGAGCAGCGGCACGCGCTCGAGCAGGCTGCCGAGCGCGAGCGGGCGCTCGCCGACGCGGTGCGGGCGAGCGAGGAGCGGTACGCGCTCGCGTCGATGGCGGCGCAGGACGGCACGTGGGACTGGGACGTCTCGGCCGGAACCGTCTACTACTCGCCGCGGTGGAAGCAGACGCTCGGCTACGACGAGCCCGCCATCGGCAGCTCGCCCGCCGAGTGGCTCGACCGCGTCCACCCGTCGGACCGCGACGAGGTCTCCGCCGCGATCGCGTCGCAGCTCGCCGGGGCGCGCGCACCCCTCGAGCTCGAGCACCGCGTCCGCACCGCGGCCGGCGACTACCGCTGGATGCTGTGCCGGGCCGTGACCGTGCTCGACGACGCGGGTCAGCCCGCGCGGCTCGTCGGTGCGCTCGTCGACGTCACGGACCGCAAGGAGGCCGAGATCGCGCTGCAGCGCGACGCGCTGCGCGACCCCGAGACGGGGCTCGTCAACCGGGCGCTGCTGCTCGACCGCCTCGACGCCGCGGTGACGCGGACCCGCCGCACGGCCGACTACGACTGCGCTGTCGCGCTCGTGCGTGTCGTCGACGGCGCGACCGTGCCCACCCAGGGCCGCCCCGACGCCGAGACCGACGGCCGCCGCGACCTGCGACGCGAGCTGGTCCGGCGTCTGCGCCGGAGCCTGCGCGCCGGCGACACCGCGGCGCGCACCGCCGAGGACGAGTTCGTCGTTCTGCTCGACGACGTCGGCCCCGCCGGCGTGCCGCCGCGGTTCGTGCAGATGCTCGAGCAGCTGCGCGCCGACCTCGGTCCGGGCGTCGCCTACGGCGTGGTGCCGGGGCTACGGGGGAGTCGCGGGGCCGAGGACGTGCTCCGCGAGGCCGACATCCGGCTGCTCCGCGGCGCCGCGGACACGCGGGTCGACCGGCCCGGGACCGTCGTGCGCTGACGCGCGCGTCGCCGGGCGTCCGTCCTGGACGGCGCCCGCGACGCTTCGGCAGGTCGGGTCAGCCGCGCCGGCGCGGCCCGGCGCCCGCGCGCGCGGGCTGGCCGCGGTGCGGTGCGCGCTCGGGGCGGGAGGCGCCCTGGCCCGGGCGCGGCCCGGCGTCGACCCGGATGTGCAGCGGCCGGCCGGCGACGCGCGTGCGCGAGAGCCGGTCGAGAGCCTCGGGCGACAGCCCGCCGGGGATGTCGACGAGCGCGAAGCTGCCGAAGATGTCGATCCGGCCGACGTCCTTGCCGGTCAGGCCACCCTCGCCCGTGAGCGCGCCGACGAGCGCGCCCGGCTGCAGACCGTCGCGGTGACCGACGGCGACGCGCCAGCGGGGGGCGCCCCCGGCGATGTGCGTCTCGGCGCGGCGGCGCTCGCCCCGCTCGGGGCGCTCGCCGCGACCCGGGCGGTCGGCGGACAGGTGCACGCGCGCGAGCGCGTCGTCGAGGTCGTCGCCGTCGAGCCGCGGCTCGGGACCCTCGTCGCCGACGGCGAGGGCGAGCACCACGGCGAGGAGGTCAGCCACGTCGGTCTCCGGCTGCTCGGCGAGCATCGCGGCGACCGCGTGCCGGTAGACCTCGAGACGGCCCTTGGCGGCGCGCTCCTGCGAGCGCTCGAGCAGCGCCTTCACCCGGTGGGCCGAGACCTGCACGGGCGTGGGGATCTCGACCTGCTCGAGCTGCACGCGCGTGGTGCGCTCGATCTGCCGCAGGCGGTTCTGCTCGGACGGCGTCACGAACGTGAGGGCGGTGCCCTCGCGGCCGGCGCGGCCCGTGCGACCGATGCGGTGCACGTAGGTCTCGGGTTCGCGCGGGACGTCGAGGTTCACGACGAGGCCGATCCGCTCGACGTCGAGCCCGCGGGCGGCGACATCGGTCGCGACGAGCACGTCGAGCGCGCCGGAGCGCAGCCGGTCGACGATCTTCTCGCGGTCGGACTGCGCGACGTCACCCGAGATGTAGGCCGCAGAGACGCCGCGCTCGACGAGCGCCGAGCCGATCTCCTCGGCGGCGCCGCGCGTGCGGACGAACACGATGGCGGCGTCGGCCTCGGTCACCGCGAGGACGCGGGCCAGGGCACCCGCCTTGTGGCGGTGCGGGACGACGGCGTAGGTCTGGCGGACGGTCGTCACGGTCGACGACTGCCGCGCGACGGTGACCTCGACCGGGTTGGACAGGTGCTGCTCGGCGACGCGGCGGATCGGCGCGGGCATCGTCGCCGAGAAGAGCGCGACCTGGCGGCCGGACGGCGTGGCCTCGAGCACGCGGTCGACGTCCTCCGCGAAGCCCATCCGGAGCATCTCGTCGGCCTCGTCGAGCACGAGGAACTTCACCTGGTCGAGCACGAGGGTGCGGCGGTCGATGTGGTCGAGCACACGACCCGGCGTGCCGACGACGACCTGCGCGCCGCGTGCGAGGGCGCGCTGCTGGGGCAGGAACGGCGCGCCACCGTAGACGGCGACGACGCCGAGGCCCGGCAGGTGGGTGCCGAACGACGCGATGGCGTCGGCGACCTGCATGGCGAGCTCGCGCGTCGGCGTCAGCACGATCGCCTGGACGCCCGGCGTCCCGGGGTCGACGGCCGCGAGCAGCGGCAGGCCGAACGCCGCGGTCTTGCCGGTGCCGGTCTGGGCGACGCCGACCAGGTCGCGGCCGTGGAGCAGCGTCGGGATCGCCTGCTGCTGGATGGCCGACGGGGTGACGAAGCCGAGATCGGCGACGGCACGCTCGAGCGGCTCGGGCAGGCTCAGGTCGGAGAACGTGGAGTCGGGCATGGCTGTGCTCATGAAAAGGTGCGGACCGTTCCGTCGGAGGAGCCCTGAACCGACTCGACAGGACTGTCGTGCGGCGGTCGCAGCCCCGACACCCACAGCGGCAACCGGTCTCCCGGTGCCTCACCCTACGAACGCGGTGCACCGCACTCGGCGGCACACGACTCAGGGGACGCGACGAACTCCAGATTCGGGGGCAATCCTACCGGCGCGGACCCCGTCGACGGTGCCACCGATGCGGTGACGTCACGCACAGCCGGGCACGTCAGCCCAGCCCGAGCCGCGGACCCTCGATCGCCGGGCACCGGTCCATCACGACGTCGAGACCCGCGGCCAGCGCGCGCGCCGCGGCCTCCTCGTCCACGACCCCGAGCTGGAGCCAGACGGCCCGCGCGCCCCGGGCGATCGCCTCGTCGACCACGGCGCCGGCGAGCGAGCTGTTGACGAAGACGTCCACCACGTCGACCTCGGCCGGCACCTCCGCGAGCGTCGGGTAGCCGGTCTCGCCGTGCACGGTCTCGGCCTTCGGGTGCACGGGGACGATCTCGTGCCCGAGCCGCTGCACGTACGCGGCGACGCCGAACGCCGCCCGGTCGCGGTTGGTGGAGAGCCCGACGACAGCCCACCGGCCCGGCGTCGTGAGGATGCGGCGGATCGCCGCGGGGTCGTTGAGCTCGGCCATGCGGCCAGCCTCGCACGCCTCCTCGCGTCGTGCCCGGGGCGTGGGCGCGGCACGCATAGGATCGGCGCGGTCGTACGGGCACGTGACGCGGGGGAGCAGTGGGCGACGAGGAGACGGTGTCGGCGCGGGTGCTGACGGTGCCGAACCTCATCTCCCTGCTCCGGCTCCTGCTCGTGCCCGTGTTCGCGTGGCTCATCGCGACGCACCGCGACGGGTGGGCCGTCGCCGTCCTCGCCTTCTCCGGCGCCACGGACTGGCTCGACGGCGTGCTCGCGCGGCGACTCGGTCAGGTGTCGCGGCTCGGCCAGCTTCTCGACCCCGCGGCCGACCGGCTGTTCATCGTCGTCACGCTCATCGGCCTCGCGCTGCGCGGCGTCGTGCCGTGGTGGCTGCTCGCGGTGCTGCTGGCGCGTGAGGTCGTCCTCGGCGTCATGCTGCTGGTGCTCCGGCGCCACGGATGGGGCCCGCCGCCCGTGCACCTCGCCGGCAAGGCGGGCACGTTCATGCTGCTGTACGCCTTCCCGCTGCTGCTCCTGGCGGAGTGGGACTCGTGGGTGGGCGCGCTCGCGCGGGTCTTCGGCTGGGCATTCGCCCTGTGGGGCGTCGGGCTCTACTGGTTCGCGGGCGGGCTCTACCTCGCGCAGGCGCGCCGCCTGCTCCGGGAGCCCGCGTGACGGCGCGGCACGGGGGCTCGACGGTCCGCGTGGTCGACGCGTCGATGACGCTGCTCAACGAGGTCTACCGCCGCCCCCTCGACCCGGGGTACGCCGAGGCCGCCGCCCGGCGCCAGGCCGCGGGGGCCCCTGCACGCCGCGCACCGCGGGTCGTGGCGCTGCTGCTGGTCGCCGCGGTGCTCGGCCTCGCGATCGCCGCCGCCACCCTCGCGCTGCGCCAGCCGCCCACCGCGGCGCTGGCCGCGCGGCAGCTGCTCGAGAAGCAGATCCAGCAGCGCACCGACGACACCGCGCAGACGCAGGCGCACATCAACGCGCTCAGCAGCCAGATCCAGCAGCTGCAGCGCGACGCGCTCGGCACCAGCGCGACCGAGCTCGCGCGCAACGTGCAGGCGGAGTCCGTCGCGGCAGCGACCGTGCCGGTCGCGGGGCCCGGGCTGCGCGTCGTGCTCTCGGACGCGCCGACGTCCGACCCCGAGACGCAGGACCCCAACGACCGCGTCCAGGACATCGACCTGCAGGTGCTGGTCAACGGGCTGTGGGCCGCGGGTGCCGAGGCTGTCGCCGTCAACGGCCAGCGGCTCACCGCCACGTCCGCGATCCGCTCCGCCGGCGAGGCCGTGCTGGTCGACATGGTGGCGCTGTCCAGCCCGTACACCGTCGAGGCCATCGGGAACGCGGGCCGCCTGCAGGCGGACCTCGCGCGCACCGCCGCCGGCCAGCACCTCGCGACGCTCCGCGCGACGTACGGCATCGGCGTCGACACGTCGTCGCAGAAGCACCTCTCGCTGCCTGGCGGCGGCCAGGTGGTGCTCCAGTACGCGCAGCCCGTGAGCGGGACGCCCGCGCCGGCGCCGACCACCCCTCGGGGGAACGCGTCGGGCGCCGTGCGTGCGCCGGGCGGCCTCGATGTGGCAAGTTCTGCGGGACGCACGGGGAGGGGTGGCACGTGATCGCAGTCATCGGGCTGGTCGTCGGCGTGGTGGCCGGGCTCTGGCTCCAGCCGACCGTGCCGATCGAGCTGCAGCCGTACCTGCCGATCGCCGTCGTGGCCGCGCTCGACGCGCTGTTCGGCGGTCTGCGCGCCATGCTCGACGGGATCTTCGACGACCGCGTGTTCCTGACCTCGTTCCTGTCGAACGTCGTCGTGGCCGCCCTGATCGTCTTCCTCGGCGACCAGCTCGGGGTCGGCCAGCAGCTCTCGACAGCCGTGGTCGTCGTCCTCGGTATCCGCATCTTCTCCAACGCCGCGTCGATCCGGCGCCACCTCTTCAAGGCGTGACGTGACGGACGAGCCCACCTCCGACGCGCCGCTGCCGACCACCGCCGACCCGGTGAACGGTGCGGTGCACGATGCGGCGCCGCACCCGCTCGACGAGCCGCTGACGGCGCAGGTCTGGCACCCGGACGACGCCGCGCCCGCCGCCGACGAGACGGCGGACGACGCAGACGAGACGGCGCCCGACGCGGACCAGGCAGCGGACGACCAGGTCGGGGCGGACGAGACCCAGCCGGCATCGGTCGCCGACGGGGACGGCGCGCCCAGGACGGGCGCGGACGCCTCGGATGAGGCAGGTGCGGACGCACCGGGTGACATGCCCGCGACGGGTGGCGCCGAGCCGGGCACGGCACAGCAGCGGCCCGACGAGGGCGACGATGTCGCCGTCGGCGCTGCGTGGGACGGCGAGGAGGCCTCGGCCGCGTCCGAGGGGCCCGCCGGCACGTCAAGCGACCCCGCCCGAGGTGCCGACGGGACCGGGCATGGTGATTCCGACGCGGAGGCCGAGGAACGCGACGAGCCGGACGACCTTTCGCCCGTCCAGCCGGCGGAGGCCGCCACGGGAGCGGCGGCGGGCGCCGACGAGTCCGGGGTTGCGCACGAGCCACCGGACGCCGACGACGCAGGTGATCCGGACGAGCCGGCGCTCGCTGAGGCTGACGAGCCGGTCGACGTCGACGGGCCCAGCGACGTCGACGGGCCCAGCGACGCCGACGGGCCGGGCATCCTCGACGAGCCCAGCGATGCGGGCCCGCCCGTCCCGGCCGACGAGCCGGTCCCGGCGGCGTCCTCGGTCGGTGGGTGGACGGCCCTCGGCCAGGCCCTGCGCCCGCGCCTGACGACGGCGCAGCTGCTCGCCGGCGTCTTGTGCGCGGTCCTCGGCTTCGCGCTCGTCGTCCAGGTCCAGCATCACGGCGACACGAGCCTCGAGGGCATGCGCCAGGCGGACCTCGTGCGGATGCTCGACGAGACGACCGACCGCGGTGACGCGCTCGCGCGTCAGGAGTCCAACCTGACCTCGGAGCGCGACGAGCTGCTGAGCGGCTCCGACCGGCGGCAGGCCGCGCTCGACGCGCTGCGGCGCACCGCGACGACCCAGGGCATCCTCACGGGTCGGCTGCCGGCCGAAGGGCCGGGCGTCATCATCACGCTCACCGAGCCCGACGGTGCGATCAGGCCGCTGACCATGCTGGACGTGCTCGAGGAGCTGCGGAACGCGGGAGCGGAGGCGATCCAGCTCAACGGCCATCGCATCACCGCCAGCAGCGCGTTCACCGGCGTCGCCGGGGCGGTCGTCCTCGACGGCGCGACCCTCAAGGCGCCGTTCACGTGGATCGCGATCGGCGAGCCGGACGCGATCGCGCCCGCGCTCCAGATCCCGGGCGGTGCGATGGCGGCCGTGCGCACGGACGGCGGCGAGGGGTCGATCGCGCGTCAGAGCCACGTCGAGGTGAGCGCCGTCCGCGTGGTGCCGGACCCCGTGTACGCGACCCCGGTGCCCGTCGCGACGAGATGATCCCGGTTCGCCCGTTCTGCGTGCCAAGGCGCGCGACGGACATCGGCTCCGCGGCTGCGGAGGGTGCCCGGGTCCGCATAGGGTGTCGGTGATCAGCGCAGGACGACGCGTAGAGACGCGCGACGCAGGCCCCGGGAGGTGACATGAGCGACGCCGGAGCCCCTCAGGAGCCCGCGGTCCGTCCGGCTCACGGTCCCGACACGACCATGAGCTTCGGTGCGTTCGAGCCGGTCGAGGTCGAACCGCAGGCGTCGGTCGGTCTGTCGCCGGACGAGGTCGTGGCCGTGCAGGCGTTGCCCCCCACGTCGGCGCTGCTCGTCATGCAGCGCGGTCCGAGCGCCGGCGCACGGTTCCTGCTCGACGCCGACCGCACGATGGCCGGTCGCTCGACGGCGGCCGACATCTTCCTCGACGACGTGACCGTGTCGCGCAAGCATGCGGAGTTCGTGCGCGAGGGGCAGCACTTCGTGGTCCGCGACATCGGCTCGCTCAACGGCACGTACGTCAACCGCCAGCGCATCGAGCAGGCCGTGCTCCGCGCCGGGGACGAGGTGCAGATCGGCAAGTACCGGCTCACGTTCCACCCGAGCCCGCACCGTGCGCCCGGTGCCTGAGGAGTCGGCGGCTCGCGCGATCTCGGCGGCGGAGCAAGGCGGGAGCTGCCGGTGGTGAGCGTCCCCGCCCGGCGCCAGCAACCGGCCGCGCGTCCCGAGCCGGACACCGCGCCGCGGCACGGCGCGACCGAGCCGTGGCCACGCGGCATCTCGCGTACCGCCACGATGCGGATCTCGGACGTGCTTGCCGCCCTCCAGCTCGAGTTCCCGGCGGTGACGCCCTCGAAGCTGCGTTTCCTCGAGGAGCAGGGCCTCGTCGAACCGGTGCGCACACCCGCGGGCTACCGGCAGTACTCACCCGCCGACGTGGAGCGGCTGCGGTTCGTGCTGCGCCTGCAACGCGACGAGTACATGCCGCTGCGCGTGATCGCCGAGCAGCTCGCGGCCCTCGACGCGGGCGCGGACGACGACGAGCAGACCCCGCGGGCGCGCCTCGCGACGAAGGACGGCGTACGGCTGAACGCCGACGTGCGGTGGACGGCCGCGACCCTCGCCGCCGAGCTCGGGGTCGAACCCGCCTTCGTCGAGGACCTCGTCGCGGCCGGCGTCCTCCGGACGACCTCCGGCCATCTGGACCCGTGGTCGCGGGATGTCGTCGTGGCCGCCGCCGCGCTCGCCGAGCACGGCATCGACGCGCGCCACCTGCGCCAGTTCCGGACCGCCGCCGACCGCCAGGCGGACCTCGTCGACCAGCTCGTGGCGCCGTGGCGCGGCCAGCGCACCGCGTCGGCGCGCGCACGAGCGGGCACGGTCGCGGCCGAGGTCGGCGAGCTCTGCGCGCAGATGCACACGGCGCTCGTCCGCGCCGCGGTCGCCGAGCTCGCGCCGTAGCCGCGCGGGCCGCGCACACCCGCGCCGGAATCCGTCGCTCGTCGTAGCGTGGGGCGCGTGGACGAGGACCCGGAGCTCGTGCCGGTCGAGGTGGTCGGCGTGCGTCAGCACCTGGCCGACGACGAGATCGTCGTGCTGCTGCTCGACACCGAGTCGGAGCTGCTCGTCCCGATCCTGATCGGACCGGCCGAGGCCTCGGCGATCGCGGCCGCGCAGGCCGGTGTCGTGCCGCCGCGCCCGATGACCCACGACCTCCTGCGTGACGCGCTGATCGCCGCGGGCGTCCTGGTGGGCCACGTCGAGATCACGCGGCTCGAGGAGGGCGTGTTCCACGCGGCGCTCGTGCTCGACACCGGCGCGCGCGTGGACTCGAGAGCCTCCGACGCGATCGCCGTGGCGCTGCGGTTCGGGTGCCAGGTGCTGTGCTCCGCCGAGGTCGTCGCGGTCGCCGGGATCGAGGTCCGGACGGCGCCGGCGGAGGAGGACCTGGAGCGGTTCCGGAAGTTCCTGGACGAGGTGACGCCCGAGGACTTCGAGACCGGTGCCGAGCCGGGGGAGGACGAGGCCTGACGGCCAACCTTCGACTTCAGGTCGAAGGTGAGACACGCCGGAGGCGCGACACGCGGCGCGGCTCGTTGCGCCGCTCGGTCCCGCGGCCTAGCGTTGCCAGAGGCCGGGGGAGGCCACCGCGTGACGAGTGGAGGATCCGTGACCAGCAACGACAGCGCCGAGAACGTCGGCGCGATCCCGCAGCGGGCGCAGGGTCTCCTGTTCGACGACGACCTGCCTGACCTTGACGTCGCCACCGGCTACCGCGGCCCCACGGCGTGCCGCGCCGCCGGGATCACGTACCGGCAGCTCGACTACTGGGCGCGCACGGGGCTCGTCGAGCCATCGATCCGCCCCGCGACCGGTTCCGGCACGCAGCGCCTCTACAGCTTCCGCGACATCCTCGTGCTCAAGGTGGTCAAGCGGCTCCTCGACACGGGTGTGTCGCTCCAGCAGATCCGCACGGCGGTCGGCCACCTGCGCGAGCGTGGTGTCGACGACCTGGCTCAGATCACGCTGATGTCCGACGGTGCGTCGGTCTACGAGTGCACGTCCGCGGACGAGGTGATCGACCTGGTCCAGGGCGGCCAGGGCGTCTTCGGCATCGCGGTCGGCCGGGTTTGGCGGGAGGTCGAGGGCACGCTCGCCGAGCTCCCCACGGAACGCGCCGAGGACGAGGGCGTGGTCGGGCACTCCGCCACCGACGAGCTCGCGATGCGGCGGCAGGCCCGGTCGGCAGTCTGACCCCAGCCTCAGACGAAGGCCCCGACGCGTCGCTGCGTCGGGGCCTTCGTGCGTCTCGACGTGGAGGCTCAGCGACGCGGCGCGCGCCAGGCGCGCTCGAGCAGCGCCTCGAACGTCTGTGCGAGCTCGGCGGCAGCCTGGCCGGGCCAGGCGTGCACCGGCTGTGCTGCTCCCTGGGCCTGCTGCAGCGCGGCGCGCTCCGGGACGACGGGGGAGAGGACGAGCGGGCCGTAGAGGTTCTGGAGCTCCTCGAGCCGGAACGCCTGCTCGATCGAGCGCGCGCGCACGCGGTTCACGACGATGCCGAGCGGCTGCAACGCAGGGGAGGGGCCACGGCGGAGGTCGTCGATCGTCCGCATGGCGCGCCCGACCGCCATGACCGCGAACAGCCCGGGCTCGGTGACGACGACCGCACGGTCGCAGGCGACGAGGCCCGTGCGGGTCAGGCCGCCGAGCGACGGCGGGCAGTCGACGAGCACGAGGTCGTAGTCGGAGACCCACGAGAGCGCGTACCGGAGACGGTCGACGTCGGTGTCGTCGAGCCGGTCGTGCGAGGCGGAGCGCTCGGAACCCGCGAGCACGTCGAGGCCGGCGGCGGTCCAGCTGCTGGGCACCGTCGCGGCGGCGACCGTCGCCTGCGACGGGTCGTCGAGCACCGCCGAGACGTCCGGCGAGCCGGGCGAGACGCGCGCACCCAGCGCCATCGTCGCGTCACCCTGCGGGTCGAGGTCGATGACGAGGGTGCGGAGCCCTCGCTCCGACGCCGCCGAGGCGAGCCCCAGCGTCACCGACGTCTTGCCCACGCCACCCTTGAGACTGCACACCCCGAGCACCAGCACGCCGCACACCGTAGCGCCGCACCTGCCCACCTCCCGAACGCGCGACGGCCGCGTCTCCGGCAGGATGTCGGCATGACGTCACGAGTCACGCGCTTCGGTCACAGCTGCGTCCGGGTGGAACGGGGCGGCGATGTCCTCGTCATCGATCCGGGCGTCCTGTCGGACCTCGACGCGGCGCTGGATGGCGTGCGGGACGTGCTCGTGACGCACGAGCACGCGGACCACGTCGACGTCGCCCGGCTCGCGTCGTCGGACGTCGACATCACGGCACCGCAGCCCGTGCTCGACGCGCTCGCGGCAGCCGGTGCGCCTGCGGAACGGCTGCACCCCGTCGTCGACGGCGACCACCTCGACGTCCACGGCTTCGAGGTGCGCGTGCTGGGGGAGAAGCACGCCGTGGTGCACCCCGACCTGCCGGTCGCGACCAACGTCGGCTATCTCGTGGACGGCGTGCTGCACCCCGGCGACGCGTATGTCGACCCTCAGGGCCACGACGTCCGGCTGCTGCTGGTACCGATCGGCGGGCCGTGGCTGAAGATCTCGGAGGTCGTCGACTACGTCCGGCGCGTGTCGCCGCCGCGGACCGCGGCGATCCACGACGCCCACCTGAGCCCGGCCGGCGTGGCCCTGGTCAAGACCGTCCTCGACGGCCTCGCGAAGACCGACCTGGTCGTGCTCGCACCGGGTGAGGGCATCGACGTCTGACCGGCGAACGCCGGCCGCGCATCACGACGAGGGGGAGCACGACATGACTGAAGGCCCGTTCGACGACGTCCCCGAGATCGAGTTCGACGAGACGGTCCCGCCACGCCCGGAGGAGGAGGTCGCCGACGTCGCGCGCACGACGCCGGACCCTGCGGGCCACGGCGGCTGACGTCGCGCGCCGCCGAGCCCCGTCGGGCCTGCGCGCGGACTTTGAGATACTTGGGCCGTGCAGATCCGACGCGCCGCCGAAGACGACTGGAAGCTCCTCGCGGAGGTCCGGCTCCGGGCGCTGCGCGAGGACGGGTCCGCGTTCGGCTCGACGTTGACCCGCGAGGAGATGTTCACCGAGCGGCACTGGCGGATGCGGCTGCGTTCGTCGCTCACCTGGATCGCCGTCGACGACACCGGCGAGGGCCGGGGGATGGTCACGATGATCCTCGAGCCGGGCTCTCCGGTCGACGACAGGCACATCGTGGGTCTCTGGGTCGCGCCGGAGTCGCGGCGCTCGGGCGTCGGGTGGGCGCTGCTCGACGCGGTGCGGCACGCGGCGTCGGACGAGGGCGCGCGCACGGCGTCGCTCTGGGTCGTCGACGACAACCACGCGGCGATCGACCTGTACGTCCGCGCCGGCTACACGCGGACCGGTGAGCGTCAGGTGCTGCCGCGAGACCCGTCGCGGACCGAGGAGCGGTACGCGCTCGCGCTGGGCTGAGGGCTCGACCCGGTAGGCGCCGTGGGTGCGGGCCGGTAGTGGAGGGGCGCGGGGCGGTCTTCGCCTCTCGTTCTCGAGGATCTGACATAACGTCCATTATCGGCGCAACGCTCAAGCGGTCCGACGGGTCAGCAGACTCCCGGTCCGGAACCGTGACTGTCACCCCGCTGGGCACGTTCGTGCGGTCCGTCGCACTCATCCGTACGTGCAGTCGGCGCCCGTGAGCTGGTCACGCAGATGGTCGCCGCGGCGAGCGCCTGGGCCGTGTGCTCCCGCGGGTCTGCAGGCTGGGCGCGCAGATAGTTGCCGCGGCTAGCGGCACGATGGGCGCGTGAAGAAGTTCGTGCTCTTCGACCACGACGGCGTCCTCGTGGACACCGAGCTCTGGTACTTCCGAGCCGGCGAGCGCGCGCTGGCGGACGTCGGCTTCACGTTGGACGGCGAGCAGTACCTCCGGGACATGACCCAGGGCGCGGGCACGTGGGCGCAGGCGCGCGCGGCGGGCATCGACGAGGCGACCATCCGCAGGCAGCGGAAGGTCCGCGACGCCTACTACCAGGAGAGCCTCCGCACGGAGGACATCGAGATCGCCGGCGTGGTGGACGCGTTGACCCAGCTGTCGCCTCACGTGCGCATGGCCATCGTCACGACGTCGAAGCGCTCGGACTTCGAGCTGATCCACGAGAGGCGCCAGATCGTGCCGTTCATGGAGTTCGTGCTCTGCCGTGAGGACTACGAGCTCGCCAAGCCGCATCCCGAGCCGTACCTCACCGGTCTGGCCCGCTTCGGGGCGACGGCGGCCGAGACCGTGGTCGTCGAGGACTCGGCGCGTGGGCTGGCGTCCGCGATCGCGGCCAGCATCGACAGCGTCGTCGTGGACAACGCGTTCACGCGGTCGCACGACTTCTCGGGCGCGAGCTACCGGATCGCGCAGCTGAGCGAGCTGGTGTCGATCGTCCTCGACGCCCCGTGACCCGACGAAGGCACGGTCGAGCCGCACCACGGAGGCGGGACCGGGCCGCACCGGTCATCCCGTTGCTCGGCGCACCCGCGTGTGGCTCCCCGGGCGGATCGTCGTCGCGTCAGGCGCCGACGTAGGCCGCGAGGTGCCTACCCGTCAGCGTCGACCGGCCGGCGACGAGGTCGGCGGGCGTCCCCTCGAACACCACCGACCCGCCGTCATGGCCCGCACCAGGGCCGAGGTCGATGATCCAGTCGGCGTGAGCCATCACGGCTTGGTGGTGCTCGATGACGACCACCGACTTGCCCGCGTCGACCAGATGATCGAGCAGGCCCAACAGGTGGTCGACGTCCGCGAGGTGAAGCCCGGTGGTGGGCTCGTCGAGCACGAGGACGCCGCCCTTCTCCCCCAGCTGGAGGGCGAGCTTGAGCCGCTGCCGCTCTCCCCCGGACAGCGTCGTCAACGGTTGCCCGAGGCTCAGATATCCGAGCCCGACGTCTGCGAGCCGCTGCAGCACGGCGTGCGCCGCGGGGGTACGTGCCTCTCCCCCGCCGAAGAACGCCTCCGCCTCGACCACGGACATCGCGAGAACCTCGCTGATGTCGCGCCCACCGAGCTTGTAGTCGAGCACCGACGCGTCGAAGCGGCGGCCCTCGCAGACCTCGCAGACGGTTGCGACGCCGGCCATCATCGCCAGGTCCGTGTAGATGACGCCTGCGCCGTTGCAGTTCGGGCATGCGCCCTCGGAGTTGGGGCTGAACAGCGCGGGCTTCACGCCGTTGGCCTTGGCGAACGACTTGCGGACGGCGTCCGCCAGGCCCGTGTAGGTCGCGGGGCTCGACCGGCGTGACCCGCGGATAGGCGTCTGGTCGACGGTCACGACGCCCTCACGCGGCGACACCGAGCCGTGGATCAGCGAGCTCTTGCCCGAGCCGGCCACGCCCGTCACGACCACGAGGACACCCAGCGGCACGTCGACATCGACGCCGCGCAGGTTGTGCAGCGTCGCGCCGCGCACCTCGAGGACGCCCGTCGGCCGCCGGACGCCCGGCTTGAGGCGCGCACGGTCGTCGAGATGCCGTCCGGTCAGCGTCGCGCTCGCGCGGAGTCCGTCGAGGGTTCCCTGGTAGACCACCTCGCCGCCGGCGGACCCCGCACCAGGCCCAAGGTCGACGACGTGGTCCGCGATCGCGATCATCTCGGGCTTGTGCTCGACGACGAGCACGGTGTTGCCCTTGTCGCGCAGCTGCACGAGCAGCTCGTTCATGCGCTGGATGTCGTGGGGGTGCAGCCCGATCGAGGGCTCGTCGAACACGTACGTCACGTCGGTGAGCGCGGAACCGAGGTGGCGGATCATCTTGGTCCGCTGCGCCTCACCTCCCGAGAGCGTGCCCGACGACCGGTCGAGGGACAGGTACCCGAGGCCGATCTCCACGAACGAGTCGAGCGTGTCGCGCAGCGCCTCCACCAGCGGGGCGACCGTCGGCTCCTCGATGCCGCGGACCCACTGCGCGAGGTCGCTGATCTGCATGGCGCACGCGTCGGCGATGCTGACGCCGCCGATCGTCGACGAGCGCGCACCCTCGTTGAGACGTGTGCCGCCGCAGTCGGGGCAGGTCTGGAAGGTGATCGCGCGCTCGACGAAGGCGCGGACGTGCGGCTGCATCGCGTCGACGTCCTTCGAGAGCATCGACTTGCGGATCTTCGGGATCAGGCCCTCGTACGTGAGGTTGATGCCCTCGACCTTGATCTTGGTCGGCTCCTTGTGGAGCAGGTCGTCGAGCTCGCGCTTGCTGAACTGCGCGATCGGCTTGTCCATGTCGAAGCCGAAGCCGGCGAAGATCCGGCCGTACCAGCCGTCCATCGAGTACCCGGGGATCTTGAGCGCTCCCCCGGCCAGCGACTTCGTCTCGTCGTACAGCTCCGCGAGGTCGAAGTCCTGCACCGTGCCGCGGCCCTCGCACCGTGGGCACATGCCGCCGGTGATCGAGAAGCTCCGCCGCTCCTTGGTGACGCCCTCGCCGCGCTCGATCCGCACCGCGCCCGCGCCGCTGACCGACGCGACGTTGAACGAGAAGGCCTGTGGCGAGCCGAGGTACGGCTGACCGAGGCGGCTGAAGAGGATGCGCAGCATCGCGTTCGCGTCGGTCACGGTGCCGACCGTCGAGCGCGGGTCGGAACCGATGCGCTCCTGGTCGACGATGATCGCCGTCGTCAGCCCGTCCAGCACGTCCACGTCGGGCCGCGCGAGCGTCGGCATGAAGCCCTGGACGAAGGCGCTGTACGTCTCGTTGATCAGGCGCTGCGACTCGGCGGCGATCGTGCCGAACACCAGGGAGCTCTTGCCCGAGCCTGACACACCGGTGAACACCGTCAGCCTGCGCTTCGGCAGCTCGACGCTGACGTCCTTGAGGTTGTTCTCCCGCGCGCCGTGCACGCGGATCCGGTCGTGGCTGTCGGCGGCGTCGGCCGCGCGTGGGTCGGTGCGCTCCCCGGTGCTCGTCACGCGGTTCCTCTCAGCGGATCTCGTTGATGCGGACGAGGTTGCCCGACGGGTCACGGAACGCGCAGTCCCGCACGCCGTACGGCTGCTCGGTCGGCTCCTGGACGACCTCGGCGCCCGCGGCCTGGATCTTCTCGAACGTGGTGTCGAGGTCGGGTGTCGCCAGGATGACGCGCGCGAAGGTGCCCTTCGCCATCATCTCGACGACGGTGCGCCGCTCCTCCTCCGTGACCCCGGGATCGGCGTACGGGGGCTCGAGGACGATGTTGGTGCCCGGCTGGTCCGCCGAGCCGACCGTGACCCAGCGCATCGCGCCGTAGCCGACGTCGGCGCGGACCTCGAAGCCGAGCACGTCGCGGTAGAAGGCGACCGCGGTGTCCGGGTCGTCGTAGGGCAGGAACGTGGTGTACAGGGTGATGTCCATGCCCGTCACGCTAGGTCGGGTGCCGCGGCGCGCGCTTCTCGGATCCTGACCGGTCTGCCGACCTGCTTCACGACGCACGAGGGCGGCTCGACCTCGCGGCCGGCCGTCTTGGCGCGATAGACGCTCGGCGGCATCCCGACGAGCTCGGTGAAGCGTGTGCTGAAGGTGCCGAGCGACTGGCACCCGACGGCGAAGCAGACGTCGGTGACGCTCAGGTCGCCGCGCCGCAGCAGGGCCATGGCGCGCTCGATGCGGCGCGTCATCAGGTAGGCGTACGGCGACTCGCCGTACGCGAGGCGGAACTGACGGCTGAGGTGACCTGCGGACATGTGCACGCCGCGCGCCAGCGCCTCGACGTCGAGCGGCCGCGCGTACTCGCGGTCGATCCGGTCGCGCACCTGGCGGAGCCGGGCGAGGTCGCGCAGCCGTTGCTCGGAGGCGGCGTCGGAGGTCATGCCTCGGATCGTGCCACGCACCCCTGACACCGCGCATCGCACCGGGCTTCGCGACAGAGCTCCTGGGACCGAGCGCGCGCACGTCCGGCCCCGGGTCCGGCTCGGGGCTCGCGCCGGGTGGACGCCGGCGATCGCCGAGCCGCCCACAGCCCCGCCGAGCGCCCTCGCCTCCCCCGAACCCGCTGGTGTCCCGCGTTCAGACGCCGCGGCCCGCGAGTGTCGGTCCCGTGACGAGACGAACGAACGATGACGACCCCGCCGACCCCGCCGGCCCGGGCGACCGGCGCGAGCAGACCGAGTGGCCCGCCGGCGACCCGGAGGTCACGTGGACGCCCGACAAGACGGCGCTCCGCGGCGCCCCCCACGACGAGACCTGGTGGAGCGACGAGGACGACGCGTGGCCGGCGGACGACGGCGACGCGTGGCCGACGCCGCCGGCGGTCCGCCGCGGTGCAGCGCTCGCCGACGGCGGTGAGCCGTTCGACCTCGGCGCGCTCGACGAGGGCGTCCTCGACCTCTCGGGCCCCGACGACGACCTGCCGGACAGCCCGTCCCAGCCGCTGACGACGCCCGCGGCGACCCTGGAGTGCCTCCTCGCGCTCGTCGGCCCGGAACGGCACGGGCCACCCGCGATCTGGTTGCTGCCCGTGGACGCCGAGCGCCATGCGCTGCCCTTCGTGCTCCCCGTCGCAGAGGTCACCGAGCGCGCGGACGGACGCGTGGCTGCGCGGCTCGTCGGGGCCGTCGCATCCGTCCTGGAGGCGGCGGTCGCGGGCGGCGGCGCGATCGTCGCAGGTCTCGTGCGCTCTGCGGGCGGCGACCGCGGACCGTTCGAGACGTCCTGGGCCTGCGCGCTGCGCGACGCCGCGGACGAGCGGGGCGTGGACGTGCACGCCGTCGTCGCGATCGGAGCGAGCCGCGCGCGCGTCCTCGAGTGGTGACGCTCGAGCTCGGGGCGTCAGTGGCGCGGGGCGGGGGCCGCCTCGTCGATCGCCGCGAGCTGCTCGATCGTGGGCTCCCACAGCACCGACGCGACGTTCGCCCGGAGCTGCTCCGGCGTGCGCGCACCCGCGATCACCGACGCGACGGCCGGCTGCGCGGCGAGGCCGCCGAGGGCGAGCGTCGGCAGGTCGACGTCCCACGACCGCGCGAGCGCCTCGAGCGCCTCGATCCGGTCGAAGTCGGCTCCGGCGAGCCGTCCCGGCATGCGCGTCAGCCGGGTGCCCTCCGGCGCCCCCTCACCCCGCCGGTACTTGCCGGTCAGCAGCCCGGACGCGAGCGGGACGTACGGC
Source organism: Cellulomonas alba (assembly GCF_030362835.1). Lineage (GTDB taxonomy): Bacteria > Actinomycetota > Actinomycetes > Actinomycetales > Cellulomonadaceae > Cellulomonas > Cellulomonas alba. Next base: position 49,316 of record NZ_JAUCGQ010000001.1, read on the forward strand.
AGGATGCCGACGCCGACGCTCTCCGCGGCGGGGACGAGCTCGAGCTCGGCCGACCGGTCGAGGAGGTTGTACCGGTTCTGCGCCGAGACGAACCTCGCGAGGCCCTCGGAGCGCGCGGTCCAGTCCGCGTCCACGACCTGCCAGCCGGTCAGGTTCGACGAACCGACGTACCGGACCTTCCCCTCCGCGACCAGCTCGTCGAGCACGGCGAGCGTCTCCTCGATCGGCGTCAGCGGGTCCGGCGTGTGCAGCTGGTACAGGTCGACGTGGTCGGTGCCGAGCCGCCGCAGCGACGACTCGATGGCCCGGCGCACGTAGCGGCGCGAGCCGCGCGCGCCCCAGTCCTCGCCGTTGAGGCCGCGCACGTCGTGGCCGAACTTCGTCGCGATCACGACGTCGTCCCGGCGACCGCGCAGCGCCGCGCCGAGCAGCGTCTCGCTCTGCCCGGGCTCGCCGCCGTAGACGTCGGCAGTGTCGAAGAACGTGACGCCGGCGTCGAGCGCGGCGTCCACGAGCGCGGGAACGCCGTCGGGCGGCAGCGTGGCGCCGAAGGTGTTCGTGCCGAGGCCGGCGACCGAGACGGTCAGCCCGCTGTCGCCGAGACGCTGGAACCGCATCGTGGAATCATCGGAGGACGTGGTCACGCCGGCACCCTAAGCCTCTCCCCCGTGACCCGCCTGCGTTCACCAGACCTTCACGCGGAGCAGGAACACTGGACGGTTGTCCACCGTTGCGTCTGATGGACAGACACCACTCGACTGCCGCGACCCGGCACGGAGGTTCCCCCATGGCAAACCGGTCTCTGCGTGGCATGCGTATCGGCGCCAACAGCATGGAGACCGAGGAGGGCGTCGAGTTCGCCCCCCGGCTCCAGGCGCACTACGACTGCCCGAACGGCCACACGATCATCCTCCCGTTCTCGGTCGAGGCCGACGTGCCCGTCGTCTGGGAGTGCCGGTGCGGCGCTGAGGCGCTGCTGCGCGACGCCTCGAAGCCCGAGGCGAAGGCCGGCAAGCCGCCGCGCACGCACTGGGACATGCTGCTCGAGCGCCGCACGATCGGCGAGCTCGAGGAGCTGCTGGACGAGCGCCTCGACCTGCTGCGCGCCGGCAAGCTCCGCCGGAGCGCCTGACCGGCACGGTCGGTCGGCTCCTCGGAGACGGCGAGCCCGCGCGACCCCGTTCCTGCCGACCGACCTGATCGGCGGCGTCGGCGGCAGGCCTAGCGCGACCGCTTGTGGAACGCTCCCGCCAGTCGGCGGGAGCGTTCTGCTATACCCCACCGCGTGACGCTGACGAGCGCCTCGACGATGATGCTGCGGCTCATCTTGGACGCGCCGAGCTCGCGCTCGACGAACGTGATCGGCACCTCGACGACCCGCGCGCCCTGCTTGACGGCGCGCCAGACCATGTCGATCTGGAAGCAGTAGCCCTGCGAGGCGACGTCGCGCAGCGACAGGGTCCGCAGCAGCGACGCACGGTACGCCCGGAAGCCGCCTGTCGCGTCCTTCACCGGGATGCCGAGCGCGACGCGCGTGTAGAGGTTCGCGCCGCGCGAGAGCACCAGGCGCGAGACGGGCCAATTGACGACCTCGCCGCCCGGCACCCAGCGCGAGCCCAGCACCAGGTCGGCGCCGCCCACGGCGGCAAGGATTCTCGGCAGGTCCTGCGCGCGGTGCGACCCGTCGGCGTCCATCTCGACGACCACGTCGTACCCGCGCTCGAGCGCCCAGCCGAAACCCGCGACGTAGGCCGTCCCGAGTCCCTGCTTGCCGGCGCGGTGCAGCACGCCGATCGTCCGCGGTCCCTGCTCGGCCTCGGCGAGCTTCTCCGCGATCTCGCCCGTGCCGTCGGGCGACCCGTCGTCGACGACGAGCACGTCGGCCTGCGGCACGTGCTGCGCGAGGCGCTCGAGCGCGATCGGCAGGCTCTCGCGCTCGTTGTAGGTCGGGACGACCACGAGGACGCGGCTCAGGCTGTCGGTCATGCGTCGGTACCCATCCGGTCGGCGCGGCGCACGCGCGCGGCGCCGGCGCAGCCGGCCACCACGGCGCACACCGCGAGGAGATCGATGACTCGCGCCGGCCACGGCCCCAGGCGGGTGGCGGGGGTCAGCGAGTCGCGCAGTGGGAGCGTAGCGACGAGCTGATCCGCGGTGAAGAGGCCGGTCTGCTGCTCGACGGCGCCGTTCGGCGCGATCACGGCGCTGACGCCGACGGTCGAGATCTGGATCGTCGCGCGCCCGTGCTCGATGGCTCGCAGCCGGGACATCGCGAGCTGCTGGGTGGACTCGTCCGAGTGGCCGAACGTCGCGTTGTTGGTCTGGACCATCAGCACCTCGCCGCCGGCCCGCACCGCCGACCGCACGATCGAGTCGTAGGCGACCTCGAAGCAGATCACGTCGCCGAGGCCGACCGTCCGGCCGAGCCGCGGCGAGTCGAGCGGCACGTAGCCCGGCCGGTGCCCGGGGAGCATGTCGCGCGTCACGAGGTCGACCGCGGACGAGAAGTGGCGTGCGATGCCGCGCATCGGGATGTACTCGGCGAACGGCGCCGGGTGCTGCTTCGTGTACGACGCGACCACGCCCTTCCCCGGCTCCCACAGCACGGCAGTGTTGTACCGGCCGCCGGAGTTCGGGTACTGCACCGTCCCGACGAGCATCGGGGCGCCCACCGCCCGGGCCGCCGCGTCGATCTTCGCCGCGGCGCCCGCGTCGACCTGCGGGTCGATGTCCGTGCCGTTCTCGGGCCAGACGACGAGGTCGAGGTCGCCGCGGTCCACGGTGTCGAGCAGGGCGAGCGTGCCGGCGACGTGGTTGTCGAGCACGACGGCGCGGCGCCCGAACGCGTCGAGCCCTTCTCCGGGGACGTTCCCCTGCACGGCACCGACGTGGAGCGTGCCGCTCTGGGCCGCCGTGTCGAGCGGCAGCAGCAGGCCGACGACGAGCACCGCGGCCGCGCCGCCCAGGGCCAGCAGCGCGCGCCCCGCTGCCAACCGCCGAGCGGCACGCAGCGCGATGGCGAGCAGCACGCCGGTCGCCACGACCGCGGCGGACAGCAGCGGGGTGCCGGCGAGCCGGGTGAAGGCGGCGAGCGGCGAGTCGGCCTGCGAGAACGCGAGCCTCCCCCAGGGGAACCCGCCGAACGGCCACGCCGACCGGAGCTCCTCGATCGCCACCCAGAGGAGCGTGAACACGAGGAGCTGGAGCCACACGTTGCGCCAGACGGCCTCGCCGCGTCGCGCCCACGACCAGGCGGCGCCGAGCAGCGCGACGTACCCCGCCTCGGTGACGCCGAGCACCAGCCACGGCACGAACCCGACCGCGTCGACGATCCAGGTGATCAGCGGCAGGAAGAAGGTCAGACCCCACACGAGCCCGACGAGGGCGTTCCACCGGGCGCTGTCGCGCCGGAGGGCGAGGAACAGCGCCGCCACGCCCAGCAGGGCGAGCGGCCACCACCCCGGTGACGGGAACGCGAGCCGGGCGGCGATGCCGCCGAGGCCGGCGAGCATGAGGGTCCACCAGCGGGCGGGCGGACGTTCGGGCACCGGAGCAGGTTACGGCAGTGGGCTGGGCGTTCCTGCGACCGAGGGCCTCGCACGGCGCGGTGGCGAGCAGGCGACGGCACCGGGCCGGGCGTTCCCGCGCCACAGAACCTCGCGGCGCCGCTCCGACCGACCGGCCCGCGCGTCCTTCGTACCGGTCGCGTGCGCACGCACGGACCGTTGTCTACTGAACGCGCGGGCCCGGTCGGAGCCCTGGCCACCGCCGGCTGTGTGGCTCGGGGAGCTGTTCCCGCGTCTTCGAAGGACGCCCCTGCGGCGGTGGATCTGCGCGAAAACCTACCGGTCTGAGGGTGGGTGTCAAGGTCGTGTCACTGCAGGTGGCAGCCGTATGGGCAGGTCACCGATGCCCGATCCGACCGATATGGACCCTCGCGTTCGGCGTGTCGTCCGCGTGTCGCGCCGACGGCCCCGCGGGTGACGCGGGAACGCGACCACGGGTGAGAAGAATTCACCCGTTGGGGTGCATCGTGAGCGGGCCGTTCAGCCCAGCGCGTCGAAGATCGTGACGCCGTCGCGGACGGTCCGCAGGCACACGGGCGGGGGCGCGTCGGCCGACAGGTCCGGCAGCAGCGGCGTCCCGGCGCGCGCGTCCGTGCTCCACGCCGAGACCTCGCCGCTCGCCCCCTGGACGACCAGGTGCTCGGCGCGCCAGACGGCGAGATGGGCGGGTGCGCCGACGCGGAGCTCGCCGGCGCCGAGGTGGTCGAGGCCTGCGAGCCGCCAGCCGCCGCGGGTCGCGGCGCGGAAGCCGGCCCGTGCGGAGATGCGCTGGTCGGCGGAGTGGTGGTGGAGCGCCGCACGGACACCGGCCCAGGGGTCGAGCGCCGTCACGGGCGAGTCCGAGCCGAAGGCGAGCGGCACTCCGGCCGCCGCCAGGTCGGCGAACGGGTTGAGCGCGGCCGCCCGTCCCGCGCCGAGCCGGCGCGCGTACATGCCGTCCTGGCCGCCCCAGGCGGCGTCGAAGGCCGGCTGGACGGAGAGACGCACGCCGAGCAGGACCAGCGCCGCGAGCGTCGGGGCGTCGATCGCCTCGGCGTGCTCCAGCCGGTGGCCTGCGGCCGCGACCCGGGCGACGCCCTCGACGTCGCTCGCCGCTCGCAGGCCGAGCAGGACCTCGTCCATCGCGAGGTCGCCGATCACGTGGAAGCCGCCCTGCACGCCTGCGCGCGTCGTGGCCGCGACGTGGTTCGCGATCTGCTCGGCCGAGAGGTACAGCGAGCCCGTGCTCGGGGCTGCGTCGGCGTAGGGCACGCGCAGCGCGGCGGTGCGCGAGCCGAACGCTCCGTCGACGTTGAGGTCGCCGCCGATGCCGGTGAGCCCCGGCAGGTCGGCCAGCACGGCGCGCGCGTCGTCGACCGTGACGCACAGCTCGCCGCGGTAGGCGACGAGGTGCGGGAGCCCGCCTGCCGCGTCGGCGGTGAGGTCGAGCAGCTCGCGCAGGCCCGCGCGGGTGTCGATCGACGGCGCGCTCTGCTCGTGCACCGACACGACCCCACGGGAGGCGGCGTGGGCGAGCGCCCGCCGGTAGAGGGCCGTGCGGCGCTCCGCGGGCACGTCACGCGCTGCCTCGCGCGCGGCATGGTGCGCGTCGCGGACCACGAGGCCGTCCTCGCGCCAGCCGTCGGCGCGGTCCGCGCCCGAGGCGGTCGCGAGGCTCGTCGAGACGACCGCCGAGTGGACGTCGACCCGCGCGAGGTACGCGGGCGCTCCCCCGGCCGCGGCGTCGAGCTCGTGGCGCGTCGGCGGGCGCCGCTCGGGCCAGTCAGTCTCGTCCCAGCCGAAGCCGAGGAGCGGGCCGCTGCCGCTGCGACCGGCGGCCGCGGCGCGGACCGCGTCGAGCGCGTCGGCGAGCGAGCGCGCGCCCGTGAGGTCGACGCTCTCGAGCGCGAGCCCCGTCTCGAGCACGTGCACGTGCGCGTCGACGAAGCCGGGGGCGACGAGAGCGCCGTCGAGGTCCACGACCTCGTCCGCGCGAGCGGCGAACCCGTCGGCGGTGTCGTCGGCGCCGAGCCAGGCGATCGTGCCGTCCTCCACGAGGATCGCCTCGGCGAACGGGTCGGCGGCGGAGTGCACCACGCCGTGGCGGTAGAGGGTCGAGCTCACGCCCTGACGATAGGGCAGGTCAGGCACCCATACCGGACGAGCCGGACGGGGGTCCAGGTGAACGTCGTCACGCCGTCAGAGCGACGAGTACGCGACCACGCCGCGGCGCAGCGCGTCGACCGCGCGGCGTGCCGTCGTGCGCAGCCGCTCGTGCGGCGCGGCCTGCGCGACCTGGTCGAGCACGTCGATCACCTGCTTGCACCAGCGGACGAAGTCGCCGGCGGAGAGGTCGCCACCCCGCAGCACCGTGTCGAGGCTGCGCCCGGTGGCCCAGCGGTGCACGGCGTCGACGAGCCCGGTGTCGAGCGGCTGGGTCGTGTCGAGGCCGTGCTCGCTCTCGAGGTCCTCGAGCTCGGACCAGGCGCGGAGCGTGCCCTCGAGCGCGGTCGCGAGCCGTCCGTTCGGGCCGCCGGGCACGCGCGGCTCGCCGGAGTCGTCGCGCCGGGACCGGTACACGAGCGTCGACATCGCGGCTGCCAGGCCCGGTGGGTCGAGCTCGTCCCAGACGCCGCGACGCAGGCACTCCGCGAGCAGCAGGTCGTTCTCGGCGTACAGGCGACGCAGCCACCGGCCGTCGTCCGTCACCGTCAGCGCGCCGTCGGCGTCCGCCAGGTAACCGAGCCGGCCGAGCACGTCACAGATCCGGTCGAACACCGCCGCGATCGAGCCTGTGCGGCCCGCGATCCGGCGCACCAGGGCGTCGTGCTCGCCCTGGAGGCGCTCCCACCGCTCGGCCCACCGTGCGTGGTCGTCGCGGTCGGGGCACTGGTGGCACGGGTGCGCCCGCAGGCGCCGGCGCAGGGCGGCGATCCGGGCGTCCTCCTCCTGCGCCGTCCGTGCCGCCGCGCGCCGCCCGCCGCCCGGACGGCCCTCCGCCGGCGCGAGGTCGAGGGCGCGCAGCGCGGCCGCGAGGTCCCGGCGAGCGCTCGGCACGCGGGGGTTGAACGCCCGCGGCACGGGCAGGAAGCCCACGGTGCGCGCGCCGGGCCCGACGTCGGCGACGGTGATCCGACGGACGAGCCGGTCGGTCGAGAGCACGGTCGGCCGCGGCCCGTCGAAGCCCGCGGCGCCGCCGGGGTCGATCACGACCGCGTGCCCCGCGCGGCGGCCCCCCGGGATCTCGAGCACGTCGCCGACCCGGAGGCCCTCGAGCGAGCGAGCGACCTCCGCGCGGCGGGCGGACGCGGCGGCCCGCGACGCGTCCTTCTCGAGCCGCGAGATGTCCCGGCGGATCGCCGCGTACTCGGCGAAGTCGCCGCGGTCGCAGGCCATCGCCTTCGCGTACCCCTCGAGCGCCTCGGCGTGGCCCTGCGCCTGACGCGCCAGGCCGACCACGCCGCGGTCCGCCTGGAACTGCGCGAACGAGGTCTCGAGGACGTCGCGGGCGCGCTCGCGCCCGAACTGCGCGACGAGGTTGACCGCCATGTTGTACGTCGGCCGGAAGCTCGAGCGCAGCGGGTAGAGGCGCTTGGACGCGAGGCCCGCGAGCTGGACCGGGTCGAGCCCCGAGTGCGCGACGACGACCGCGTGCCCCTCGGTGTCGATGCCGCGCCGGCCGGCGCGCCCCGTCAGCTGCGTGTACTCCCCCGGCGTCACGTCGACGTGGTTCGAGCCGTCCCACTTGACGAGCTTCTCGAGCACGACCGACCGCGCCGGCATGTTGATGCCGAGCGCGAGCGTCTCGGTCGCGAACACGACCTTGACGAGGCCGCGCGAGAACAGGTCCTCGACCGTCTCCTTGAACAGCGGCAGCATCCCCGCGTGGTGGGCTGCCACGCCGCGCGAGAGCGCCTCCGCGAGCTCCCAGTACCCGAGCACGTCGAGGTCCTCGGGTGGCACCGCCGCGCAGCGCTCCTCGACGACCCGACGGATCTCCGCCTGCTCCGCAGGCTCGGTGAGGCGGACGCCGGCGGCGAGGCACTGCTTGACGGCCGCCTCGCACCCGGCGCGGCTGAAGATGAACACGATGGCGGGGAGCAGCGCGTCGGCGGCGAGCGCGTCGACGACGGCGTACCGCGGGGTCGCGCGCAGGCCGACGGCCGGTCGGTTGCCGCCACGGCCGCGGTACCCGCGGTCCCCGCGACCACGGGGTGCGGGCGTTGCCTCGGCGCGCGCGTGGCGACGGAGCAGGTGCGCGAGATCCGGGTTGATCGGCGGGTCGACGCCCGGGTCGGTCGGATCGACGTGGCCCGCGTACAGGTCGAGCAGCTCGCCGCCGACGATCACGTGCTGGCCGAGCGGGACGGGTCGGTGCTCGCTGACGATCACGGTCGTGTCGCCGCGGACCGTCGCGAGCCAGTCGCCGAACTCCTCCGCGTTCGAGACCGTCGCGGAGAGCGAGACCAGCTGCACGTCGTCGGGCAGGTGGATGATCACCTCCTCCCAGACCGGCCCGCGGAAGCGGTCCGCCAGGTAGTGCACCTCGTCCATGACGACGAACCCGAGGCCGCCGAGGGTGGCCGAGCCGGCGTAGAGCATGTTGCGCAGCACCTCGGTCGTCATGACGACCACCGGCGCCTCGCCGTTGATCGTCGTGTCGCCCGTGAGCAGGCCTACGCTGTCGGGCCCGTACCGGCGGACGAGGTCGCCGTACTTCTGGTTCGAGAGCGCCTTGATGGGCGTCGTGTAGAACGCCTTGCGGCCGCCGGCCAGCGCGAGGTGCACCGCGAACTCGCCCACGACCGTCTTGCCCGCTCCGGTCGGCGCCGCCACGAGGACGCCGCTGCCGCGCTCCAGCGCCGCGCACGCCTGCGCCTGGAAGTCGTCGAGCGGGAAGTCGAGCAGGTCGCGGAAGCGGGCGAGCTCGCCGGTCTCGGTCTCCGCGCGGCGGCGGGAGGCGGTGTAGCGCTCGGCGGGAGACGGCTCGCGCGCCGCCTCTCGGGCCGGCTTCACGGCGGCGGAGGACGACGAGCGACGGCGGGACGGCACGCGCTCACCCTAAGCACCACGAGCCCCGGATCACGCGAGGACGGCAAGCGCTCCCGGCACGACGTCGACGCGCAGGGGCAGCGGGCCGATCCGCTCGCCGTCCGCGAAGGCGATCGGCGGGTGCGGTCCGCGGCTCGCGAGCGGCTCGATGAGCACCGACCGGGCGCGCGCGAGCTCGATCCGAGGGTGCCCGAGGTGCCGCCCGCGCTGCACGGCCGGGAAGATCCGCGCCACCTGCATCCGGTTGAACTCGGCCGCGAGCACGACGTCGAGCAGGCCGTCGTCGACCTGGGCGCCGGGCGCGATGTGGATGCCGCCGCCGATCCAGGGCACGTTCGCGACGGCGACGAGCGCGCCCGCCGACTCCCACACGCGGTCGTCGAGCGTCACCCGGTAGCCGTACGAGCGGAAGCCGTGCAGCTCGGCGAGCAGCGCCCGGATGTACCGCCCCTCCCCCCGCGGCCAGTGCATCGCGTTGGCGCGCGCGTTGACGGCCGCGTCGATGCCGCACGACAGCACGCCGACGAACCACTCGTGCGCGGCGTGACCGGGGGTGCTGACCCGCGCGGCGTCGACGGACCGCGGCCCGGACGCGAGGCCCGCCTCGATCGCGCGCACCGCCGCCGCGACGTCACCGCGCGGGAGACCGAGCGTGCGCGCGATGTCGTTGCCGGTGCCGGCCGCGACGACACCGAGCGGGAGCGACGTGCCGGCGACGACGGTGACGCCGAGGTGCACCATGCCGTCACCGCCGACCACGACGAGCGCGTCCAGACCCGCCAGCGCGGCCTGGCGCGCGCGGTCGGTGGCCTGCGCGAGCGTCGGCGCCGACAGGTCCGCGACGTCGTGCCCGCCCGCGGTGAGCAGCTCGTGCGCCCTCCTGCCGGCCGCTCCCCCGCGCCCCTTGCCGGACGTCGGGTTCACGGCGAGCCCGATCCGCGTCACCTCCGGGTCCGGGGCTCGTCGGCGGTGGTGCCGTCGAGCCGTGGCAGCCCGGCGGCGAGGCGCGCCCGGTCGACGCGGCGGTCGTGCAGCACGCAGACACCGAGCGCCGCGAAGTACAGCACGCAGATGGGCAGCGCGACCGCGATCATCGTGATCGCGTCCGGCGTCGGCGTCATCACCGCGGCGAACACGAACGCGATCATCACGGCCCACCGCCAGCCCTTGCGCCACGTCGCCGCGCGCCCGATGCCCGCGAAGTTCAGCGCGACCATGACGACCGGGAGCAGGAACGAGAGCCCGAACGCGAGCATCAGGCGCATGACGAAGCTCAGGTACGTCTGCGCGTCGATGAGGTTCGTCGACCCGGACGGCACCATGCTCGTCAGGAGCCGCACCGCGTTCGGCAACGCCCACCACGCGAGGAGGCAGCCGGCGAGGAACAGCGGGACCGCGGCGCCGAGGAACCCGAACGTGTACACACGCTCGCGCCGCGTGAGGCCCGGCGTGATGAAGGCCCAGAACTGGTAGAGCCACCAGGGGCTCGACAGGATCACGCCCAGGAACAGCGAGACCTTGATCTTCAGGTCGAAGGCCGTCGCGACGCCCTGGAAGTTGATCGCGACCAGGCTCCCGCGGTCCTTCGCGACCTCGAGGATCGGGTGCTGGAGCGCCTCGAAGACGGGTTCGAACAGGAACCACCCGACCACGGCGCCGACGGCGATGCCGAGCGCGGCCCAGAAGAAGCGGCGACGCAGCTCTCTCAGGTGCGACCGCAGCGGCATCCGGCCGCCCGGCTCACGCCCGCGGCGTTCGGCCATGCGGTCTCAGGCCTTCGGCGACCGGTCGTCCCCGGTCGAACCCTCGCCGGAGGTGCCGTTGGTGCCGGTCTTCTTCTCGTCGGGCTTCGACTCGTCGTCGCGCAGGTCGCGCATCTCGTTGCGGAAGATCTTCATCGACTGGCCCACGCTTTTGGCGACCCCGGGCAGGCGGTTCGCACCGAACAGCAGCACGATGACGACGAGCAGCACGATGACGTGCCAGGCCTGCAGGCCGTTCCTGAACATGGGTTCTCCCTCGGTGGCCCGCGTCGGGCGAGCCCCACGATCCTAGCCGCGCCGGACAGGGGCGCCGGCCGCCGCGGCCGGCGACGCGCCGCTAGCGCCAGTACGCGCGCCAGCTGCGCGCGGTCGCACGGTGCCGCTCGCGCCGCGCTGCTCTCCGCGCGGCGGCCTCGTCGCGCAGCACCCAGATCCGGTCGAGCAGGGGCCCGAGGTCGGAGAGCAGGGTCGGCGAGGTGTCGGGCGCGTTCCGCGCCGCGATCGCCTCGAGCTCCGCGGCCCGCTCCGACAGCTGGGCGGCCACCTCGCCGGCGCGCGCGAGCTCGCGGGCGACGCCGGACGCCTGGCGCCACAGCCGCCGCCCGAGCAGGAAGGCGCCGACCAGCGTCCCGACCACGAGCACGAACCAGATCCAGAACCACACGGCGCCTCACTCCCCCAGCGGCTCGTAGGCGGCGAGCGCCGCGCGGGCGGCGGCGGCGACCTCGGCGGCGATCCGGGCCGGCCGCACCTCGACGAGGTCGTCCGCGACCTGCAGCACGAGGTGGCGCAGCCAGGCCGGCTGCTCGACGAGCAGGTCGACCTCGAACGTGCCGTCGGGCAGGTTGCGCACCGCCTCGACGGGCGACGACTCGGCGACCCAGCGCGCGCGGCTCGCGAGGTGCAGCGTCACGAGCTCGCCGTGCGGGCGGTAGACGTCCTGGCGGTCGGGCACGTCGTGCGCGAGCGCGGGCTCGTCCAGCACCCGGGCCTCGAGCACGCGGTCGACGCGGAAGAGTCGCTCGTCGTCGACGAGCAGGCACCACGCGAGCAGGTACGACCGGTCGTCCTCGGTGACGAGGCGGACGGGGTCGACGTCCCGCTCGGTCGCGACGTCGGACGCGTTGACGTACCGCAGGTGCAGGCGCCGACGGTCGCGCAGCGCGGTCGCGATCGCCGCGGCGACCTCGGGTGCGCCGTCGACCGCGAGCCGGACGTCGACGGCCGATGCGGCGTCGCCCGTCGCGGCCGTCAGCTTGTCGAGCGCCGAGCGCAGGACCGCCTGCTCCGCGGGGTCGAGCGCCGCGTGGAGCGTGCCGTCGAGCGCGCGCAGCGCGGCGACGAGCGCGACCGCCTCCCGCGTGCCGAGCCGCAGCGGACGCGTCATGCCCCGCGCCTCGGTGAGCCGGACGACGCCCTGGTCGTACGAGTCGGCGTCGAAGTCGATGAGGTCGTGCGGGAAGTACCCGGGCGTGCCGGTGACCCAGAGCGTGTCGACGTCGGCCATCACCTGGTCCGCCGAGACGCCGAACTGCTCCGCGACCTCCTCGACGGGCACGCCGCCGTGGCGGTCGAGGTACGCGACCATGCCGAGCATCCGCAGCAGCCGGTCGCTCGCGCGCTCAGCCATGTGCCCGACCCTCCTCCACGTCGGTGCCGGAACGGTCCGGGCGGTCGAGCTCGGCGGCCGTGCGCAGCAGGTGCAGCACGCCGCGGCGCAGCTCGACCGGCGCGACGACGAGCACGGCGCCGCCGTAGCCCACGAGCTCGTCCGCGAGCTCCCAGCCGGATCGGAACGGCACGTGGACCACGTCGCGCTGCGCGAGCAACGGACCGACGGCCGGGTCCGCCGACCAGTCGGGCTCGTCCGCGGGCGCCGGGACGGCGCGCGCCCGCAGCGCGCTCGCGCGCTCGGGCAGCACGGCCAGCGTGGCCACCCGCTCCTCGCGGGGCGCCCACTGCGTCAGTGCGGCCTCGAGCTCGTCAGGTCCGGGGGCCTCGAACGCACCGGGCTCCCCGACGGGACGGACGCCGCCCTCGATGCGGGAGAGCCGGAACGACCGCGACGCGCCCCGGTCGCGGTCGAAGCCGACGAGCAGCCAGCCGCCGCGGCGCGCGAGCAGCTTCCACGGCTCGACGACCCGCGTCCGCACCTCGCCCGTGGTCGCCGCGCGGTACGTGAACCGCACGACCTGGCGGGCCTGCACGGCGTCGACGAGGGGTGCGAGGGCGCCTCCCGCGGCGCGCACGCGCGGCGCGAGGCCGACCGCCAGGTCGTTGGCCTCGGGCGCCTCGCCGACCGCGCGCAGCTTGGTCAGCGCGCGCGTGGTGTCGGTGCGCATCGCCTGGTCCTGCCACACCTGCGCCGCCATGGCCAGCACGCCGAGCTCGGCCGCCGTCAGGTCGATCGGCGGCAGCGCGTAGGTGTCGAGGTCGATCCGGTACCCGATGTCGTCGCCGTGACCCGCGGAGGTCACGGTCACCACCGGGATGCCGAGCTCGCGGAGCGTGTCCTTGTCGCGCTCGAACATCCGCTCGAAGGCGTCGTCGGACTGCGCGTCCTGGTACCCGGCGACGCTGCGGCGCACCTGCTCCTTGGTCATGCGTCCCGAGGTGTTGACCAGGGCGATGACGAGGTTGAGCAGGCGCTCGTGGGCGGGGATCTGCGCGGGCATCGGGTCAACCGTAGTGGGCCGGTAGCGTGGCCCGGTGATCACGTGGCGCGCGGGTGTCGTCGTCGGACTCGGCGCCGCCTGGACGGGCGCGCAGGAGCTCACGGTCGAGCTCGACGAGCCGCTCTCGTTCCCCACGGTGCGCGCCCTCGCCTACCCGGCGCTCGTCGGCGAGCTCGCGATCGGCGACCGCGTGCAGCTCAACGTGTCGGCGCTCGCGCGGGGGCTCGGGACCGGCGGGTACGCGCTCGTCGTGGCGCGCGACGGCGCCCTGCCTGCGGACCCTCCGGCGGGAGCCGGCCACCTGGTCAAGGCGCGCTACACGCCGCTGCAGGCGATGGTGCTCGGCGTCGACGACCAGGAGTCCCCGCACCACGACGCGCTGCGCGACGCGGACGACCTCGGTGGGATGCCGGTCGTCGTCGCGGACCTGCACTCGGCGCTGCCCGCGGTGGTGGCGGGCGCGCGCCACGCCGCCGCGCGCGCCGGGGGCCGGGCGCCGCGCGTCGCGTACGTCATGACGGACGGCGGCGCCCTGCCCGCCTGGTTCTCGCGCGCGGTCGCCGGGCTGCGCGAGGCGCGCTGGATCGCGGCCTGCGTGACGACCGGCCAGGCGTTCGGCGGCGACCTCGAGGCCGTGACGGTCCACACCGGCCTGCTCGCCGCGCGGCACGTGGTCGGTGCCGACCTCGCGGTCGTGGCGCAGGGGCCCGGCAACCTCGGGACCGGCACGCGGTGGGGGTTCTCCGGCGTCGCCGCGGGCGAGGCCGTCAACGCGGCGGCAACGCTCGCGGGCCGACCGGTCGCGTCGCTGCGCGTGTCCGGCGCGGACGCGCGAGAACGTCACACGGGCGTCTCGCACCACTCGTTGACGGCCTACGGCCGGGTCGCGCTCGCGCCGGCCGACGTCGTGGTGCCCGTGCTCGACGTGCCCGGGCTCGGCCCGCTGAGCCGGCGTGTGGCGGACCAGGCGGCCGCGCTCGCGGACCGGCACCGGCTCGTGGAGGTCGAGGCGGGCGCCGACCTGCTCGAGGCGCTCGCGGCCTCCCCCGTCCGGCTGTCCACGATGGGGCGCGGGCTCGATGCGGACCCCGCGTCGTTCCTGGCGGCAGCGGCCGCGGGCGTGCACGCGGTCGACCTCCTCGGCGCCTGACGCGCGCCGTCGTCGAGCTGCTCGCAGCCGGCTCTCCTGCCCGACCTCTGGCGCTGTATCGCCTCGCGTAGTACGTTCGGCGATATACCGACGGACGGAGCACCGATGGCTGACGACCTGGGCCGCTGGGCCGAACCGGGCCTGCTGATCCTCGCGAGCCTCGCCGACGGCGAGAAGCACGGGTACGCGATCACGGCAGACGTGGCCGAGCAGGTCGGCGTCAGGCTCGGACCGGGCACCCTCTATGCGGCGCTGGGCCGCCTCGAGGCGCTCGGCCTCATCGAGGGGCGCCCTGCCGAGGGGCGACGACGGCCGTACCGCCTCACCGCGGCCGGCGCGACCGAGCTGACGGCGCAGTCGCGCCGGATGCACCGCCTCGCCACGCTGAGCCTCGGCCGGCTCGGAACCGTCCAGGCATGAGCCAGGACCCGCGGCTCGTCCGCGTCCTCGTCGGGTGCTACCCCGCCCGGTGGCGACGCGTGCACGGCGACGAGTACAGCCAGCTGCTGTGCGACCTGCAGGTCCACCGCCACCCGGCGCTCGTCCTCGACTCCCTGCGCGGCGCGGCCCGCGCCCGGCTCGTCCCCGGAGGTCTCACGATGTCCACCCGCTCCCCGATGACCGTGGCCGTGTGGGCCGCGGCGCTCTTCACCGTCGCCGGCCTCGGGTTCCAGAAGCTGTCCGAGGAGCTCCTCACCGTCGCGAACGGCATCCGGACGCTGCTCGCGATCGCGGCCGCGGTCGCCCTGCTGGCGCTCGTCGTCGCGGCGGTCCCCACCGCGGTCGCGCTCGTGCGCGGGCGCGACCACCGGGCCTGGTGGTACGTCGCGGTGCCGTTCGTCGCGTGCGCCGCGTGGCTCGTGCTCGTGCAGGTCGCGCTCGCGGTCGCCGACGGCCACGGCGTGCACGCCACGCAGACCCGGCTCGCGGCCGCGGCCGTCGCGCTGGGCGGCCTCGGCGCGGTCGCGGCGACCGCGTGGGCCGCGTCGACCGTGCTGCGCCGCGTGCCCGCCGAGCAGCCGCCGGGCCTGCGGCGCACCGCCCTCGCCGTGCTGGCCGTCGGCATGGGCGCGACCACCGTGCTCGCCGTGCTCTGGGGGCTCCTCGTGCACGCGCACGACCCGAGCGCGTTCACCGGCGACCAGGGACTCGTCGCGACGCCGTTCGTGCCGAGCTGGCTGGGCACGGTCGCGCTGATGGCGGGTGCCGCGGTGCTCGCGGGGGTCGCGAGCCGCCGTCAGTCGGCGACCGAGCGCTGAGCCGCCGTCGAGCTGCGACGGTCGACGCCGGGCACGGACGCGTCAGGTGTCGCGCTCCGTGCGCGTTCGCGCGGCCACCAGACCGGCGAGCCGCCGCGCCTCGGCCAGCGCGAAGTCCTTGTCGGCGCGCTGGATGCCCATCACGGCGAGCGTGTCCCCGTTGGCGATGTCGAGCCGCACCCACGCGTCGCCGTCGCCGAACCGGACGGCCACGACCTCGGCCCACTGCAGCCGCGTGGTGACGACGAGGTTGCGCACGGTGAGCCCATCCTCGTCGGGCTTCGCCGCGACCGACGCCTCCCGCCAGCAGAACCACGCGAGCAGCGCGCCGAACGCGACGAAGCCCACCTGGTCGCCGCGTCCGAGGTTCTCACTGAGGAGAACGACGGTGACCGTGCCCGCCAGGACCAGCCACATGACGGCGAGCGAGACGCGACGGGCGAGGCGCGGGCGGAACGGTGCCATCGCGGTCAGAGCCGGCAGGCGTGGATCGAGGTCACGAGGATCGCGCGCGCGCCGACGTCGTACAGCGCGTCCATGACGCGGTTCGTCTGGTCGCGGCGCACCATGGCGCGCACCGCGGCCCACTCGCGGTTGTGCAGCGGTGAGACCGTCGGCGACTCGAGGCCGGGCGTGATCGCGACCGCGGCCTCGACGAGCTCGAGCGGCACGTCGTAGTCCATCAGCACGTACTCGTGCGCCGTCAGCACGCCCTGCAGGCGGCGCGTCAGGACGTCGAGGCCCGGAGGCTCCTCGGCGCTCGCGTGCCGGATCAGGACCGCTTCGCTGCGTAGGATCGGCTCGCCGAACGTCTCGAGGCCGGCGGCGCGCAGCGTCGTGCCGGTCTCGACGACGTCCGCGATGACGTCCGCGACGCCCAGCCGGATGGCGCTCTCCACGGCGCCGTCCAGGCGGACGACCGCCGCGGGCTCGACGCCCTGGTCGCGCAGGTGCTGGGCGACCAGCACGGGGTAGGACGTCGCGACGCGGCGGCGCGCGACCTGAGCCACGTCCGTCAGCGTGCCGGCCGTCGTCGCGAACCGGAACGTCGACCGGCCGAACGCGAGCGGCAGGTGCTCGACGGCCGGCGAGCCCGAGTCGAGCAGCAGGTCGCGGCCCGTGATGCCGACGTCGACCGTGCCGGCGCCGACGTACACGGCGACGTCGCGCGGGCGCAGGTAGAAGAACTCGACGTCGTTGTCCGGGTCGGGCAGGACGAGCTCGCGCGCGTCGCGGCGCTGGCGGTAGCCCGCCTCCCGCAGCATGTCGACGGCGGGCTCCGACAGGGAGCCCTTGTTGGGGACGGCGATCCTCAGCACTGGTGAGTCCTCTCGGGGCTCAGAGGTGGGCGTAGACGTCGGCGAGCGTGAGGCCGCGCGCCAGGAGCAGCACCTGCAGGTGGTACAGCAGCTGCGAGACCTCCTCGGCGGTGCGCTCGTCGCTCTCGTGCTCGGCCGCCATCCAGACCTCGGCGGCCTCCTCGACGATCTTCTTGCCGATCGCATGGACGCCCTGGTCGAGCTCGGCGACGGTGCCGGATCCCACCGGGCGGGTGCGGGCCTTCTCGGACAGCTCCTCGAACAGGGCGTCGAACGTCTTCACGCACGTCAGGGTAGACGGCCCCGGCCCGACCGCCCGCGCGGCGTCCGTCACGCGGCCAGCGCCGGCTCACCGTCGTCGAGACTCTGCCGGCCCCGCGCGCGCCGCCATGCCCAGAAGCCGTACGCGACGACACCCGCGTAGACCACGTAGAGGACCGCGGACGGGTAGTACCCGGCGTTGACCAGCAGTGGCACGCCGACCGCGTCGACCGCGAGCCAGATGAGCCAGAACTCGATCCAGCCTCGAGCCATCCCGTAGGTCGCGAGCATCGACCCCGTGAAGATCCACGCGTCGGCCCACGGGCCGTAGGACCCGAGCCTGCTGAACAGCGCGGCGAACCCGACGGTGCCGGCCGCCGCCGCGACCACGAGCCACGCGCGCTGCCGGTTCGTCGCCCAGTGCGGCACGACCGCGGCGGCATCGGCGATGCCCTGCTCGTGCGCGCGGCGCTCGGTCTGGCGCCACCGCACCCAGCCGTACACGGACACGATGACGAACATCACCTGCCGGCCGGCCTGGCCGTAGAGGTTCTTGTCCTGAGGGGTGTGGAACACGCCGCCGAGGAAGACCGTGAACAGCAGCACGTTGCCCACGATGCCGACCGGCCACGCCCACAGCCGTCGGCGCAGGCCGCCGATGGCCGACGCGATGCCGAACGCGTTCCCGACGATCTCGCGCCACAGGATCGCGTGACCGGCGATCACGACCTGCGCGTCGAACAGCCAGCGGATCACGGCCGGCGCGCTCCCTCGCGCAGCGGACGCAGCGGACGCAGCGCGACGACCGTCGCGACCGCCGCCTGGGCGGCCTCGTAGCCCTTGTCCTCGTGCGACCCCGGCAGACCGGCGCGGTCGAGCGCCTGCGCGTCGTCGTCGCACGTCAGGACGCCGAAGCCGACGGGCACGCCGGACGCCGTCGCGACGTCGGTCAGGCCGGTGGTCGCTGCCGAGCAGACGTACTCGAAGTGCGGCGTGCCGCCGCGGATCACGACCCCCAGCGCGACGACGGCGTCCGCGCCTGCGTCGACGGCGGCGCGCGCCGCGACCGGCAGCTCGAACGTGCCCGGCACCCGGATCTCGGTCACGTCGGTGACGTGCGCGTCGGCCAGCGCGCGGCGCGTGCCGTCGAGCAGCCCGTCCATGACGACGGTGTGCCAGCTCGCGGCGACGACGACGACCTTGAGGCCGCTCCCGTCGACGCTCAGGGTGGGTGCGCCCGCACCGCTCATGCCAGGTCCTCCAGGTTCTCGAACGCGTGGTCGTCGTGGTCGGCGCCCGGCGTCGCCGGTGCGGCGTGCACCGGGCTCACCGGGATGGGCTCGGACAGGTGCAACGTGTGGCCCATCGCCGTCGCCTTGGTGCGCAGGTAGGCCTCGTTCTGCGGCGTGCGACCGACCTCGAGGTTGCGCGACTCGACGACGTCGATGCCGTGCGCGCGCAGGCCCGCGACCTTGGCCGGGTTGTTCGTCAGGAGCGTGACGCGGCGCACGCCCAGGTCGGCGAGGATCGCCGCCGCCGCGCCGTACTCGCGCCGGTCCGCCGGCCAGCCGAGGTCGAGGTTCGCCTCGACGGTGTCGCGGCCCTCGTCCTGCAGCGCGTACGCCGCGACCTTGGCGAGCAGGCCGATGCCCCTGCCCTCGTGGCCGCGCAGGTACACGACCGCTCCCCCGGTCTGCGCCGCGATCTCGAGCGCCGCGTCGAGCTGCGGCCCGCAGTCGCAGCGCGCCGACGCGAACGCGTCACCCGTCAGGCACTCCGAGTGCACACGCACGGTCGGGTTCTCGGCCAGCCCGGCGGTCGAGACCAGCGCGACGTGCTCGTCGCCCGTGCGCAGGTCGCGGTACCCGTGGATGCGGAAGTCGCCGTGCCGGGTCGGCAGGTAGGCGGTGTGCGTCGCGTGCACGCGCTCCTTGGCGGCCGCGGGCGCCGCGTCGGCCGTCACCTGGTCGTCGTGCTCCCGTCGCCACGCGACGAGCTGCTCGATCGTCAGCAGCACGAGGCCCTCGTCCTGCGCGAGCGCCGAGGCTGCCGGCAGGCGCGTCATCGTCCCGTCGTCGTTCACGAGCTCGGCGATCGCGCCGACCGGCTCGAGGCCCGCCAGGCGGCACAGGTCGACCGCGGCCTCCGTGTGGCCCGCACGGTGCAGGACGCCCCCCGGGACCGCGCGCAGCGGCAGCACGTGGCCGGGCCGGATCAGGTCCTGACGCCCGCTCGCCGGGTCGGCGAGCACCTGGAGCGTGCGGGCGCGGTCGGCGGCCGAGATCCCGGTCGTCACTCCCGTCGCGGCGTCGACGGTCACCGTGTAGGCCGTGCGTCGCGGGTCCTGGCTGTGCGGGACCATGAGCGGCAGGTCGAGGGCGTCCGCGCGCGCGGCGGGCATGGGAGCGCAGAGGTAGCCGGACGAGTGCCGGATGGTCCACGCGATCCACTCGGGCGTCGCGGACTGCGCGGCGAGGATGACGTCGGCCTCGTTCTCGCGGTCCGGCGAGTCCGCGACGAGGACCGGCCGGCCTGCGCGCAGGGCCTCGAGCGCCTCCTCGACGGTGCCCAGCACGACGCTCATCGCAGCACCCCCGCGTTCGTCAGGAGCCGCTCGGTGTACTTCGCGAGCACGTCGACCTCGAGGTTGACGCGTGCGCCGACGCCGAGCGTGCCGAGCGTCGTCGCCTCGAGCGTCGTCGGGATGAGCGAGACGCCGAAGCCGTCGTCCGACACGTGCGTGACCGTCAGCGACACGCCCGAGACCGTGATCGACCCCTTCTCCGCGACGTAGCGCGCGAGCTCGGGCTCGAGGGCGACCTCGACGTCGTCCCAGCGCGGTCCGGGCGTGCGGGCGACGATCCGACCGACGCCGTCGACGTGCCCCTGGACGACGTGGCCGCCGTAGCGGCCGCCCACGGCGAGCGCGCGCTCGAGATTCACCGGGCTGCCCGGCGCGACGTCCCCCAGCGCGGTCCGGCGCAGCGTCTCGGGCATCACGTCGGCCACGAACGTGCCGTCCCCCGGCAGCTCCGTGACCGTGAGACAGACGCCCGACACCGCGATCGAGTCGCCCAGGTGCGCGTCGCTCGTGACGAGCGGCCCGCGCACGCGCAGGCGCGCGTCGACGACCGCGCCCGCGTCGTCACGGCCGGGCTCGAGGGCCTCGACCGTGCCGACCTCCTCGACGATGCCGGTGAACATCAGTGCAGCTCCTCGTGCCGGGGGGTGGCCACGACGAGCACGTCGGGGCCGAGGGGAAGGACGGAGGTGGGGGTGAGGCGCAGCGCGTCCCCGATGGTGGTCACCCCGAGGTCGGCGACAGCGGGGGCGCCGGAGCCCAGCAGGACCGGTGCGACGTAGGCATGCACCTCGTCGACGAGCCGGGCCCGCAGGAACGCCGCGGCGAGCGTCGCGCCGCCCTCGACGAGCACGTGCCGGACCTCGCGCGCGTGCAGCTCGGCGAGCACCGCGGCGGGGTCGTGCGTGCGCAGGTGGAGCAGCTCGCCCCCGGGACCGTGCAGGCGGCCGCCCGCGGGCAGGTCGCGCAGGCCGACGACGACACGCAGCGGCTGGTGCTCGTGCAGCTCGCCCGCGGCGTTCCTCGCCGTCAGCGACGGGTCGTCGACCAGCGCGGTCGTCGTGCCGACCGCGATCGCGTCGACCTGGGCACGCAGCTCGTGCGCGTGCCGGCGCGCGACCTCCGACGTGATCCACCGGCTCGTGCCGTCGGCCGCGGCGACGCGCCCGTCGAGGCTCGTCGCGAGCTTGAGCGTGACGAACGGCCGGCCCCGCCCGACGGCTGCGAGCCACGTGCGGAGCACCGCGCGGCCGTGCTCGACGTCCAGCCCGGTCACGACGTCGACGCCGCCCGCGCGCAGCCGCGCCACCCCGCCGGCAGCCGCCGGGTTGGGGTCCTCGACCGACACGACGACGCGCGTGACGCCGGCGTCGAGCAGCGCCTGGCTGCACGGGCCCGTGCGGCCCGTGTGGTTGCACGGCTCGAGCGTGACGACGGCGGTCGCACCGTGCGGGTCCGCACCGCGCTCGCGAGCGTCCGCCAGCGCGGCGACCTCGGCGTGCGCCGTCCCGGCCCCCCGGTGCCAGCCTTCGCCGACGATGCTCCCGTCGCGAGCGAGCAGCACGCAGCCCACGCGCGGGTTGGGTCCGTGGGACGGCCCGCGCTGCGCGAGCTCGAGGGCGCGCGACATCGCGTCCCGCTCGGCCGGCGTGGTCAGGGCATCGGTCGCGGCGCTCGTCGTCTCCACCTCCCGGGTCCGTCGGTGGCTCCGGGGTGACGGCAGGACGAGCCCACCGGACGACGCTGACGCGCCGCCACGTGCGCCTCCCATCCGGACTTTCACCGTCGGTCCTGGAGTTCCACCAGGTCAACCGCACGATCTGACGATCGGGCGGGTCGCGGACTGTCACCGCCGGCTCGGAATTACACCGACCCCGGAGCACGTGTGCTTGCGTGAACGATGATGCCACACACGTTGTTCCCGGCCCTGGTCGGGGGCCTGCGCGGACCGGGTGCCGCCGCCCGCGGGCGGCGTCAGTCGGTGGCGTCAGTCGGTGGCGTCGGCGAGACCGCGAAGCGCGGCGATCTCGGCGGCCACGTCCGGCGCGCCGTAGACGGCGGAGCCCGCGACGAAGACGTTCGCGCCGGCGTCCGCGATCAGGCGGATGGTGTCGCGCGAGACCCCGCCGTCGACCTGGAGCCACGTCCCCGTGCCGGCAGCGTCGATCGCCGCCCGGGCACGCCGGATCTTCGGCAGCGTGCCGTCGATGAACGACTGGCCGCCGAACCCCGGCTCGACCGTCATGACGAGGACCATGTCGAGCTCGTCGAGCAGGTCGAGCAGCGGCTCGACGGGCGACGCGGGGCGCAGCGCGACCCCCGCCCGCGCGCCCCTGGCGCGCAGCTCGCGGGCGAGCCGCACCGGTGCCTGCGTCGCCTCCGCGTGGAACGTCACCGACGCGGCGCCCGCCTCCGCGTACGCCGGCGCCCAGCGGTCGGCGTCGTCGATCATCAGGTGCACGTCGAGCGGCACGGGGCTCACCTGCGCGAGCCGCTCCACCACGGGCAGGCCGATCGTCAGGTTCGGCACGAAGTGGTTGTCCATGATGTCGACGTGCGCGAAGTCGGCGCTCGCGATCTTCGCGAGGTCGCGCTCGAGGTTCGCGAAGTCGGCGGACAGGATGCTCGGGTTGATCAGCGCGGGCACCGCGTCAGCGTATCGGCGCACGTCGCGGTTCGCGGTGCGGCGCGGCTCGCGACCGTCGTCAGGACGTGCGGCGCAGCAGCGTCAGGTGCATGGCGTCCGTGCCGTGCACGTGCGGCCACAGCTGGACGTCGTCCCGGTCGGTGAGCTCGGCGTCCGGGGCGATGCCGCGGACGACCGCCGCCGCGTCGATGCGCTGGACGCCCAGCCCCGCCTTCGTCGCGGCGCGCAGCGCGTCGACCACGACCAGCTGGGTCTCGGCCACATGCGGCGAGCACGTCACGTACGCGACGACCCCGCCGGGCCGCACCGCGCGCAGAGCCGACGCGAGCAGCGCACGCTGGAGCTCGCCGAGCGCCGCGACGTCCGCCGGCACCCGCCGCCACCGGGACTCGGGCCGGCGCCGCAGCGCGCCCAGACCCGTGCACGGCGCGTCGACCATCACGCGGTCGTACCCGCCGGGCTCGTCGTCCCCGAGGAGCCGGCCGTCGCCGGTGCGCACGGCCTCGACCGCGCCGGGCGGGACCGCGCGGAGCGCCTGCTCGACGAGCCGCGCACGGTGCGGCTGGAGCTCGTTCGCGAGGAGACGCGCGCCCCGCTCGGCCGCACACGCGGCGAGGAGCGCGGCCTTGCCGCCAGGGCCGGCGCACAGGTCGAGCCAGCGGACGTCCGGACCGTCGAGCGGGGCCGCGGCCAGCGCGAGCGCGACGAGCTGACTGCCCTCGTCCTGCACGCCCGCGCGGCCCTCACGCACGGCCTCGACGGCCGCCGGGTCGCCGCCCCCGAGCGTCGCGGCGGTCGGCGCGAGATGCCCGGGCGTGCCGCCGAGCTCGTCGCGCGTCGCGAGGCCGGGCCGGGCGACGAGCGTCACGCGCGGCGCGGCGTTGTCGGCCGCGAGCAGCGCCGCCAGCTCGTCGGCGGTCCGGCCGTGCGCGACGAGCGCCTCACGCAGCGCACGCGCGACCCACACCGGGTGGCTCTCGACCGTCGCGAGGCGTAGCAGCGGGTCGTCGCCGGCCGCGTCCGCGATGCGCGCGTCCCAGTCGGCCTCCCGCTCGACGGCGCGGAGCACGGCGTTGACGAACTGCGCCGGACCGGCGCCGACGGCCTCGCGTGCGAGGCCGACCGTCTCCGACACTGCGGCGTGCGGCGGCACGCGCATCCCGAGCAGCTGGTGGACGCCCAGGCGCAGCACGTCGAGGACCGGTCCGTCGATCCGGTCGGTGGGTCGGTCGGCCGCGAGGGTGATCACGGCGTCGTAGCGCCCGCGCAGGCGCAGAGCACCGTAGGCGAGCTCGGTCGCGAACGCCGCGTCGCGTCCCCGGATGCCGCGCTCACGCAGCAGCGGCGGCAGCACGAGGTTCGCGTACGAGTCGGAGTCGGCCACGGCGCGCAGCACGTCGAACGCGGCTCGTCGGGGCGCGTCCGTGCCCCGACGACGCTGGGACGGCGCCGCCGCCGACCTCGTCGAGCGGCCCTCCGCACGGGCGGCACCGCGCTGCCGGCCCGACGCGTCGCGCCGCTCGACGCCCTGCCGACCCGCGTCGCGCCGTTCGACGCCCTGCCGACCCGCGTCGCGGCGATCGCCGCGCGGCCGGCCCGCGCCTCCGGACCCGCCGGCCGACCGTCCCGCGCCACCCGAGTCGCCGTCCGGTCGGCCCGCGCCGCGCGCGTCGCCGTCGCGCCGGTCGTCGGCGGTCACGCGACCTGCCCGCCGAGCGTGACCGACCCGAGCACGACACCGCCGTCGAGCCGCGCACCGCGGGCCCAGTCGGCGGCCGCCATCGGCCGCTTCCCGGCGGGCGTCACGTCACCGAGACGCACCGCGTGGCCGCCCGTGCCGACGAGCACCTCGTGCTTGCTCGCCCGCACCTCGCCGGGCGCGAGGTCGTCGACGTCGGGCAGCGGCTGGACCGGTCCGATGCCGAGGCGGGACCCGTCCGGGAGCGTCGTCCACGCGCCGGGCGCCGGAGTGCACCCGCGGATGCGCCGGTCGACGGCGTGCGCCGGGTGCTGCCACCGGATGCGCGCGTCCTCGACCTCGATCTTCGGCGCGTGGCTGACTCCGTCGCCCGGCTGCTCCACCGCCGCGAGGATCCCCTCCTCGATGCCGTCGAGCGTGCGGACGAGCAGGTCGGCTCCCGCGACCGACAGGCGCCCGAGCAGGTCGCCGGCCGTGTCCCGAGCACGGATCGTCTCGGTGAACGACCCGTACACCGGACCCGTGTCGAGGCCCTGCGTGATACGGAAGGTGGACGCTCCGGTCACCTCGTCCCCGGCGATGAGCGCGTGCTGGACGGGGGCGGCGCCGCGCCACGCGGGGAGCACCGAGAAGTGCAGGTTGACCCACCCGTGCCGCGGGACGTCGAGCACCGCGGCGGGCAGCAGGGCGCCGTACGCGACCACGGGCGCGGCGTCCACCGCCAGGGCGGCGAGCCGCGCCTGGAACTCCGGGTCGCGCGGCGACGCGGGCGTGAGGACCTCGACGCCCGCCTCGAGCGCATGCTCCTTCACCGGGCTCGGATGCAGCGTGCGGCCTCGCCCCGAGCGCGCGTCCGGCCGCGTCAGCACCGCGACGACCTCGTGCCGGGAGCCGAGCAGCGCCTCGAGCGACGGCACCGCGGCCGTGGGGGTACCGGCGAAGAGCAGTCGCATGGGCCCGATCCTAGGTGGCGGCGACGCCGGCCTCCGGCACGGGGACGCCGCGCGCGACGAGGTCCGCGCGGAGTCGGGCCGCCGAGCGGAACTCGAGCGCGACGAGTCCGGCGGCCGCCGCGGCTGCGACGTTCGCCGCGTTGTCGTCGGTGTACACGGTTGCGCCCGGGTCGAGGTCGAACCGCTCGACGAGGAGCTCGAAGATGCGCGGATCCGGCTTGGCGAGCCCTTCGCGGCCCGAGACCAGCACGTCCTCGAGCAGCCCGATCGCGGGTGCGGCGGGCTCGGCGTGGTGGAACGTCTCGGCCGACCAGTTCGTGAGCCCGAGCACCCGCACCCCGGCGTCGACGAGGTCCCGGACCAGCCGCTCCGAGCCCGGCACGGGCCCCGGCAGCGAGTCGGCGAAGTGCTCGACGTAGAGGTCGAACGCGTCGACGTGGTGCGGGAACCGGGCCAGCACCTCGGCGCGCGCCTCGGCCCACGGGCGGCCCGCGTCCTGCCGGTGGTTGAACGTCGGGAAGTCGACGTCGGCGAAGTACTGCTCCACCTGGTCGCGCGCGAGCCGGCCCTCGTACGGCAGGTACGGGTCCCACCGCACGAGCACCTGACCGAGGTCGAAGACCACGGCCGCGACGTCGGTCACGTCAGGTCGGCCGGGTCGAGCTGGACGCGCACGGTCCCACCTTCGCGCCGCGCGCTGCGCACCGCCAGCGACGCCCGCAGCTCCGCGGCGAGCGCCGTCCCGTGCGCGCGCGGCACGCGCAGCACCGTGCGGACGTCGGGCACGAGCGACCCCCGCGGCGCGGGGCCGTCGACCGGGACCGGCCCGAGCACCTCGGCGCCGTCGACGCGCGCGACCACCGCGGCGACCGCCTCGCGCGGCCCGGTGACGGTCGCGACCCGCACGGCGGGCGGCAGCGCGAGCTGCGCGCGCTCGTCGAGCTCGCGGGCGGCGAAGCCGGCGGGATCCCACCGGACGAGCGCCTGCGTCACGCGCTCCTCCCCGTCGCCGACGACCAGCACCTGGCCGCCGTCGTCCGCGGCACGCACGAGCGATGCGGCCGCGAGCCAGCGCCGCAGCGCGTCCTCACCGGTGCGCAAGGACGCGCCGGACGTCGCGACACCGGCGTCGAGCAGCACCGCCGCCGCGTACCCCGCGGGCGCGACGGGTTCGGCGCCGGGGGTCGCGACGACGAGCGCCGGCCCGTCCGGCACCGTCGCGAGCACGCCGGACGCGGCACGCGAGCCGGACGCGCGGACGGTGACGCCGGGGAACGCGCGGCCGAGCTCCTCGGCCGTGCGCTCCGAGCCGACGCGGACCGAGCGCAGCTGGTCGTGGCCGCACTCGGAGCAGCGCCAGTCCGTCGCCAGCCGCGCGCACCATGCGCAGGTCGGGATCGCGCCGTGAGCGGGAACGCCCAGCGGGCCGTGGCACACGCCGCACCGGGCCGCCGCCCGGCACCGCGCGCACGCGACGACCGGCACGTAGCCGGCGCGCGGGACCTGGACCAACACCGGACCGCGCGCCAGCGCCTCGCGGATCGCGCGCCACGCGGGCCCCGGGAGCCGTGCCGCGGCCGCCGGCCCCTCGCGCGCGAGCTCCACCGACGTCAGCGCGCGGACCCGCGGCGTGCGGGCACGCACGGTGGCGCGGTCCGCCACGACCTCCCGCGCCCAGCCGGTCGCGACGAGCGCCTGCGCCTCCACGCTGCGCGACGCGCCGCCCACGAGGAACGCCGCGCCCTCGAGCTCGGCCCGCAGCGCCAGCACCTCGCGAGCGTGCGGGTACGGCGCGCGCGGCTCGGCGTGGAGGCCGTCGCCGTCGTCCCAGCACACCACCAGCCCGAGGTCGGCCACGGGCGCGAACGCCGACGCGCGCGTGCCGACGACCACGCGCGACCGGCCGCGCAGCACCGCGAGGAACGACCGGTACCGCGGCGCGGGCCCGTCGTCCGCCGCGAGCCGTACGGCGCCCTCGACGCCCGCGGCCTCGAGCGCGGCGAGCACCCGGTCCAGGTCGCGCGCATCAGGCACGACGACGAGCGAGCCGCGCCCGGAGACGGCGCACGCGGCGACCGCCTGCGCGATCGCGTCGGGCCACCGCTCCCCCGCCGGCCCGGGCAGCGCGGTCCACACCGCCCGCGGCGTGCCCCCGCCGGCGAGGTGCTGCAGGAACGCCGCGCCGCCCCGGTACGGGGCCCACGCCTCGCCGCTCAGCGGGCGGCCCGCGCCGTGCGCCGGCGGCAGCTCAGCCACGTCCTCGGCCTCGACGCGCGCGTGCCGCGGCGGCACGGCGAGCCGGAGCACGTCGGCGAGCGTCCCGGCCCACCTGTCGGCCACCGCTCGAGCGAGGCGCAGCACCGCCGGCGTCACGACCGGCTCGCCCGACACGACCCGGCGCACCGGCGCGAGCGCGCCCTCGTGCTCGGCCTCGTCGACCCGCTCCAGCACATAGGCGTCGACGTCCTGCGCGCCGAACCTCACCTTGACGCGGGTACCCGGCCGCGCGGCGGCGTCCATGCTCGCGGGGACGAGGTACTCGAACGGACGATCGAGGTGCGGCGGGGGCAGGTCGACGCACACCCGCGCGACCGGCGCGCTCTCCGCGATCGGCACGGGACCCGCGCGTCGCGGCCGGCGCCGGGCGGGGGCGACGGGCAGGCCCTCGAGCGCGAGCTGCTCCGCCGCCGGTCCGTCCACGCGCCCATCCCACCACGGCCCGCCGACGTCCCGGGACGCCGTCCCCAGGTCGGTCGTGCGGCTCAGCCGACGGCGGCCTGCAGGTCGGCCACCCGGTCGGTCCGCTCCCACGTGAACTGCGGGAGCTCGCGTCCGAAGTGCCCGTAGTTCGAGGTGCGCCGGTAGATCGGGCGCAGCAGGGCGAGGTCGCGGATGAGCGCCGCGGGCCGCAGGTCGAACACCTCGCGGATCGCGGCGGTGAGTCGCTCGACCGGGACGGTGCCCGTGCCGAACGTCTCGACGTACAGGCCGACCGGGTTCGCCTTGCCGATCGCGTACGCGACCTGGACCTCGCAGCGGCGCGCGAGGCCGGCTGCGACGACGTTCTTGGCGACCCATCGCATCGCGTACGCGCCCGACCGGTCGACCTTCGACGGGTCCTTGCCGGAGAACGCGCCGCCGCCGTGGCGCGCGATGCCGCCGTACGTGTCGACGATGATCTTGCGGCCCGTCAGGCCCGCGTCACCCTGCGGGCCCCCGATCACGAACGTGCCGGTCGGGTTCACGAGGAGCCGGAAGTCGGACGTGTCGAGCTGGACCTGCGCGAGCACCGGGGCGACGACGTGCTCCGCGATCGCGGGCCGCAGCTCGTGCTCGAGGTTCAGGTCAGGGTCGTGCTGCGTCGAGAGCACGAGCGTGTCGAGGCGGACCGCGCGCTCGCCCTCGTACCCGATGGTCACCTGCGTCTTGCCGTCCGGCCGCAGGCCGGGCACGACGCCCTCCTTGCGCACCTGCGCGAGGCGCTCGGACAGCCGGTGGGCGAGCCAGATCGGCAGCGGCAGCAGCGACGGCGTGTCGTCGGACGCGTAGCCGAACATCAGGCCCTGGTCGCCCGCGCCCTGCTGGTCGAGCGGGTCGAGGTCGGACGCGTCCTCGCGCACCTCGATGGCCTTGTCGACGCCGGCGGCGATGTCGGGCGACTGCTGACCGATCGACACGGAGACGCCGCACGAGTCGCCGTCGAACCCGATGTGCGACGACGTGTAGCCGATGCCGCGCACCACGTCGCGGACGACCTGAGGGATCTCGACGTACGCCTCGGTGGTCACCTCGCCGGCGACGTGGACCAGGCCCGTCGTCACCATCGTCTCGACCGCGACGCGGGCCTCGGGGTCCTGCTCGAGGATCGCGTCGAGGATGGCGTCCGAGATCTGGTCGCAGATCTTGTCGGGGTGCCCCTCGGTGACGGACTCCGAGGTGAACAGGCGCAGCGCGTCGGGCATGGCGTCCAGGGTATCCGCGGCCGGCGACGCTCAGCGCCGTGCGACGACCGCGTCCCAGATGGCGTGCGCCACGTCGAGCTTGGTGCCGTCGGCGCGCCCGACGACCTCGCCGGCACGGTCGAGCAGCGTGACGTCGTTCGTGTCCGTGCCGAACCCGACGCCGTGACCCACCGCGTTGACGACGAGCAGGTCGGCGCCCTTGCGCAGCGCCTTCGCGCGGCCGTGCTCGAGCACCGACCCCGTCGCGTCGCCGGTCTCGGCCGCGAACCCGACGACGAGCTGGCCCGGCAGCAGCGGCTCGTGCGCGAGCTCGGCCAGGATGTCGACGGTCTCGACCAGCTCGATCGCAGGCGTGACGCCGTCGGCGCGCTTCTTGATCTTGTCCGCCGCGGCGTGCGCCGGCGCGAAGTCGGCCACCGCTGCGGCCATGACGACCACGTCGGCGTCCTTGGCGGCCGCGCGGACCGCGTCGCGCAGCTGGGCGGTCGTCTCGACCGGGACGAGGTCGACGCCGGCGGGTGCGGCGACCGCCAGGTTGGCGCCGACCAGCGTGACCCGCGCACCGCGACGCGCGGCCGCCTGGGCGAGCGCGACCCCCTGGCGGCCGGACGAGCGGTTGCCGAGGAAGCGCACCGGATCGAGGGGCTCGCGCGTCCCGCCGGCCGACACCACGACGTGCCAGCCGTCGAGGTCGCGCTGCGAGCCGTCGACGAGCGCGAGCGCCGCGGCGGCGATCGTCTCCGGTTCGGGCAGCCGCCCGGGACCGGTGTCGGCGCCCGTGAGCCGGCCGGACTCCGGGTCGAGCACGTGGACGCCGCGCGCGCGGAGCGTCGCGACGTTCGCCGCGGTCGCCGGGTGCTGCCACATCTCGGTGTGCATGGCCGGCGCGAGCAGCACGGGAGCGCGCGTGACCAGCAGCGTCGCCGTCAGGAGGTCGTCCGCCTGGCCGGTCGCCGCGCGCGCCAGCAGGTCCGCCGTCGCAGGCGCCACGACCACGAGGTCGGCGCGCTGACCGATCTCGACGTGTGCGACGCGGTCGACGTCGTCGAACACGTCCGTCGTCACGGGCTGGCCCGACAGCGCCTCCCACGTCGGGCGGCCGACGAACTCGAGCGCCGCGCGCGTCGGCACGACGCGGACCTCGTGGCCCGCCTCGCGCAGAAGGCGCAGCAGCAGCACGGCCTTGTAGGCGGCGATGCCGCCGGCGACGCCGAGGACGATCCGCATGGGCGGAGGGTCAGCCCTCCGTGGCCTCGACGGTGAGCAGGCCACCGTCGATCTCGCGCATCGCGATCGAGAGCGGCTTCTCCTGCGGGCGGCTCTCGACGAGCGGCCCGACGTACTCGAGCAGGCCCTCGTTGAGCTGCGAGTAGTAGGCGTTGATCTGGCGCGCGCGCTTGGCCGAGTAGAGCACCAGGGCGTACTTGGAGTCCGCGCGCTCGAGCAGGTCGTCGATCGGCGGGTCGGTGATGCCCGTGGGGGCGGCGACGGTTCCAGCCACGTCAGTTCTCCGTACGTCGAGGGGGGATGACTGCCGCCATCCTACCCGGTGACCACGCCCATCACCTGGACCAGCTCGTCGGTGGCCCGGTGGACGTCGTCGTTCACGATCACGTGGTCGAACTCGGGCTCGGCCGCGAGCTCGACCCGCGCGGTGGCGAGACGGCGCTCGCGCTCCTCCGCGTCCTCGGTGCCGCGGCCCACGAGCCGACGCACGAGCTCGTCGAACGACGGCGGAGCGAGGAACACGAACCGCGCGTCGGGCATCGAGTCCCTGACCTGGCGAGCGCCCTGCAGGTCGATCTCCAGCAGGGCGGGCCGACCCGACGCGAGCTGAGCCTCGACCGGACCGCGCGGCGTGCCGTACCGGTTGCGGCCGTGCACGACCGCCCACTCGAGGAGCTCGCCGGCCGCGACCATCCGGTCGAACTCGTCGGGCGGGACGAAGTGGTAGTGCACGCCCTCGACCTCGCCCGGGCGCGGCGGTCGCGTCGTCACAGACACCGACAGCCAGACCTGCGGGTAGCGGGCACGGACGTCGGCGGAGACGGTCCCCTTGCCGACGGCGGTCGGTCCGGCGAGAACGGTCAGCCGGGCGGGCGTCGTCGTCATGGGTGGTGCAGGTCTCCTCGCGTCGGGCCGCCGTCCTGGCGACGGCGGACGACCGTCACCCGAAGCGCGAGACCAGGGCGTCCACCTGGTGCGGGCCGAGCCCGCGCACGCGGCGCGTCTCCGAGATGCCGATCTCGGACATGATCGCACGCGCCTTGACCTTGCCGACGCCGGGCAGCGACTCGAGCAGCGACACGACCTTGAGCTTGCCGATCGTCTCGTCGCTCTGCCCCTGGGCGATCACCTCGGAGAGCGAGCCCTGCGAGTACTTGAGGCGGTTCTTCACCTCGGCACGGGCCTGCCGAGCGGCGGCGGCCTTCTGGAGCGCGGCGGCTCGTTGTTCGGGAGTCAGCGGGGGAAGTGCCACGCGTGTCACCTTCTCGTCAGTGGGGCCGGCGATCCCGGTCGGGTGGCGGATCGTTGAACCGAACCTAGCGAGGGCCGTCGGGGTCGGCAACGCGTACGCGCGGCCCGGACCTGCGAGAACGGCGGCGGCGCGGACCGCGACGCCGGCGCGCCGGGGACACGCCGGAGGACGGCCCGAGCGCGGGCGGCGCCGGGCCGCGAGCGTGCGCGCCCTGACGGGGCGCACGAGACCCGCACGGACGGCCGACGCCGGGTGCGCGAGCTCGGGGCCCGGCACCCGGCGTCGAGCCGTGCGGAGGGTCAGCGCAGGGCCGCGGCTGCCTCGTGCGCAGCGGTCCGCGCGGCGGTCCTGAGCGCGGCCAAGTCCGGCCCCGCGCGCAGCACGCCCCGCGACGACGACGCGAGCACCTGGCGGCGCGCGGCGCCGAACACGGCGGCGAGCTCGCGCGGACCCGCGCCCTGCGCACCCACACCCGGTGCCAGCAGCGGGCCGTTCACGGCGGCGAGGTCGACGCCGGTGCGCGCGGCGGAGTCGCCGATCGTGGCGCCCACGACCAGGCCGATCGAGCCCAGCGGGTCGGCCCCGGCGTTCAGCGCGGCGGCACGGCCGGCCATCACAGCCGCGACGGAGACGCCGTCCTCGGTGCGGGCGTGCTGCACCTCGTGACCCTCCTTGTTGGAGGTCAGGCACAGCACGAACAGGCCGCGGCCCGACGCGAGCGCCGCGTCGACCGCCGGGTCGAGCGAGCCGAAGCCGAGGTACGGCGACACCGTGAGCGCGTCGCCCGCCAGCGGGGAGCCGTCGCGCAGGTACGCGTCGGCGTAGCCGTCCATCGTCGAGCCGATGTCGCCGCGCTTGGCGTCCACGATCACGAGCGTGCCCGTCTCGCGGCCCGCGGCGACGACCTCCTCGAGCACGGCGACGCCCGCCGAGCCGTGGCGCTCGAACAGCGCGGACTGCGGCTTGACGGCCGCGACGCGGCCCGCGACGGCGTCGAGCACCGTGAGCGCGAACGTGCGCAGACCGGCGGCGTCGTCCGTCAGGCCCCAGGCGTCGAGCAGCCCGACGTGCGGGTCGATGCCCACGCAGAGCGGTCCGTGCTCGTCCATCGCGGCGGCAAGGCGCGCCCCGAAGGGCGTCGCTCCCCCGGGCGTTGCCGCCCCGCTCGTCACGCGACCACCGCGGCCTCGCGCCGGGCCGCCGTCGCCGCGTCGTGCTCCTGCAGGCTCGTCACCGTGAACGGCCCTGCCTGCTGCGCCTCGATGGCCTGGACGGCCGCGCCGAGCTGCTGGACCGTCGTCACCATCGCCTTGTCGGCCGCGACCGTGGCCGCGCGGATCTCGTAGCCGTCGGCGCGCGCGCCCTGGCCCGACGGCGTGTTGACGATGAGGTCGACGTCGCCGGCGGTGATGAGGTCGACGATCGTCGGCTCGCCGTTCTCGCCGCGGCCCGCCGAGTGCTTGCGCACGACGGTCGAGCGGATGCCGCTGCGGTGCAGGACCGCGGAGGTGCCCTCGGTCGCGAGGATCTCGAACCCGAGCTCCGCGAGCCGCTTGACGGGGAACACGATCGAGCGCTTGTCGCGGTCGGCGACCGAGATGAACGCCTTGCCGCTCGTCGGGAGCCCGCCGAACGCCGCCTCCTGCGACTTGGCGAACGCCGTCGGGAAGTCGACGTCGAAGCCCATGACCTCGCCCGTCGAGCGCATCTCCGGGCCGAGCACGGTGTCGACGACCGTGCCCTGCGCCGTGCGGAACCGCTTGAACGGGAGCACCGCCTCCTTGACGGCGACCGGCTGGTCGAGGTCGACGACGCTCGCGTCGTTCGCGGGCAGCAGGCCCGAGGCGCGCAGGTCGGCGATCGAGCTGCCGGTCATCACGTGCGCCGCCGCCTTCGCGAGGGACACGCCCGTCGCCTTGGACACGAACGGGACGGTGCGCGACGCGCGCGGGTTCGCCTCGAGCACGTAGAGCACGTCGCTGACGAGCGCGAACTGGATGTTCAGCAGCCCGCGCACCCCGACGCCGCGCGCGATCGCCTCGGTCGAGAGCCGGATCCGCTCGAGCTCGGCCGTCGACAGCGTCACCGGCGGCAGCGCGCACGCCGAGTCGCCCGAGTGGATGCCCGCCTCCTCGATGTGCTCCATCACGCCGCCGAGGAACAGCTCGGTGCCGTCGAAGAGCGCGTCGACGTCGATCTCGATCGCGTCGTCGAGGAAGCGGTCGATGAGCAGCGGGGGCAGCGTGCCCGCGCGCCCGCCGTCGGCCGCGTTCGCGAGCGCGCGCTCGACGTACTCGGCGAGCTGGGTCTCGTCGTAGACGATCTCCATGCCGCGGCCGCCGAGCACGTACGACGGGCGCACCAGCACCGGGAAGCCGATGCGGCGGGCCGTCTCGCGCGCACCGGCGAGCGTCGTCGCGGTGCCGAACGCCGGGGCGGGCAGCCCCGCGGCCTCGAGCACCTTGCCGAACTCGCCGCGGTCCTCGGCGGCGTCGATCGCCGCGGGCGAGGTGCCCAGGATCGGCAGGCCCGCGTCCTGCAGGCGCTGCGCGAGCGAGAGCGGGGTCTGGCCGCCGAGCGTCACGATGACGCCCGCCACCGGACCGGCGGCGAGCTCCGCGTGGTAGACCTCGAGCACGTCCTCGAAGGTCAGCGGCTCGAAGTACAGCCGGTCGCTCGTGTCGTAGTCCGTCGACACCGTCTCGGGGTTGCAGTTGACCATGACGGTCTCGTACTCGCCCTTGAGCGTCAGTGCGGCGTGCACGCACGAGTAGTCGAACTCGATGCCCTGGCCGATGCGGTTCGGACCGGAGCCGAGGATGAGGATCGCGGGCCGCTCGCGCGGCGCGACCTCGGTCTCCTCGTCGTACGACGAGTAGTGGTACGGCGTCTGGGCCGCGAACTCGGCGGCGCAGGTGTCGACCGTCTTGTAGACCGGCCGGAGACCGACCGCGTGGCGGGCCGCACGGACGACGTCCTCGGTGGTGCCGCGGACCTGGGCGA
Source organism: Cellulomonas alba (assembly GCF_030362835.1). Classification (GTDB taxonomy): domain Bacteria; phylum Actinomycetota; class Actinomycetes; order Actinomycetales; family Cellulomonadaceae; genus Cellulomonas; species Cellulomonas alba. Next base: position 83,664 of record NZ_JAUCGQ010000001.1, read on the forward strand.
TCTGCGCGTCCGAGAGGCCGTGCCGCTTGGCGTGCGCGATGACCTCGCGCGTCAGCGCCGTCGCCGCGGCGGTCTCGGCGGCGACCTCGTTGATCAGCTGGACCTGGTCGAGGAACCAGGGGTCGATCTTGGTCCGCTCGAACACCGTCTCGAGCGGCACGCCGGCGCGGAGCACCTGCTGCACGTCGATCAGCCGGCCCTCGGTGGGCCGCGCGATCGACTCGACCAGCGCGTCGAGCGCGTCGCCCGACGCCGGCTCGCCGGCCCAGTGGAACACCGAGCCCTTCTTGTCGATCGAGCGCATCGCCTTGCCGAGCGCCTCGGTGAAGTTGCGGCCGAGCGCCATGGCCTCGCCGACGGACTTCATGGTCGTCGTCAGCGTGTCGTCGGCGGCCGGGAACTTCTCGAACGCGAACCGCGGCACCTTGACGACGACGTAGTCGAGCGTCGGCTCGAAGCTCGCCGGGGTCGAGCCCGTGATGTCGTTGGGGATCTCGTCGAGCGTGTAGCCGACCGCGAGCTTCGCGGCGATCTTCGCGATCGGGAAGCCGGTCGCCTTGGACGCGAGCGCCGACGACCGGGACACGCGCGGGTTCATCTCGATGACGATGATCCGGCCCGTGTCCGGGTGGACCGCGAACTGGATGTTGCAGCCGCCGGTGTCGACGCCGACCTCGCGGATGACCGCGATGCCGATGTCGCGCAGCCGCTGGTACTCGCGGTCGGTGAGCGTCAGGGCGGGCGCCACGGTCACCGAGTCGCCCGTGTGGACGCCGACCGGGTCGACGTTCTCGATCGAGCACACGACCACGACGTTGTCGTGCTTGTCGCGCATCAGCTCGAGCTCGTACTCCTTCCAGCCGAGGATCGACTCCTCGAGGAGCACCTCGGTGACCGGCGAGTAGTGCAGGCCCTGGCCGACGATGCGGCGCAGGTCCTCCTCGTCGTAGGCGATGCCCGAGCCGAGGCCGCCCATCGTGAACGACGGGCGCACGACCATCGGGTAGCCGAGCTCGTCGACGGCCGCGAGGGCCTCGTCGATCTCGTGCACGATGACGGAGCGCGCGCTCTCGCCGCCGCAGACCTCGACGACCTGCTTGAACTGCTCGCGGTCCTCGCCCTTCTGGATCGCCGGGATGTTCGCGCCGATGAGCTCGACGTCGTACTTCTCGAGCACGCCGGCCTCGTCGAGCGCGATCGCCGCGTTGAGGGCCGTCTGGCCGCCCAGCGTCGGAAGGATCGCGTCGGGGCGCTCCTTGGCGATGATGCTGGTGAGCACCTCGGTGGTGATCGGCTCGACGTAGGTCGCGTCGGCGAACTCCGGGTCGGTCATGATCGTCGCCGGGTTCGAGTTCACGAGGACGACCCGCAGGCCCTCCTCCTTGAGCACGCGGCACGCCTGGGTGCCGGAGTAGTCGAACTCGCAGGCCTGGCCGATGACGATCGGGCCGGAGCCGATGACGAGGACGCTGGAGATGTCGGTGCGGCGAGGCATCAGGCGGCGCCCTTCTGGTTCTCGTTCATGAGGTCGAGGAAGCGGTCGAACAGATAGGCGGCGTCGTGCGGGCCGGCCGCGGCCTCGGGGTGGTACTGCACCGAGAACGCGGGCAGGTCGAGCGCCTCGAGGCCCTCGACGACGTCGTCGTTGAGGTCGACGTGGCTGACCACCACGCGCCCGTAGCGGCCGCCGTCGTGCGGCGCGACGGTGTCCCCGTCGAGCGGCGCGTCGACCGCGAAGCCGTGGTTGTGCGCCGTGATCTCGACCTTGCCGGTGCGGCGGTCGATCACCGGCTGGTTGACGCCGCGGTGGCCGTAGCCGAGCTTGTACGTGCCGAACCCGAGCGCGCGGCCGAGCAGCTGGTTGCCGTAGCAGATCCCGAAGAACGGGATCCTGCGGTCGAGGACGTCGCGCAGCAGGTCGATCTCGTGCGTGGCGGCGGCCGGGTCGCCGGGTCCGTTCGAGAAGAAGACCCCGTCGGGGCTCGTCGCGAGCACGTCGTCGATCGTGGCGGTCGCGGGCAGGACGTGGACGCGGATGCCTCGCTCGGCCATCCGGTGCGGGGTCATCGCCTTGATGCCGAGGTCGACGGCCGCGACGGTCGCGACCGGCTCGTCGAGCGGCGCGCCGTCGGGGCCGAGCGGCTCGACGACGTACGCCTCGTCGGTCGAGACCTCGCCCGCCAGGTCGGCGCCGACCATCGCCGGGGCGGCCTGCACGCGCCCGAGCAGCTCGTGGGCGTCTGCCAGCGCGTCGCCCGAGAAGATCCCGGCGCGCATCACGCCGCGCTCGCGCAGGTGGCGCGTCAGCGCGCGCGTGTCGATGCCGCTGATGCCGACGACCTCCTGCGCGGCGAGCTCGTCGTCCAGCGACCGGCGCGAGCGCCAGTTGGACGGCACGCGCGCGGGGTCGCGCACCACGTAGCCGGCGACCCAGATGCGGCCCGACTCGGGGTCCTCGTCGTTGACGCCCGTGTTGCCGATGTGCGGCGCGGTCATCACGACGATCTGGCGGTGGTAGCTCGGGTCGGTGAGCGTCTCCTGGTAGCCGGTCATGCCGGTGTTGAAGACGATCTCGCCGAGCGCCTCGCCGACCTTGCCATAGGCCCGGCCGGTGAACGTGCGGCCGTCCTCGAGGACGAGCACTGCCTCGCTCATGCGTTCTCCTCCCGCCCGGCGGTGCCGGGCTCGATCAGGGCGGACGCCGCGGCGACCAGAAGGTCGCGGTCGGCGGCGTGCCGCGTGCGCAGGCCGGTGTCCAGCCCGCGCTCGTCGTTCGGGTCAGCGGCCCAGGTGAGGACCACGAGGCCCTCACGGCCGACGAACTTGCCGGCCATGCCGGGTGCGGTCGACGCGGCGCGCAGCGCGCTCGCCGGGACGAAGACGCCCGGCTCGCCGACGCGGTCGATGCGCACGCCCGCGTCGAAGACCTGCACCGTCGCGCGCCCGCGCACGCCGAGGCCGTCGGCCGCGACGCGGTCGAGCCAGTCGCCCGACCGGGTGGTCGTCACGTACTGCGCCTCGAGCGCGTCGGTGCGCGCTAGGCCGAGATCGGCCGGGGCGGCGGGCAGCGCGGTCGGCACGGCGTCGGCGCTGCGTCGTCGTCGGGCGGCCCAGCCGCGCCACATGCCCCAGCAGGCGAGCAGGACCACAGCCGCCAGCACGACGACCGAGAGCCACATGCGAGGCGTCACGCGACCACCTGCGACTCGTCGACCGGAGCGCCGTCGAGCACCGTGGCGCGCCCGCGCAGGAACGTCGCGACGACGCGACCGTGCAGCTCGCGGCCGCGGAACGGCGAGTTCGTCGACTTCGTGGCCTGCTCCTCGGGGACGACCGTGCGGCGCGCGGCCGGGTCGACCAGCACGAGGTTGGCCGGCTCCCCCACCGCGACGGGGCGACCGTGGTCGGCGACCCGGCCGATGCGCGCGGGGTTCGTCGAGAGCACCCGGGCGACGTCTGCCCACGTCATCCGACCGGTGTCCACCATGGTCTCCTGCACGACCGAGAGCGCGGTCTCGAGGCCCGTCATGCCGAACGCGGCCGCGGCCCACTCGCAGTCCTTGTCCTCGCGCGTGTGCGGCGCGTGGTCGGTGGCGACGATGTCGATCGTGCCGTCCTCGAGGCCCGCGCGGACCGCGTCGACGTCGGCCTGCGTGCGCAGCGGAGGGTTCACCTTGAACACCGGGTCGTAGCCGCGGGCCTCCTCGTCGGTGAGGACGAGGTGGTGCGGCGTCGCCTCGGCGGTGACGTCGATGCCGCGCGACTTGGCCCAGCGGACGATCTCGACGGACCCGGCTGTGGAGAGGTGGCAGACGTGCAGGCGCGAGCCGACGTGCTCGGCGAGCAGCACGTCGCGCGCGATGATCGCCTCCTCCGCCACGGCCGGCCAGCCCGCCAGACCCAGCTCGGCGGAGACGACGCCCTCGTGCATCTGGGCGCCCTCGGTGAGCCGCGGCTCCTGCGCGTGCTGCGCGACGACGCCGTCGAACGCCTTCACGTACTCGAGCGCGCGGCGCATGACGACCGGGTCGTGCACGCACCTGCCGTCGTCGGAGAAGACGCGGACCTGTGCCTGCGAGTCGGCCATCGCCCCGAGCTCGGCGAGCCGCTCGCCCTCGAGCCCGACGGTGACGGCGCCGACCGGGTGCACGTCGACCCAGCCGGCCTCGCGGCCGAGCCGCCAGACCTGCTCGACGACGCCCGCCGTGTCCTGCGTCGGGCTCGTGTTCGCCATGGCGTGCACCGCGGTGAAGCCGCCGAGCGCCGCGGCGCGCGTGCCGGTACGGATGGTCTCGGCGTCCTCGCGGCCCGGCTCGCGCAGGTGCGTGTGCAGGTCCACCAGGCCCGGCAGCAGGACGAGGCCCGCGCCGTCGATCGTCACGGCGTCGTCGTTCGCCCGGGCGCGCGCGTCGGCACCGAGCGCGGCGATCCGGCCGTCCGCGAGCAGCACGTCGGTCGCGGCCTCGCCCAGCGGCGAGACGTCCGTCAGGAGGTAGTCGGTCACGCGTCGGCCCTCTCGTTCGTGGCCGGCGCGCCGCCGGCGAGCAGCAGGTACAGCACCGCCATGCGCACGGCGACGCCGTTGGCCACCTGCTCGACGATCACGGCGCGCGGCGAGTCCGCCGCGTCCGCGGAGATCTCCAGGCCGCGGTTCATCGGGCCCGGGTGCAGCACGATGGCGTGGTCCGGCAGTGCCGCCAGACGCCGCGCGTCCAGGCCGTAGCCGCGGGTGTACTCGAGCGGGCTCGGGAAGAAGCCGCCGCCCGCGCTCGACATCCGCTCGCGCTGGACGCGGAGCATCATCACGGCGTCCGGCTTCTCGTCGGCGATCACCTCGTCGAGGTGGTAGCTGACGCGCGCCGTCCAGGCCCCGACGCCCACCGGGACGAGCGTCGGCGGGCCGACGAGGGTGACCTCCGCGCCGAGCGTGTGCAGCAGCTGGACGTTCGAGCGCGCGACGCGGCTGTGCAGCACGTCGCCGACGATGGCGACCTTGAGCCCCTCGAGGTCCCGGCCGGTCACGTCGGAGCGCCCGCCGTCGCCGACGAGGTGCCGGCGCAGCGTGTACGCGTCGAGCAGCGCCTGCGTCGGGTGCTGGTGCGTCCCGTCGCCCGCGTTGACGACCGCGCCGTGCGTCCAGCCCGAGGTCGCGAGCGTGTGCGGCGCACCGCTCGCCTGGTGCCGGATGACGACGGCGTCGGCGCCCATGGCCTGCAGCGTGAGCGCGGTGTCCTTGAGCGACTCGCCCTTCGAGACGCTCGAGCCCTTCGCCGAGAAGTTGATGACGTCGGCGGACAGGCGCTTCGCCGCGGTCTCGAACGAGATCCGGGTGCGCGTCGAGTCCTCGAAGAAGAGGTTGACCACCGTGCGGCCGCGCAGCGTGGGGAGCTTCTTGATCTCCCGCTCCTGCGTCGCCGCCATCTGCGCGGCGGTGTCGAGGATCGTGACCGCCTCGGCCGGCGTGAGGTCCCCGGCGGAGAGCAGGTGCCTCATCGGGTGCCTCCCTCGATCAGGACGGCATCGCGTCCGTCGGTCTCGTCGAGCAGCACGCGCACCCGCTCGGTCGTCGAGGTCGGCAGGTTCTTGCCCACGTAGTCCGCGCGGATCGGCAGCTCGCGGTGGCCACGGTCGACGAGCGCCGCGAGCTGCACCGCGCGAGGACGGCCGAGGTCGCTGATCGCGTCGAGCGCCGCGCGGATGGTGCGGCCCGAGAACAGCACGTCGTCGACCAGCACGACGACCCGTCCGTCGATGCCGTCGCCGGGCACGCGTGTCGTCCCGATCGGGCGGGTCGGGTGCTGCGCGAGGTCGTCGCGGTGCATCGTCACGTCGAGCGAGCCCACGAGCCCGGCTGCGGACAGCCCGGGCTCGACCGCGACGAGGCGCTCGGCGAGGCGGCGGGCCAGCGGCAGGCCGCGCGTCGGGATGCCGAGCAGCACGAGATCCGCGCCGCCCTTGTTGCGCTCGAGGATCTCGTGCGCGATGCGGGTCAGGGCCCGGGCGATCTCGGGGGGACCGAGGACGAGGTTGCCGTCCTCGGCGGGTCCACCGGTGGTGGACGTGGACGTGCCCATGCACGCGCCTCCTTCCCCGCCTCACAGGACGGGCCTTAAAGGATGCTGACGAGCCACGATCCTACCCGGCGGGCCCCCCACGGCCGCGGCGACGCCCGATCCGTGGGCACACGCCCCGGGTGGTCTTCGTCACCCCACCGGGCCGGGGTCCACCACGGAGGCGAGCACCTCGACGAGCAGCGGCCGGACGACGTCCGCCGGCAGCGCCTCGAGCGTCGCCATCACGCCCGCGAGCTCGTCGGGCAGCCCGGCCGTCAGCACGCGCTCCGCGAGGGCCGGGTCCGGCAGCGGCGCGGGCAGACCGCGGACGTCGTCGGCCGCGGCGGACAGCGCGGCGGCGAGGTCGTCGGCGATCCCGGCCGACACCGCGGTGAGCGTGAGGTGCGCGGTCCGCGGCAGGCGCGAGCCGTCGGGCTGGACGAGCCCGGGCTGGGCCTGCGCCACCCACCCCCGCGCCCGCAGCGCGTCGACGAGCCGGAACGGGTCGACCGAGTCGGGACCGTCGTCCGCCGCCAGCGCGAGCAGCGGGCCGACCGGCGAGCCCACCACGTGCAGCCCGGCGATCTCCCCCGCGGCGGCGCGCACGGCATCGGTGGCGCGCCGCGCGTCGCCGGCCAACCCGGCGAGCCCCGGCTCGCCGAGCGCGCGGAGCAGCGCCCACGCCGCGGCCATGGCACCGACCCCGCGCGACCCGAGCGCCGTGGGGTTCACCACCGGGTACCCCGGCCACGCGGTCGTCGCGAAGTACTGCGCCCGGTGCGCCGCGCGGCCGCGGTACAGCACGACCGACGCACCCTTCGGCGCGTACCCGTACTTGTGGAGGTCCGCCGAGATCGACGTGACGCCGGGCACCGCGAGGTCCCACGGGGGGAGGTCGCCCCACCAGGGCAGCACCCAGCCGCCGATGCATGCGTCGACGTGGCACGGCACGCCGGCGTCCGCGGCGGCGGCGGCGACCTCGGCGACCGGGTCGAGCGCGCCGAACGGGTAGCTCGGTGCGCTCACGACGACGAGCGCGGTGTCGTCGGTCAGCTCGGCTGCCATCGCAGCGGCGTCCGCGCGACCGGTCACCGGGTCGACCGCGACCTCGACGACGTCGAGGTCCAGGTAGTGCGCGGCCTTGCGGAACGCGGGGTGCGCCGTCGTCGCGAGCACGAGGCGCGGGTGCGCGCGCTCGCGGCCCGGCCCGGCGGCTCGCCATGTGTCGCGGGCCGACTTGACCGCGAGCAGGCACGACTCCGTACCCCCCGAGGTCACCGAGCCGACCACCTCGCCGTCGCCGTGCAGCACGTCGCGCGCGAACGCCACGACGTCGCGCTCGAGCACCGCGGCCGAGCCGAACGTGGTCGGGTCGAGGCCGTTGACCGGCAGGAACAGCCGCACCGCCTCCGCGGCGAGCTGGTCGAGGTCGGGCCGGCCGGGGTCGTACACGTACGACAGGACGCGGCCACCGTGCGTCGGAGGGTCGGCGGCGCGGAGCTGGGCGAGCCGCGCGAGCACGGCGTCGACGGGTTGCGGCTGGTGGTCGGTCACGGCCGGACCTCCTCGTGGTCGTCGACGACGGCCGCCGTCAGCGGGTAGCGCAGGATCGGCACCAGGCTGGCGGCGACGAGCACGGCGGGCAGCACGGAGAACGCCACCACGATGCCGGTGAGGGCCGCTGCCGGCTGTGGGACCGCGTCGGTGCCCGTGTGCGACACGAAGCCCGTCAGAGCGAGCAGCCCGAGCACGAGCGCCGGCCCGAGCGCGAGCCCCGCGGTCTCGCCCGCGGTCCACACGCCGCCCAGGACGCCGGCGCGGTCGGCCCCGCGCTCGCGCGCGTCGACGGCGACGACGTCCGGCAGCATCGCGAGCGGGTAGAGCTGCATGCCCGCGTACGCGACGCCGGCCAGCGCCACCGAGACGTACACCCACCCGCCCGGCGCCCAGCGCGCGGGCAGCAGCGACAGCGCGGCGACCGCGAACAGGGTCGACGCCCCGAGCAGCGCGGTGCGCTTGCCCACGCGGCGCGCGAGCCGCGTGGCGACCGGCATGACGACGAGCGCGGGGGCGACGAGCGCGACGAACAGGAACGTCACCGCGCTCTCGTCGCCGAGCGTGTACGTCGCGACGTACTGCGCACCGGCGAGCATCCCGCCCGTGGCGAGCGCCTGGAGCACGAACGCGGCGAGCAGCACGCGGAACGGGCGGCTCTCGCGCAGCACCGCGAACCCCTGCCGCCACGCGTCGGCCGCCGAGCTCTCCCCCTCCGCCGCCGTCTCCGGCGCGCGGTCCTCGACGGCCGCGCGCCGTGGCGCGCCCCACCACGCGCCGAGCATGCCGAGACCGATCGCCACGCCGGCCACTACGCCCATCACGGCATACCCGGCCCGGCCGCCGCCCACCGCGTCCCGCACGAGCGGTCCGCCGGCGCCGAACGCCAGGATGGCCACCGCCAGGACCGCGATCCGCGGCGCGAGCAGCCGGGTGCGCAGCTCGTACCGCGGGGCGATCTCGGCCGGCAGCGCGATGTACGGCACCTGGAACACCGCGTACGCGGTCGCGGCGAGCAGGAACGTCCCGACGACCCAAGCGGCCGCCCCGCCACCCGACAGGGCGCGCGGCGTCGCGAACACGAGCGCGAACAGCAGCGGCAGCGTCGCGGCGCCGGCCAGCAGGAACGGCCGCCGGCTCCCGCGTCGCGCCGCCGACGCGTCGGACCGCGCGCCGACGAACGGGTTCACGAGCACGTCCCAGATCTTCGGCATCGTGACGACGAGCCCCGCGGCACCCGCCGCGACGCCCAGCGTGTCGGTCAGGTAGTACGCCAGCACGAGGCCGGGCAGGGTGCCGAAGCCGCCCGTGGCGACCGAGCCGAGCGCGTAGCCCGTCACGGTCCGGCGGGACAGCGCGCGGGGCGGTGCCGCGGGTGACGTCGTCGTCATGGCCGCCGATGATCGTCCTCACCGGCCCCTGCGCCCAAACCGACGCGCCAGCGGGCGCCCGGCGGTCCCCGTGACGCGGCGAGTCATCCCAGCCACAGCACGCATCACCCGAATGCCGCATCACGGTCGGGTGGGGGTGCGCCGATGACCCTGACGTGCTGGGAAACGTGCCGACCTGGGTGACGCTCGCCCAGCTCGTGGCAGCCGGTTTCGTGGGCGGCTTCTGCGTGCTGCAGTGGGTGTGGTGGCGCGGTGAGCTGCGCCCCGCGGGCGCCGCGTGGGCGATCGCCTGGTCGATCGACATGACCCTCCTGCTGCTCGCGGCCGCGCTCTTCGCGTACACCGAGCCGGGCGCGCTGCGCGAGGCGCTCGTGTTCGCGCACTCGCTGCTGGTCGGCGCGTTCCTCGTCATCTCGATCCCCGCGACGCGTGCGTTCGGCGGCGGGCCTCGCGTCGCACCGTGGATCGCCGCCGTGGGCACGGTGCTCGTGGTCCGCGCCGCCCTCTGGTGGACGCCGCTCATGCCCGGCGAGCGCGACGAGCCCGCCACGTTCTCCGGCTGTCTGCTGCTGGCCGCGGCGGCCGTCGTCGTCGGCTACGTGATCGCGGCGATGGGTCGCATGCGGCTGTCCCGGTTCGGCGTGCTCGTGGTCGTCGCTCTCACGGAGTCGCTCGGCGTGTTCGCCGCGGCTCTGTTCGTCCAGAACAGCGCGGTCGGCCCGATCCTCGGCGGGCTGTGGGCGATCCCCCTCGCGCTGGCGCTCGAGATCATCGCGCTGCGTACCCTGCGGCGCGCGCAGGACCGCTCGACGCTCCAGCACCGCATGCGCGACGCGCTCGCACACATCTCGAACACCGCGTGGTTCGTCAAGGACGCGGAGTCGCTGCTCGTGGCGGCGCGCGACGAGGCCCGGCAGGTCCTCGGGGACGACACGATCGAGGCGTCGCTGCGCCCGATCGCCCGCGGGCGGTTCGTCTGCGAGATGTTCTCGGGCGACGGCCCGCCGGCCGACCCGCTGCAGCGCACGTTCGTCGTGGACCTGGCGCAGGTCGTCTCGGCCGCGGCCGAGCGGTACGCGCTCACGCAGCGCCTGCACGACACCGCGTACGCCGACACGCTGACCCGCCTGCCCAACCGTCGCGCCGTCGAGCAGCACCTCACCGACCTCCTCGACCGGGCGAACGTCGAGCGCACGCGCGTGTCGCTCGTCTACTGCGACCTCGACGCGTTCAAGCGGGTCAACGACCTGCACGGCCACGCGGCCGGCGACTCGCTGCTCGTCCGCGTCGCCGACTACCTCCGCTCGTTCGCCGCGCACGACGACGACGTGTTCGTGGGCCGCCTCGGCGGAGACGAGTTCGTGCTCGTCGTGGCCCGCGCGCCGCAGGACGCCGAGCTCGTCGGGCTGGCCCGCTCGCTGCGCGAGGGGTTCGTCGACCGCACGTTCGACAGCCACCCCGCCCGGCTCACGGTCGGCGTCGCGACGTGGGTGCCGGGCGACATCGTCGACGTCGACGCGCTCGTGCGGCACGCCGACACGGCGATGCTCGAGGCGAAGCGGTCGCGCGCCGGCTTCCGCGTGTTCGACCGCGCGTTGCGCCGCCGCGTCGAGGCCGACCGGCACCGTCGCGCCGAGCTCGAGTCGGCCGTCGAGAACGGCGCGTTCGTCGCGCACTTCCAGCCCGTGGTCGACGCCCGGACGCTCGAGATCGTCGAGGTCGAGGCTCTCGCCCGCTGGGACCACCACGGCAACCTGCTGATGCCGTCGGAGTGGCTCGAGCTCGCCGAGGAGACCGGCCTGATCGTGCCCATCGGACTCGAGGTGCTGCGCCAGGGCCGGCGCGCGCTCGAGCGGTTCCAGATGCCGGTGGCCGTCAACGTCGCCGCCCGCCAGCTCGCGGAGCCGGACGCGCTCGCCCAGATCGAGACCGCGTGGGGCGACGTGTTCTGGGAGCACCTGACGCTCGAGATCACCGAGAGCGCGCTCGTGCGGACGACGCACGCCATCCCGGTGCTGTCCGAGCTGCGCGCGCGGGGCGTGCGGATCGCGGTCGACGACTTCGGCACGGGCTACAGCTCGCTCGCCCGGCTGTCGCGGCTCCCGGTCGACGTGCTCAAGATCGACCGCTCCTTCGTGCGCGACATCGCGACCGAGCGCGGACGCGGCGTGATCCGCGCGATCGTCGCGCTCGCGCAGACCCACGGGCTCGACGTCGTGGCCGAAGGCGTCGAGCACGCGTCCGACCTGACGACGCTCGTCGAGCTCGGCGTGCGGCGCGCGCAGGGCAACTTCCTGGGCCGCGCGCAGGCGGGTCTGCCCGTCCGGGGGCCACGCCCGGTCGTCGAGTCGGTGCGCGCGCTGCGCAGCGTGCCGACGCCGTCCTCCCCGCGGGACGACCGCCGGGTCGTGCTGCCGCGTCGCGTCTGACGCCACCTCTCCCGACGAACGACGAGGGCGGGACGACGGATGCTGCCGTCGTCCCGCCCTCGTCAGCCTGCCGTCAGGCGAGCAGCGTCGGCTTGAGGTCGACGACGCGACCCAGCAGCCCGTTCACGAACGTCGGCGACTCGTCCGTCGACAGCGACCGGGCGAGGTCGACGGCCTCGTCGACCGCGACCACGTCGGGCACGTCGTCGTTGAAGAGGATCTCCCAGGTGCCGATCCGCAGCAGCGCACGGTCGACCGCCGGCATCCGGTCGATCGTCCAGCCGTGCGCGTACGTCGCGAGCACCTCGTCGATGCGCTCGCGGTGCGCGAGGACGCCCTCGACGATGTCGACCGAGTACTGCGGCAGCGCCGCCTCGGTGCCGGGCTCCGCGATGCGCTGCGCGAGCAGCGTCACCGGGTCGAGGCCGCGCTGGTCGGCCTCGAAGAGGACGTCCAGCGCGCGCTTGCGGGCCTTGGTGCGAGCTGCCACGTCAGTCGTTCACGCGGCCGAGGTAGCTGCCGTCACGCGTGTCGACCTTCACCTTGGTGTTCGACTCGAGGAACAGCGGCACCTGGATCTCGTAGCCCGTCTCGAGCGTCGCGGGCTTCGTGCCGGCGCTCGAGCGGTCGCCCTGGAGGCCCGGCTCGGTGTAGGTCACCTCGAGCACGACCGACGGCGGGAGCTCGACGTAGAGCGGCACGCCGTCGTTCGTCGCGACCATGGCGTTCTGGTTCTCGAGCAGGAAGTGCGCGGCGTCGCCGACCGTGGCGGACGAGACGTGCATCTGCTCGTACGTGTCCGTGTCCATGAACACGAAGTCGTCGCCGTCCTTGTACAGGTACTGGTAGTCGCGCTTGTCGACGTTCGCCGTCTCGACCTTGAGGCCCGCGTTGAACGTCCGGTCGACGACCTTGCCGGACAGGACGTTCTTGAGCTTGGTGCGGACGAACGCGCCACCCTTGCCGGGCTTGACGTGCTGGAACTCGATGACGGTCCAGAGCTGGCCGTCGATGCGCAGCACGATGCCGTTCTTGAGGTCGTTGGTGGTCGCCACGATCGTCTTCCTGTCCGGGGGTTCGGGTGGGGCTGCGGGTGCCGGGCGCCCGTGCGACCCGTCGCTCGAGCGGTGGGGTCGGGCGCGGTCCTGCCGCAGGCCGCCGACCATCGTACCGTGCGGCACTCCCCCACCGCCGCGCGCGGACGGTGCCCCTGAGGCGGGCCCGTGGGTCTTCCGGCGACGTCCCGCCCGTGCCGTCAGGACCCGAGGACGCTGATGGCGACCCAGCCGACGAACGCTGCCCACAGCAGCGACGCGAGCGACCCGATGACGAACCGCTCGGACACGCCCGGGTTCTCGCGCAGCTCCGGGTACCGACCCAGTCCCTTGACGGCGACGACGACGGCGACACCCGACGGCGCGCCGATCAGGACGCAGCCCGTGACGGCGATCCGTTCGAGCAGGCCGATCCACATCCCGCCGCGCAGGGCCGCGCGGGCGCGCGCGCCCTCGGGGCCGTCGGACTCGGAGCGCGTCCCCGCGACCTCGGAGGGGTCGGCCGCGGCCGCCGCCTCCGCGTGCTCGTGCCCGGCGTCCGTCGAGCGGGACGCGGCGCGCAGCACGGCCGTGACGACGAACGAGCCGCCGGCGCTCGACAGGGCGAGCGCGAGCACGGCGACCAGGGCGGTGAGTGCGGGGTTCACGACGACGGGCTCCTCGCGGGTCGGGCCGCTCCCTCGGCGGCGGCCAGCAGACGTTCCGCCGCACCGCGCGCCGCGACCTCCTCGGCCCACATCGCGGTGCGCAGGCGCTGGCTGACTGCCTGCTGGGAGATGCCGAGCGTACGGGCAACCTCGTCCTGGCGGGCGGAGGCGCCCGCGGCCGTGAGCGCGTCGATCGCGGCCCAGCCCGCGCTGGACCGCCGTGCCGCTGTTGCGGCTATCAGGACGACGACCGCCTCGGCGTCGGCGGCCGCCTGCTCGTCGTCGCCGCGGACCACGAGCGGGACGGAGCGCTGCCTGCTCTTCGCGGCCTCCACGGCCTCGCGGGCGTGCACGAACGCGGCACCGCTCGCGGCACGCGCGTCGGCGGGCAGCGGCTCGTCGACCGCCCCGGCGCCCACGCCGACGCTCCAGCCGCCGAGCCGCAGCACCCGGAGCACGACCTGGAGCGCCGCGCGCGGCTGCGCGTAGACCCCCTGGACCTCGTCGCCGACCGTGCGGGTGAACGCCCGCAGCGCGTCAGGGCTGGGGCCGAGCTCGGCGAGCAGCGCGTCGACGTGGTCGCCGCGGGTGCGGCTGCCCTGCTGGTCCATGGTGACGACGAACATGCGACAAGTCTGGCCCCTTGTAGCCAATGAAACAAGTCACAAGGCTTGTCGCTGCCGCACGGGCGGGCGGAGTCGGACTTGTAGCGCCGCCCACCAGGCCGCGGTCTTGTTCAGCCCCCCAGGCGTGAGGCGATCGCCGACAGGGCCAGCCGGTACGAGTCCGGTCCGAAGCCGGCGACCGTGCCGGTCGCGACACCGCCGATCACCGACCGATGGCGGAACTCCTCGCGCGCGTACGGGTTCGACAGGTGCACCTCGACGAGCAGCAGCCCGCCCTTCGTCACCTGAGCCGCCGCGTCGCGCAGCGCGTACGAGTAGTGCGTGAACGCGGCCGGGTTCAGCACCACGTGAGCGCGCGCGTCGACCGCCTCGTGCAGCCAGCCGACCAGCTCCGACTCGTCGTCGCTCTGCCGGACCTCGACGTCGAGGCCGAGCTCGGACGCCCACGCCTGCGCGCTCGCCGTCAGCTCCGCGTGCGTGGCCGAGCCGTACACCTCGGGCTCGCGCACGCCGAGGCGACCGAGGTTGGGACCGTTGAGGACGAGCACCCGCGTCATGGGCGGCAGCCTAGAGGTCGACCGCGCGGGACGGCCGGGGCGCGCCCTCGCTGACCTCGGCGTACGCGGCGGCGAGCAGCGTCGGGTCCGGGCCCTCGAGCCGTGCGGTGCGGCCCACGTCCTCGAGCACCACGAAGCGCAGCAGGTCGCCGCGCGTCTTCTTGTCCCGGCGCATCGCGGTGAGCAGCCGCTCCCAGCGGTCGCCGCGATAGGTCGTGGGCAGCCCGAGCGACGAGAGGATCGAGCGGTGCCGCTCGACGACGTCGTCCGAGAGTCGCCCGGCGAGGCGCGCGAGCTCCGCGACGTAGACCATCCCGACCGAGACGGCCGCGCCGTGCCGCCACTGGAACCGCTCGACCTGCTCGATCGCGTGGCCGAACGTGTGGCCGTAGTTGAGGATCTCGCGCAGGCCCGACTCCTTGAGGTCCACGCTCACGACCTTCGCCTTGACCGCGACCGCCCGCTCGACGAGCTCGAGCAGCACGTCGGACCGCGACGCCGCGACCGGGTCGGTCAGCAGGTCCACGTTCGCCTCGACGAGCTCGAGGATGCGCGGGTCGTCGATGAACCCGCACTTGACGACCTCCGCGAGCCCGGCGACGAAGTCGTGGCGCGCCATCGTCTCGAGCGCCGCGAGGTCGCAGATGACACCCGCCGGCGGGTGGAACGCGCCGACGAGGTTCTTGCCCTCGGCGGTGTTGATGCCCGTCTTGCCGCCGACCGCCGCGTCGACCATGCCTGCGACGGTCGTGGACACCTGCACCACGCGGACGCCGCGCAGCCACGTCGCGGCGACGAACCCCGCGAGGTCGGTCGTCGCTCCCCCGCCGACGCCGACCACCGCGTCCGAGCGCGTGAACCCGGCCTGGCCGAGCACCTGCCACAGGAAGGCGGCGACCTGCGCCGTCTTCGCCTCCTCGGCGTCGGGCACCTCGGCGGTGAACGCCTCGTAGCCGTGCTCGCGCAGGTCGGCGCGGATCGCCTCGGCGGTCGTCGCGAGCGCCGCCGGGTGGACGACGAGCACGCGCCGCACGCCCTCACCCAGCATGCCGGGGAGCTCGCCGAGCAGGTGACGGCCGATGACGACGTCGTAGGGCCGCTCGCCGTCGACGGTGACGATCCGGTTCATCGCTGGTCCTCCAGGTCTCGGGGCGCGGCACGGCGGGCGGCGGAGAGCTCGTCCTCGATGAGCTGCGCGACCTCGGGCGGCTTGCGGTCGTCGGTCAGCACGGTGACGGTCGAGACGGCCTCGTAGACCGGCCGCCGCTCCTCCATGAGCGCCTGCCACCGGGCCCGTGGGTTGCCGAGCAGCAGCGGACGGGACTGGTTGAACCCGACGCGCGGCGCCGCGTGCGCCAGGCTCACGTCGAGGAACACGACGACGCCGCCGGCCGCCCGGTACGCGGCGAGCGCGCCCTGCGTCCGCTCGTCGAGCACCGCGCCACCACCGAGCGCGAGCACGCCGTCGTGCTCGCGCAGCGCGTCGGTCACCGCCACGTGCTCGAGCTCGCGGAAGGCGGGCTCGCCGTCGTCGAAGAAGATCTCGGCGATCGGCTTGCCGGCGACCGCCTCGACGTCGGCGTCGGTGTCGCGCACGGCGAGCTGCCACCGTTCGGCCAGGGCCGCGGCGACGGTCGACTTGCCCGCACCCGGCGGGCCGACGAGGACGATGCGCGGGCCGGGCCGCGGGTCGGTCGGGGACGTCACGCGTCGAGGCTAGCCACCGCGGGCGGCCGTGCGGCCGCGTGTCCGTCCCGCGGGCGGCGCCGGCGTCAGGCGCCGTCAGCGCGCGACGTTCCGGGCACGCAGGACCGAACGGGTGAAACGGCACCCCCTCCCTTGCCCCAGGCAGCAGCGGTGCCGAGACGACCACCGACACCTGGGTCGAACGAGGGGGAGCAATGTCGCGAAGCCGCGCATTCGTCGGGATCACCACCGGAGCGGCGGTGCTCGTGACGGGAGTGCTGATCGCCGTCCCCGCGGCGGCGGCCGGGCCGGACGCGCCGACCGGCCCGCAGGTCGGGCACGTCGTGACCGCGGACGACACCGGCGCCGGCGACGAGCTGTTCCAGTGGCAGCCGGTCCTCGGCGCGACTGGCTACAGCCTGGAGATCTCGACGCGCTCCGACTTCGCCTCCGGCTCGGACGTGGTGCCGCTCGTCAAGACGGTGCTCCCCGCCTGGGTGCCCACCTCTCCCCTGGGCGGCGTCGGGCACGACGCCGGTGGCCAGACGCTGTACTGGCGGGTCGCGGCCGTGTCCGGCACGACGACCGGTGCGTGGTCGGACACCCAGTCGCTCTGGGAGGACGACCTCGCCGCTCCCGTGCCGCTCGGCCCGGGCAGCTCGGGCGCGGACTCCGAGCTCCAGTACCCGACGCCGGTCCAGTTCTCGTGGCAGCCGGTGCCCGGCGCGACCGGCTACGACGTGCAGTACGCGCCCGTCAGCGACGTGGACTTCTCGAGCACGTCGACCGTGACGACGACCTCGCCCACCACCGCGACCACGTGGAGCCCGACCGCGCCGCTCACGCGCACGCTCGACGGCGAGTCGATCTCGTGGCACTGGCGCGTGCGCGCCCGCTACTTCGCCGGCACCGCGACGCCCGTCGTCGGGCCGTGGAGCAGCACCGACCGGCAGTTCACCGTGACGTGGCCGTCCGCCGTCTCCCAGCCGATGCTGCTCGAGCCGGCCGCCTCCGACGGCTCGTCGCCGTCCGACCCCGTCGTGTCCGACCCGCTGTTCCGCTGGTCGGGCGTCGCCGGCGCCGGCTCCTACACGCTGACGCTCGGCAAGTCGCGCTCCGACGACGGCTCGGCCGTCACGGACGTCGTCCTCACGAAGAACGTCACGGGCACGACCTACGCGCTCACCGACCCGCTGCTCGACCAGCAGTACTTCTGGCAGGTCACGCCGCTCGACGCCGCGGGCAAGCCGGGGACGCCGTCGGACGTGCAGGAGTTCATCAAGCGGTGGGGCCGGCAGAGCGCGCCTGCGACCACGAACGAGTACTCGACGGCCTACCCCGAGCCGCTGGTCGGCGCCACGACTCCGGGGGCAGCACCGCAGATCCCGCTCGACCAGTTCGAGCTGTCGTGGAAGCCGCTGGCCCGGACGACGTACTACGAGGTCGAGGTCGCCAACGACACCACGGTCGTGACCTGCCAGACGGCGAGCACGTCAGCGACGATCTTCGCGAAGTACGAGGCGTCCAGCGCCACGGGCGGCAGCCCCGCCGCGCTGCGGCAGAACGGCGTCGCCTGCCTGTGGAACGCGCAGGCCGCGAAGCGGATCATCGCCGGCGGGACCTACCGGTGGCGAGTGCGCGGCTGGCAGGTCACCGCCAGCTCGACGGCCTCGATCGCCGGCGACGCGCCCACGGCCAGCATCCACTCCGACTGGTCCGACCCGCAGAGCGTCGACTTCCCCGAACGTGCGACGTACGTGACCGCCACGGCGCCCGCGTCGACGTCGGCCTCGACGATCGCGCTCGGACCCGACTCGACGGACCAGGTCGCGCCCGGTGAGCCCGCGCCGCTTCTCTCGTGGCAGCCGATGGCCGGCGCGACGTACTACATGGTCCAGGTGGGCCTGAACTCGTCCGTCGACACGAACCCGATCGCGACGATCAGGGTGCCCGGCACCTCCTTCCGCGCGACCGGCGTGTTCGCGGACAACCAGGTGAACCTGCCCTACTACTGGCGCGTCCGCGGCATGGCGAGCGACATCACGTCGACGGACCTCACCTACCTCGGGGACTGGACGACCACGCAGAGCTGGTCGAAGGCGAGCACGGCGGCGACCTTCGACGGCCAGCAGCCGGTCACGCAGGTCGGCGGCACCACGTTGCTGCGGTGGGCGCCGCAGGCCGCGTCGGCACCGCTCGACGGCGGCAGCCGCGGCTACCAGATCACCATCCGGAACAGCGCCAACACCGTGATCGGCACGGCGCAGAAGGTCACGTACCCGTTCTTCGTCGCCGCGAACCCGAGCACCGGCAAGACGCTCACGCCGGGCACGTACAACTTCACCGTCCAGCCGCTCGACGCCAGCGGCGCCGCGGGGCGCGCGTCCAGCTCGCAGACGTTCGTGATCGACGGCTCCGCGCCCAGCGGCCTGACGGCCGTGCCGGCGGGCTCGGGCGAGACCCTCTCGTGGAACCCGTCGCCCGGTGCGGCGTCGTACAAGGTCACCGCGACCCTCGGCGCGACGACCAAGACAGTCACGACGTCGCAGACTGCCACGACGATCACCGACCTCACGCCTGGCGCGTACACGTGGACCGTCACGCCGACCGACTCCCAGACGGTCGTCGGCAGCACGTCGAGCGGCGCGTTCACGGTCGACCCGCGCACGGTGACGACCCGCAGCACGGGCACCGAGCCGGCCTCGGGCGCCGTCGTGACGTGGCAGAGCCCCGCGCTCGACTGGGCGCCGCTCGCCGGCGCGTCGCGGTACGTCGTCAAGATCACGACGCCCTCGGGCACCACGGTCGACAGCGCCGAGACGACCGCGACGTCGTACGTCCCGTCGAAGGCGCTGGCGTTCGGGACGCAGTACCAGTGGCAGGTGACGGCGGTGCCCGAGGTGGCGACGACGTCGTCAGCGCGCCCGACGCTCGGCCAGTCGGCCGTCGTGCCCTTCACGTTCAGCGGCGCTCCCGGCACCCCGAGCAAGCCCTCGCTCGTCGTGAAGGACGGCACCACCGTCGCAGCCACCTGGACGGCGCTCATCGGCCCGTCCCTCGGATCGTCGGCCACGCCCGACTACGTGGTCCGCTACGGCGTCGTCAACGTCGCGACGGGCGTGCCGGACACCTGGATCGCCGAGCAGGACCTCGGGAACGCGGCGACCTACACCGTGACCGGCCTGCTCCAGGGCGTGACCTACGCGCTCCAGGTGCGCGCGCAGAACGACCTGGGCACCAGCGCGTGGTCTGCTCAGGCCACGGCGACCACCGGCACCGTCCCGGGCGCCCCGCGGAGCGTGACCGCCTCGGCGCTGACGTCGGTCGGGAGCGTCAAGGTCAGCTGGCAGGCGCCCACGCTCACGACCGGCAGCCCCGCGGTGACGGGGTACGTCGTGACGTACGCCGTCGGCACCGGCGCGCCGAAGTCCGTCACGGTGACGACGACGACCGCCACGATCACGGGCCTGAGCCGCTCGACGTACACGATCACGGTCGCGGCGCAGAACGTGCTCGGCACGGGTCCGAACGCGACCGTGACGGCCCTGCCCTACGCCGCAGCCTCGGCGCCGCTGTCGGCGAAGGTCGTACGTGGTGACCGCTCGGCGAAGGTGTCGTGGACCAAGCCCACGGCCGACGGCGGCTCTCCGATCACGGGCTACGTGGTGCAGACCAGCGCCTACAACGCGTCGACGAAGACCTGGGGCGCATGGGCGAGCCGCGTGTCGACCACCGCGACCAGCACCACGGTCACGAGCCTGATCAACGGGACGACGTACCACGTGCGCGTCTACGCCAAGACCGCGCCGGCCCCGGCCGGCGCAGCCTCGACGACGCTCACGGTCGTCCCGGCGGGCAAGCCGTTCGCACCGACCTCCGTCGCGGTGAAGGTGTCCTCCGGCAAGGCCGTCGTCTCGTGGAAGAAGCCGAACACGAACGGCGCGGCCCTCACGGGCTACGTCCTGCAGTACTCGACGACGGGCAAGACGTGGTCCACCAAGGCGTCGCCCTCGGCGTCGGCGACCAGCTACACGTGGTCGAAGCCCACGAAGGGCAAGGCGTACTACGTCCGCATCTACGCCAAGAACTCCGTGGGGACCAGCTCCGCGAGCTCGTCCGTGAAGTTCGTGGCGAAGTAGCCCGCTCGACGAGAGAGGCCCGGCGCGCACTGCGCCGGGCCTCTCTCGTGCCGGCCGTCGGTCGACGCCGGCCGTCGGTCGGTGCGAGCTGCTACGCGAGCAGCTCCGGGATCGACGCGACGTACGCGTCGAGGTTCCGCCGCACCTCGACGAGCGAGTCGCCGCCCGTCTTCTCGAGCAGCGCGTCGGCCAGCACGAGCGCGACCATCGCCTCGGCGACGACCGCGGCGGGCGGCACCGCGCAGACGTCGGAGCGCTGGTGCTGCGCCTTCGCGGCCTCCCCCGTCGCCGTGTCCACCGTGGCGAGCGCGCGCGGCACCGTCGAGATCGGCTTCATGGCGGCGCGCACGCGCAGCACCTCGCCGTTCGTCATGCCGCCCTCGAGGCCGCCCGCACGGTTGGTGCGCCGCACGATCCGCCCGTCGGCGCCGCGCTCGATCTCGTCGTGCGCCTGCGAGCCGCGACGCGCGGCCGTGCGGAAGCCGTCACCCACCTCGACGCCCTTGATCGCCTGGATCCCCATGAGCGCACCCGCCAGTCGCGCGTCGAGCTTGCGGTCCCAGTGCGTGTACGAGCCGAGGCCCGAGGGCAGCCCGTAGGCGAGCACCTCGACGACCCCGCCGAGCGTGTCGCCGTCCTTGTGGCACTCGTCGATCTCGGCGACCATCGCGGCCGAGGACGCAGCGTCGAAGCACCGCACCGGGTCGGCGTCGAGAGCGGCGACGTCGTCGGGACCCGGCAGCGGTGCGCCCTCGGGGACGGCGGCCGCGCCGATCGCCACGACGTGCGCGACGAGCCGGACGCCTGCGGCCTGCTCGAGGAACCGCGCCGCGAGCGCACCCAGAGCGACACGCGTCGCCGTCTCGCGCGCGCTCGCGCGCTCGAGCACGGGCCGCGCGTCGTCGAAGCCGTACTTGCGCATGCCCACCAGGTCGGCGTGGCCGGGCCGAGGACGCGTCAGCGGCGCGTTGCGCGCCCGGTTGAGCACGTCGGCGTCCTCGACCGGGTCGGCCGCCATGACGTCGACCCACTTGGGCCACTCGGAGTTGCCGATCTCGAGCGCGATCGGTCCGCCCTGCGTGACGCCGTGGCGGACGCCCGCGAGGACCCGCAGCTCGTCCTGCTCGAACTTCTGGCGCGCGCCGCGGCCGTAGCCGAGCCGCCGCCGCGCGAGGACCGCGCGCACGTCGTCCGTCGTCACCTCGACGCCGGCAGGGAGCCCTTCGAGGACGCCCACGAGGGCGGGGCCGTGCGACTCACCGGACGTCAACCAACGCAGCATGCTCGGAATCCTTCCATGGTGGCCGACGCCGCCCGGCGGGCATCCGGGCAGTGGAACGCCCGGACGCGGCTCGGCCCGCCGTGCGCCCCGAGGGGAGCAGGCGGGCCGAGGCGCTTCGGTGCGTCACTTCCCGACGGGCACCAGCGGGTTCTTCGACGACGGCGGCTTCGGCAGCGCCGGCTTGGTGGTCGGCGCCGGCGTGGGAGCCGTCACCGCGACGCTCGCCAGCTCCGGGTTCAGCACGTAGGTGAAGCCGGAGATCTCCAGCTCCTGGTCACCCTCGTGCGTCGCCGGCTTGCCGCTCACGGCCGCCGCGTCCTTCTGCGCCGTCCCGGTCAGCCCGCTGACGAGGAACAGGCGATCGGTGCCGCGCTGCACGTCGTGCAGGAACGCGACGGTGTCGGCGTACTTGCCGAGCACCGTCACCGAGAACGGGATCGCGACGAAGCCGTCCGGAACGGTGGCCGTCTTGCTACCCGTGCCCGACGCGCCCGCCGAGGCGGACGGCGTGGGCGTCGGCGACGGCGACGGCGTCGACGAGTCGCTCGAGCCGTCGGTGCTCGAGTCCGAGCTCGCCGTGGCGGGCTTGGGTGCGGGTGCCAGCTTGACCGTCTGCGGCGTGTCGGGCGCGATCGAGGTGATGACCACCGAGTGCGCGTCCGCGATCTTGTTGATCTGCAGGAAGTACGCCGACAGGTCCGCGTCGAGCGGGATCTGCTTCTGCAGCCCCGCGAGCTGCGCCTTGTACTCGGGCAGCTTGGTGAAGTCCGCCTTGAGCTTGGTGACCTTGAGCGTCAGCAGGTCGTTCTGCTGGCGGGTCTGGTCCGCCTGGCTGCGGACGTCGGCGGCCGAGGCGAGCGTCGGCGAGACGAACAGGAACCAGGTCGCGACCGCGATGACGACGCCGACGAAGACCGTGCCGCCGATCCAGGTGCTGCGCTTGGCGCCCGTCATCACTTCGTCCCCTTGGCGTCGGTCGTGACGTCGTAGTTGTGCGTGTACGTCGTCTTGAGCAGCTGGACGCTCGACGCGACGCTGTAGTAGTCGCCGTGGTCGTCGCCCGCGACCTGCGTCGCCGACACCCACGCGCCCGCGAAGCCGGGGACCGAGTTCAGCGCCTTGATCCACGCGGCGGTGTCCGGCACGGTGACCGTCCGGCCCGTGAACGAGATCGTGCCGACGCTCTGCGGCTGCAGCGGGTCCTCGACGCCGGCCTTCGCCGCCTCCATGGGCGTGTCACCCGTCACGGTCAGTGTGTCGATGCTGACGTCCTTGGGCAGGACGGCCGTGATCGCGCCGATGTAGGCCTGCCAGTCGACGTCCGTGCCCATGCCGATCTGCCGGGCCAGCTCGGTGTTCCCGAGCGCGTTGAGCACCTTCGGGACGTCCGCGTACTTCTTCTGCTCGTTGAGGAGCCGGGTCGTGTCGTCCTGCGCGCTCTGGAAGTCGGAGTCGGCGCTGGACTTCTCGATCTTCGACCAGCCCACCACGCCGACGCAGAGCACCAGCGTCGCGGCGAGCGCCATGACGAGGTAGCGCTTCGTCTGCTGCAGCCCGCGCGCGGCGCGCACCTCGGGAGGCAGCAGGTTGACCTGCGGCAGGCCGCCGGTGAGGACGCTCGACCCGCCGGCCTTGCCCTTGGGCTTGAGCGCGAGCTTCGGACGTTCCAGCAACGTGGTCATGCTGCGACTCCGTATGCCAGGCCCACGGGGAGGGCGACGAACGACTCCTGGCCAGCGAGGCGCTCGCGCGGCGAGGCCTTGCCGGACCGCAGGCCGGCCAGCGGGTCACCGATCGTGACCGGGAGGCGGCTGGCGCTCGACAGGTACTGGCCGAGGCCGGGGAGGTGCGACCCTCCCCCGGTCAGCACGACCACGTCGATGCCCGCGCCCGGGTTGTTGCTCTGGTAGTAGACGAACGTGTTGCGCACGGACTCCACGAGGGTCCGCACGACGTTCGCGATCGCGTCCGCCGCGTCCTTGCGGTGCTCGCCCACCGCGTAGCCGATGCCGATCTCGCGCTTGACCGCCTCGGCCTCCGGGCCGGACGCGCCGAGCGCGGTCGCGACCGCATTGGTGACGTTCTGCCCGCCGGTCGGCAGCGCGCGGACGAGGCGGGGCTGGCCCTGCGCGGCCACGACGACGGTCGTGATCGAGGCGCCGATGTCGACGAACGCCGCGGTCCCGCGCGCGAGGTCGCCGCGAGCCAGCGACCGCAGGAGCGCGAACGCGTTGAGGTCGACCATCGTGGGCCGCAGGCCGGCGCCCTCGACGGCGATGACGTTGGAGTTCACGGTGTCCCGCTGGGCGGCCACGAGCATGCCGTGGACCATGCGGCCCTGCGGCCCGTCGTACTCGGACGTCGGGTAGAAGTCGAGCAGCGCGTCGTCGGTCGACATCGGCAGCAGCTCGGTGACCTGGAACGGCAGCGACTCCTTGAGCTGCGCCAGCGGCATCCACGGCAGGTCGAGCTCGCGCACGATCACGCGCTGGTTGCCGACGCCGATCACCACGTCCTTCGTCTCGAACTTGGCCTGCGCCCACAGCGTGCGCAGCGCGGTCGAGACGTTCTCGGGCTGGACGACCTCGCCGTCACGCACCGCGCCGATCGGCAGCGGCACCGAGCCGAAGCGGACGAGCGTCGGCGGGTTCTTGCCGGACGGACCGCCGCTCCCGAACTCCAGCTCGGCGGCTCGGACACCGGACGAGCCGATGTCGAGTCCGATGACACGTGTGGTGGCCACGAGGATCCTTCCGACGGCAGGGCGGTCGTATGTTCGTCCTATCGGGCGTACGCACGTCCGACTTGAGGGCTAACGGCAGGGTTGCCGCACGGGATCAGAGGACCCCGACGTACCAGTCCCACAGAGGCTGACCGGCGACGATGCCCGCGGCGGCGCCCAGCAGCATCCAGGGGCCGAACGGGATGCCGCTCTTGCGGCCCGCGCGTCCGGCGATCATCAGCGCGACCGCGTAGATGCCGCCGAGCAGGAACGCCGCGAACCAGCCGACGAAGAGCGCGCCCCAGCCCCACCAGCCGAGGTACAGGCCGAGGACGCCGGCGAGCTTGACGTCGCCGAAGCCCATGCCCGACGGGTACACGACGAACGCGATGCCGTAGACGAGGAGCAGCGCGACGGCGCCGACGAGGGCGCGGACAATCGCGTCCCAGTGCGCGACGCCACCGGGGTTCCACGACCCGAGCGCGAGGAGCACGAGCGACACCGGGTACGCGGGCAGCACGATCGCGTTCGGCAGCCGGTGCGTGTCGATGTCGATCAGCGCGAGCGCGACGCTGATCGCCGCGAGGTAGAGCATCGCCGGGAGCACCCAGTGCGGTCCGACGAACCACGCGGTCGCGGCGAACAGCACGCCCGTGCCGGCCTCGACGAGCGGGTACCGCACCGAGATCGGGTTGCCGCAGTCGCGGCACTTCCCGCGCAGCAGCAGCCACGACAGGACCGGGACGTTGTCGCGCGCGCGGATGGCGTGCCCGCACCGCGGGCACGCGCTCGGCGGGTGTGCCACGGACTCGCCGCGCGGCACGCGCCAGATCACGACGTTGAGGAACGAGCCGATCGCGAGGCCGAACAGCGTCGCCGCGGCGACGTAGAGGCCCGTCACGGGTTTCTGACCTCGCGCTTGTACACGACGTCGACCCGGTAGACCGCGGACGACGTGGGCGTCGAGTTGGACAGGTCGACGCCGGGGATGCCGATCGGCACGTAGTCGACGTGAAGGCTGTTCTGGAGCACGACCGTCCGTCCGTAGATCTGTCCGTAGAAGTCGACCGTGTTGCTGATGTTCACGTCGCACGGCGAGTAGAAGAACGTCGTCACCGGGGTCGCGAGCTTGGAGTCGGCCGCGAGCGAGATGTTGCCGGACGGGCTCGCGCACGTCGAGGTGCCGTTCAGCGTGCCGTCGGCGTCCGGGACGATGATCCAGAGCTTGTGCGCCTGCCCGTCGGCCGAGAGGACCGTCCAGCTGTTGGTCCCGACGAACGAGTTCGCGAAGATCACGAGGTCCGAGCGGAGCTTGACCGTGACGTTCGGGCCCCACTGCAACGTCGCGCACGCGCGGGTGTCGAACAGGGTCGGGACGGTCGGCGAGATCAGCGGGCCGTTGAGGCTGTAGTTGTCGCCCGCGAGGCTGCACTGGTTGTTGGTCGTGTCGCGCGCGGTGCTCCACGTCGGCGAGTTGTTGCCCCAGCCCTTGGTCGCGTCCGGGTTGCCCGCGTTCGCGGCGACCCACTGGCGGTACGCCAGCCGCCGGTCGCCCGACGCCGCGAAGCCGGCCCAGTCGGCGGGCTTGTACTCGACCTCCGGCAACCCGCGCTTGGTGTACTGCGGCAGCGCGCTGACGCCGATGCCGGTGCGCCGGGTGCCGCCGACGATCAGCGAGCCCGAGCCGGGCGTGGTCAGCGTGCCCGCGACGAGGAGGTCGCCGCCGTACGACGAGCCGAGCGCGAGCTTCGCGTCGCCGGCCACGTACGTGTTGCCGATGACCGTCTGGCCGCCGCCCGTCCGCGGAGCGTTGACGAGCATGCCCTTCGCCCACAGGTCCTTGGTGACCTGGCAGGCGTTGTCGAGCGTGGCCTTGCCCTGGACGACCACGAGGCTCGCGTCGATCGTCGCGTTGGAGTTGCAGCCGAAGTCCCCGCTGTCGATCCACATGATCGCGGCGGTCGACGGGTCGTAGGACTTGAGCTGGAAGCTGTTCGTGGCCGAGGTGCCGTTCGCCGAGAAGATCGCCGCGCCCGCGCCCTGGTTGACGATCGGCTTGAGGTTCACCTTGGCCTGGACCGTGCGCCGGGTGCCCCCGCCGAGCTCGGTGTTGCTGCCCGCCGCCTGCGACGTCCCGGTGATGACGGCGGTGGCGATCGCACCGGTGACGGTGCCGGCGGCGCACGGGAGCGCCGCCCCGGTCTTGTCGTAGTACGTGATGGTCGCGCTCACCTTGGTGATGGACGGCGCCGAGCCGCTCGTCGCCGTGCCGGACGCGGGCCAGCGGCACGGCGTGCCTGCCTGCAGCTGCGCGTAGACCTGGTCCACGGCGCCCTCGGCGCTGTGCACCTCCGACGTGCGAGCGCGGTCCGCGCCCGAGGCGTTCGCCTCCTCGATCGCACTGGCGACGATGAGCGACGCGAGCGCGATGCCGATGAGCGCGACGGCCATGGCGGCGACGAGCGCACTCCCCCGCTCGGGGTCCTGCTCCGCGAGCCTCCGGCGCAGTGCGAGCACGGTTCCTCCTCGACTCATGGGTTCGGCACGTCCGCGCAGCTGTCCGCGGGGTAGCCGTAGATCGTGTTCCGCCCGGTCAGGACGGACGAGATGGTGGCCGGCTTGGACGACGCGCGCTGGGCGGGGTCCTTCACCTGGAACGTGACGGTGACGGTCTGGCCCTTCGCCGGGTCGGTCTGCAGGAAGGGCGGCCAGGTCGCAGGGTCGCCGAGGTTCACGGCCTTGGCGGGCGCCACGATGTTGCGGGCGACGACGGCCCACGGCTCGACGCCGCCGGTCGAGGCCCACTGGGGCTTCCACGACCGGTACTCGAGCAGGCCGTACGGCGACCCGGTCGGGAACCGGACGCGCCACTGGACGCACTGGTAGACGCCGTCGGTCTGCGTGTAGACCCGCAGCGAGTACGACGCCGGCACTCCCGAGTCGGCCGAGCTCTCCGACGCGGGGTTCGAGATGACGTTGCCCGACCGCACCTGCCGGTCGATCTGCATCAGGCCCAGCTGGACCTGGTCGACCGCTCGCGTGCGCGCCAGGTTGTCCTTCGTCTGGAGGCTGATGGTGATCAGGACCGAGAACACGATCACCAGAAGACCGGCGAACAGCGACATCGCGACGATGAGCTCGACGAGCGTCCAGCCGCTCTCGCCCGCGGGCCTGCGCCGGCGCGCCCACGCCTCACGCACTGGGGGCCGCCTTGTACGACGCGCTCGCGTGCGTGCCGCCGACCACCGTCACCGACGTGAACGAGACGGGCTGCGAGCCCGAGGTCACCGTCCAGGTCGTCGAGACCGTGACCGTGCCGACCGCGGCGTCGATCGAGCAGTCGGCCGTCTTGCAGGCGGCCGGGTCGGGGTTCGAGGCGACCGTCGTGGCGGGCGTGACGGTCACGATCGCGTACGCGGTCACCGTGCTGCCGCTCCCCGACCACGTCGCCGTGCCCGAGGTGACGGTCGACGCGTCGGCGGGACCGATCGGGACAGCCTGGTACGTCGAGCCGTTCCACACCTGGAGCGTGCCCTGCCGCGTCGTGCTCGCCGCGGACGTGCGCTGGGACGTGCCCCGCTCGGTCACGATCGAGTCGCTGTAGCCGGAGAGCTTGACGAGACCGCCGCTGGGGCCCGTGCTCCCCCACCCCGCGGCACCGAAGGTCAGCGTGCCGACGGTCTGCTTGGCGGTCGCGGCGACGCAGCCGGCGCCGGAGATCGTCGCGCAGCCGGTCGCGGTGGTTCCGTTCGCGGTGAGGAAGCGCGCGCCGAGCGCCTGCTGCGTGCCTCCGCCCCCGTCCGCGTAGACGGTGAAGGTGGTGCCGCCGATCTTCATGGTCGCCGTCGTCCCGGTCCCGTCGTTCGAGCGGTTGAGCGCGCACGGCTGCGCCGCCGGTACGCCCGTGTCGCACGAGGTCGTCGTCGATGCCCGCGCGAGCGTGGACGTGCCCGTCGACGGCGCGACCAGGAGCTGCACACCACCGGACGACCAGCTGGTGCTGGTCGTCGCGCCGATCCGGCTGACGTCGGCGGGGTTCGTCGGCGGCGCGCCCGAGGCGCCGATGTCGTCGGACGCCGCGTTCGTCACCTGGTCCTGCCCGGTCGCGACCGACGCGATGCCGGGGTCGACGCTCGTGACGACCGCGCCGGCCTGCGACCCCGCCGCCTCGACGCGCGTGATCTGCTGCGACGTCACGTCGGCGCCGACCGCGGTCCCGAGCAGCGACGCGGACGAGTAGCCGGTGCCGTCGATGATGGCGACGCCCGGGGTGGTCGCGCTCAGCGTCGTCCGTGGGCCCTGCGCCCCGGCGCCGCTCGAGGTGATCGCCTGGCAGGCGCCGAGGAAGGGCTGCGTCGACTCCGAACCGCAGTCGCCGTCCGGCGAGTACGCCTGCGAGCGCACGACGATCGCGTCGGACGAGCTCGAGGAGTTCTTGGCCCAGGTGGTGATGACGGTCAGCGTCAGGACCTGGTCGGCCGACACCGAGCCCGCGGTCACGTAGGCGCGGGACACGAACCGCGAGCCGGGTATCGCGGGGTCGACGTCCGTCGTCTTGTTCGTCCCGCCGGCACCCGACAGCGGGACCGCGGTGGTCGACTGGCTGCTGTCGGTCACGAGGGTCTCGTTGATCGACGGAGCCTTCGCCGGGTGCAGCTTGCCGGACGCGATGTTCGGGTCCCCGCCTGCCGCGGCCGCGAAGCCCGGGCTCAGGCCTTTGCTCAGGGTGGCCCACGGCAGCGCGCGGAGCTCCTCCATCACCTTGTTCGCGTAGGCGGTCGCCTGCGTCCGCTCACGCGTCTGGGCGTTGGTGACGAGCGCCTTCGTCTGCACCACCATGAGCACGAGCAGCACGACGGTGATGACCGCCATCGCCGCCAGGAGCTCGACGAGAGTGAACCCCGATTCGTCGCCGCCCGGCCGGAGCCGACGGGAGGGCGAACCGCCTCGACGCATGCCTCGACACCCCTCTCCGGCACGGCTCGAGCGCGCCGCGCACATGGGATGTCTCGGCAGGTCAGGCACCTGTCATGAGCCCGAACGGTCAACACACAGTCACGTTGCAGGAAACGGGCGTCCGATCACGGACAAACCACCGCGATCCCCCGGGCGAACCCGCCCGCCGTCTCAGTTCCTGAGCGACTGGGGGGTCCGCACCTCCCCGAAGTAGCGCTGCTTCCACTGGGCGGTGACCCAGTGCGGGAAGTACGGCGGGGACGAGTACACGAGCCGCTTGTCGTACACGTAGTTCTTCAGGTAGCCGGGACCGCTCGCACCGCTCTGGCCGACGATGCCGCGCCAGCGCTGGGCGATCGAGCCGTTGACCTGCAGCAGCCCGAGGTGGGAGCCCTTCGCGTACT
The DNA here is from genome assembly GCF_030362835.1 of Cellulomonas alba. Taxonomy (GTDB): domain Bacteria; phylum Actinomycetota; class Actinomycetes; order Actinomycetales; family Cellulomonadaceae; genus Cellulomonas; species Cellulomonas alba. Next base: position 113,165 of record NZ_JAUCGQ010000001.1, read on the forward strand.
GCTGCACGTAGAACGAGTGCTGCAGCGTCTGGATCGACCCCATGATGTTCACGCCGGCGACCACGACGCCGCCCGTCGGGTCCGCGTAGTCGCGCGGCCAGCCGGACACGTCCGTGCCGACCTCGGTCGCCGAGGTGTTCCACTTGCACGTGCTCGACGGGCAGCCCGTGCTCGGACCGGTCACCTTCATCATCCACGGGTGGAAGATCTCGACGGAGTTCGTCGCGACGAGGCCGAGCATGTCCGAGCCGTTGAGGCCGCCGGCCAGCACCAGGTCGCCCGTCACGACGACGGACTGCGCCGACGCGAGCGACACGCGGCCCTTGACGACGCCCTCGACGTAGAGGTTGCCCTCCTGGCAGAACTTGTTCGTCTCGGTCATCGTCTGGTCGTAGGTGTACGAGTCGTTGTTGACCGTCGGCTTGCCCGCGGCCTTCGTCTTGGTGAACGTGCCGAGCGGCAGCGTCGCGCCCGTCGGGCCGCCGAGCTGGCCGGCGTCGCACTGCGTGTGTGCCAGGCCCGTGGCGTCGGCCGAGACGTAGACGACCTCGTTGTTCGGCACCGGCACCGTCGTGCCGGCCGCAGAGCCGAGCGCGGGGAACGCGCCGCAGTTCGGGTCGGCGGTGTCGCCCGGGCCCCGGATCGAGAGCGGCGCCTTCCCGCCGCCGTTGAGCGAGCTGTTCCAGACGGTCATCGTGCCGTTCGCGTTGAACACGATCCGCGTCGACCCGTAGTAGTGGCACCCGGGGTCGTTGGCGAACTGCGCCGAGGTGTCGTCCAGGTACTGCGGCTTGGAGTAGTTGGGCTGCTTGCCGAAGTTCGCCGTGCTACCCGATCGCAGGCAGCTGTTCCACGTCGACTTCGTCGCAGTGACCGAGTCGCACGGCGGGTTCGACGACGTGAACGCGCTCGTGAACGTCGCGCCGGACGACAGGACGGCGTCGTTGGAGAACACCGGCCCGCTCAGCGTGTCACCGGTGACGAAGGTGATCTCCACGCACCCGCTGCGCCCCGCGTAGAAGTACTTGGCGCTCGAGTACCCCGCGCCGCCGCAGGATGCGGAGGGCGTCGTCGGGTAGGCCTGCTTGTTGGACGGGTCCGCCGACTCGAAGTCGGTGTAGTAGACGTAGTCGGTCGACGACCCCTTGCCGACGGTCGCCTGGATCGACCGGTACTCGCCGTTCGCGCGCCCGGTCACAGTGAGCACGACCGGGCCGCCGTTGACCGCGTCGGACGAGTCGAACGAGTAGTGGAAGTACGCCGCCTTGTCGCCGGTGACGCCGGGCCGGACGGGCTCCCAGCCGTTGGCCGTCGCCGCGTTCCAGCCGCACGCCGCGCCGCCGGCCTGGGCCGGGCCCTTGAGCGCCGCGTTGGTGCAGTCGGCCGTCTTCCAGTAGGTGTCGTTCGCGTTGAGGTGCGACACGAAGTCGTCGACCCCGGCCTGCGCCGCGGCCATGGCTGATCCGTGGTCGGCGTCGAAGCGCGCGAGCGTCGTCGACTGGCCCACGTACGCCAGAGCGGTCAGGGCCAGCATCGCGAGGATGAGCATCGTGCCGACCACGAAGACGAGGGCCATGCCCTCGTCGTCGCGGCGGCGCAGCAGGTGCCTCATGGGTTCACGTCCTGCTTCTCGTTGATGGACGCCTGGACGTTCGGGAGGGAGACGCGCTGGATGTAGGTGGTCGAGTGGATCTTCGGCGAGCTCTTGACGGTCACGGTGAGCTCGACCGCCGCCACCTTGGCCAGGTCGTCGGAGGAGAGGCCGGTGCTGCCGGGGTTCAGCGCGTTGCCGTTCTCGTCGTAGTACGCGAACACCGCCGCACCCGAGCCGACGACGCCCTCGGCGATCGTGTGCTTCTTCAGACGCTTCTTGCACGCGGCCGTCGCCCCCGACGCCTCGGCGTCGCAGTACGTGTAGTAGCCGCCGGCCAGCGCGACGCTCGCGCTGTCGGGGACCTGGATCCTCTCGACGAGCGCCCCCGCGTTCGGGCCGGAGGTCGTCAGCACGTAGGACACCTGGCTCGGGCCGACGGTGTTCCCCGGGTTGTTGAGGTTCGCGTAGAAGCGCACCGTGAACTTCTGCCCGAGCAGGAACGCCTTGTCCTCGCACGCCGTCTTGTCGGCGCAGTTGGTGATCAGCTGGCTCGGCAGGACGGCGGTGCGCAGCGTCTTGGTCATCGCCTCGCTCGCGACGCGGCCGACGTCGACCTGGTCCTGGCGGGTCATCGTGTCGGCGTTGGCCCGCGTGAACCCGATCGAGATCGTCACGACCGCCATCAGGATCAGCGAGAGCAGCGTCATCGAGACGAGCAGCTCCGCGAGCGTCGTCCCCTCGTCGGTCCGCTCCGTCCGCTCGGGCCGCACAGCCCGGAGGAGCCGGCGCATCACTTGCCCACCATCGAGGCCGACGCGGTCGAGGGTCCGACCGAGAAGCTCCCCACCGAGACGCAGCTGTTGCTGGTGGTGGCGGTGCTCAGCGACTGGAACGCCTTGTACGTCTTGGTGGTCGACGGACGCGGGATCGTCAGGCTCAGCGACTGCGGCGTGGTCGTCGTCGCCGAGCTGGAGATCCAGTAGCTCGAGCCCGCCGGCGGCGTGATCGACGACTTGAGGCAGGTCGGGCTGCCCGACGTCCCGTCGATGACGAAGAAGTAGTAGTTCTTCGTCATGCCGGTGAGCGTCAGCGTCGTCGTCGCCGACCACGCCACCGGGTTGTTCTGCCCGTAGATGATCGTCGTCGGGCTCGAGACGTTCGGGTAGGCGGTGCACGTCGAGCCGTCCGCGCTGCCCTGCCAGAAGTACCAGACACCGGCGGGGAGCTTCGCGGTGCCGCTCCGCGCGGTGTCGATGTTGACCGCGAGCGTGCCGTAGCCGCTCGGGCAGGTCGTCGGCGACGACGTGATGCCCGCCTTGGCCTGGTTGAGCGCCCACACCGTGCCGCCGGGAGCGCCCGAGATCGAGATCGTGGTGTTCGCCAGCACGACGGGGTCGTTGGTGCCGCTCGCGAACGGCACGTCGACCGGCCCGCTCGCGCACTTGAACGTCGCGCCCGAGAAGTACAGGTCGTACTCCCCCGGCATGGCGTCGAACGTGGCCGTCGTGCCCGAGGCGGACGCGGTCTGCGTGCCCGACGGCGCACAGCTGGTGGCGGTCACCGCGGTCCCGGTGGGCACCGCGTAGACGGTCGTCGTGCCGTCGGGCAGGTTCTGCACCGGCACGCTGGCCATCGTGAAGGGGACGTCGAGCGTGATCGCGCCGTCCGCGAGGAGCTCCTGGACCGTGTAGCCGGCCAGCGGCGGGACCGTCCCGAAGTACGCGCCGTAGGTCGTGGGCCACAGGTTGGTGAACGTGGTCTTGACGGTCGAGACGGTCTTGGTCACCGCGCCGGTGGCGCCCGAGTACTCGGACGCGACCAGCGTCACCTTGGATCCCGCCACCTGCGCGTCTGTGAGCGGCGTTCCGTCGTCACGCACGAGGGTGACGATCGCCTTGCCGGGCTTCGCGATCGAGAACGACGCGCCGCTGTAGAGCGTGCCCTGCTTGATGATGCCCGTGCTCTTGCTCGGGTTGGTGGTCCCCGAGATGTCGATGTAGGACGAGTCGGCGATCTGGACGGTGTAGGTCGTGCCGGTCGAGGCGGCGGGGGTGACGGGCAGGACGACGCACCCCGTGTCGTCGGTCTTGCCGGTGACCGTTCCGCTCCCGGTCGCCGAGACCGCCACGTTCGCCAGCGGCTTGTCGTCCTGGTCGCGCACCTTGGCGGCGATGTAGGCCGTCTTGTCGGAGAGGCCCAGGTCCTTCTCGGGAGCGAGCCGCGTCGACACCGTGACGGGTCGGGCCTGGCCCATGTCCTCCCACGTCACCTTCACGGTCACCGTCAGCGCGGGGTACACGACCGCGGCGCCGCCCTCGCACGCCGACGCACCGCTGCCCGTGGCGTTCCACTGGGCCGAGCGCGTCACGGTGTACGGGCGACCGTCCACGACGAGCGGCTGACCGGCGGTGCCGCCCTGGAGCGGGTACGCGTCGACCACCGTGCCGGCGTTCGCGACGGCGAGGGGGCCGGCGTCGGTCGCGGTGAACTGCTGGCGGACCATCTCGATCTCGCGGTCCGCGAGGTTGGAGGCCGCGATGCGGCTACGGTTCGCGACCCCGGCGCCCTGCGCCTGGAGGATCACGGCGATGACCGCGAGCGAGACGACCGCGAGGATCACCATCGCGACGACGAGCTCGATCAGCGTGAAGCCACGCTCTCGGACGTCGGTGTCCGGTCTTGCCGCGGCCAGCGTTCCGCGCATCTGGGGCCCCTGGGGTGGTCGGAGCATTGCGAGGGATGTCGGAGTTGGTGCTCCGGGTACACCAGTGGGGCGGAGGCTGGGCCCCCGCCCCACTGGAAGGTGGTGCTAGATCAGCAGGTGCCCTCTTCGAGGCCGCCCTCAGCCGAGTACTTGTAGCCGGTCACGGCCTTGTCACCCTTGGCGTCGGTGACGTAGACGCACCACGTCTGGTCGTCCGCGGCGTTCGTCAGGCCACCGAAGCGGACGTTCTTCGAGCGGTTGCCGATGTCGGTGCCGTTGACCTGCCACTTGTTGCCGTTCTCGCCGGCGGTGACCTGGGTCGTGCCGTCCCAGTCGACGAAGTAGGTCGCGATCTCCTTGCCGAGCGTCGAGACGTCAGCCTTGGCCGCCGTGTCCTCGGCCTTCTTGCGCTGGTTCAGGAACACCGGGATCGCGATCGCCGCGAGGATGCCGATGATGATCATGACGACGAGGAGCTCGATAAGGGTGAAGCCCTTGTCCTTCTCCTCCATGGACTTACGGATGCGAGCCATCATTGCGAGCTCCCCAGGTCAGTCGGGACGGATTCGTTGTCACATTCAGCCCGGCCGGAGGGCCGGTTCAGTCATGCAATGCGGTCATCGGACGCGAAACGGGGCGACTTGAGCCGAAGCCCGAGCCGCCCCGCGATTCACCCGTGCGGAGCAACCCGCACGCGTGAACGTCACTGGATGATGCTGAAGATGCTGAAGATCGGCATGTAGAGCGCGACGATCATGCCGCCGATGATCGCGCCGATGACGACGATCATCAGGGGCTCGATCAGGCTCGTGAGCTGCTCGGTCGTCGCCTCGACCTCGTCGTCGTAGAAGTCGGCGACCTTCTCGAGCATGGTGTCGAGCGCACCGGTGTCCTCACCGACGGCCATCATCTGCACGACCATGGGCGGGAAGATCGGGTGCTCGGACAACGGGCCGGCGAGCGACTCGCCCTTTCTGACCGATTCCTGGACGGCTTTCGCGGCCCTTTCCACGACCAGGTTGCCGCTCGTCTCGCCGACGATGTCGAGCGCCTGGAGCAACGGCACGCCCGAATGGATCATCGTGCCGAAGTTGCGCGTGAAGCGCGCCACGGCGATCTTGCGGAACAGGCCGCCGAACACCGGGACCTTGAGCTTCCAGGGATCGAGCTTCTCGCGGATCATCTTGTCGTTCTTGTGGCGGCGCCACCACACCATGAAGACGATGAAGCCGACCACGAGCGGCACGATGCCGACCTTCATGATGTTCGAGAGCACCACGAGGATGCGGGTCGGCAGGGGCAGCGTCCCGCCGAGGCTCGCGAACATGTTCGCGAAGATCGGCACGATGAAGAGCAGCATGCCGATGACGGCGAGCACCGCGATGATGAACACGACCACGGGGTAGGTCATCGCCGACTTGATCTTGTTCGTCAGCTTGACCTCGGCCTCGAAGTTGTCGGCCACCGAGATGAGCGCCTTGTCGAGGAAGCCACCGACCTCGCCGGCCTTGACCATGTTGATCATCAGCGGCGGGAACACGGCCTCGTGCTTGCCGAGCGCGATCGAGAAGGCGGTGCCCACCTCGACCTCGTTGCGGACCTGGGCGATCACCTTGGCGAGCGCCTTGGACTCCGTCTGGTCCGCCAGGATCGACAGCGCGCGCAGCAGCGACAGACCCGCGTCGATCATCGTCGCGAGCTGCCGCGACATCACCGCCAGGTCCTTGCGCGAGATCTTGTTGCCGCCGAAGCCCGGGATGCTGATCTCGGCGTTGAGGCCACCCGTGTTGACCTCGGAGATCGAGATCGCCGCGAGCCCCATCTCTCGAAGGCGGTTCGCGACCGCCGCCTGGTTCGGCGCCTCGACGCGGCCCTTGACGACCTTGCCGCCACGGTCGCGGACCGCGTACTCGTAGGTCTTCGTCGCGGTCGCCATCACAGACCACCCATCCCGGCGCCGACCGCCGACGCGTCACCCAGGCCGGCCGCACCCTGCGTGCCGCCGGAGAACCGCCCGGTCAGGCGGTTGTAGTCCTCGATGTGGTGGCACTTCTCGAGGCCGACCTCGTACGTGATCTTCCCGTCCTTGACGAGCTCCGCGAGGTGCTGGTCCATCGTGTGCATGCCCTGCTTCGCGCCGGCCTGCATCGCCGAGTAGATCTGGTGCGTCTTGCCCTCGCGGATCAGGTTCCGGATGGCGGGCGTCGCGACCAGGACCTCGGTGGCGACGGCGCGCCCCGGCTGGTCGGACCGCTTGCACAGCGTCTGGCAGACGACGCCCTGGATCGCGCCCGCGAGCTGCGTGCGCACCTGCGCCTGCTGGTGGGCAGGGAACACGTCGATCACGCGGTCGATGCTCTGCGCGGCGTCCTGCGTGTGCAGCGTCGCGAACACGAGGTGACCGGTCTCGGCCGCGGTGAGCGCCACGGAGATCGTCTCGAGGTCACGCATCTCGCCGACCAGGATGATGTCGGGGTCCTGACGGAGCACGTGCTTGAGCGCGTTGGCGAACGAGAGCGTGTCCTGCCCCACCTCGCGCTGGTTGATCAGCGACTTCTTGTGGCGGTGGAGGAACTCGATGGGGTCCTCGACCGTCATGATGTGGTCGCTGCGCGTGCGGTTGGCGAGGTCGATGATCGACGCGAGCGTCGTCGACTTGCCGGAACCCGTCGGGCCCGTGACGAGCACGAGGCCACGCGGCAGGCCGGCGAACGTGCCGACCACCGCCGGGACGCCGAGCTTCTCGAGCTCCTTGATCTCGTAGGGGATCACGCGGAACGCGGCGCCGATGGACTCGCGCTGCTGGTAGATGTTCACGCGGAACCGCGCGAGCCCGCGCACCGAGTACGAGAAGTCGAGCTCGAGGTTCGTCTCGAACGTCTCGCGCTGCTTCTGCGTGAGGATCGCGTAGATCGTCCGGCGCAGGTTGTCCGGCGTCATGACGCCGAAGCCCTCGATCGCCTGCAGCGAGCCGGAGATGCGGACCATCGGCGCCGAGCCGGTCGTCAGGTGCACGTCGGAGGCGTTGAGGCGCACCATCTCGGTGAGGACCTCGTCGATCGGCAGGTCGCCCTCCTGCGCCGCCTGGCCGACGCCCGAGCGCACGCGGTCGCGGCGTCCGTCGGCGGGCTTGGCGGCGGCCGCCGTCGCGGCGGGCTGCTGCGGCGCGGGAGCCTCGGGTGCCGCGCTGGGCGCGGGCTCGGCGGCGGGCAGGAAGACGGGCGCGCCGCCCGCGGGCGCACCGAACGCGGGAGGGGCGGGCGGCGCGGCCGCGGCACGCGCGGCGGCGACCGACGTGGGCGGCGGGCCGGCCTGCGCCGGGACGAAGGGCGCGACGGGGTTGCCGTTCGCGTCGAACTCGCGCGTCGGCGTCGACTGGTACGCGGGACCGAGCGAGGACGCGGCGATCTGACCCGGGTTCAACGTGCCCGGGCCGACGTCGAGGCCGCGCGCCGGCGGCGGCTGGAACTGGCCGCCGGGGGCGCCTGCGGGCGGGGCCGGGTACGCGGCCTGGGCTGGCGCGGCGGGCGCGCCGTACCCCGGCTGCGGCGCTGCGGGCTGCGGGTAGGCGGGCGGGGCCACCTGGCTCTGGGACGGGACCGGCGAGAACACCGTCTGCCCCGGCACCGGACCCGGCGCGCCCGACTGCGGCCCCGCGGGCCGGTAGGGCGGCAGCGGTCGGGCCGGCTCGCCGCCGGGTCCCTGGTAGGAGTCGCTCACGTCATCCCCTTCGCCTGGTGCGACCGTGCGTCTGCGTGCGGAACTGCGACGACGTGCGACGACACAGCGTCCGCTCTCGTCGGTTCATCGGCCGCCGACGTGCCCGACTTGAGCGCGGACGTCACGTTGCGTGGGGCGTCGCGGGGGCGCTCCGCGCGGGCTCAGGCGACGACGCGGAGGATCTCCTCGATCGTCGTCTGGCCGAGGGCGACCTTGTGCCAGCCGTCGTCGCGGAGCGTGATCATGCCCTGCTTGACGGCGGTCGTGCCGATGTCCGCGCTCGACGAGTGGGCGACGGCGTGCCGCTCGATCTCCTCGGTCACCGTCATGACCTCGTGGAGCGCGAGGCGACCGCGGTAGCCGGTGCGCGAGCACGCGACGCAGCCGCCGGGGCGGAACAGCTCCGGCAGGGGCTCCCCCGGCATCCACGGGAACCGCGCGGCCAGCATCTCCTCGGGCGTCGGCTGGTACGGCTGCTTGCACTTGGAGCACAGGCGCCGCGCGAGCCGCTGGGCGACGACGCAGTCCAGCGCCGAGCCCACGAGGAACGGCTCGATGCCCATCTCCGTCAGACGCGTGACGGCAGAGGGCGCGTCGTTCGTGTGCAGCGTCGACAGCACGAGGTGACCGGTGAGGGCCGCCTCGACCGCGATCTGCGCCGTCTCGTGGTCACGGATCTCACCGAGCAGCACCACGTCCGGGTCGGACCGCAGGATCGAGCGCAGCGCCGCGGCGAACGTCAGGCCCGCCTTCGGGTTCACCTGCACCTGGTTGATGCCCGGGAGTCGGTACTCGACCGGGTCCTCGACCGTGATGACGTTGATCTCGGGACGTGAGACCGCGTTCAGCGTCGCGTACAGCGTGGTCGACTTGCCCGACCCGGTCGGGCCGGTGACGAGGATCATCCCGTAGGGCTTCTGGTACGACTCGCGGTACCGCTCGTAGTTGTGGTCGAGGAAGCTCAGGTCGCGCAGGTCGAGGCTCGCGGTCGAGTTGTCGAGGATGCGCATCACGATCTTCTCGCCCCACACCGTCGGCAGCGTCGCCACGCGGAGGTCGATCTTGCGACCGTTGTGGTTGATCGACATGCGGCCGTCCTGCGGCTTGCGCTTCTCGGCGATGTCGATGTCGCTCATGATCTTGACGCGGCTGATGACGCCGCCCTGGATGTTCTTCGGCGCGCGCTGCGTCTCCTTGAGCACGCCGTCGATGCGGTACCGCACGAGGAGGTCGTGCTCGGCCGGCTCGATGTGGATGTCCGAGGCGCGGTCGGTGATCGCCTGCGTGACGATGAGGTTGACGAACCGGACGATCGGCGCGTCGTCGTCGCCGATCTCGTTGAGCTTGCTGAGGTCCTGCGACGGCTCGGCCTCGACCTCCTCGAACGCCTGCGAGAGGTCTTCCATCTCGTCGTCGGCGCGGCAGAACCGGTCGATCGCGCGCAGCAGGTTCTCGTGCGTCGCGATCACCGCCACGACCTGGCGGCGCGACATGGTCCGCACGTCGTCGACGGCCATCACGTTGCCGGGGTCAGCGGTGGCGAGGAGCAGGTTGGGGCCGTCGAAGCCGATCGGCAGGACGCTGTACCGGCGGCACAGGGCACCCGGCACGAGGGTCACCGCGGTTCGGTCCACGGGGTACTCGTCGAGGTCGACGAACGCCATGCCGACCTGCGCCGCGAGGGCGCGCACGAGCTGCGCCTCGGTGAGGATGCCGAGCTCGACGAGCGTGCGCCCGAGCGACGCTCCCCCGGCCATCTGCTCGTCGAGCGCGGCCAGGAGCTGCGCCTCGGTGACGAGTCCTTCGTCGAGCAGGATCTCCCCGAGCTGCTTCACGCGCGACCTCCGCCTGATGACGGGCCGCGAGATCGGCCCTCATCGGTGCATCGGCACGCGCGCGCAGGACTTGAGCGCTTCCACCCGGCCGGGTCGACCGTCGGGCGGACATCCCCCGGTCGGTCGACCGTCCGGCGGACGTCCCGCGGTCGGTCGACCGTCCGGTGGACGTCCCGCGGTCGGCGGCGGCCTACGCGGCGAGGACCGCCTCGAGCGCCGCGGACATCGCGCCGACCGGCCCAGGCCGGCCCGTCATCAGCCGGACCTGCTCCGCCGCCTGGTGCAGCAGCATCCGCTCGCCCCCGACGGCCACCCCGCCGGCCCGCTCCCACGCGGCCTGCAGAGCGGTCGGTCGCGGGTCGTACGCGACGTCGAGCAGCACGCCCCTCGGCGTCCCGTCGAGCGTCGCGGCGAGGGTGTCCGCCGCGTGCGGCGGGAGGGTCGAGACCACGACGTCCGCTCCGCCGAGACGTGCGGCCGCCTCGTCGAGCGACCGGAACACCGGCGTGACGCCCATCCGGTGCGCCGCCCGCATCAGACCGCCGGCGCGCGCCTGCGACCGGACGAGGACCGTCGCGCTGGGGCAGCCGAGCTGCGCGAGCGCCGCGAGCGTCGACGCGGCCGTGGCGCCCCCGCCGAGCACGACGGCGCGCCCGGCTCGCGTCAGCCCGCCCTCGGCCAGCGCGGCGACGATGCCGTGCACGTCGGTGTTCGCGCCGGTCAGCACGCGCGACGCCCCCGCGCCCTGGATGAGCACCGTGTTGACGGCGCCGACCACCAGGGCGAGGGGCTCGACGTGGTGGAGCAGCGGCAGCACCGTCTGCTTGAGCGGCATCGTCAGGCTGAGCCCGGCCCACGAGGAGTCGAGCCCCGCGACGAAGGCCGCCAGCGCGTCCTCGGTGACGTCGACCGCCTCGTAGCGCCACGACGCCAGCCCGAGGTCCGCGTACGCGGCCCGGTGCAGCACCGGGGACAGCGAGTGCGCGATCGGGTGGCCGAGCACGGCGGCTCGGCGCACGTCGTGCTCCGTCACGCGCCGCTCAGCCGCCGTAGCCCGGGTGGGCCTTCTGCCACGCGCGCAGCTCGGCCACGCAGGCGCTGAACCCGGTGGCGTTCTCGGCGAACTTCGTCTCGCCCGTCTCGAGGTTCACGGTGCACCAGAACATCCACGGGCCGTTCGCGGGGTGCATCGCGGCCTGGATCGACTTCTCACCGGGAGACGCGATGGGCGTCGGCGGAAGCCCGGTCCGGGCACCGGTGCTCCACTTGTTCGACAGGTCCTTGGTCTGCGCGAGCGTCGGCGCGCCGCTGATCCCGAGACCGTAGGACGTCGTGGAGTCGATGCCGAGCGCGATGCCCTGATCGAGCCGGTTGTCGATGACGCGCGCCATCTTCGGCCGGTCGACGTCGTGCTTCGCCTCGCGCTCGATGAGCGACGCCTTGTTCAGCACCGTCTCCCACTGCGACTGCGGCACGTCGTTCGCCTTGAGCACCTGGACGGTCTTGGCCGTCATCTGCTTCAGCACGTCCGCGGCGCTCGTTCCCGGCTCCACGTCGTACGTCGCCGGGAACAGCCAGCCCTCGACCTTGCCCTTCGCCTGGGCCGGGAGCCCGATCGCGGACGGGTCGGTCGCGGCCTTCTCCAGGTCCTTGACGGGGATGAGCGTCGTGGCGTTGATCTTGTCGTAGATCTGCGCGGCCGTGAGGCCCTCGGCGACGGTCACACGCATGGTCGCCTTGGTCGACGGGTTGAGCAGCGCGCCGACCGCGTCGGACGCGCGCATGCCGAGGAGCAGGTTGTACGTGCCCGGCTGGATCGAGGCGGCGTCCGCGTTGGCCGCGAACGCCTTGTTGAAGGCGCCGGTCGACGCGACGACCCCGGCGTCGACCAGCCGGCGGCCCATCATCGCCCCGGTGTCACCGGGCTTGATGACGACCTGCACGGCCGAGCTGCCCGGGCCGGGGAAGTCCGTCACGTCCTTGCTGCTGGAACCGCTCCCGCCGAACATGTCGCCCGCCACGGAGTACACGACGTAGCCGGCTCCGGCGACGAGCAGGAGCGCCACGACGAGCACCCACACGGACCGACGGCGTCGCCGCTTGCGGTCCCGGTGGTCGCGCTGACGTCCGGCGGAGCGCGAACGGCGGGTGGGGGTGCCCCCGCCGAGATCGCCTCCGAACAAGTCGGTGGGGGTGTCGCCGCCTCGCTCGACAGGCGCCCACCACTCGGTCTGGCTGTTGCTCACCAGTGCGTCACTCCAGAGTCGTCCGTCCGTCCCTGCGGTCCCCCCTCGCGTTGCCGGATCGCGCGTCCCCCGGGTCGGCAACGACCCTTTCCCCCGGGCGTCGCCCGGTCGCGCGTTCCGCATCCAACGCGGACTGCAGGATCACCACCGCGGCCGCCTGATCGACGACCTGCCGGTGGCGGCGCCCGGATCGGCCGGACGCCTGGAGCGCGTGATGCGCGGTGACGGTGCTCATCCGCTCATCGACGAGTCGCACCGGGATCGGAGCGACAGCCTGCGCCAGTGCCACAGCGTACGCGCGCGCGGCCTGCGAGGCTGCACCTTCGGCTCCCGACAGGTGTCGTGGCAGCCCGACGTACACGAGAGCCACACATCGGTCGCGTGCCTCGTCCACGATCGCGGCGACGTCCTTGGACAGCTGTCCAGCGGGCGGACGTGCGCCGTCGCGGGCCAGCGTCGCCACCGGCGTGGCGATCAGGCCGTCGGGGTCGCTCGACGCGAGACCCACGCGCACGCTCCCGACGTCGACCGCGAGCCGCGACCCGCGCACCACGACCTCGCCCGGGTCGGGCGCCTGGTCGGGTGCGCCGTCCGGCTCGCCGTCCGTCGGACCCACGCGCCTATCCCGCCAGCGCGGAGGCGACCGCCGCGAGGGCCTCGACGAGCCTGCTCGCGTCGGCACCGCCGCCCTGCGCGAGGTCGTCCTTGCCGCCGCCACCGCCGCCGAGCACGCCGGACGCGACCTTGACGAGCGCACCGGCACGCACACCGGCGGAGCGCGCCGCGGCGTTCGTCGCGACCACCACGACCGGGCGTCCCTTGCTCGTGCCGCCGACGGCGACCACGGCGGGCTCGGCCTCACCGAGGCGACCGCGCACGTCGAGCACCAGGGCGCGCAGCTCGTCGGGCGAGGCGACCTCGCCGGCGTCGTGCGTCACGAGCCGCGTGCCACCGACCGTCTTCGCCGAGCCCGCGAGGCCCGCCGCCGCGGCCAGCAGCTGCTGCGCCCGCAGCGCGGCGAGCTCCTTCTCGGACTCCTTGAGCCGCGTGAGCATCGACGACACGCGCTCGGTGAGCTCGTCCGGGCGCGCACCGAGCAGGCCCGAGAGCTGTCCGACGAGCGCGTGCTCGCGCGCCTGGAACCCGTACGCGCCCGCGCCGACGAGCGCGTCCACGCGTCGCACGCCCGAGCCGATCGCCGACTCGGACAGCAGCGTGACGAGACCCAGCTCGCCGGACCGCTTGACGTGCGTGCCGCCGCAGAGCTCGAGCGACCAGCCGTCACCGATCGAGACGACGCGGACCTCGTTGCCGTACTTCTCGCCGAACAGCGCCATCGCGCCCTTCGCGCGCGCCGCCTCGAGCGACATGACGGAGTCGGTCACCTCGAGGTCGTCCTGGAGCCGGTCGTTGACCCGCGCCTCGATCTCGCCCATGACCTCGTTCGGCACCGCCGACGGCGACCGGAAGTCGAACCGCAGGCGGCTCGGCGCGTTGAGCGACCCCGCCTGCGTCGCGTGCTCGCCGACGTGCTCGTGCAGCGCCTTGTGCACCAGGTGCGTCGCGGTGTGCGCGCGGGCGATCGCCTGCCGGCGGCCGCGGTCGATGCGCGCGACACCCTTCTCGCCCACGGTCGCGGTGCCGTCGACGAGGCGTCCGCGGTGCACGGACAGGCCCTTGATCGGAGCCTGGACGTCGTCGACCTCGATGCGCGCGCCGCCCTCGAGCAGGATCACGCCCTCGTCGGCCTGCTGGCCGCCGGACTCCGCGTAGAACGGGGTCACGTCGAGCACGACCTCGACGTCGGCGGGTGCGGTCGCCGCGGGCACCGCGACGCCGTCGACGAGCAGCCCCGCGACCTGCGAGTCCGTCTCCGCGTCGGTGTAGCCCGCGAACCGCACCGCGGTGCCCGTCTCCTCGACGAGCGCGCGCTGCAGGTCGGCGTAGACCGCCGTGTTGGCGTGACCGGTCTTCTTCGCGAGCGCGTCCGCGCGCGCCCGCGCCTTCTGCTCCGCCATGAGGCTGCGGAACGCGGGCTCGTCGACCTCGACGCCCTGCTCGGACGCCATCTCGAGCGTGAGGTCGATCGGGAAGCCGTACGTGTCGTGCAGCTGGAACGCCTTCTCGCCGCTGAGCACCGGCGAGCCGGACTCCTTCGCCGAGGCGACCGCCGTGTCGAGGATCGTGGTGCCCGACGCGAGCGTGCGGCGGAACGCCTCCTCCTCGCCGTACGCGACCTGCGCGATGCGGTCGAAGTCGTCCGCCACGTTCGGGTACGACGCGCTCATCGCGTCGCGGCTCACGGGCAGCAGGTGCGGCAGCACCGGCTCGTCGACGCCGAGCAGGCGCATCGAGCGCACCGTGCGTCGCAGCAGGCGGCGCAGCACGTAGCCGCGACCCTCGTTCGACGGCGTGACGCCGTCGCCGATCAGCATCAGCGAGCTGCGCACGTGGTCGCCCACGACGCGCATCCGCACGTCGTCGCCGTCGACCGCGCCGTACCGGCGCCCCGTCAGCTCCTGGGCGCGCTCGATGACCGGGAAGACCTCGTCGATCTCGTAGAGGTTCTGCTTGCCCTGCAGCAGGTACGCGATGCGCTCGAGGCCCGCGCCGGTGTCGATCGCCTTCTGGTCGAGCTCGCCGAGCAGCGGGTAGCTCTTGCCCGAGCCCTCGCCTCGGATGAACTGGTCGAAGACGAGGTTCCAGATCTCGAGGTACCGGTCTCCGCCGGGGTCGACGGTGCCGCCCACCGCGTCCGGGCCGTACTCGGGCCCGCGGTCGTAGTGGAACTCGGCGCAGGGGCCCGCCGGGCCGGGCTGGCCCGTGTCCCAGAAGTTCTCCTCGCGCGGCAGGCGCACGATGTGCCGGTCGTCGATGCCGACCGAGCGCAGCGCGTCGGCCGCCTCCGCGTCCTGGTCCCAGATCGTGACCCAGAGCCGGTCGCCGTCCAGGCCGTAGCCGCCCGCGTCCTGCGACGTCGTCAGCAGCTCCCACGCCAGCTCGACGGCGCCCTGCTTGAAGTAGTCGCCGAACGAGAAGTTGCCGTTCATCTGGAAGAACGTGCCGTGCCGCGTGGTGCGGCCGACGTTCTCGATGTCGTTCGTGCGGATGCACTTCTGCACGCTCGCGACGCGCGGCCACGGCGCCGGCTGCGTCCCGAGGATGTACGGGATGAACGGCACCATGCCCGCGATCGTGAAGAGGATCGAGGGGTCGGGCGAGATGAGCGAGGTCGACGGAGCGATCGCGTGATCCTTGCTCGCGAAGTAGTCGAGCCAGCGCTGGCGGATCTCGGCGGTCTTCATGGTGTCCTTCGTCGGTCGGCCCGAGCGGTACCGGGCGGGGGCGCCGGAGCGCCCGGGTGGTGATGGTGAGCGCACGACGCGCTCGTGGTGTTCCCAGGATGCGCCCTCGTCAGAAGAAGGCGGCCTCCCCGTCGTCGTCCGGGTCCTCCGTGGGACCGGCCCAGTCGGCGGGCACGCGTGGCGCGGCCTCGTGGCGGCCCGGACGGCCGAACGCCTGGCGGAGCTCGTCGGTGCGCTGCGCCCGCGACGCACGGAGCGCGTCGACGTCGGCGTCACCGATGAGGTCGTGCCGCAGCTGGGCCTCTCGCTCCGCGACGGCGTCCGCGAAGTCGCGGCGCGCGTGCGCGAGGGCGGTCGCGAGGCGGCCGACCCCGGCGGCGGCCTCCGCGGTGCCGGCCGGCGCGTACGCCTCGAGCAGCTGGCGACCCTTGCGGATCACCACGACCGTGACGACGACGCCGACGCCGACCCAGACGAGCCGGCGCATCAGCGACCCTTCCGCAGGCCGGCCGACAGCCCGGCGAACGAGCGGCGCACGCCGTAGGAGAAGGCGGCCACGCGGACCAGCGGGCCACCCAGCGTCGCGGCGAACAGCGAGGTGAGCGCGGCGACGTTCTCCGAGACCTGCGCGGCGGCCGTGGTCACGGTGTCCACGCGCTCGAGCTGCGTGTTCGAGGACGCCACGAGCGCCGCGGCCTCGTCGAGCACCGGCACGGTGTGGTCGGTGAGCTCCTTGACGGAGTCGCGCGTCTCGTCGAGCACGCGTCCGAGCTTCAGCAACGGCACCGCGCACAGCCCCACGAGCAGCACGAACGCGACCGCGGCGATCAGCCCCGCGATGTCTCCACCCGACATTGACGCCTCCTCGTCGAACCCGCGCGAAACCCTACCGTCCCCGGGCCGTCGCCCAGGAACGCGAACGCCCCGCCGGCGGCTGCGCGGCGGGGCGTTCGACGACGTTCGTCAGCGGGCGTAGTACTCGACGACCAGCTGGACCTCGCACGTCACCGGGACCTCGGCGCGCTTGGGGGCACGCGTCAGCACGGCCGACAGCTTCTCGAGCTGGACGTCCAGGTAGCCCGGGACGGCCGGCAGCACGTCGCGGTGCGCGCCGGCGGCGGCGACCTGGAACGGCGTCGTGGCCTGGCTCTTCGGCTTGACCTGGATGGTCTGGCCGGGCTTCACGCGCAGCGACGGGCGGTCGACGATCTTGCCGTCCACGAGGATGTGGCGGTGCGTGACGACCTGGCGCGCCTGCAGGATCGTGCGGGCGAAGCCGGAGCGCAGGACGAGCGCGTCGAGGCGGGTCTCGAGGTTCTCGACGAGCGCCTCACCGGTCAGGCCCGGGGCCTTGCGGGCGTCCTCGTACGCACGGGCGAGCTGCTTCTCGCGGAGCGCGTACTGCGCGCGGAGACGCTGCTTCTCGCGGAGACGGACCGCGTAGTCCGACTCGGTGCGACGACGCGCGCGGCCGTGCTCGCCCGGGGGGTAGGGGCGCTTCTCGAAGTGCTTGACGGCCTTCGGCGTGAGCGCGAGGCCGAGGGCGCGGCTCAGGCGCACCTGGCGGCGCGAACGGGTGACACTGGTCACGGTTCTGCTTCCTGTCGTTGTTGACGTCACACCCGCAAGGCCGGTGCGTTGCGGGCGTGGGGCCGACCATGTGTGCGCGGCTGCGGAGCGTGCTGCGCGGGCTAGGACCCCAGGTGGCCGTCGGGCCTCGGCTGACAGCCGGTCCGGACGACCGCCCTACTGTACCGGCAAACGTCCGCAGGCCCGAATCCGGCTCGAGGCCACCGGCCCGTCTGCCCTCCGACGCCCCGGCGCGGCGCCGACCTGTGCTGCGGCTGGCTCAGGCGTCCGGTCCGTCGCCCCCCAAGATCGAGCGGATGCGCGCGAGCCGGTCGGTGACCTGGCGCTCGAACCCGCGGTCGGACGGCTCGTAGTAGTGCGTGCCGGCGAGCTCGTCGGGCAGGTACTGCTGGGCCGCCACCGCATGGGGCTCGTCGTGCGCGTAGACGTAGCCCTGGCCGTGGCCGAGCTTCTGGGCACCCGCGTAGTGCGCGTCGCGCAGGTGGGCCGGCACGGAGCCGATCCGGCCCGCGCGGACGTCGGCCAGCGCGCGGTCGATGCCGACGTACGCCGCGTTCGACTTCGGCGCGGTGGCCAGGTGGACCACCGCCTCGGCCAGGATGATCCGGGCCTCGGGCATGCCGATGAGCGCGACGGCCTGCGCCGCGGCGACCGCCGTCTGCAGCGCGCTCGGGTCCGCCATCCCGACGTCCTCCGCCGCCGCGATGACGATCCGCCGCGCGATGAAGCGCGGGTCCTCCCCCGCCGCGATCATGCGCGCGAGGTAGTGCAGCGAGGCGTCGACGTCGCTGCCGCGCATCGACTTGATGAACGCGCTGATGACGTCGTAGTGCTGGTCGCCGTCCCGGTCGTACCGGACCGCCGCGACGTCGATCGCGCGCTCGACCGTCGCGAGGTCGACGACGACCGGGCCGTGCTCGTCGTCGTCGCCCGGCTCGTCCTGGGCCGAGAGCGCCGCGCCGGCTGCGGCCTCCAGGATCGTGAGGGCCTTGCGCGCGTCTCCGCCCGCGAGACGCAGCAGGTGCTCCTCGGCGTCGCGCTCGAGCTCGACCCCACCGGCCAGGCCGCGCTCGTCGTCGACCGCGCGGCGCACGAGCGCCCGGACGTCGTCGACGGACAGCGGCTGGAGCGTGAGCAGGAGCGAGCGGGACAGGAGCGGCGAGTTCACGGAGAACGACGGGTTCTCGGTGGTGGCCGCGACGAGCGTGACCCAGCGGTTCTCGACGCTCGGCAGCAGCGCGTCCTGCTGCGCCTTGGTGAAGCGGTGCACCTCGTCGATGAAGAGGACCGTCTCGGTCCCGTCGGTCGCGAGCCGCCGGCGCGCGTCGTCGATCACCGCGCGCACGTCCTTCACGCCGGCGGTGACGGCCGACAGCTCGACGAAGCGCCGGCCGGAAGTCGAGGCGATGAGGTAGGCGAGCGTGGTCTTGCCCGTGCCCGGCGGGCCCCACAGCACGACCGACGTCGGTGCGGCGCGGCGGGCCGCCTCGGACGCCGGCTCGACGAGGCGCCGCAGGGGCGAGCCGGCGACCAGGAGGTGCTCCTGCCCCGCGACCTCGGTCAGCGTCCGGGGACGCATCCGGACCGCGAGCGGCGCACCCTCCCGCACAGCCGGCAGGCCCTCGGCGGTCGACGAGGCCGCGCCGAACAGGTCGTCGAACAGATCCACGGGTTCGAGCCTACGCAGCGACACCCACACTCCCCGCCTCGGACCCGCGCCGGTCGCCGCGGCCGGGAAGCGGCTCGCGATCTGCGACGATGACGCGGTGTTCGCCCGTCTCGGTCGCGCCGTCGCGCTGCGACCCCGCGTCGTCGTCGCCGTCTGGATCGTGCTCGCCGTGCTCGGCTACGCGCTCGCCGTGCAGGGCGTGCACGGCGAGAACCTGTTCGAGCGCCTGCACACCGGCGCGCCCACGGTGCCCGGCTCCGAGAGCGCCGCAGGCCGCGCGATCCTCGACGACCAGGACGACTCGGGCGCCTCGCTGACGCTCGTGCTGCAGGGCGTCGACGTCAGCGACCCGGCGGTCGCGGCACCCGTCGCAACCGCGCGCTCGCAGGTCGCGGCGATCCCGGGCGTCGCGTCGGTGGTCGACCCGCTCGCGCTGCCGGACGGCGCGGACAA
Organism: Cellulomonas alba; assembly: GCF_030362835.1. Taxonomy (GTDB): domain Bacteria; phylum Actinomycetota; class Actinomycetes; order Actinomycetales; family Cellulomonadaceae; genus Cellulomonas; species Cellulomonas alba. The sequence goes on from NZ_JAUCGQ010000001.1 coordinate 132,281, forward strand.
CGCGGCAGCCGCCCCGCTCGTCGCCCGCGACGGGCAGGGCATGCTGATGATCGCGCAGCTCGAGCCCGGGCTCTCCGACGAGGCGCAGCATCGCGCGCTCGGTGCCGTCGAGGCGCGGTTCGCGCAGGTGCCCGCCGACCTGCACGCCGTCGCACCGGAGGCACGCGGCATCGTCGGCGGCACGACGCTCGTCGTCAGCGCGATCACCGAGCAGGTCAAGAGCGACCTGCGCACGGGCGAGGCCATCGCGCTGCCGATCGCGCTGCTCGTGATGCTGCTCGTGTTCGGCGGCTTCCTCGCGGCGGCGATGCCCCTGGCGGGCGCGATCGCCTCGATCGCGGGCGGGCTGGCCGCGCTGCTCGCGCTCTCGTACTGGATCGACCTCGACTCGTCCGTCGTCAACGTCGTCACGGTGCTCGGGCTGGGGCTCTCGATCGACTACGGCCTGCTGATCGTGTCGCGCTTCCGCGAGGAGCTGACGGCGATCATGGCCGACGAGGGCGGCACCCGGGCGCGCCGACGGCGCGGCGACGGCGCCGTGCTGACGGCGATCGAGGCCACCATGGCGACCGCCGGCCGGACGGTCGCCTTCTCCGCGCTGACGGTCGCCATCGCGATCGCGGGGCTGCTCGCGTTCTCGCCGCCCATCCTGCGGTCGTTCGGCGGCGCCGGCGTCGCGATCGTCCTCATCGCCCTGGCCACGGCGATGACGCTCGTGCCCGCGCTGCTCGCCCTCGCGGGGCGCCGGCTCGGGAAGCCGTCGGTGATCGCGCGTGTCCCGCTGCTGCGGCGCGTCTTCGTCCGCACGTCGGACGTGCAGCACGACGACGGCCTGTTCTCGCGGCTCGCCGCCTGGACGCAGCGGCGCCCGTGGATCGTGCTCGCCGGGACCCTCGTGCTGCTCGGGGTGCTCGCCGCCCCGCTCGCGCACATCGAGCTGCGCAACTCGACGACCGAGCTCCTGCCGCTCGGCAGCCAGCAGCGTGAGTACGTGCAGGTGCTCGCCCGCGACTACCCCGCCGCGACGTCGCCGGCGATCACGGTCGTCGCGCAGGGCCAGCTGGCCGAGGTCCAGCCCTGGGCGCAGCAGCTCGGCGAGCTCGACGGCGTGGCGTCGGTCGACCCGCCGAAGGCCTCGGGCTCGTACGTGACGGTCGGCGTGCGGCCGGCGTCACCCGACGGGGGCGGCCCGACGGCGCGCCAGGTCGTGCGAGAGATCCGCGCGCTCGACCCGCAGTTCCCCACGTGGGTCACCGGGCAGGCGGCCTCCGAGATCGACTTCACGCACGCGGTCGGCGAGGGCGCTCCGTGGGCGATCGCGATCGTCGCGCTCGCGACGCTCGTCCTGCTGTTCCTGATGACCGGGTCGGTCGTCATGCCCGTGAAGGCGCTGCTGACCAACGCCGTCTCGATCGCCGCGTCGCTCGGCGTCCTCGTGTGGGCGTTCCAGGACGGGCACCTCGCGGGGCTCCTGAACTTCGAGCCGACCGGCGGCATCGAGACGTACGTCGTCGCGCTCGTGATCGCGTTCGCGTTCGGGCTGGCCATGGACTACGAGGTGTTCCTGCTGTCGCGGATCCAGGAGCTCGTGCGCGCCGGGGTGCCCAACGACGAGGCGGTTCGCCGCGGGCTGCAGCGGTCGGGCCGGATCATCACGTCCGCCGCGGCCATCGTCGTGGTGGTGTTCGCCGGGTTCGTCGCGGGCAAGCTGCTCGTGATCAAGGAGGTCGGCTTCGCGCTCGCCGTCGCGGTGACGGTCGACGCGACGGTGGTACGCCTGCTGCTCGTGCCCGCGACGATGACGCTGCTCGGCCGGTGGAACTGGTGGGCTCCCGCGCCCCTGCGCCGGCTGCACGAGCGCTGGCACCTCGTGCACTGACGCTGGTCCGGACGGGTGAGGTCGCGGCGGGGTACGCCGGCTCGGCACGTCGGTGTGCGGTAGGACTCCGCTATGAGCCGCAGCACCCCCGCGACCCGTCGGAGCGACGGGCAGCCGCCGCGCGCCGCGGACCGGCCGGCTCCCGGGCGGCGGTGACGGAGTGCCGTCGCCGCTGCCCGTCGACCGGGTCGTCGCCCGGCGACGCCTGCTCTGGGCCTGGGTGGTCACGCTCCTGGCCACGGGCGAGCTCGCCGGACGCATCGCGTTCCTCCAGCCGTACGCGCGCTCCGACGACCCGTTCACGCATGCCACCGCGGCGTGGATCTTCTTCTGGCTCGCGCTCGAGACGATCCTGCTGGTCACCGTCGTCGTGTGGCAGTGGCGGCGCTGGCTGGCTGTCCGCCCCGTGGTGCTGCCCGTGGACGCCACGCGCGCCGTCGCCGCCGGCGTCCCCGAGCTGGACGAGCCGTCGGGGGCGCACCTCGGGCTCTCGGGGCAGGTCGATCCGCCGCCTCGCTGGTGAGGGACGCGCGGGGCCGTCCGCGTCGCCGTCTCGTCAGGCCGGCGGCCGCGCGGACCCCGCGGGGCCGTACGAGTCGAACTCGGCGTGCCCGACGAAGCCGAGCCGCTCGTAGATCCGCCGCGCCGCGTGGTTGTCCGCGTACATGCCGAGGGACACCCACGCCGCGCCCCGCTCGAGGCCCGTCCGGGTCGCAGCCGCGGTGAGCGCGCTGCCCCAGCCGGACGTCCGCGCCGCGGGTCGCACGCCCAGCCCGTGCAGGTGCCAGGACGCGCCACCCGTCGGTCGGCCGCCGCGCAGCGATGCACCGATGACGCCGAGGAGCTCGCCGTCTGCGGCGCGCGCGCCGAACCACGCGGCCTCGCCGTCGGCGCTCGGGTCGGCGGACGTCGACGGGTTGGCGGCGGCCAGGCAGGCGCGGATCGCCTCGGCGTCGGCCCGACGGTCGAGCTCGACGACCGAGCCACCGTCCGCGCGTCGCGGCATCGCCGGCGCGACGTCCGTCACGAGCCAGTCCCACGACGAGAAGCGCTCGAGACCGAGCGCCGCGAGGACGGCCGCGCCGGGCTCGGTGCCGCGCGGGACGCTCATCCACCCCGCGGGCACGATCCGACCGCGTGCGAGGCGCTCGTCGAGCAGCCCGCGGACACGCGCCGCGTCACCTCGGCCCACCACGGTGGTCCCGGGCCGGCGCGCCGCGACCGAGAGCAGCACGGCGTCGTCGTCGCCGTCGGCGTGCTCGATCGAGTACACCGCAGCGTCCGACAGGACGAGCCGGTCCGTCCGCCACCGCTCGGGCAGGCGGACCGAGGTCACGACGCGGTCGGAGCCCCGGCCGGGGCCGCCTGCTTCGGCTTGGCGTCCACGCCCGCCTCGCGACGCTGCTCCGCCGTGATGGGGGCCGGCGCGCCCGTCAGCGGGTCGTAGCCGCCGCCGGACTTGGGGAACGCGATGACGTCGCGGATCGACTCGGACTTCGTCAGCAGCGCGACGATGCGGTCCCAGCCGAACGCGATGCCGCCGTGCGGCGGTGCGCCGAACTGGAACGCGTCGAGCAGGAAGCCGAACTTCTCCTGCGCCTCGTCCGGGCCGATCCCCATGACCTCGAAGACGCGCTGCTGGACGTCGCGGCGGTGGATACGGATCGAGCCGCCACCGACCTCGTTGCCGTTGCAGACGATGTCGTAGGCGTAGGCGAGCGCGCGGCCCGGGTCCTGCTCGAACGTGTCGATCCACTCGGGCGTCGGCGACGTGAACGCGTGGTGCACCGCCGTCCAGGCGCCCTCGCCGACCGCCACGTCGTCGTCCTCGCCCGTGGGCTTGAACAGCGGTGCGTCGACGACCCAGACGAACTCCCACGCGTCGTCGTCGATCAGCCCGCCGCGGCGCCCGATCTCGAGGCGCGCCGCGCCGAGCAGCGCCCGCGCCTCCGACGTCTTGCCCGCGGCGAAGAAGATCGCGTCGCCCGGGCTCGCACCGGTGGCCGCCACCAGCCCGGCGCGCTCGTCCTCGGAGATGTTCTTGGCGACCGGGCCACCGAGCTCGCCGTCGTCACCGACCGTCACGTACGCGAGGCCCTTGGCGCCGCGCTGCTTGGCCCACTCCTGCCACGCGTCGAACCCGCGGCGCGGCGTCGAGGCGCCGCCCGGCTGGACGACCGCGCCGACGTAGGGCGCCTGGAAGACGCGGAACGGCGTGCTCGCGAAGTACTCGGTCAGCTCGACGAGCTCGAGCCCGAAGCGCAGGTCCGGCTTGTCACTGCCGTAGCGGGCCATCGCGTCGCCGAACGTCATGCGGCGGATCGGCGTCGGGATGTCGACGCCCGCGAGCGCCCAGAGCGCGGTGACGATCTGCTCCCCGAGCGCGATGACGTCGTCCTGCTCGACGAAGCTCATCTCGATGTCGAGCTGCGTGAACTCCGGCTGGCGGTCCGCGCGGAAGTCCTCGTCGCGGTAGCAGCGGGCGATCTGGTAGTACCGCTCGAGGCCGGCGACCATCAGGAGCTGCTTGAACAGCTGCGGGGACTGCGGGAGCGCGTACCAGGAGCCCGGCGCGAGGCGAGCGGGCACGACGAAGTCGCGCGCACCCTCGGGCGTGCTGCGCGTCAGCGTCGGCGTCTCCACCTCGACGAAGCCCTGGGCGTCGAGCACCGCGCGGGCGGCGGCGTTCGCCTTCGCGCGCAGTCGGATGGCGTGCGCGGGTGCCGGGCGGCGCAGGTCGAGGTAGCGGTACTTGAGACGCGCCTCCTCGCCGACCGGCTCGTCGAGCGACGTCGACACCTGGAACGGCAGGGGCGCCGACTCGTTGAGCACGACGACCTTGGCGGCGACGACCTCGATCTCGCCCGTCGCGAGGTGAGCGTTCTCGTTGCCCTCGGGACGGCGGCCGACCTCGCCCGTCACCTGCAGCACGTACTCCGCGCGCAGCCCGTGCGCGACCGCCTCGTCGCGGACGACGACCTGCGCGATGCCGGACGCGTCACGGAGGTCGACGAAGGCCACGCCGCCGTGATCGCGCCGCCGGTCCACCCACCCGGTGAGGGTGACGGTGGTGCCGATGTGCTCGGCTCGCAGCGAGCCGGCGTCGTGGGTGCGCAGCACGGAAAGGGCCTTCCGGTCGAGTGGGGTGGCGTCGGTCGATCCTAGTGCCCGGTGCGCCGAGGGCCGCCCGACGACTGCCGCGCGTGAGCGCTCGGCCGCGGGTCAGAACAGCGTGGGCTGCGCGATCCCGGGTATCGCGGCCTCGGCCGTCGCGAGGCTCGGCAGGCTGCCGGACGGGAAGGCACCCTCGCCCCACCGCTCGTCGCGACCCCGACGGTGACCCGCTCCCCCGGCGAAGCCGTGCCGGACGAGCAGCGGGCGCACGCGGTCGCCGAGCCACCTGACGTACTCGGCGGGCGCGTAGGCCCGCGGCCCGTACAGGGCCTCGTACCGCCCGACCAGCGCGGGGTGGTGGTCGCGCAGCCAGCCGAGGAACAGCGGCTTGACGCTCCCCCGCAGGTGCAGCGGGAGCACGGTGACCCCGGTGGCGCCCGCCTCGGCGAGCCGGCCGAGCACGTCGTCGAGGTGCTCGACGGTGTCCGTCAGCCACGGCAGCACCGGCGCGACCATCACGCCGCACCCCAGCCCGGCCTCGCGGACCGCGCGGATCAGGTCGAGCCGGGCCCGCGGCGTGGGCGTGCCCGGCTCGAGCGCCTGCTGCAGCTCCTCGTCACCGACCGCCAGGGACACCCCGATGCCGACGCGCACCTGCTCCGCGGCTGCGGCGAGCACCGGGAGGTCACGCTTGAGCAGCGTGCCCTTCGTCAGGACCGACAGCGGCGTGCCGTTCGACGCGAGCGCCTCGACGATGCCGGGCATCAGCCGGTAGCGGCCCTCCGCGCGCTGGTACGGGTCGGTGTTCGTGCCGAGCGCCACGTGCTCGCGCGCCCAGGACGGCCGGGCCAGCTCGGTGCGCAGCACCTCGACGACGTTGGTCTTGACGACGATCTGCGACTCGAAGTCGTGGCCGGCGTCGAGGTCGAGGTACTCGTGGGTGGGGCGGGCGAAGCAGTTGTGGCTCACGACCCCGTTGGCGATGAAGTCGCCGGTGCCGGTCGTGATGTCGCGCATCTCTGTGTCGACGCCGAGGTCCTCGACGGAGACGACGTGCAACGGCGCCGCGCTCTTGATGGCCGCACCCGCGACAGCGAGCTTGCGGGTGATCGCCGGGTCCACGAGGTGCACGAACCTGCGGACCGCCGGCAGACCCCCCAGGAGCCGGACGTTCCGCACGCCGTTCGGTGCCGGCGGCTCCAGAACGGTACGGAGGTCGATCGCGCCGAACGCCGCCATCGTGTGGTCGAGCATCGCCGCGTCGCCGTTGCTGATCCGCACGACGCCGCCGCTCGAACCGCCTTCTGCGTCGAAGATGCCCGCGAGGAATCCCCTCTGCCACTCGAGCTCCGGACGCTCCGGCCACGCGATCACCCGCTCGATCTGGTCGAGATGCGCGGCGCGCGCGGTGTGGATCGCGGTCATCGCTCGGCGATGTGCAGCGCCGGGGAACGGCTTCCGGTGGGTCGGTAGGCCGACCTCCTCGAGCATGCGCTGCGTCCGGTCGAGCGCCTCGGGGTCCGCGAACGCGAGCCGGAACGCCGTCACGTTGTTCAGGGCGCCCGTCCGACGCACGTAGGTGCGCCGGAGGATCATCCCGTCGCCGCGGATCATCCCGGTCAGGTATCCCTGCCGGTACGACGCCGTCTGGCGCGCGACCGGCACGTTGCTCAGTGATCCGAGCCCGAAGCCGATGAGCTTGTCGTTGTGCGTCAGATGGGGTCGCCGCCCAGCGCCCGAGCCCGTTCCCGTGACGTGCTTCCAACCGCGCGTGGTCCTGAACCTGTGATCGCCGCTCGCGACGATCCACGTCCCGTCCGCGAGGGTCACCCGGTAGGCGCGCTTGCGGGTGCTCCACACATCGAGCACGGGCGTCTCGACGTACCGGCGGTAACGGCCCTCGGCCTTCGTGCCGAGCACCAGGTCGCCCGCGACAAGCGCGCCGATGGCTCGCTGCCGGCCGTCAGCCATCGTGACCAGCGTGTCCGGATGGAGACAGTAGGCACAGGCATGGCTGCAGCCCCGCATCGGGTTGATCGTCCAGCGGAACGGCATCTGCGACGCCGCGGGCACCTTGTTGAGCGCGCTGCGCGCCTGGACCTCGTGGAACGTGATGCCCGCGAAGTCGGGAGTCCGGACCGTCCGCACGAGCCCCCGGAGCGCGAGCCCGGGCAGGGCCGGGTCCTCCACCTCGAGCTTCTGCGCGTCCCACCGCATACCACGAGTCGAACACGTGTTCGATGGCACGTCAAGCGTCTTGGGTGTGGCGCGGCGCGACCGAGGGTCGAACCATGAGCGCTTCCGTGACGAACGACCGAGCACTGGCCCGTCGCCCCGGGGTCGAGGTACTCGTCCTCGCGGTGCTCGTCGTCGTCAACCTGGCCGTCGGCGCCCTCGATGGCCTCGCCGCGCAGCAGGGCGTCGACGGCTGGGACGCCGACGCCAACAAGGTCCCGTGGACGCCGCCGAACGGCGTGTTCGCGCCCGTCTGGACGGTCCTGTACGTGCTGATGGCGGTCGCCGCGTGGCTGGTCTGGCGGCGCGGCGGCTGGTCGGAGGCGTCGGGCCCGCTGACGCTCTACGTCGTCCAGCTCGCGCTCAACGCCGCCTGGACGCCCGTCTTCTTCAACGGGCGCCTCGTGTCCTCGTGGCCACGGCCGTCGCGTTCAGCCGTCACAGCCGGGCGGCCGCAAGGCTGCTCGTGCCCTACCGCGCGTGGGTCGCGTACGCGACGACGCTCAACCTCGGCGTCGCCGTCCTCAGCTGAGCGCGGGCTCCGCGCGGGGCCACCAGTCGTCCGCCGGGGGCTCCCACGTCGCGGCGTCGGCCGGCACCTGCTCCCCCGACCGGATGTCCTTGACCTCGTCGCCCGCCTCGCCCGCGAACCACACGAACGGGATGCCGCGACGGTCGGCGTGGCGGATCTGCTTGCCGAACTTGGCGGCGCTGGGCGCGACCTCGACAGGGATACCGCGGGACCTGAGCGCCGCGGCGACCGCGTCGGACTGCGGCCGGGCGTCCTCGTTCGTCACCGCGACGAGCACGGCGCTCGGCACCGAACGCGTGGCCCGCACGAGCCCGCCGCCGATGAGCCGCGAGACGAGGCGTGACACCCCGATCGAGAGCCCGACGCCGGGGTACGTGGTCGCGCCGTCGGACGCCAGGGTGTCGTACCGCCCGCCAGAGCAGATCGAGCCGAGCTGCTCGTGCCCGACCAGCACCGTCTCGTAGACGGAACCCGTGTAGTAGTCGAGGCCGCGGGCGATCTTCAGGTCGGCGACCACGACGCCCGGCGCTCGGACGGTGGCCGCGGCGATGAGCGCACCGAGCTCGTCGAGGCCCGTGTCGAGCAGCTCGTGCGTGACGGAGCGCGACGCGGCGAGCGCGCGCACCCGGTCGACGACCGTCGCGTCGTCGCCGCTGATCGCCGCGAGCTCGAGGCACGCCGCGGCCTGCTCGGGGGACGCGCCGGCCTCGGCCACCAGCAGGCGGGCGACCTCGTCCCCGCCGACCTTGTCCAGCTTGTCGATGCTGCGGAGCACGGCGTCGACGTCGTCGAGCCCGAGCCCGCGGTAGAAGCCCTCGGCGACCTTGCGGTTGTTGACGAGGATGCGCACCGGCGGCACGCCGATGTCGCGCAGCGCGCCGAGCGCCTCGGCCATCACGAGCGGCAGCTCGACCTCGTAGTGGTACGGCAGCTCCCCTGCGCCGACCACGTCGATGTCGGCCTGCACGAACTCGCGGAACCGGCCGTCCTGAGGACGCTCGCCGCGCCACACCTTCTGGATCTGGTAGCGCCGGAACGGGAACGCGAGGTGGCCGGCGTTCTCCAGCACATACCGCGCGAACGGCACCGTCAGGTCGAAGTGCAGGCCGAGCTGGTCACCCCGGTCGGGTGCCGCGGCGTCCTCCTGCAGGCGGCGCAGCACGTAGACCTCCTTCGAGGTCTCGCCCTTGCGCAGCAGCTGGTCGAGCGGCTCGACCGCGCGCGTCTCGACGCCCGCGAACCCGTGCAGCTCGAACGTCCGGCGCAGCGTGTCGAGCACGTGCTGCTCGACGATGCGCCCGTCGGGCAGCCACTCGGGGAATCCGGACAGGGGGGTCGGTCGCGCCATGGCCCCCGATCCTTCCAGACGGTCGGGCCCGCGCGGACCGATGCCCGGCCCGGCGGCGGCTCGTCAGCCGAGGAGGAACGGGTTGGTGCGCAGCTCGCGCCCCATGGTGCTCGTCGGACCGTGACCAGGAACGACGACCGTGCCGGGGTCCAGGCCGCGCACCACCTCGGTCAGCGTGCGGGCCATGCGCCGCTCGTCGCCGCCGGGCAGGTCCGTCCGGCCGATCGTGCCCGCGAACAGCACGTCGCCCGTCAGCGCGAGCGGCGTCCCGTCGTCGAGCTCCGTGAGGTAGAGCGTCGAGCCCTCGGTGTGCCCCGGCGCGTGACGCGCGACGAGGTGGACGCCGCCGAGGTAGAGCTCGACGTCGGGCGTGGGGTCGTCGTCGACCGCGCCGAACGTCTCCACGCGGCTCGGGGGCCGGTACGACGCCGGGTCGCGCCCGACGCTCGCGAGCGCCTCGGCCAGCGGGCCCCGCGGGTCGTGCGGCGCCGACCCGAGCACGCCGAGCGTGCCGAACGGGTCACGCAGCCGGTACGCGTCGGCCGCGTGCAGCACGACGGGCACGTCCCAGGCGTCCGCGAGCTGCGCGGCGTCCCACGTGTGGTCGGCGTGACCGTGCGTCGCGAGGACCGCCGTCGGCCGCACGCGTCGCGCGGCGACGAGACCCGCGACCTCGGCGGCCACGCCCGCGCCGGCGTCCACCACGACGCAGCGCGCGTCCCCGTCGACGAGCAGGTGGCACCACGCCCCGAAGACGGCGCCTCCGATGCTCACGAGCTGCACCGGCCCAACGTAGCCGGGGCTCCGTCGGCCGGCGACGCATCCGGGCGCCGACCTGCGTGGCGGCGGGACCCGCTCGCTTGCCTAGACTGTGCCGAGTCCCTGGGTGCAGCGCGGCAGGACGCCCCTGCCGTCGTCGTGATGCGAGGAGCGTGCGTGTCGACCAAGCGCGAACGTGAGTACGAGCGCCGCCGGTTCGAGAAGTGGCAGCAGCGTCAGGTGGAGGCGCGCGCGCGTCACCGCCGGCAGCGCGTGCTCGCCGGCTCGATCGCCGGCGGCGTCGTCCTCGTCCTCGCGGTCGTCGTGTGGATCGCCGTAGCGAACGGCGGCTCGTCGGCCGCGCAGAGCCCGACCCCCACGCCGACCTCGACGCTCTCGGCACCCGACCCCTCCGTCGCGGGCGACCGCACCTGGACGGGCGACATCACGTTCAACGGCGGCAAGGTCGGCATCTCGCTCGACGGCCATGCCGCGCCGCAGGCGGTGGCGAACTTCACCACGCTCGCCGCGGCCGGGTTCTTCGACGACACGAAGTGCCACCGCGTCACGACCGAGGGGTCCGGGCTGTACGTGCTGCAGTGCGGTTCCCCTGACGGCACGGCCTCCGGCACCCCGGGCTACACCTGGGGCCCGATCGAGAACGCGCCGAGCGACAACGTCTACCCCGCCGGGACCATCGCGATGGCCCGCGCCGGGAACGACGCCAGCTCGATGGGGAGCCAGTTCTTCATCGTCTACCAGGACTCGACCATCCCCGCCGACTCGGCCGGCGGCTACACGATCTTCGGCAAGGTCACGTCCGGGCTGCAGGTGATCAAGGACATCGCCGCCGCCGGGACCGCCGACGGCCAGCCCGACGGCGCTCCGAAGAACGACGTCATCATCCAGAAGGTGGAGACCCAGTGACCCAGAACCCGACGTCCTCCTCCCCCGAGCCTGACGAGGCCCCCGAGGTGACCGTCTCCACCACCGAGACGACCGACGCCGCACCCGCGACCCCGAGCCACCTCGCTGACGGTGACGTCGCGACGGCAGAGACCGGCGCACCCGAGGGCGAGGGCGCGACGGCAGAGACCGGCGCGCCCGAGGGCGAGGCCCGGACGGCCGAGGCCGGCGAGCCTGAGGCGGCTCAGCCTGAGGCTGACGGTGCGACGGCCGGGGAAGACGAGCCGGCCGCCGCGGCGCCGACGGCCGAGGCCGACGAGCCCGCGGCCGGCGGTTCCGCGTCCGAGGCCGAGGAGCCGGCCGCAGACGCCGACGAGATCGCAGCACCCGCGCCCGAGGCCGACGCGCCCGCCGAGGAGGCCCGTGCGGCCGTGACCGGTCGCCCTGCTGACGACGCCGCGGCGCCTGCCGACGGCGACGCCGAGCCGTCTGAGGCCGCCACGCCGGCGGACGAGCCCGCCGCTCCCGCGGACGAGGCGCCTGCGGCGACCCCCAGCCCCGCCCCGGCGCCGCGCCCGACGCCCGGCCCGCACCCGACGCCCGCCTCGATCCGTCCGGTGCCGCGTCCCCCGGCCGTGCAGGCACCCAGCCAGCCCGCGGCGGCTGCACCCGCGGCGCCCGTCGCTCCCCCGGTCGACGCGGCGGAGGCCGCGCACGCCGCGACGTTCGGTCGCGTCGACGAGGAGGGCACGGTCTACGTCCGCGAGGCCGCGGGCGAGCGCGCCGTCGGGCAGTTCCCGGGCGCGAGCACCGAGGAGGCGCTCGCGCTCTACGTGCGGCGGTTCCTCGACGTGCAGGCCAAGGTCTCGCTCTTCGAGCAGCGCCTCGGCGCGACCGACCTCTCGATCAAGGAGATCGACCAGACGCTCGCGCGGCTGACCGAGGAGGTGGCGGAGCCCGCGGCCGTCGGCAACCTCGACGGCCTGCGCGCGCGGCTCGAGGCCCTGCGCGGGACCGCCGCCGAGCGTCGCGCCGTGGCCGAGGCCGAGCGCGCCGCCGCGCGCGAGACCGCCGTCGCCGCCCGCACGGCGATCGTCGAGCAGGCCGAGAAGATCGCGTCGACGGATCCCTCGCGCATCCAGTGGCGACCGGCGGGCGAGCAGCTCCGTGCCCTGCTGGACCAGTGGAAGGACGCGCAGCGCTCGGGTCCGCGCCTGGACCGGCCCACCGAGGAGTCGCTCTGGAAGCGGTTCAGCCACGCGCGGACGACGTTCGACCGCGAGCGTCGGCACTTCTTCGCCGAGCTCGAGAGCCGCAACACCGCGGCGAAGGACGCCAAGGAGCGGCTCGTCGCCGAGGCCGAGAGCCTGTCGTCCAGCACGGACTGGGGCGCGACGGCGGGCCAGTTCCGCGACCTCATGACGCAGTGGAAGGCGGCCGGCCGGGCGAGCCGCGCCGACGACGACGCGCTGTGGGCCCGCTTCCGGGCCGCTCAGGACACGTTCTTCGCTGCGCGCGACGCGCAGGCTGCCGCCACGGACACCGAGTTCCGCGCGAACCTCGAGGTCAAGGAGCAGCTGCTGAGCGAGGCCGAGGCGCTCGTCCCCGTGCGTGACCTCGCGGCCGCGAAGGCGTCGCTGCGCTCGATCCAGGACCGCTGGGAGGCGGCTGGCAAGGTCCCGCGGGGCGACATCCAGCGCATCGAGGGTCGCCTGCGGGCCGTGGAGTCCGCGGTGCGCGAGGCCGACCAGTCGCAGTGGCGGCGCACGAACCCGGAGACGCGCGCCCGCGCCGAGGGTGCCGCCGCGCAGCTCGAGCAGGCGATCGCGGGCCTCGAGGCCGACCTCGCCCAGGCGAAGGCCGCCGGTGACGCCCGCAAGATCGCGGACGCGCAGGCCGCGCTCGACGCCCGACGCGCCTGGCTCGAGCAGGTCCAGCGGGCCGCGCAGGACGCACGCGGCTGACGCACGCCACGACCTCCGCGGGCACCGAGCCGTCCACCGACGGCCGGTGCCCGCAGTCGTCCACAGCCCCGCGCCCGGAGGCGCTCGGCCACGAGGTCCCCCGGCATCCTGACGGGATGACCGCCCTGGCACCGTTTCGCAGCCGCCCCGCCCACGTGCCGGTGCCGTCGACCGTGCGCCGCGAGGACGTCGGCGACGCGGCCTGGTTCGGGCTGCTGCGCGACGGCGTGCTGCGGCCGCTGTGGCAGGACGTCGCGGTGCGCGCGGACCTCGCGGAGACGCCCGAGCTCCGTGCGCGCGGCCTGTCGCCGCTCGTGCCGACGCGCGCCGTCGTGGGACGAGCCAGCGCCGCGTGGGTGCACGTCGGCGGACCGCTGCCGGCGCGCGTCGACCTGCTGTTCGCGCCGGGAAGCCGGCGCACCGACCCGCACCCGCTGCGCACCGCGGCCGAGGCCCACCTCTCCCCCGGCGACGCCCAGCCGATCGGACCCGTTCGCGTCACGTCCGTGCAGCGGACCGGCCTCGACGTCGCGCGGAGCGAGCCCCCCGCGCGGGCCGCGCCGCTGCTCGCGGCGCTGCGTGGCGTCGGCTTCGACCCGCTGCTCGCGCTCGACGAGCTCGCCCGGCTCGGGCCGGCGCGCGGTGTCCGGCGCGCCCGGACCGTGCTCACCGACTGCGCACGTGCGGCACCCGGCTGAGCCAGCACCGCACCGCCGGCGGGCGGGCGCCCCGCTGCGGCCCGCGGACGGCCGTCCCTGAGGCGACCGCGAGGCGTCACGGCGCCGACGCCGCGGTCAGGCCCGGACGACCGGCGTCTCGGCCGCCTTCGCGCCCGTGATCCGGTACACGTCGAACACGCCCTCGACCTTGCGCACGGCGGCGAGCACGGACGCGAGGTGCGACGGCTCCGCCATCTCGAACACGAACCGCGACAACGCGACCCGGTCCCGGGACGTCGACACCGACGCGGACAGGATGTTCACGTGGTGGTCCGAGAGGACCCGCGTCACGTCGGAGAGCAGCCGGCTGCGGTCGAGCGCCTCGACCTGGATCTGCACGAGGAACAGCGACGAGCTCGTGTGGCTCCACTGCACGTCGACCATGCGCTCCGGCTCGCGCCGCAGGCTCTCGACGTTGATGCAGTCCGTCCGGTGCACGCTGACGCCCGCACCGCGTGTCACGAACCCCACGATGTCGTCGCCCGGCACCGGCGTGCAGCACTTCGCGAGCTTGACCCACACGTCGTCGACGCCCTTGACGACGACCCCGGGGTCGCCGGTCCGGACGCGCCGCGCGGTCGGGCCGGGGCGCGCCGTCTCGGCGAGGTCCTCCTCGGTACCCGTCTCGCCGCCGAGCGACTGCACGAGCCGCTGCACGACGTTCGCCGCCGACACCTGGCCCTCGCCCACCGCCGCGTACAGCGCGGAGACGTCGGCGTAGCGCATCTCGTTGGCGAGCGCGACGAGCGCCTCGTGCGAGAGCAGCCGCTGGATCGGCAGGTTCTGCTTGCGCATCGCCTTGGCGATCGAGTCCTTGCCGTGCTCGACGGCCTCCTCGCGGCGCTCCTTGGAGAACCACTGGCGGATCTTGTTGCGGGCACGCGGGCTCTTGACGAACCCGAGCCAGTCGCGCGAGGGCCCGGCCGTCTCGGACTTCGACGTGAACACGTCGACCACGTCGCCGTTCTCGAGCACCGAGTCGAGCGGCACGAGCCGGCCGTTGACGCGCGCGCCCATCGTCCGGTGGCCGACCTCGGTGTGGACGGCGTACGCGAAGTCGACGGGCGTCGAGCCCTGCGGCAACGCCATCACGTCGCCCTTCGGCGTGAAGACGTAGACCTCGGAGCCCGCGATCTCGAAACGGAGCGAGTCGAGGAACTCGGTCGGGTCCGCCGTCTCCTTCTGCCAGTCCACGAGCTGGCGCAGCCACGCCATGTCGTTGCTCGCGGTGTCCTGCGCCCCGCCGGAGCCCTTCGCGCTCTCCTTGTACTTCCAGTGCGCGGCGACGCCGTACTCCGCGCGGCGGTGCATGTCGTGCGTGCGGATCTGGATCTCGACGGGCTTGCCGCCGGGCCCGATCACCGTGGTGTGCAGCGACTGGTAGAGGTTGAACTTCGGCATCGCGATGTAGTCCTTGAACCGGCCGGGCACCGGGTTCCACCGCGCGTGCAGCGCGCCGAGCGCCGCGTAGCAGTCGCGGACCGTGTCGACGAGCACGCGCACGCCCACCAGGTCGTAGATGTCCGTGAAGTCGCGGCCGCGGACGATCATCTTCTGGTAGATCGAGTAGTAGTGCTTCGGCCGGCCCGTCACGGTGGCCTTGATCTTCGCGGTGCGCAGGTCGGCGCCGACCTGCTCGCGGACGACGGCGAGGTACTCCTCGCGCGCGGGCGCGCGCTCGGCGACGAGGTGGACGATCTCGTCGTAGACCTTGGGGTACAGGGTCGCGAACGAGAGGTCCTCGAGCTCCCACTTGATCGTGTTCATGCCGAGCCGGTGGGCCAGCGGCGCGTAGATCTCGAGCGTCTCGCGCGCCTTCTTCTCGGCGGACTGCGGCGAGACGAACTTCCAGGTGCGCGCGTTGTGCAGCCGGTCCGCGAGCTTGATGACGAGCACGCGGATGTCGCGCGCCATCGCGACGACCATCTTGCGGACCGTCTCGGCCTGCGCGGCGTCGCCGTACGTCACCTTGTCGAGCTTCGTGACGCCGTCGACGAGCATCGCGACCTCGGGGCCGAACTCGCGGCGCAGCTGCTCGAGCGAGTACTCGGTGTCCTCGACCGTGTCGTGCA
Source organism: Cellulomonas alba (assembly GCF_030362835.1). Lineage (GTDB taxonomy): Bacteria > Actinomycetota > Actinomycetes > Actinomycetales > Cellulomonadaceae > Cellulomonas > Cellulomonas alba. Next base: position 147,809 of record NZ_JAUCGQ010000001.1, read on the forward strand.
GCAGTGCCGCCGCGAGCGTCGAGGGCGTCATGCCGAGCTCGGCGAGGATCGTCGCGACGGCGACGGGGTGCGTGATGTACGGGTCGCCGCTCTTGCGGAGCTGCCCGCGGTGCGCCTTCTCGGCGACCACGTACGCCTGCTCGACGACCGTCAGGTCGGCCTTCGGGTGGTTGGTGCGGGCCGCCTGGAGCACGGGCTCCAGCGCGGGGAACGCGGGGCCGCCGCGCGAGCCGAACCGGGCGAGTCGCGCGCGCACCCGGCTCGCCGACAGCGCAGCGCTGTCGGAGGCGTTGCCCGTCGCGACATCGGACGTCCGGACGTCGTCGGCCATGCGCACCCCCTTGCTGGACAGGCGGTCAGTCTACGTCCCGAGGCACGCAGCACCCCGAAGGCGCAGGTCAGGCGATGTGCAGCAGGGTCTCCACCCGATGACCGGCGAGCCGGTCCCGGCCGCGGAGGGCGTCGAGCTCGACGAGGAACGACAACCCGACGACGTGCGCCTTGCAGTGCTCGAACAACGCGACCGTCGCCGCGGCTGTTCCTCCCGTGGCGAGGACGTCGTCGATGACGAGCACGCGCGCGCCCTCGGGCACGGTGAACGGGTGCAGCTCGACCGTCGCCTCCCCGTACTCGAGCGCGTAGCTCTCCGACGCGGTCGGTCCGGGCAGCTTGCCGGCCTTCCGCACCGGCACGAGCCCTGCGCCGAGCGCCAGGGCGACGGGCGCCGCGAGCAGGAACCCGCGCGCCTCCATGCCGGCGACGAGGTCGACCGGCCCGTCGACGCTCGATGCGATCGCCTCGACGACGGCCGCGAACGCCGGACCGTCGGCGAGCAGCGGCGTGATGTCGCGGAACAGGATCCCGGGCGAGGGGTAGTCCGGCACGAGCCGGACGAGGCCCTCGATGCGGGCGACGAGCTCGTCGCGTGCGTCGGGGACGCCCGAAGGCGTCCCCGACGACGCGGTGGGGTGCGTCATCGCGTGGGCTTGCGCCGCTTCGGCTGCGCGCCCTGACCCTGGTGCGAGCCCGGCCGGAGCTGGCCCGCCGAGTGGGTGACGCCCGCGAGCTCGACCTGCGAGACGTCGTCGCCCGCGGGGCGTGCGGCGCGCGCCGTGAGCACCTTGCGGGTGTGCGCCGAGATCGCCGTCTCGCGCTCGCGCAGCGACACCTCGAGGGGCGTCGCCAGGAAGATCGACGAGAACGTGCCGACGAGCATGCCGACGAACAGCGCGAGCGCGATGTCCCGCAGCGTGCCCGTGCCGAGCACGAACGCGCCGACGAACAGGATCGCCGCGACCGGCAGCAGCGCCACGACCGACGTGTTGATCGACCGCACGAGCGTCTGGTTGACCGCGAGGTTCGCCTTCTCGGCGTACGTGAACCGCGTCTGGTCGAGCGTGTCCGCCGTGTTCTCGCGGACCTTGTCGAACACCACGACGGTGTCGTACATCGAGTACCCGAGGATCGTCAGGAAGCCGATCACCGTCGCCGGCGTGACCTCCCAGCCGACCGCGGCGTAGATGCCGACCGTGATGATCAGGTCGTGGAACAGGGCGATGAGGCCCGCGACCGCCATCCGCCAGTTGCGGAAGTAGATCGTCATGACCGCGGTCACGAAGATCAGGAACACGATGATGCCGGTGACGGCCTTCTTCGTGATGTCCGCACCCCAGGTGGGGCCGATGTACTCGGCGCTGACCTTGCTGTCGTCGACGTCGAACGCCGTCTTCAGCGCGTCCTTGACCTGCTGGACCTGGTCGGCCGTCAGCTGCGAGGTCTGGATCCGCAGGCCGGACTTGCCGACCGTCGTCACCTCGGGTGCCTCGCCGGGGGCGATGCTCTGCACGGTGTCGACCGCGAGCTGCTGGTCCGGGTTCGCGGTCGACGCGATGTCGAACTCCTGGCCGCCGCGGAACTCGATGCCCGGGTTGAGGCCGGGCTTGATGAGGAACACCACGGAGAGCACGACCAGGACGGCCGAGATGGCGTACCAGATGCGACGGCGGCCGACGATCGCGTACGACCGGCGCCCCGTGTAGAGGTCGTTGCCCCACTGGGCGAAGCCCTGCGCCATCAGTGCTCACTCCCGTCGGTGCGTCCGGCCTCGGGCTCGGACTGCTGAGGCTCGTCCGCGGTCGCCTTGGCGGCCGCCGCCTTCGCGGCGGCGCGGCGCTCGGCGATCGTCATGCCGGGCGTGCCGACCGGGACGGGCTCGCGCGCCGGCGCCGGCTCGTCCGCCGCGACCTCGGTGGCCGCCGGTGCGGTGCTCGCCGCCGTGACGACGCGGCCGCGGCCGGCGTACCGGGCGGTCGTGACGCCGAGGCGGCGCGGGTCGAGGCCCGACCAGCGGTGACCGCCACCGAAGTAGCGCGTGCCGCTGAGCAGCTGCATGACGGGGTGCGTGAAGAGGAACACGACCACGACGTCGATCACGGTGGTGAGGCCGAGCGTGAACGCGAAGCCGCGCACGCTGCCGACCGCGAGGAAGTACAGCACGACGGCCGCGATCAGGTTCACGGTGTCGGACGCCAGGATCGTGCGGCGCGCGCGCTCCCAGCCCCGGTCGACGGACGCGGGCAGCGTCCGGCCCTCCCGCAGCTCGTCACGGATGCGCTCGAAGTACACGATGAACGAGTCCGCGGTGATGCCGATGGCCACGATCAGACCGGCGACACCCGCGAGCGAGAGCCGGTAGCCCTGGATCCAGGACAGGATCGTGATGACGCCGTAGGTGAGGATCGACGCGACGACCAGCGAGCCGACCGTCAGCGACGAGAGGGCGCGGTACTGGAGCATCGAGTAGAGCACCACGAGCACGAGGCCGATCGCGCCGGCGATGAGGCCCTTCTGCAGCTGGTCGGTGCCGAGCGTCGCCGAGATCTGCTCCTCGCTCTGCACCTGGAACTGGATCGGCAGCGAGCCGAAGTTCAGCTGGTTGGCGAGCGTCGCGGCCGAGTCCCGCGTGAACGAGCCCGAGATCTGCGCGCGGCCGTCGGGGATGATCACGCTGACGGACGGCGCCGAGATGACGTTGCCGTCGAGGACGAACGCGAACTGGTTCAGCGGGCTCGTCTGCGACTTGAGCCGCTCGGTGATGTCCGCGAACTGCTTGGCGCCCTTGCTGTTGAAGGTGACGTCCACGACCCAGTCGGAACCGGTACCGCCGCCGGGCAGCGTGTTGAGGCCCGAGGCCGCGCTCTTGACGTCCTTGCCCTCGATCTCGACCGGGCCGAGCACGTACTTCGCCTGGCCCTGCTGGTCGCAGGTGACGAACGCCTTGTCAGGGTCGCCCATGTCGCCGCCGCCGCGGTTCTTCACGTCCGTGCAGTCGAGCTTCTCGAACTGCTGCTGCACCTCGGGCGTGAGGTAGTAGCTCGCGTCGCTCGGGCTCGAGGGCGCTGCCGGGGCGGTCGCCGTCGGCGCGGGCGTCGGGTCAGCGGCCTTCGCGTACTTCTGCGACGCGGTCGCCTCCGGCGTCGGCGTCGGCGTGGCGGCGGGCGTCGCGGCGTCGGTGGCCGACGGAGTCGGCTCCGTGCTCACGGCCGGCCCGGCCTCGAGCAGCACCGGGCGCATCTGCATCTGCGCCGACGTGCGGACGAGGTCCAGCGTCGCCTCGCTCGGGTGCCCGGGCAGCGCGACGACGATGTTGTTCGACCCCTGCGCCGAGATCTGCGCCTCCGCGACACCCGAGGCGTCGATGCGCTGGCGGATCACGTCGATCGCCTGGTTGATCGTGTTCGACGTGATCTTGCCGGTCGTCGCGTCGGTCGCCTTCGGCGTGAGGATGATCTGCGTACCACCCTCGAGGTCGAGCGCCAGCTTCGGCGTCCAGGACGCCTTGCCGGTGGCGACGCCGACGGCGAGCACGCCGTAGATGATCGCGATGAGCACGCCGAGCGCCGCGAGCGTGCGCCAGGGCCTCGAGCGGCGGGTGGGAGGGGCCAACGGAAGTCTTCTCTCGTGCGCGCACCGACCGCGGTGCGGTCGGTGGGGTCCAGGACCCGGGCGTCGTCACCCGGGTCGGGTGGTGGTCCTAGTTCTTGCCGTCCTCGTCGTCGTCCTTGCGCGGCGGCAGCGACGACAGGTCGTCGGGGACGTCGATCACCTCGTCGTTCGCGCGCTGGATCCGCTCGGCCTCGGCGATGGCCGGGTCGACCGCGGTGGAGCCCGCCTCGATCTCGTCGGCCTCGACCGGCGGCTCGATCTTCTTGGCGATGGCCGCCCGCAGCCAACGGGTCTGCTGGCCGGGGGTGGACTCGAGCGTCACGACGTCGCCCTCGACGTCGACGACCGTGCCGAACAGCCCGGAGCCGGTCATGACCTCGTCGCCCGCCACCAGGTTGTTGCGGAACTCGTTCGCCGCGGCCTGCGTCTTGCGCTGGCGGCTCGACATGAGCCAGAGGCCGCCGACGGCGAGGACGAGGATGATCAGGAAGGTGGCATCCATGAGGGGGTGCTGCTCCGGTCTGTCGTGGGTGTCCGCCGCAGTCTAGGCGCAGCGGCTGGACGCTCCAACGCCCGGCCCCCACGCCGGGTTCCCGACCACGGCGTCTCAGCCGAAGAGGGTACCGGCCTCACGAGGTGCCTCGAGACCGAGGTGCGCCCAGGCCGCAGGGAGTGCGACCCGTCCACGCGGCGTCCGGCCCACCAGCCCCTCGCGGACCAGAAACGGTTCAGCGACCGTCTCGACCGTCTCGGGCTCCTCGCCGACGGCCACGGCAAGCGTCGTCAGGCCCACCGGTCCCCCGCCGAACCGCGTGCACAGCGCAGTCAGCACGGCGCGGTCGAGCCGGTCCAGGCCGCGGACGTCGACCTCGTACACGTCGAGCGCAGCGCGTGCGGCGGCGAGCGTCAGCCGGCCGTCCCCGCGCACCTCGGCCCAGTCGCGCACGCGTCGCAGCAGGCGGTTCGCGATGCGCGGCGTGCCCCGCGACCGCGACGCGATCTCGTGCGCCGCGCGGTGCTCGAGCGGCACGTCGAGCAGGCGAGCCGAGCGGAGAAGCACGCGCTCGAGCTCGTCGTCGGCGTAGAAGTCGAGGTGGCCGGTGAAGCCGAACCGGTCGCGCAGCGGCGCGGGCAGGAGGCCCGCGCGCGTCGTCGCGCCGACCACGGTGAACGGCGGGAGCGCGAGCGGGATCGCGCTCGCGCCGGCGCCCTTGCCCACGACGACGTCGACGCGGAAGTCCTCCATCGCCACGTACAGCAGCTCCTCCGCCGGGCGCGCCAGCCGGTGGATCTCGTCGAGGAACAGGACCTCGCCCTCCTCGAGGGACGACAGCACCGCGGCGAGGTCACCCGCGTGCTGGATCGCCGGGCCGCTCGTGACCCGCAGCGAGGCGCCGAGCTCGGCGGCGATGATCATCGCGAGCGTCGTCTTGCCCAGGCCGGGCGGCCCCGAGAGCAGCACGTGGTCGGGGGCGCGGCCACGCGCCTTGGCGGCCTGGAGCACGAGCGACAGCTGGTCGCGCACCACGCGCTGGCCGACGAACTCGTCGAGGTTGCGCGGGCGCAATGCGGCCTCCGCTGCGCGCTCGAGGTCGTCGGCGCCCGGCCGGACGAGCGAGTCGGCCGCGAACCGCTCGGTGACGAGCTCCTCGTCCTCGTGCGCGTGACGCTCAGACACGCGCGCCGCCGAGTGTCCGCAGCGCGGCCCGCAGCACGCCGGCCACCTCGTCGGCGCCGACCGGCTCGAGCGAGCCGTCGAGCACCGTCGTGACGGCGTCGGTCGCCGCCTTGGCCGTCCAGCCCAGGCCGACGAGCGCCTCGACGACCTGCTCGCGGCGGTCGCCCGGTGCCGTCGCGGGAGCCGCCGACGCGGGCGCCGTGCCGACGGGGGCGCCGAGCCGGTCGCCCAGCTCGAGGACGATGCGCTGTGCGCCCTTGTGGCCGATTCCCGGGACACGCTTCAGCGCCGCGAGGTCCTCCGTCGCGACCGCGCGGCGCAGACCGTCGGGCGTGTGCACCGCGAGCATGGCGAGGGCAAGCCGCGGGCCGACGCCGCTGACCGTCTGCAGGATCTCGAAGACGTCGCGCTCGTCGGCGTCGGCGAAGCCGAACAGCGTGAGCGCGTCCTCGCGCACGACGAGCGACGTCGAGAGCCGCGCCGGAGCGCCGACCCGCAGGCCGGCGAGCGTCGTGGGCGTCGCGTTGACCAGGAGCCCGACGCCGCCGACCTCGACGACCGCAGCGTCGAGCCGCACCGCCAGCACCGTCCCGTTGACCGACGCGATCACCCGACTGCTCCTCTTCTCGGCGACGTTCCGTGCGCAACTTCGTGCGCCATTCCGTGCGCCAACCCGTGCGGCCCCTCCGTGCGTCCCCGCATCCGCGGACGCCGCCGACTCTGCCACACCGGCGCGAACACGTGTACGAACGACACGCGCGTCAGCGGCGCCGGGCCGCCTGCTCGGCCGCGGCCCACGCGCGCTGCGCGGGCGTCATGCTGCCCGGGGCGCGCTGCGGAGCGCCGAGTGCGCCGGCTGGCCGCCACAGGTGGCAGACGGCGAGCGCGAGCGCGTCGGCCGCGTCCCACGGGTGCGGCAGCTCGTCCAGCTGCAGCAGCCGCGCGACCATCGCCTGAACCTGCGCCTTGCCTGCCCGTCCGTTGCCCGTGACGGCGGCCTTGACCTCGCTCGGGGTGTGCATCGCGACCGGGATGCGCCGGCGGGCGGCGGCCACCATCGCGATGCCGGCGACCTGGGCCGTGCCCATGACCGTGCTGACGTTGTGCTGCGCGAACACGCGCTCGACGGCGACCGTGTCGGGCGCGTGCTCCTCGAGCCACTCCTCGATCGTCCGCTCGATGGCCAGCAGGCGCTGGTCCGCGTCGAGCTCGGGCTCCGACCGGGCGACGCCCACAGCGACGTACCGCAGCCGCCGGCCCGGCAGTCCGTCGACCACGCCGAGCCCGCACCGGGTCAGGCCCGGGTCGACGCCGAGCACCCGCATGCCCGTCATGCTCGCACCGCCGGGCCCGGGGCGCCGGGACGACACCCCGGCGGGGACGGCGGACGGGCCCGCCCCCGAGGGGACGGGCCCGTCCGTCGACGCGCGACTCACTCGTCGTCGAGCTGCGCCATGACCTCGTCGGACGCGTCGAAGTTCGCGAACACGTTCTGCACGTCGTCACTGTCCTCGAGGGCGTCGATGAGGCGCAGGATCTTGCGCGCGCCCTCGACGTCGACCTCGATCTGCGTCGACGGCCACCACACGACGTCGGCGGAGTCGTAGTCGATGCCGGCCTGCTGCAGCGACGTGCGCACGGGCACGAGATCGGTCGCCTCGCTCAGCACCTCGAAGGACTCGCCGAGGTCGTTGACCTCCTCGCCGCCCGCGTCGAGCACGGCCTCCATCACGGAGTCCTCGTCGGTGCCGTCCTTCGGCACCACGACGACGCCCTTGCGGCTGAAGATGTAGGCGACGGAGCCCGGGTCGGCCATCTGGCCGCCGTTGCGCGTGAACGCGACGCGCACGTCGGACGCGGCGCGGTTGCGGTTGTCCGTCAGGCACTCGACCAGCACCGCGACGCCGCCGGGGCCGTAGCCCTCGTAGGTGATCGACTGGTAGTCCGCCCCGCCGGCCTCCTGGCCGGAGCCGCGCTTGACGGCGCGGTCGATGTTGTCGTTGGGGACCGACGACTTCTTCGCCTTCTGGATGGCGTCGAACAGCGTCGGGTTGCCCGCCGGGTCACCGCCGCCGGTGCGCGCCGCGACCTCGATGTTCTTGATGAGCTTCGCGAAGAGCTTGCCGCGCTTCGCGTCGATCACGGCCTTCTTGTGCTTCGTGGTGGCCCACTTGGAGTGACCCGACATCGACTCTGCTACTCCTTCGTCACCGCTGATGCCCTGCAGCCGCCGCCGCGCCGGCGCGGCTCACAGACTCTCGCGGACGATCCGTCCGAACAGCTCGTGCACCCGCACGTCGCCCGTCACCTCGGGGTGGAACGACGTCACCAGCAACGGTCCCTGGCGCACCGCCACAATCCTACCGGCGGCCGGACCGCTCTCCACGCGGCCGACGACCCTCGCCGCCGGCCCGACCTCCTCGACCCAGGGCGCACGGATGAACACGGCGTGCAGCGGCTCGTCGATCCCGTCGATGGTCAGGTCCGTCTCGAACGAGTCCACCTGGCGGCCGAACGCGTTGCGGCGGACCGTCACGTCGACTCCGCCGAGGGTCTGCTGGCCGTCGATGCCGTCGAGCACGCGGTCGGCGAGCAGGATCATGCCGGCGCACGAGCCGTAGGCCGGCATGCCCGCGCGGAGCCGCGCCTGCACCGGCCCGAACAGGTCGAACGCGCGCAGCAGCTTGTCGATCGTCGTGGACTCGCCGCCCGGGATGACGAGCGCCTCGACCGCGTCGAGCTCGCGCTCGCGCCGCACGGGCACGCCGCGCAGGCCGACGGTCTCGAGGGCGTGCAGGTGCTCGCGCACGTCGCCCTGGAGGGCGAGGACACCGACGGTGGGGGTGGCTGTCACGGCGTCCGATCCTAGGTGCCCGCTGGTTACGCTCCGACGATGACCCCGGATGCCGAGACCGGCCACCCGCACGCGCCCGCCGCCGCGACCGTCCGCGCGGTGCACGACGAGCTCGACGAGCGCGCCGCGCGCCTCGACGCCGAGCACGCGCAGACCGACCTCCGGCACCGGTTCCTGCTCCCGGAGGGGCTCGTGCACCTCGACGGCAACTCCCTGGGCGCGCTGCCTGCGGCCGTGCCGCCGGTGCTGCGGCGCGTCGTGCAGGAGGAGTGGGGTCGCGACCTCATCGACTCGTGGAACACGGCCGGCTGGTGGGACGCGCCCGGACGCGTCGGCGACGCGATCGGCGCCGTCGTCGGCGCCGGACCCGGGCAGGTCGTCGCGGGCGACACGACGACGCTGCGGCTCTACCAGGCGCTGCGCGCCGCTGCCGTGCTGCGCCCCGAGGCCCGCGTCCTCGTCACGGACCCGGGCTCGTTCCCGACCGACCTGTACGTCGCGCACGGCGTCGCCGCCGAGGTCGGCTGGCGCGTCGAGCTCGCCGACCCCGACGCCATGCCCGTCCTGCTCGCCGACCTGACGGCCCGCGGTGAGCGCGTCGCAGCACTGGCGTTCTCGCACGTCGACTACTGGACGGGCCGGGCGTGGGACCTCCCCGGGCTCGTGCGCGCCGCCCACGACGCGGGCGCTCTGGCGGTGGCGGACCTGTGCCACTCCGCGGGCGCGATGCCCGTCGGTCTCGACGAGCACGACGTCGACCTGGCCGTCGGGTGCGGCTACAAGTACCTCAACGGCGGGCCGGGCGCCCCTGCGTACCTCTACGTCGCGCGCCGCCACCAGCCGCAGTTCGTGAACCCGGTGCCCGGCTGGCACGGCCATGCCGACCCGTTCGCGATGGCCGGCGAGTACGCGCCTGCCGACGGTGTGGACCGCGCACGGACCGGGACGCCGCCGCTCCTGTCGCTGCTCGCGCTCGAGGCCGCGCTCACCGCGCTCGACGGCGTCGATGCCGACGCGGTGCGGGAGCGGTCGCTCTCGCTGACGGCCTTCCTGCGCGAGTGCCTGGAGTCGCTCGTGCCGGGGGTCGACGTGGTCACGCCGCGCGACGACGAGCGACGCGGCTCGCAGCTCTCGCTGCGGCACGAGCACGCCTACGGGGTCGTCCGCGCGCTCGCCGAGCGACGCGTCGTCGGCGACTTCCGCGCGCCCGACATCGTGCGCCTCGGCGTCGCGGCGCCGTACCTGACGCACGCCGACATGGTCACGGCGGCGCGCGCCTACGCCGCGGTGCTCGCCGACGAGGAGCACCTCGACCCGCGGCACGAGCGGCGCTCGACCGTCACCTGACGGCTGGCTCGCCGGCCGCGACGGGTCCCGGGCCCGGCCTTACTCCCTCGCGAGCCCGAGGTGGCGCGTCGTGCCGTCCCACGCGGGGAGCAGCGACGCCACGAGCGCGTGCAGGTTCTCGGGGAAGACCTCGATGTCGACGCGCTCCAGGTCGTCGAGCGACCACCAGCGCAGCTCGTCGATCACGTCGAGCTCGATCGGCGTCCAGCCCGCGCGGTCCGTGCCGGCGAACGCGGCCGCAGGCACGCGCGCGAGGAACAGCTCCTCGTCCTGGCGGCAGTGCGCGGCGTAGAAGTCGAAGATCGCGGACCGCGTGAACACGGGCCCCACGAGCTCGGAGACGGCGAGCGCGATGCCCGTCTCCTCGCGGAGCTCGCGCACGGCGGCGTGGGCCGCGTCCTCGCCGTCGTCGATGCCGCCGCCGACGGTGAACCACCAGCTGCGCTCGGGCTGGTCGACGTCGTGCCCGCGCATCAGCAGCACGCGGTCGTCCTCGTCGAGCAGGATCACGCGCGCCGCGCGCCGGAACAGCAGGCCGTCCGGGCCGGGCTGCCACTCGGGACCGAGCGCGTGCACCGGTCCCCCGCCGTCCTCGTGCGCACGCGGTACCGAGACGGCCGAGGCCGCGAACCCCGTGGCGGGGTCCGCGGCCTCGTGCTGCGCGTGGGAGTCGGTCACCAGCCGCGCTCGGCCAGGCGGTGCGGCACCGGCACGTCGTCGACGTTGATGCCGACCATCGCCTCGCCGAGGCCGCGCGAGACCTTGGCGATCACGTCCGGGTCGTCGAAGAACGTCGTCGCCTTGACGATCGCCGCCGCGCGCTCCGCCGGGTTGCCCGACTTGAAGATGCCCGAGCCGACGAAGACGCCCTCGGCGCCGAGCTGCATCATCATCGCCGCGTCCGCCGGGGTCGCGATGCCGCCCGCGGTGAACAGGACGACGGGGAGCTTGCCCGCCCGCGCGACCTCCTTGACGAGGTCGTACGGCGCCTGGAGCTCCTTCGCCGCGAGGAACAGCTCGTCCTCCGGGAGCGACGTCAGGCGGCGGATCTCGTCGCGCAGCGTGCGCATGTGGGTCGTCGCGTTCGAGACGTCGCCCGTGCCCGCCTCGCCCTTCGAGCGGATCATCGCCGCGCCCTCGGTGATGCGGCGCAGGGCCTCGCCGAGGTTCGTCGCGCCGCACACGAAAGGCACCGTGAACGCCCACTTGTCGATGTGGTGGCTGTAGTCGGCGGGCGTCAGCACCTCGGACTCGTCGACGTAGTCGACGCCCAGGCTCTGCAGCACCTGCGCCTCGACGAAGTGGCCGATGCGCGCCTTCGCCATGACGGGGATCGAGACGGCCTCGATGATGCCGTCGATCAGGTCGGGGTCGCTCATGCGCGCCACGCCGCCCTGCGCGCGGATGTCGGCGGGGACCCGCTCGAGCGCCATGACGGCCACGGCGCCCGCGTCCTCGGCGATCTTCGCCTGCTCCGCCGTGACGACGTCCATGATGACGCCGCCCTTGAGCATCTCCGCCATGCCGCGCTTGACGCGAGCGGTGCCGACCTGGCCGGCGGCCTCGTGCGTCGTGGTGGCGGGCTGGCTGTTCTCGCTGGTCACGTCAGGCCTCACAGGTAGCAGCGGGTGGTTTCTGATCATCGTAATGCGTGGTCGGCGGCCGACCGGAGCGCGTTTCAGCGCAGCTCGTCGGCCTCGTCCTCGGCCCGCGCGAGCGTGCGCGCACCGGGCCGGTCGAGGTTCTCGGGCCACGCGTCGTCGAGCTCGAGCGTGCGCGGCTCGGGGGCGCGGCCGGCGAGCCTCAGCGTCCGGACGAACAGCCCGCGCCGGACCGCCTGGGTCTGCGCGACGGCCTCGTTGTGGAACCGGCGCGCGAGCTGCACCCGGTACCAGGCGGAGCTCAGGCCCGCCAGCAGCTCGTCGCCCGTCGGGTCCTCGAGCAGCGCCGCGACCTCGTCCGCGTCGTCGAGCACCTCGCGCAGCGTCGCGGAGAGCTCGCTCTCGATGCGCTCCCGGTCGGGCATGCCGGCGGGCGTGTGCCACTCGCCGACGTCGTTGGTCGCACCGTCCGTGACGAGCAGGTCGGCGAGGTCGGCCGGCAGGACGACCGTCGACGCGGCGCTCGAGCCGCCCACCGCGAGGGCGGCCCACGACGCCTCGCCCAGCAGCACCGAGCTCGCGGGGTCGAGCAGGCCGCTCGTCGCGAGCTCGGCGGCGACCGTGGCGCGCCGCACGAGCTGCGCGTCGACCACGGCGCGCGACGCGCCGACCTTGCGGTGCAGCCGGTCGAGACGCGACGCGGCGACCCACACCCACCAGACGACGAGGGCGAGCCCGACGACGACCCAGAACGACACCTCCGACCACGTCATCGGCCGTTCCCCCGGTGCCTGAGCTCGAGCAGGCGAGCCCCGCGCAGCGACGACGGGTCCTCGCCCACGGGGGCGTCGCGCCCGGCGACCACCATCTCGTACACGGCCGTGACCTGGTCGGTGACGGCGGACCAGTCGTACTGGCGCACCGACCCGCGGGCGTGCTCCTCGACGCGCGCGCGCAGCGCGTCGTCGCGCAGCACCTCGACGAGCCGGCGGCCCAGGTCGGCGCTGTCCCCCGTGGCGAAGAGCACCCCGGAGGCGCCGTCGTCGAGCACGCGCGAGAACGCGCCGAGGTCGCTCGCGACGACCGTGGTGCCCGCGCTCATCGCCTCGACCAGCACGATGCCGAAGCTCTCGCCGCCGGTCTGCGGCGCGACGTACGCGTCGACGGACGTGAGCAGCCGCGCCTTGTCCTCGTCGGACACGCCGCCCAGGAACTCGACCGCGCCCGCGCGGTCCCCCAGGATCTCGGCCGCCTGCTGCGGACCGCTCTCGCCGCGACCCGCGACGAGGAACCGCGCGCCCGGGATGGCGTCGAGCACGGCCGGGACCGCACCGAGCAGGACCCCGAGGCCCTTGCGCGGCTCGTCGAGCCGGCCGAGGAACGCGATCGTCGGCGCCTCGGGCGTCCCCGTCCAGCGCGGGTCCGCCGTCGCGTCGGCGAACGCGTCGACGTACACGCCGTTCGGGATGACGACGGCGTCGCCGCCCATGTGCTCGACGAGCGTGCGTCGCGCGTCCTCCGAGACGGCGATCCGCGCCGAGATCTTCTCGAGCGACTGCCGGACCAGCGGGTACGCGAGCTGCAGCGACCGCGAGCGGATCAGCGCGGTGTGGAACGTGGCGACGACCGGCCCGTCGGCGATCCAGAGCGCGAGCATCGACAGGCTCGGCGTCACGGGCTCGTGCAGGTGGAGGACGTCGAACTCGCCCGCGGCGAGCCACTTGCGTACGCGCGCCGCGGTGAGCGGGCCGAACGTCAGCCGCGCGACCGCGCCGTTGTACCGGACCGGCACCGCGCGACCGGCGGCTGTCAGGTACGGCGGCACGGGCGTGTCGTCGTCCGCCGGCGCGAGCACCGAGACCGAGTGGCCCCGCGCGAGGAGCGCCTCCGCGAGGTCGCGCACGTGGAACTGGACGCCGCCCGGGACGTCGAACGAGTACGGGCAGACGATGCCGACGCGGAGCGCGCGCTCGGGCGGGCGGGGCGTCATGCCCGCTCCGCGGCGGCGTCCGGCGCGAGCGGTGCCGCCGGTGCACCGGCGCCGGTCGCCGACTCACGGGCGAGGGTCGCCGCGTACCGCTCGGCGTCGAGGTCCTCGACGAACACCTTCTGGAGCATGTGCCAGTCCTGCGGCCGACGGTGGATGCCGTCCGCGAGCTGGTCGACCCAGGCCTGCGTCGCGACGCGCACCCGCTCGGCGCGCGGCACGCCGTCGGGAACGGCGACGGCGGGCGAGAACTCGAGGACGAGACCCCACGGGCTCCCCGCGGCGCGGCGCGCCGCGCCCCGGAGCCGTTCGTGGTGGATCCATGTCGTGACCAGGGGCGCGCCCGTGGTGACCGCGAGGGCCGCCGGGCCGGCCGCGACGCGCGCCCGGTGCCCGAAGAGGTCGACCTCGACACCGCGCGCGGTGAGGTCGCGGTCCGCCAGCAGCGGCAGGACACCGGGGCCGGTGCGGGCCGTGCGCACGAGCTCGCGGAACACGTCGCCGTCGCCGAGCGCGATGATCCGCATGCCGACGCCCTCCCGGAACCGCAGGAACTCCTGGAAGAGCTCCTCGGGCTTGAGCCGCTCGGCGACCGTGGTGACGTGGCTGAGGTGCCGCTCGGCCCACGCACCGGCGAGGTCCCAGTTCCCGCAGTGGCCGAGCGCGAGGATCACCTGGCGTCCCTCCACGAGGTGCACGTCGACGTTCTCGCGCCCGACGGCACGGACGCGGGCGTCGATGCGCTCGTGCGACCACGTGGAGAGCGCGAACGCCTCGCCGAAGTACCGCATGTACGAGCGCATGCCCGCCCGCGACAGGCGCCGGACCGCGCGCCCGTCGAGCTCGGGCCGGACGCGGGCGAGGTTCTTCTCGAGCTGTCGCACCCCGCCACGGCGCAGCAGCCACGTCACGTCGGCCGCGACGTTGCCCGCGAACCGCAGCACCGGCCCCGGCACGTGACCGGCCACTCGCCACGCCGTCGCGTACGCCCGGGCGACGTCGACCTTCACTCGGCAGCCCCGACGGCCTGGCGGTGCACCTTGGCCATGCGCTGCACGATCGTCACGGCCGACGCCACGCACAGCAGCGCGAGCACCACCGTCAGCACGACCCGCGGCACGCCGAGCCCCACGATGCCCGTCGCCGTCAGCGCGATGAACAGCCGGTCCGCGCGCTCCGCGATGCCGCCCGACGCCGTCATGCCCAGGCCCTCGGCGCGGGCACGGGCGTAGGGCACGATCGAGCCCAGCACCAGGCACGCCAGCGCGAGCATCGCCGTGAGCCGGTCGTCGCCGCCCGCCGTGTACCAGAGCACCAGGCCCGCGAAGATCGCGCCGTCGCCGAACCGGTCGAGCGTCGAGTCGAGGAACGCGCCCCACGGGCCGGACCGCCCGGCCTGGCGGGCCATCACGCCGTCGAGCGAGTCCGTGAGCGCGAAGATCGCGATGATCAGCGTGCCGAGGAACAGGTGGCCCGTCGGGTACGCCCACAGCGCGGTCACGACGACGACGAGCGTGCCCGTGATCGTCACGGCGTCGGGCGAGACGCCCGCCTTCAGCAGGGCCGCGGCCACCGGGGTGAAGATGCGCGTCATCGCACCCCGCAGTCGGTTCAGCACTCGCCGATCATCCCTTCGATCCGGCCTGGGGCCGCGCAGGCCACGCGGCCGCCAGCCGGCTCCGCGTGTCGCCGAGCAGCTCGGGCAGTGCCCGGCTGCGGCCCACGATGGGCAGGAAGTTCGAGTCGCCGCCCCAGCGCGGCACCACGTGCTGGTGCAGGTGCGCCGCGATCCCGGCGCCCGCGACCTCGCCCTGGTTCATCCCCAGGTTGAAGCCGTGCGGCGCGGAGACCTCGCGCGTCACGCGCATCGCCGTGCGGGTCAGCTCGGCGACCTCCGCCACCTCGTCGTCCGTGAGCTCGGTGTAGTCCGCGACGTGCCGGTACGGGCACACCAGGACGTGCCCCGAGTTGTACGGGTAGAGGTTCATGACGACGTAGGCCACGCGCCCGCGCGCGACGATCAGCCCCTCCTCGTCGGGCAGCGACGGGATGTGGCAGAACGGGCACCCCGCGCCCGACTCCGGGTCCCGCGGCTTGCCCTCGCCGCCGATGTACGCCATGCGGTGCGGCGTCCAGAGGCGCTCGAACCCGTCGGGCACGCCGGCGAACGCCGCCGCCGGCTCGACCGCGGGCACGGTGGGGCGCTCGTCGTCGGGATCGGCCACGGGTCAGACCTGCGAGCGCTCGCGCACCGCGGTGACGATCCGCTCGACCGCCTCGTCGACGGGCACGCCGTTGTCCTGGCGACCGTCGCGATAGCGGAAGGAGACGGCACCGGCAGCCTGGTCCTCGCCGCCCGCGATGAGCACGAACGGCACCTTCTGCGTGCTCGCGTTGCGGATCTTCTTGCCGAACCGGTCGTCGCTCGTGTCGAGCTCCGCGCGGATGCCCTGCGTGCGCAGCCGGTCCACGACCTCCTGCAGGTACGGCTCGAACGGCTCGGCCACGGGGACCGCCACGACCTGGACGGGCGCGAGCCACGCCGGGAAGGCCCCCGCGTAGTGCTCGAGCAGGATCGCGAAGAACCGCTCGATGGACCCGAAGAGCGCGCGGTGGATCATGACGGGCCGCTGGCGCGTGCCGTCTGCCGCCGTGTACTCGAGCTCGAACAGCTCGGGCTCGAAGAAGTCGAGCTGGATGGTCGACAGCTGCCAGGTGCGCCCGATCGCGTCCTTGGCCTGGACCGAGATCTTCGGGCCGTAGAACGCCGCGCCGCCCGGGTCGTCGACGAGCTGCAGGCCCGACTCGGTCGCGACCTCGCGCAGCGTCTCGGTCGCCTCGTGCCAGGTCGCGTCGTCGCCCACCGACTTCTCGGGGTCGCGCGTCGACAGCTCGAGGTAGAAGTCGTTGAGCCCGTAGTCGCGCAGCAGGTCGAGCACGAACGTGAGCAGGCTCGAGAGCTCGTCGCGCATCTGCTCGCGCGTCGTGTAGATGTGCGCGTCGTCCTGCGTGAAGCCACGCGCCCGGGTCAGACCGTGCACGACGCCCGACTTCTCGTAGCGGTAGACCGTGCCGAACTCGAACAGGCGCAGCGGCAGCTCGCGGTAGGACCGCCCGCGCGCCGCGAACACGAGGTTGTGCATCGGGCAGTTCATGGGCTTCAGGTAGTAGTCCTGGCCCTCGCGCTTGATCGTGCCGTCCTCGTGGTACTCCGCGTCGAGCTTCATCGGCGGGTACATGCCGTCGGCGTACCACTCGAGGTGGCGGCTGGTCTGGAACAGCTTCGCCTTGGTGATGTGCGGGCTGTTGACGAACGAGTACCCCGCCTCGACGTGCCGACGGCGCGAGTACTCCTCCATCTCCATGCGGATGATGCCGCCCTTGGGGTGGAACACCGCGAGACCCGAGCCGATCTCGTCCGGGAACGAGAACAGGTCGAGCTCCGTCCCGAGGCGGCGGTGGTCGCGGCGCTCGGCCTCGGCGAGCCGGTCCATGTACGCCTTGAGCTCGTCCTTGGTGGGCCACGCGGTCCCGTAGACGCGCTGGAGCTGCGGGTTCTTCTCGCTCCCCCGCCAGTACGCGGCCGCCGAGCGGGTCAGCTGGAAGCCGTTGCCGATCAGGCGGGTGCTCGGCAGGTGCGGCCCACGGCACAGGTCCTGCCAGACGACCTGCTCGCTCTCGCGGCCGGCGCCGCGCACGTTCTGGTAGATCGACAGCCCGCCGAGGCCGACCTCGACCGACGCGCCCTCGCCCGCGCCGGGGTCACCCTTGAGGCCGATGAGCTCGAGCTTGTACGGCTCGTCCTTCATCTCCTCGCGCGCCTCGTCCTCCGTGACGTCCCACCGGCGGAAGGTCTGGCCCTCCTTGACGATGCGGCCCATGACCTTCTCGATCGCGCGCAGGTCGTCCGGCGTGAACGGGGTGTCGACGTCGAAGTCGTAGTAGAAGCCGTCGGTGATGGGCGGCCCGATGCCGAGCTTCGCGGTCGGGTTGATCTCCTGGACCGCCTGCGCGAGGACGTGCGCGGCCGAGTGGCGCAGCACGGAGAGGCCGTCGGGCGAGTCGATCGTCACGGCCTCGACGACCTGCGCGCCCTCGGGGATCGGCCGGTACAGGTCGCGCAGCTCGCCGTCGACGCGCACGACGACGACGTCCTTGCGGCCGGCGAACAGGTCGGCGCCCGTCGTCGTGCCGGGCTCCACCGTGGTCGCGACTCCGTCGACGGTCAGGGCGGTGAGCTCGGGCACGGCAGTGGCCTCCTCGGCTGTGGGACGCCCACCGACGCGGCGGGCGACCTCGATGCTACCGGCGCGACCGCCGCGACCAGCGCGGCGGCGGCCCGCCGACGACGAGGACGCGGGCGGGCCGGAGGCGGTCCGACCCGCCACGCACCGGGCGAACGGCTCGCCCGACCGCGCTGCCGTCAGCCCGGCGCGTCCTCGAGGTAGACGAGCGCGTTCCCGTCCGGGTCGTCGAACGCGAACATCGGCGGTGCGTAGGCCTCGCGGATCACCGCCTGATGGGGTGCGGTTCCCGCGGACGTGAGGCGTGCGTGCGCCTCGTCCGCGTCGCTCGTGCCGAGCCGCAGCGCGACCGGGATGCCGCTCTCCCTCGTCACGAGCGCGATGCCGACGGTGGAACCTGGCGGCACGACCTCGACCCACCGACCGCCGGGGAACACCTCCACGTCGGTGCGCAGTTCGCACCCGAGGACGTCGACGTAGTACGCGAGCGCCGCGTCCTGGTCGGTCACCTCGACGGACACGCTGATCACCCTCGTCGTCCTGGCCATCGCCGACTCCCCTCGCCGTGCGCGCCCGAACGGGCGTGCTGCCCCTAGACGGTCGAGGATGGCGCGTATCGACACCGCACGACAGCGGGTTCGGCGACCGCCTCGGTGCAGGCAAGGAGGCTCGCGCGTGGACTACGGCCACCCCGTCAGGTTCGGGACGTTCGTCACGCCGAGCGCCGGTGCACCCGAACGGACGGTCGCCCTCGCGCGGCTCAGCGAGGAGCTCGGCTACGACCTCGTCACGTTCCAGGACCACCCCTACCAGCCGGCGTTCCTCGACACGTGGACGCTCCTGTCGTACGTCGCGGCGGCGACCCGCCGGATCGAGCTCGCGCCGAACGTGCTCAACCTGCCGCTGCGACCGGCACCGGTGACGGCGCGGGCCGCGGCGTCGCTCGACCTGCTCTCCGGCGGGCGGTTCGCTCTCGGGCTCGGCGCCGGGGCGTTCTGGGACGCGATCGAGGCCATGGGCCGGCCTCGGCTGACTGCGGGCCAGTCGATCGACGCGCTGGCCGAGGCGGTCGACCTGGTCCGGGCGATCTGGCGGGTCGACGACCGCACGCCGCTGCGCGGCGGCGAGCACTACCCGGTGCGCGGTGCCAAGCGCGGACCTGCGCCGGCGCACCCGATCCCGATCTGGGTCGGCGCGCTCAAGCCGCGAGCGCTGCGGCTGGTCGGCACGACAGCGGACGGCTGGCTCCCCTCGCTCTCGTACCTCGGGGTCGGCGACCTCGCGGCCGGCAACGCCCGCATCGACGACGCCGCCGCCGACGCCGGTCGCGGCCCCGACGACATCGTGCGGCTGCTCAACGTCTCGAGCGAGCAGGACGCCGAGCGCCTGGCGGCGTTCGCGATCGAGGACGGCGTCTCCACGTTCGTGGTCGCGAGCGACGACCCGGACGAGCTCCGTCGGGTCGCCGCCGAGGTCGCGCCCGCCGTGCGCGAGCTCGTCACGGTCGAGCGCACGCGGCGCGGCGCCGCCACGGCGGAACAGCCCCGGTGACGACCGCCCGGGACCGGCTGCTCGGGCTCCGGCGCGAGGTCGAGCTCACCCTCGGCAGGCTCGGTGCCGAGCACGCGGCGGTGGTCGCCGCGTCGCGGGACAGCAACGCCGACGACGAGCACGACCCCGAGGGCGCGACGATCGCGTTCGAGCGCGCGCAGGTGGACGCGCTCGCGCGCGCCGCGAGCGAGCGGCTGGCCGAGATCGACGCGGCGCTCGAGCGGGTCGACTCGGGCCGGTACGGGGTGTGCGAACGGTGCGGGGCGCCCATCGCCGCGGCCAGGCTCGCGGTCCGGCCCGCAGCGGCCACCTGCGTCGCGTGCGCGGCGCGGTGACGGCCGCCGTCTCCCGCGGCCCCGTGCGCTCGTCCAGCATGTGGACGCCTTGACAGCATCCGGACGGCTCCGCACACTCGACGCATGCTGACCGCAGGCTCCACCGTGCCGACCTCGCGCTTCGCGGGGTCCGTCGACGCGTCGTCGACGGTCCGGTGCCTGTGTCGAATGTGTCGCTGACGACCCCGTCGTCCCTGGTCCTGTAGCCGCGCTGGTCCTGCAGCCGCCGCGCGGCGCCCCCTTCCCGGCCTCGCCCGCCGCGGTCAGGACCCCCCGCGTCGCACCGCGACGCCCGCCGCGAACGCGGCCACCGACACAGCATCGCCCCGCCGGGCTCGCACGTCCGGCCCGGGCAACGACCCACGGAGCAGACATGCCCCAGCGCACCCTCGTCGACGTCCTCCCGATCCAGGAGGCCGTCGCCGCCGCCTCCCCGTCCTCGTGGCGCGACGGGCTCGTCACCCTCCGGTCGGAGGCGCAGGTCACCGTGCTCGCGCTGGACGGGCGCGTCCACGTGCTGACCACGCGCGCGCAGCCGGCCCCCGGGGAGCCGGTGGCGATCCACCCGGTCGCCGAGCTTCTCGCGGTCGGCGGCACGTGGTTCGCCGCGCGCGCCACGCTCGACGAGTCGGGCGAGCCCGCGCTCTAGCCAGCCTCGCCCCGGCGGCTCACGCGGCGGGCATCGACGACATCGCCGACCGGCACGCGTCGACCATCGCGCGGCACGCCGCCGCGCAGATCCGGCAGTGCTCCGACATCGCGGCGTGCATGTCGCACTCGGCCGCGCAGGCCTCGCCCATGGCGATGCAGGCGGTCATCATCGCGTTCATGGCGCCCATGTCGTAGCCGGCGGGCCGCATCATCATCCGCATCGTGGTCGTGGCGACGTCCGCGGTGCTGCAGCACATCGACGCGCACCGCCCCATGCCCTCGCCGCCGTCGGCGTCGGCGCACATCGTGGCCGCCATCGCCGCCGCGGAGCACGCCTCGACACAGCCCTGCATCATCGACATGTCCATGCCGGCCTCGGCCTTCGGCATGGACTTCATCATGTCGGCCATCATGCTCATCGTCGTCGCCCTCCGTCGCAGGTCCTCCGGTCGGCTCGACGCTACGCCGGGTGCGGCGGGGCCTCCAGAGGTCCGCCACCCCGCGCCGGTGCCGCCCGTGGATCGGGCCCACGAGCACCGCTTGCCCGGGGGGACCACGCACCCATCCCGTATCTCGCCGAGCGGGCTAGCCTCCTAGACGTCACCAGTCTTGCGCCTCCGAGCGGAGCTCGTCATGACGATGACCCTGGATCGCGGAGCCGACCGCGGTCTGCCCGACTACCGACGTCTGCGCACCGAGGCGCGGGCGTGGCGCCGCACCCGCCGCGACGCGATCGAGTGGCAGCACCAGCACGAGGCGTACCTGCGCTACCTCGACGCCGTCGCGGACGACGACGTGTCCGACGTCGCGCCGCCGGCCCGCGACGCGCTGCTCGCGAGCGCCGTCGTCTACTTCTCCGACCTCGCGCCGGCGCCCGTCGAGCACGAGGCGATGCTGCGGATCAGTGCGTCGACCGGTGCCAACGTGTACGACCTCGCGCTCGCCTGGTCGATCGGCTGGAGCCCGCTGCGCGGACCGCGACCCGCGGTCGCCGTGCAGCCCACCGAGAACGCGCTCTACGCGCTCGTCGAGCAGGCCGGCGCCTCGATCGCCGTCACGTCGCGCATGCTGACCGAGACCACGGGCCTGGCGGTCGTGGAGCGCGACGACCACGGCTCGCTCGCGGCCCTGTTCGGTCTGTCGCTCACGGGACTGTGCGACTGCGGCCACCACGTGCGCGGCTGTACCGGGTGCGGGCGCGGCTGCTGCTTCGCCGACCACGACCTGCGGACGTGGGACCCGTACCGCTGCCACCTGCGCGCGTTCGTCGACCAGGCCGTGCGGGGCACCGCGCAGCGGCGCATCATGGGCGGCGCATTCGCGGGCGGCATGCTGTTCCGCGCGCTCGAGCGCGAGGGCCGGCTGCTGTGCCGGACCGTCGAGTGGGGACGTTGCGACGTGTGCGGGCGCGCGTTCGAGGGCACGAGCTGCCCCGAGCCGCACCCGCGCCGCGCCGGCTCGGTGCGGCGCGAGCCGCACAAGAACCAGCTCATCGAGCCCGCCGCCGCGGACCGCGGTCACGTGCCGCTCCAGCGCTGGCTGTGCACCGAGTGCCACCACCTGTTCGGCGCCGCCGGCTCGCACGACCCCGAGGCCGACCGCTGCCCGCGGTGCGCGCGCCGGTCGAGCCGGCGGATGACGGTGTGGGCTCGGGTCGCGCCGGCGCGGTCAGTGGTCGGGTAGGACGTCGCGGCTGTGGACGGACGCCGCCCGCGAGACGAGGCCCGCCCTCGTGTAGTGCCACGCGAGCATCCGGTAGCGCCGTCCGGGCGTGCGGCTCACGGTCGCGGCTGCGGCGACCCGCTGCCGGTGGGACGCGGCCTCGTCGGCCGTCATGCCGGCGAGCCACTCCGCTTCCACGGCGCCGTCGGGACGCAGCGCGTCGGACGTCGCGAACAGCGTGATCCCCGTGAGCTCGTCGCCGTCGTGCCGCACGCTGACCGCGCAGCCGCCCGCTCTCGCGACGATGCTCACGCCGGGCCGCGCGGGGGCGCAGCCGAGCGGCGCGAGCGCCTCGGCCGCGAACCTCTCCCATGCCGTCGCGCCGGGCAGGACGGCGTACACCTCGGTCGTCTGGCCGTCGAGCGCCGCCATCACGGGCCTCGCCGTGGCCGGCATACCCCTGTGGACCAGTGTCGGGACGAGAGGAGGACGCCGGTGGTACGCCTTCGCTCGCACCGCCCCGCCGGCGGCGGTCCGCAGCCCGACCCAGTCCGGTGGGCCCCACGGGTGGTCGCCGACACCGGCCTGCCTCGCGACCGCCTCGTGGCGGCCCGTCTCGAACGTCAGCCGCGCACCGTACGCCGCGACCGGCGTGCCCACCACGACCTCGAAGAGCGGCGCACCGGCGCCGCGCAGCGCCGCGACCCGGGCCAGCAGCGCAGGCACGGCGTCGACGTGCGGCCCGGCGAGCACCGGGAGCGCGAGCGCCCACGGGTCGGCCGCCGCGACGCGTGCCTGCTCGGTCCCCACCTCGCACCCCACCGACCCCTGGAGCTCTCATGCTGACGATGACCAACGCTCTCACCGTTCGCGGGGCGACGGTCTACCAGGACGACGCGAACGAGCTGGCCGCCTTCGAGCAGGCGATCGCCGACCGGCCGACCTGGACCATCGACGACGAGGGCCACGTCCAGACCGTCAAGGGCAAGGGGCTGCCCACCGGCGCGGACACGACGGCGCTGCCGAAGTACTACCTGCTGCCGGAGAGCCCGCAGATCGCGAAGGACGACAAGGGCAACCCGCTCTTCTCGCTGATCGTCTACCGCAAGGACGAGGCCGGCATCACCGACCCGGCCACGCAGCAGGTCGGCGGCGGGATCATGGCGTTCACCGTCGAGCTCGTGTCGTCGATGTTCGACCAGGTGAAGGCGGATCTCGCCAAGATCGCGGGCGGCGAGGTCGACCTCGCGTACGTGCCGTTCGTCGAGGGGGACGTCACCGTCACGGTCGCGGGCGAGTCGGGCGGCGACCCGACGAACGCCGAGTTCGTCCGGACCCTCGTGGGCACCGGCAAGCTCGGCGGCGTCGGCGCCAACCGACGCGCGGTGACCCTCAAGCTGACGCAGGACGGCGCGAGCCTGTTCGCGCAGCTCGACAAGCTCAAGACGCTGCCGATCAACGTCCAGTACAACCTCAAGTTCGAGCACCGCCTGCTGGGCGTGAAGATGATCGCCTTCTGCGACATCGCATCGAGCTACACGCTGATCCAGACCTTGCGCGAGCAGGACTCGTCGTACAACGACGGCTACCTGGGCCTGTCCACCGAGCACCAGGACGACCGCATCGTCCAGCAGAGCACCGAGGCGCTCGTCAACGCCAAGACCATGTACGTCACGGTCATCCCGATGAGCTCGCAGGTCGACCAGGACACGCTGACGGCGCTCGAGAAGGCCGGCCTCGACATGCTCAACAAGGAGGTGGCGAACGTCCTGACGGCCGGGCCGCCGCCCGAGGGCCTCGACCGCAACCAGCTGACGAAGTTCGAGCAGACCTACAACTCGTCGCTCAACTACACGGTCGACCGTCGCATGGTGCTCGAGCAGGCGTTCACGCCGTCGGCCAACCTCTCGAACATGCTGGTCGGAGCGAACGTCGCGGACCTCGTGGCCTACGTCGACCTGCGGACCGCGTTCTTCACGTTCCTGCAGGTGCCGGTCCAGGTGAACGCGGACTTCGACAAGCTGCCGATCAGCTCGGTGACCGTGACGGTGACGTACGACCGCGCGCCGGTCGGCGGAGGCGCGCCGCAGCAGGTGCGCGACTCGTTCAACTTCACCAGCGGCTCGCAGCTCGAGAAGTTCCTCGCCTACGCCAACAGCCTCGCGTCGGTGAGCTACGACTGGTCCGCGCAGATCCACTACGAGGGGTCCGACGCGACGTACACGCTCGGCAAGAAGGGCGTGAAGGACAACTTCCTCGTGATCGACGTCGGGCAGATCGGCATCCTGTCCACCGAGTTCGCACTCGGCCTGGTCGACGAGGACAGCTATCCGATCGCCGTGGTGAGCACGCGGTACCACTCGGCCGCGCTCGGCCGCGACGTCGGCACGCAGCTCCGGCTCGACAAGGACACGCCGAGCGCGCCGTGGACGGCCGTGGTCGAGGAGGAGCCGACGGACGGCTTCGAATACAAGGTCGACTGGCTGCACGTCATCGACAAGGACAAGCCGCCCGAGGTCCGCACCGGCACGTGGACGACGAGCAACGACGCCCGCGTGCAGCTCGACGCTCCGCTCGGCCAGGAGATGACGGTGACGGTGTTCTGCTCCGGGAACTTCACGGACGGCGCCGACAAGCTCTCGCAGGTGGCGGTCGCGCTGCACTACGAGGACGCCGCGAACAACCACGTCGTCGACGGCCAGGCGACGTTCACCGCCGACAAGCAGTCGGTGCCGTGGACCGTGGACCTCGTCGACCCGAGCAAGCGCGACTACACCTACCAGTACTCGAACATCTACGAGGGTGGCGTGGTCAAGCGGTACCCCGCGGACGGCTCGTGGCTGCCGGGCGACCCGGGGTACATCACGGTCGGCGAGAAGTACTCGATGTCGGTCGACCTCTACCCCACGCTCCTGACGTTCGGCACCGACCTCGCGGCCGTCCAGGTCGACACCGAGTACGCCGACCCCGCGCACGGCGTGACCGCGGCGGACACGTTCGTCTTCACGGGCGACGCGACCGCGAAGCAGACGTGGCACGTCAAGGGCGACCAGAACGGGCCCAAGGAGTTCGGGTACGTCGTCCGCTACTTCTACAAGGACGGGACCACCGTCGTCGCGCAGCGCGCGACGCAGTCGAGCGACGCCGTCTTCGTGCCCCCGCCGCCGCCGCGCGCCGTGACCCCGCCGCCACCGCCCCCCGCGCCGCCAGCGCCCGCGCCGGTGCCCGCCCCGGCCCCGGTCCCCGCCCCGGCCCCGGTTCCCGCTCCCCCGGTCGCTCCCGTCCCCGCACCGCCTGCGCCGCCCGTGCAGCCCGTCCCGCCGCCGGGCTGAGCGCGATGCTCGACCTCGCGGGGAGCACGCGGACCGTCGCCGGCGTCACGGTCGCCCCGGACGTCGACGATCCCGCGCGCTTCCTCGTGGTCCCCGCGACCCCGCGGGTCGACGTGGGCGCCGCAGGGCCGGACCTCCAGCTGCTGCGGTTCGTGACCGGCGGCGCGCTGACGGGCGGCTACCTGCGCATGGGCGTCAGCCTCGCGGTCGACGACGCGGCGGTCGACGCGGCCACGGCGGCACTCACCGACGAGGCGGGCCGGCCCGTCGTGCTGGCACCGCTGCCCGTGCTCTCGGGGGCGGCGGACCTCACGTTCTTCGGCCGCGCGGACCCGCAGCCCGGGGTGGTGTCGCCGATCGTGCGGACGACGTACGGCAGCGCGGTGCTCGGGTTCGCGGCGCCGCACCGGGCGGCGTTCGCCGTGACGCTCACCGCGGACGGCGTCCGCATGGTCGAGGCGGGGCTGCGCGCCGGCGCGCTCCCCGTGGGCGTCACCTGCCGGTACGTCGTCGAGGGCCTCTGGCCCGCGGTGCACGTGGTCGCGCGCGTCGACTGGTCGGCAGTCTACGACTACGTCTCCAGCACGTACGAGCTCGGCCTGCTGCTGTTCCGCGAGCAGGTCGACCACCTCGTGCAGCAGCTCCAGCAGAAGTCCGCCGTCAGCGTCACGGTGGTCCGGTCCGACGCGGCGGGCACCGACCCGGCGACCACGTCGGCGGCGGTCGCGGCCGCGCTCGACTTCGTGCAGACCACGCTGCTCGACCGGTTGTGCGAGCCGGTGCTGCCGTTCGGGACCGACGCGGCCGGCGCGGTCGGCGACTCGGCGACGCAGCTCGCGCTCGGCGCCGCGTACCGGGTGACGGCGCTGCACCTCACCGAGTCCGAGACCGACGTGTTCGACCTGTCGCAGGCCCGCGTCCAGACGCGCACGCTCACGGCGCAGGCCTCTCTCGGTGCGCTGCTCGGCGCCACGGACCCCGGCGCGGTCATCGTCGACGCCGGCGCCGACGACCCGTTCTTCAGCCGGTTCCACCTCGACGTGACCACGGCGCGTCCGCCGGGCGACCTCGGCGTCGCTGCGGTGGTCCTCGACGTGCGGTACGGGTCGCAGGACGGGCCGATCCGGCTCACCCCCGACGAGCCGACCGGCTCGTTCGAGTGCTTCGCGGACGCGTCCCCGGACCGCAGCTACGTGCTCGCGGCGCGCGTCCAGCTCGCGCCCGACAGCCCGGTCGACCCCGGCGCGGAGGTCGACCTGCCGCCCGTGCACGACACCGCCCGCCAGGTGACGCTCGACCTCGAGGCGGCGCTCGGGCTCGTGCGGCTCGACCTCGAGGGACCCGCGGACGACCGGGTCGTCGCCAGCGCGGTCACCGTCACGCACCGCCGCGGCGATGCCGCCCTCGCGTCGCGGGACGTCGCGCTCACCGCGGCCCGGCGCGCCGGCACGGCCACGTTCCGCGACCACCGCGACGGCGACCGGCTCGTGGTGGGCGGCGTCCACCAGCTCGCCGACGGCCGCCAGGTCCCGATCCCCGACGTGCCGGTCGAGACGAGCGTCTACCGTCTGCCCGACCCGTACGCGGGCTCGATCACGGTGCTCGTCACCACCGACACGACGTGGACCGACCTCACGGCGGTCGTCGTCGCCCTGGCGAAGGACGAGACGGCGCAGCCGGCGACCCTCGCGTTCGCGGCGCCCGGCAGCCAGGCCGTCGCGCTCGACCAGACGGACCCCACCGACCGCAGCTACCGGTTCCGCGTCACCCGGACGGCCGGCGGCGTCACGACGACGGACGACTGGCGGACGAGCGACGCGCCGGTCCTCGCGGTCGGCGAGGTCCAGACCGGGGACCTCGTCGTCGACATCATGCCGGTGGGACCCGAGCTCACGAGCGCGGGCCTGCGCACCATCACGGTCGAGCTCGTCTACGTCGACGTCGCGCACCAGGTGCGGGACGAGCACACCGTGGTCATCGCCGCCAGGGCCGACACGTTCCGGTGGGACGTGCACCTGGCAGACCCGACGCTGCGCGACTACCAGTACCGCGTCACGCGCCAGCTCCTGACGGGCGAGGTGCGGGCCGGCCCGTGGGTGGACGGCCACGACGCGCTGCTCCCCGTCCCTGTCACCGCGACCTGAGAGGCCCGCTCATGCTGAACTTTATCGACCCGATCAGCGTCGACGACCTCACCGTGCTGCGCGACGACGAGAACGCGAACACCTTCTACGTGCTGCCGAACCAGCCGGTCGTCCCCGTCGGCGAGGACGGCACGCCCGAGTTCCTCTTCATCCTCTACACGAAGGACCTCTCGGACGTGCCGGTCACGGACGAGACGGGCGGCGGGTACCTCCAGTTCCGCACGGTGCTGTCGCTGACGGACGCGCAGCGCGCGCGGGTCGTCGACGCGACGACGGCGCTGCTCGCGAGCGAGAAGGCGGCGGGCAAGAAGCCGTTCGGCAACGAGATCTCCGACGGCGGGCCGAACCTCGCGACGCCGCTCTGGACGGCGGGGACCGTGGACCTCGCCACGTTCGCGGTGAGCGACACCGGGCTCGTCCGGCAGGCCACGTCGCAGGCGCCGGTCGACCTCACCGGCCAGCTCGGTGCCGCGTTCGCGGCGACGCTCAGCACGGACGGCGCGGGCGTGTTCGAGGGCGCGTTCAAGGCGTACCAGGACGGCACGCACCAGCTCCCGCTCGTCGTCACCTACCACCTGACCTACGTGGGACGGATCAACGCGCGGCTCACGATCGACGCGTCGCACTCCGTGGTGCACGAGCGCGTCTGGCGCAGCGCCGCGCCGTACCGGCTGCTCACCGACGGCTTCCTGCGCTACGTGCCGCTCGCGCTCGACACGCCGTTCACCGTCGGGATGCTGCCCGCGCTGCGGCACGAGTACGGCATCGTCCACGCGATGCTGCCGCGGCCGGCGATCGCGACGGCCGTCGAGCAGACCATCAGCGACGCGAGCGTCACGGTGAAGATCGAGGAGGTGTCGACCGGCGACGCGGCCGCCGACGCCGCGACCCGAGCCTCGCTGCTGAAGCTCGCGACCGACCTCCTCACCGACTCGCTGCTGCCCTCGCTGACCGCCGGGGGGCCGCAGCCGGGCGCGACCGACGCCGGCTCGCAGACCGCGCAGACGACGCTGCTCCAGCTCGACGAGAACGCCGAGCCCGGCACGGCGACGTTCCACCTCGAGCTCGACGACGCCATCAGCATCACCCGCGAGGCGGCCCCCAACGCGCCGCTCCAGGTGCTCATCGACGACCCGTCGGCGCTGGCGTCGTGCTTCCACGCGCTGCGGCTCGCGGACGACTTCTTCACGGACATGCGCGTGACGTTCTCGACGTCCGGCGTCGACTTCTCCGCCGACGGCATCGCGAAGATCCACGTCTACTACCGCTACAGCCAGACGGACGACGCGGCCCCCGGCAAGCCGCTGGTCGAGCGCCATGACGACGCCGAGCTGGACTCGGCGACCGCGCAGGCCGACTTCCGGTTCGACACCGCGCGCACCGCGGGCGGCGGCCACAAGGAGGACTACCAGTACATGGCGGAGGTGTACTGGCAGCGCGGCGGCGCGCCGACCGTCGTGCCGTGGACGACGACGAACCGCCGGCTCGTCATCATCACGCCGCCCCAGCTCGGCGCCGTCAAGGTCGACGCGGTGCTGACCGCGCCGCCGGGCTCGGTCGACTCCGCGCGGGTCGACGTCGCGTACACGGCGGCCGACCACACCACGTACACGGGCGGCCTCGAGCTGACGCCCGCCGCACCCCGCGCGACGTGGCTGCAGTCCACCGGCGAGATCGTGCCGGCAGACCGTGCGGGCAGCCCGCGGCCGTACGACTACACCGTCACGTACCGCGTGGGCCCGACGGCGATCGTCGTGCCGCAGCGGTCGAGCACCCAGGAGACGGTCGAGGTGCCGACGCCGTTCGCGGGCTCGGTGACGTTCACGCTCATGGCGGGCGCCGACTGGTCGCGGGTCTCGTCGATCGCGGGGACCGCGACGTACGCCGACGAGCGCAACGGCTACACGCGGGTCGCACCCTTCACGCTCACCGGTGCCACGCCGTCGACCGACGTGACCGTGCCGGTGATGCCGGGCGGCGCGCGGTCGGCGTCGTGCACGGGTCGGGTGCAGAACGCCGACGGCTCGCACGAGGAGTTCACGGCGACGCTCGCCGAGGGCCTGAACTTCGTCGGCGGCTCGGGCATCGCACCGCTCACCGTGACGCTGCGCACCGACGTCCTCGACCTGGTGAACGACCTCAAGGCCGTGCACGTGTCCCTGACGTTCGGCCACGCAGACGGGAGCGTGACGAGCGGCGAGCACGTCTTCACCGCCACCGAGCCCGCCGCCTGGGTCTGGACCGTGCCGCGGCAGGGCGCCGACGGCGGCTCGTACGGCGGGACCGTGACGTTCTACGGGACCGACCGGAGCACCGACCGGACCGTGACGCTGACCGGGTACACCGACACGACCGTCGAGCTGGACCGCTCGATGCCGACGACGCAGGGCTGAGGGGGCGCGCGATGGAGCAGGTGGGATGGGCCTGGTGCAACAAGTGCCAGGGGTTGTTCTACAACGGCAACACGCAGCCGACGGTCTGCCCGGCGGGCGGCGCGCACGACGCGAGCGGCAGCGGCGCGTACTCGGTCGACATGAACGCCGACGCGGGCACGCACGCGCACGGGCAGCCCGACTGGTCCTGGTGCACCAAGTGCCAGGGGCTCGCGTACGGACCGGGGTTCGGGTCGAGCGCGTGCCCGGCCGGCGGGACGCACGACGGGTCGGGCAGCGGCAACTACACGCTCGACTTCGTCGGCGACGACACTCCCGCGACCGAGCAGCAGGGCTGGTCGTGGTGCCACAAGTGCCAGGGCCTGTTCTACGGCCTCAACCCCGCCGCGCCGTGCGCCGCGGGTGACACCCACGACTCCGCCGGCTCGGGCGCCTACGCCGTGCCCATGCAGGCCGCCGCGCTGCTGTCCGCGACGGCGGCACCGATGGTGTTCAACGAGTTCGTGGTGCTCGGCACGACGCTCCAGCAGGCGCCCGAGTTCGGGCCCGACCAGGAGTCCGCCATCACGGCGGACGCGACCACGGTCGTCACCGACACGACCGGCAAGCGGTGGTGCACGCTCGGCACGTGGGTCGGCTTCCCGGCCTCGATCGGGTCCGCCGGGTGGCAGTGCCGCCGCGCGCAGCTGACGATCACGTTCCCCGCGACCGTGACGGACGCGCAGGTGCTGCCGTTCTCGGCGGGCTCGCCCACCGCGTCGCTCGACCTCGGCGACGGTGCGACGCTCCCGCTGACCGTCGTCGTCGACTCCGGCGCGGTCCGGCTGGTCAGCACGTTCGCGGGCGACGACGCGGGCGCGGCCTCGTACGACGCCGCGATCGGCGCGCTCAGCGCGCCCGCCGGCGGGCGGGTCAGCCTGAGCAGCTCGCACGACCTGACGATCCACGTCGCAGCGCCCGCGCCACAGCCCGTGGACCCGGGGCCGGTGATCATCCACGGGATCCCGCCGGTCTGGCGCGGTCCCGTGCTCGCCGGCCGCGGGCTGAACCTCGAGCTGGAGCGCACCGCCGTCCAGCCGTTCGTCGGCGCGCGCCTCGCGAGCCCCGCGATCGCAGCACCGGCGCTGCGGATCGCCGACAGCCCGACCGTCTCCGAGCTGTCGCGCCGCGTCGTGCTCGAGCGGCCCGACTGGCGTCGGGTCTTCGTCCCGCAGCCGACCGAGGGCGGGGACCCCACGCACACCGCGACCGTCGCGCAGCAGGGCACGGGCAACCTCGCGCAGAAGCCGCAGAGCGACGCCGACGCCTTCCCCGACATCCCCCGCCAGCAGGCCGGCGGGTGGCTCCAGGTCAGCCCCGCGGGCTCGACCACGTCGCTCCACTGCCTCGCGGGCGAGCGCGCCGAGCTCTTCTACTACCTGCCCACCGAGTACCGGCTCGGCTTCCACGCGACCGACGACAGCGACGCACCGGCGACGCCGTTCCGCGTCACGATGGCGCGCGGCGACGACGACCGCACGACGATCACCGTCACCATGACGGCGATGCCGTACCTGTCCGACGACGACCGGCACGACCTCGCGTCGTTCCTCGTGCAGCACGAGCTGCAGGGCAGCCCGCCGTACGTCGAGCTGCGGCCGGCAACCGGCCTCAAGGCGAGCTTCCAGGCCGACTTCCTCTCCGACGGGCAGCCCGTGGCGATGTCGTCGATCACGTACGCGCTCGCCGGGACCCCGACGAGCGACCTGCTGCAGATCCGGTTCACGATGGACCAGCTCGACTACGGGCTGCTGGCGGCGATGCTCGCGAAGGGGGTCACGGGCGCCGTCGCGCTCTCGGACGACCACATCACGGTCTCCGTTCCGGTCCGGATGCAGCTCGACAAGGTCGTGACGAACGCCGTGACGGTCGCGCTGCCCCCGACGCCGGACCCGCCTCCCGACCCCTACACCGCCTCGGTGGTGCTGACCAACACGCTGGCCTACCCCGTCTCGCTCGACGCGTTCGGGCTCAGCCTCGTCACGTCCGGGCACGACACCGGGATCCTCTTCCACGCCGAGCAGTTCGACCTGCTCGAGGCTCCGCTCACCGTCGCCGCCGGCACGGCGAGCACGCCGCTGACGTACACCCCCAGCACGCCGAGCTGGACGAGCGTGGTCACGGCGCCCGGCGTCGTCACGGTGCACGGCCCGGACCCCGCGACGTGGATCGACACGGTGAACCGGGACCCGTCGCTGCAGCCGTCGAAGGTGTCGGTGACGCTCTCGCCGTCGGTGCCGGCCGCGCACCTCGCGGACATCCGCTCGGTGACGGTCGCGGTGTACGCGGCGGGCGACACGTCGCCGCGGCAGCCGCCGCTCGACATCGCGCCCGGCCACGACGCGCCTCTCGAGCTGCAGCTGACACTCGCGCAGCTGGCGGCGGGGCTCGACCTGCGTGCGGGCTTCTTCCTCGAGTTCACGTCGCGGTTCGCGGACGACACGCGGTCGCTCCCGCAGCGGACCGCGCTCGACCTGACCCGGAAGGTGATCGACCTGATCGTGCTGTGGGAGCCGCCGGGCGCGAGCTACTTCGTCGACGGCGACACGTCGATCGGACCCGTGACCCGGGAGGTCGCGGGGCAGGTGATCGCCACCCTGCGGTCGTCGGGCAAGACCTGGGGCGTCCGCGCGGTCGCCCCGGGGACGGCCACGCCACCGACCCCTGCGCCGCCTGACCCCGCCCCGTCTGCTCCGGCACCACCCGCGCCACCGACCCCCGCTCCGCCGGCGAAGCCCGCGCCGTCACCGTGAGCACGAGCGGCCACCCGCGTCAGCCGTTCGTGCGCACGACCACCAGGCTGCCCGCGTCGCTCCCCCGGCTGACGACCGAGTCCCCCGCGGCATCGAGCCGGTGCACCTCGTACCGGTACGGCGGGACCGCGCCCGGGGCGAGCCCCGGGCTGCTCCATGTGACCGTCACGTCGGTGGCGGTCGGCTGGAGCAGCGCGGACGCGACCTGCTGCTCGCCGCCCGCGGGCGCGGCGGTCCAGAAGTCCACGCGCATCGCGAGCGCCGCGCCAGGGTCCCCGAGCCAGACGAGCCGCACGCTCGCGCGGCCCGCCACGTCGTCGGCCACGAGGAGGAGCGCCGCGTCGCTCGTGCGCCACGGCGTGACACCCGTCGTGCCGTCGGCCCGCAGGATCGTCGCCTGCCACTCGTACCCGCGCTCGGTCGCGTCGGTCAGCGGCAGCGTCAGCTGCTTCGGCTCGGTGCCGGCCGCCGCCGAGAACAGCAGGCTCGTGTCCTGCACCGTGCCGAGCACGGTGCGCCGGAGCTCGACGGCCAGCTGCGTCACGGCGGTCCAGTCGACCGCGGGCTGCACGAGCACCGCCGCAGCGGCCACGAACGGCCCGCGCGCGACGAAGCTCGTGCCGACGACGTCGACCTCGTCACCGGCGTGGGTGGCTCCCCCGGCGTCCACCCAGCCGGCTTCGGCGCGCACGCGCGGCGTCACCGTCCCGGGCACCCGCCGGTACCAGTCGAGCTCGGTGTGCTCGGCGTCCAGCGCCAGCGCGTCGCGCGACAGGACCGTGCCGTCGGCGTCGAGCACCGTCATCGTCACGGGCAGCTGCTCGACCACCCCGTCGCCCGCCCCGATCCCGCTGACGTGGACACGGCACACCTGGAACGCGTCCGCGGTGCTCACGACGAACGCGCGGTCGCGCCGGGAGGTGTCCGGTGCGGCGATCGTCGCCGGACCCGCGGTCGACGCGGGGTCGAAGTGGAACTCCACGTGCGTCGTGTACGCGGGAGACGCGGCGTCGAACGGGCAGGTGAAGCGGAACGGCCCCGGCGTGTCCGGCGTCGCGACGAACGTCTCGACGTGGGTGCCGTAGGTCAGCGTCACGGCGGCTTCGCGCAGGTCGGGCACGTCGTCGAAGTCGATGCCGACGACCACGGCGACGTCGAGCGTCGCGAAGAACGGGTCCTCGGCCGTGATCTGCCGGATGTCGGGCGGCGCGTCGCTGCCGGCGAGCATCGCGCCGACGAAGCCGGACACGACGTGGGTCAGCTCCTGGACGCCGCGGCCGTCGTAGAACAGCTCGAACGTCTTGAGCTCCCGCTCGACGTCGAGCCGGGCCTTGAGCGTGAACAGCGCGCTCGCCGACGAGATCGTGGTGCCGAGTCCACGCGAGACGAGCTGGCCCAGCGCACCGGCGAACGCCGTGTCGTCGGTCGCCGTGGGCAGCGCGCTGCGGAAGAAGTCGGCCTGCACGCGCGCGCTGACGAGGTCCATCACCCAGTCGCGCTGGCGCTGCGCGTCGGCGTCGTCGGTGAGCTCGGTGATCTCGATCTTGACCACGTCGTGCTCGACGAGCCACTGCAGGTCGGCGTCGATCCGCGCGTTGACGTAGTAGGTGAAGCCCAGCGAGGTCGAGAAGTGGTCGTACATGCGCTGGTAGTCCATCGTCACGTGCGCGTGCACCGCGGGCGTCTGCGCGAGGAACGTGAGCTCGTAGACCACGCCGACGGGCAGCGTCGGGGCCGTCGCGGACTGCGCCAGCAACGCGGCACCCTGCGGCGTGACGTCGAGTGCGAACACCGTGTGGAACGGCGCGGTGAGCGGCGCCGACGACGCACCCAGCACCGCCTGGACGAGCGCGTCGGAGGGGCCCGACACCGACAGCAGCGAGACCGTCCCAGACCGGAACGCGAGCGGCTCGACCCGCGCGTTCTCGCGGCCGGTCTGCGCCGCGAGCGCCGCGCCGCCGGGGACCTCGAGCTCGAGCTCGAGCTCGGCGAAGCCGCCGCCCGAGCCGTCCGCCGTGCGGTACTCGAGCAGTGAGAACGACGACGTCCCGTCGGCGCGGGCCGCGACGTGCGGCGTGCGCGGGAGGACCCAGAACAGGTCGGGGTCGGAGCCGTCCCGGAACAGCACGGTCCCGGCGACCTGCAGCGGGTTGTCGGTGGTGATCACGGCGCGACGACCGGCACGACGCGCAGCAGGTCCGGGCCGGTGAGCGTCGCGTCCGTGGTCGCCGACCCGTCGGCGTGGATGCGCGTGATCGTGAACGCGTAGTCGGCCCGCGCGGCGTCGGCCACCGGGTACTGCCACGTGAGCGGCGCGAGCGGGTCCTGCGCGAGGAACTCCTGGTCGGCCTCGAGCCCCGCGGTGGGGTCCGTGAACGCGCACCGGATCCGCAGCGCCAGCAGACCCGCGGCCGCGAGCGTCGTGCCGACGAACTGGATGCGGACGTCCCGGAGCTGCGCGAATCCCTCCCCGACGACGAGCGTCGGTGAGTCCGGTCCCGGCAGCCACTCGCCCGTGCGCACCGCGCCCGACGCCTCCTGCACGGTCACGCGGTAGGCGTAGCCGCGCGCCGCCGCGCTCGGGGCGTACGACCACGGCGCGGCGGTGGTGGTCGAGTCGAGCGTCAGGGTGGTGACCCGGTCGGGCGCCGCGTCGGGCCGCAGCTCGACGACGAGCCGCGCGACGGCGGTGCCGAACCGCGCCGACGCGAGCACGCTGACGGCGACCTGGTCCGGCTCGGGGTCGCCGATGACGAACGGCCCGGGCTCGACGTCTCCGACCGCGCGGACGAGCTCCGTGCCGTCGGCGCGGACGTACCGCACGCGCGCCTGCACGTCGACGAGCCCGTCCTTGCGGGCCCGGTAGGTCGCGAGGGCCTCGGTCGTCGTCGCGTCGAGGCTCAAGGTCGTCGACGCGCTCCAGCCGTCGAGCGCCTCGTGGGCACTGAGGTCCACGAGCACGCGGGGGAACCGGTCCGAGGGGACGCCGTGCAGCGCGGGCCGGACCTCGAGCCGTTGGTAGAGCTCGCGCGGGTCGACCCGGACCAGGCCGTGCGCGCTGCGACCGCCTGCGCCCGCGAGCGCGCCCGTCAGCCCCTGCGTGCCGTCGGCGGCGAACTGCACGCGGTAGCGGTACGCCGCCTCGGTGTCGGTCGACGAGCCGCGCCAGAGCGAGGTCGTCACGTGCGGTGCCGCCGGCATGAGCGTCACGTCCGAGTCCGCGCCGGCGAACGTGAGCGTCACGTCGACCCGCTCGATCGACTCCGCCGCGAGGTCGACGAGGGTCGCGACGTCGGCGACCAGGTGGTCCGCGGGCGGCGCCGTCACCGTGACGACGTGCTGTGCCGCCGGCGTGCCGGCCGGCAGCATCGAGACCAGCTCGCCCTGGGGCGCGAGCGGGATCTCCTCCGCCGTCGCGGCCGTGAGCGTGTACGTCAGCGTCTTCAGCTCGCTCGTGTCGAGGGTGATCAGGCTGTAGCTCGCGGTGAACAGGTCGACGATCGTGCTCAGCAGGTTCCCGCCGCTGGGCGGTGCGGGCGCCTGCGACAGCGTGGGCGTGAACAGCGTCTGCAGGACGTACTGCGTGACGGCGTCGATCGCCTGCTGGTACACGGCGTCCCGGTCGGCGTCGGGCACCAGGTCGTCGATCGTCACGGTGATCGCCTGCTGCTGCCGCAGGTCCTGGATGGTCTCTCCGATGTCCGCGGCCACGAGCAGGCGCCCGCCGTGGAAGCGGTTCTCGTAGTAGTGGTACGCGTACGCGTAGTCCGCCGTGACCGTCGCGTGCAGGGCAGGCCGGAGCGCGGCGGCGCGCAGGTCGTAGACCACGCCGAACGGCAGCCCGCCGGTCGTCAGCGCCTGCTCGACGAGCGCCACGCCGTCGGGCGTCAGGCTCACCGTGAACAGCGTCCGCGCACCGGAGGCGAGCGCCGGGTCCGCGCCCCCGACGACCGTCTCCACCAGGCCGCCGGGAGCCGGTGCGGCAGCCGGTGCGGCAGCCGCCGGGCCGCCCGCCGAGCCGGCCGGCGAGCCGTCCGACCCGAGGATGATCAGCCGGCACGTTCCGGAGTCGGGCCACACCGGCGTGAGCGTGATGCCCGACCGCCCGACGGCGGCCGCCACCTTCGCGCGCACGGCCGCGAGCACGTCGTCGGCCACGTCCAGGTCGACCGCCAGGCTGAGCACCCCCGCGCCGCTCGCACCCTGCGTCTGCTCGTCGAGCTGGTACTTGAGGAGCGTCAGCTCCGGCCGCCCGGCGTCGTCGGTCACGAGGCGCGGCCGGACGGGCACGTAGTGGAACCGCGTCGCGTCCGCGTGGTCGCCCATCACGGTGACGCCGTCGTACGTGCGCGCGGGTGCCGCGAGATCGATCATGACGGCTGCACGAGCCGCGCCGGCTGGAGCACCAGGTTCGCCGTCTGCGAGGACTCCCAGTCGCGGACGACCTGCGTGCCCGCGGTGAGGTACGCCGTGGTGCGGAACTCGTACTGGTCGGGGCGGTCCGAGCGCAGGAGCAGCCGCAGCGTCGCCTTCCCGGGGTCGGTGGCGGCGATCGCAACCGACGGCACGACCTGCTGCTGCCCGTCGGGCGGGTCGGCGCGCAGCTCGACGAGCACGCCGTCGAGGCCGGCGCTCGCCAGCTGCCCGAGGATCGTGACGTTCACGTCCAGGTAGTGGCCGCCCTCGCTGACGAAGACCGAGCCCGCGTCGGTCGTCTGGGCCGCCTGCTGCTCGGGGGCGCCGCTCACCTTCACGAGCGTCGCCCGGTACGTGTACTCACGCGCGTCGGCGTCGAGCAGCGGGATCGCGACGACCGCGGGTGCGAAGTCGGGGGCGACCAGCTGCACGATCTTCTGCACCTCGAGGCCGTGGTCCTCGTCCCGGTAGTCGAACTCGACGTCGACGCGCGCGACCGCGGCCTTGTCGACGGGGGCGTTCACGACGACCTCGAGCCGGTCGACGAACGGGTCGGGCACGTAGACGTGATCCAGGTTGCTCGGCTGCGCGGACCCCGCGACGACCTTCTTCCCCTCCTTGAGGTGCCACGTGTGCGCGACCTGGTAGCTGGTGAGCGTGGCGTCGACCAGGCGCACGCGCCACTCCTGTCGGGGCGTCGTCGCGTTGATCAGGTACGTGCGCGACGTGGTGAAGGCGTTGGCCGGGTCGCTGTACGTGAACGTCGTCTCCACCTGCTCGACGACGTCCCAGTCGACGGGCCCGGGCTCGACGTAGACCGAGCGGATCGCGACGTCGTCGCCCGGGTGCACGACCAGCGCCCGGTCCGGCGAGCTGATCCACGGCGTCGACCGCCGCGCCGTGTTCGGCGGTGCCGCGATGTCGGGCGACGTGCCGAACGAGTACACCGTGCGGTGCCGCACCGTGTAGTCGCCCCCGTCCGGGAACGCCAGGAAGTGCGCGCCCTGGAGCTTCTGCGGCGTGAACTGCACGGAGCCCGCGGTCGCGGGCGCGTCCGTGGTGCCGCCGTGCTGCAGCTCGACGTCGACGGCCTGCACGTCGAAGCGGTCGAGGTCCGGCGTGCTCGTGACCGCGACGTCGATCTGCTTGAAGAACTCGCTGTCGAGGTCGACCTGCACGATGTGCGTGTCCTTGTCGACGTCGGTCAGCAGCGCCGAGAAGAAGCCGTTCGGCGCGTGCGTGCGCGTCTCGGGCGCCGCGACGTTGAAGTCCACGTCGAACGTGTCGAGCTCGTTCTGCTCCTTGTACTGGAGCTGGAAGCCGATCTCGACGCGCCCGCCCTGGCCCGCCGATCCCCGGTTGATGCCGCCCGCCGGCGCCGTCGCGCCGGTGAACTGGCGCGCCGCGGTCGCCGCGGTGGCGGCCGCCCCCGCGGCCGTCGCGGTCATCTGCGGCTTGAAGAACTCCTCGGTGATGAGCTGCTTGATCAGGTCGAGCGCCTGCGTCTGGAGCTGGTCCATCGACTGGTCGTCCCGCTGGCGGACGATGTCGATCGTGATGGTCTCGTCCTGGACCATCTTCTCGACCTCGTAGCCGATGTCGACGGCGAGCGCGACGCCCGTCGAGGTGTCCTGCTTCGGCTGTGCCCCCGTGCCGCCCGCGCCGGCTCCTGCCCCGGCCCCTGCGCCCGCGCCGCCGCCGGCGCCCGCGCCGGGTCTGGCACCGCCGGCACCGCCGGCCTGCGCCGTGGTCGCGGCACCCAACCCGCCCGAGGTCGCCGGCACTGCCTGACCGCCCGCCGCGCCGGCCTGCCCCCCGGCGGGGGCGGGCTGGCCCTGCGCCCCACCCGCGGCGGGCTGCCCCTGCGCCCCGCCCGCCGCGCCCGGACCGCTCGCGCCACCGGGCGGCGCGGCCGCGGGCTGACCCTGCGCCCCGCCGGCGGCAGGCTGCCCGGGCACGGCCCCCGCGCCTGCGCCGGCGCCACCGGCCGGCGGCTGCACCTGGCCCTGCGCCCCGGCAGCGGGCGGTGGCGTCTGGCCCTGCGCCCCTCCGGCGGGCGCCTGACCCTGCGCTCCCCCCGCCGCTCCCCCGGCCGCCCCAGCCGGCTGCGCGGGCTGCCGCTGCGCCTGCACGCGCTGCGCCGCGGTCGGCGGCGGTGCCGCCTTGGCCGTCTGCTGCGCCGGCGGCGCCCCGCCCTGCGATGCCGCCGACCCGGACGTGTACCCGGCGTGGAACGCCATCTGCAGGTGCTCGTAGATCTTCTTCTTCTCGCCGTGCGCCTTCACCGACAGCGCGGGCCGCAGCCCCGTGAACTGCAGCTCGTACATGACGCCGATCGGCGAGAGGTCGTCGGTGTACGCGGCCTCGAGCAAGGTCGCGGCGTCGGGCGTCAGCGACAGCGAGAACGACGCCTGCAGGTCCTGCAGCAGCGACGGCGTCGCCGAGCCGATGATGCCGCGCACGAACTGCCGCGTCGCGGCGTCGGCCTGCGCGGCGGGCGTCGGCGGGGGCGTCGTGACGACCGACGCGGCCGCTGCGGCGCCGAGGCCGGAGACGGTCGGCACGCTCGCGGGCGGCACGGGTGGCGTCGCGGGCGGCGGAGTGCCGGGCGCGGCCGCCTGCGGCTCCTGGTAGTCGAGCGCGATCACGTGCGCGGCGCCGCTCGTGTAGAGCACCGGCGTCAGGTTGATGTCGGTGACGCCCGGCGGGACGAGCGCGGAGAGCTCGCCCTCGATCGTGGCGAGCTGCGCCTGGCTCAGGCCGCAGTCGACCTCGAACGTCAGGAACGCGCCGCCGAGCTGGTCGCGCGTCACCGGGGCGGCCGTCACGCCGCTCACGGCGTCGCGGTACGTGAGCAGCATGAACACCGGGTTGCCGTTCACCTTCGTGATGTGGGGCGAGCCGTGCAGGTAGTAGAACGAGCCCGGCAGCGCGTGGTCCCGGAACACGACGATGTCGTCGATGACGTACACGGGTGACTCGAAGGTGAGCACGTCGGGCTCCTAGGGCGTGGTGACGGGCATGGGCACGGGCACGAGGACGGTGGACGAGGCGCTC
Source organism: Cellulomonas alba (assembly GCF_030362835.1). Lineage (GTDB taxonomy): Bacteria > Actinomycetota > Actinomycetes > Actinomycetales > Cellulomonadaceae > Cellulomonas > Cellulomonas alba. The sequence goes on from NZ_JAUCGQ010000001.1 coordinate 187,798, forward strand.
TGCCAGTCGCCGACCCGCGGGGGCTGCGACGGCGGGCAGAGCGTCAGGCGGTAGCGGTACTCACGGGCGGCGGGGTCGGCGAGCCGGAGCGCCGCGCGGGCCGCCGCGGCCGGCGGGTCGAACACGACCGTGGCGTGCGCGGCCGCGTGGTCGGGGCTCTCGAGCTCGACGACGGCCCTGCTCACCGCGGTCCCGACGCCGAGCAGCGCCGGGACCACCGTGACGTCGAGCCGCAGCGTGTCGCGGACCACGAGCACGGGCTGGTCGGCCGTCACGCTCGGGCCGGTGGAGTGCGCGCCGTCGGGTCGGACGAGCGTCGTCCTGGCGCGGTACCCGCCCGCGCGAGGCGCGGTGGTCCAGGTCTGCGCCTGGTCGGGCGCGGTGAACGTCAGGGTCGTCACGGGCTGGTCGTCGGCAGCCTGCAGCTCGACGACGAGCGCGCTCAGCTGGTCGAAGTCGCCGGCGGAGATCACCGTCACCGTTCCGGCCGGCGCCGCGACGGGCGGCACGAGCCGCAGCACCTGGTGCGCCGACGAGGCCCAGTCACCCTCGGTCCGGCTCGCGCCGTCGACCCACGTGACGCGGTACCGGTACGGCCGGGGCGGCTCCCGCACGACAGCCGACCAGCGCGCCGTCGGCTGCGACCCGTCGAGCACGTACCGGCCCTCGATCGGGCCGCCGTCGTCGCCGTAGGCCAGGTCGACGACCGCCTGCACGCTGCCGTCCGGGTCCGGACTCACGAGCGCGAGGTCGACGACGATCACGCCGAGTGCGTCGACGTCGAGGTCGACGGAGTCCGCGTCGGTGGGCGGCAGGTCGAGCTCGTACGGCGCCGACGCGTCGGTGAAGTGCACCGCGACGTGCGCATGGACGAGCCGCTGGTCAGCCGACGCGAGGTCGAAGACGGCGACGGCGGCAGGAGCGTCCGGGCGCAGCTCGACGTCGGCGGCGCGCCGCACCGCCGTCCCGTCCGTCTCGACGCCCGCGTGCTCCAGGTGCACGGTGACGACGCCGATGCCGTAGGCCGCGAGGTCGCCGACGGCACTCACGCGGACGACGCGCCGCAGCCCCGCACCGCCGAGGTCGCTCGACACCGTGTGGGCCGGGCCGTCGGGCAGCGCGAGGTTGGCGCTCCGCGTGACGGGCAGGACGCCCGGCGCGGACGCCGTGAGCGTGAGGTCCGCGCGCTGCTCGAGCCCGGACGACTGCGGCCGCGGCGCTCCGCCGTCGTCGAGGAGCCGCGGCAGCACGACGCTCTGCAGCACCTGGGTCGAGAGCGCCTCGACAGCCGCCTGCTCGTCGGCCGAGAGCGGTCGGGCGGTCCGCAGGGTGGTACCGGCCAGCTGGCGTGCCACGAGCTCCGCGGTGAGCGCCGCGGGTCCCGCCTGGCCCGCCGCCGCGAGGTCGGACGCCACCTGCGCCGAGGCCTGGACGTCGCACCACACGGTGAGCTCGAGGTCGTCGAGCACGTACGAGACCGCGAGGTCGAGCTCGACGTGGAGCGCGCCGAGCCCCTGGTCGACCGCCTGGTCGACGAGCGCCGCGCCGTCCTGGGTCAGCACCACGACCGCCGAGAGCCCCGCCGCGCCGCCCGCCGCGCTCACCGACGTGACGAGCTCGCCGCCGCCGCTCTCCCCCGCGAACGACACCCGAGCGGCACTCGCCGACACCGGCGGCGGCGCGACCTCCACGGCGGCGTCCGACGCCAGCCCGTACGCGGCGCGCACGGCGTCGACGACGCCCTCGGGCGCGAGGAGGGCGAGCGTCAGCACGAGCAGCCCGCCACCGTCCGTCGTGCCCGGCGCCCCCCGGTACCGGTAGAACGTCCAGCCCGCCGACGTCGGGGTGGCCGCGAGCGCCAGCTCGTCGGGCAGCACGTAGAACCGCGAGGTTACCGCGCGACCGCCGTCCGCCCAGCTGACGTCCCGGTAGACCGTCGCCCCGGCGACGCGGCTCGAGCCGGCAAGCGTCAGCACGCGTCCCCCACCTTCGGCTCGCACGGTTCGGTCCTCCGGTCACAGGGGTCGACCCCTGTGACCGGACAGCCACGCGCGGAGGAGACCGACGATGATCACGACCACCGGACAGCGCACCGTCGAGGGGTGCACGGTGTTCCTCGACGACACCGACGCCCTCACCGTCTACGTGATGCCGCAGAGCCCGCACATCGCGCTCGACGCCGACGGCAAGCCGCTGTTCTCGCTCGTGCAGTACCGCCGGCCGCTCGACAAGGTGCCCGAGGCGGACCGCGCGACCAAGCTCGGCGGCGGTCTCCTGACGTTCTCGGTCGACCTGGCCCGCACGGCCGAGCAGGAGGCGGCGATCCGCAAGGCGGTCGCGGCCGACCCGCAGGTCCAGGCGCTGCTCGCGGCGCCCGCGACCGACCGCGTCGACTACTCGAGCTGGTGGGCGACCGAGATCAACGGCGACCTCGCCAAGCTCGCCGCGGCCCTGAAGATCAGCGCGGTGCCGGTCGAGACGGGCAGCGTCGCGGTCGCCGTCGACGGCGAGCCCACGGCAGGCGGCGAGTTCGTCACGACGCTGGTCGGCGCGGGCAAGGCGAGCATGACGGGCGACGAGCGCGCCGCGTTCGTCTCGAAGCTCACGCTCGACGGCGCCGCGCTGCTCTGGGACCTCATCGACAAGAACATGGCGACCATCTGGGTCGGCTACGAGTTCACGTTCACGTCGCGCCTCGACGGCGTCACGATGATCTGCCACGCCGACACCCTCAAGACGTTCAACGCCACGCAGGAGCAGTGGCAGGACCTCAGCGAGTCCGGCTCGTACCGCGACACCTACTCCGACTCCTCGGAGACGCACAGCTACAGCCACGCCTCGTCGACGAGCGCGCGCGACATCATCACCAAGATCGCGTCCGACACGGGCTCGGCGTGGGTCAAGGTGATCCCGTCCGCGAGCACGACGGTCGTCACGCCCGAGATGCTGACGCAGCTGACGACGCAGGGCTGGACGCTGATCAGCAACTTCCTCGCCGACAAGCTCCTCGCGGCGACCAACCCCGACGACTTCAAGCCCGGCGACGACCCGACGCTGACCACCCAGCTCGCCGACGGCGGCGGCGGGCGCAAGTACGGCGGCGACTCGGTCGACTCCTACAAGCTCAAGAAGGTCGACGAGACGACGAGCGGCAACTTCGACGCCCGGTTCGACGAGAAGGCCACCGTCACCACGACGCTCGCGCCCAACGACAACCTGAGCAACATCCTCCAGGGCCGGCCGGTCAGCCAGTTCTGCACGCGCATCGACCTCGACCCGCAGTTCTTCCGGTACGTCGACGTCGAGGTCAGCTGCACGGCGGACTTCGTCAACGAGCCCGTCGACGTGGTCAAGGCGCACCTCGAGTACCACGGCGTCAGCGGCGGCAACAAGATCGACGCCGCGAAGGACCTCGAGTTCACCAAGGACGCGACGGGGCCGCAGATCTTCAGCACGTACCTCGCGGCGCCCGACCAGACCACGTTCTCGTACGCGGTCGACGTCTTCTACCGCGGCTCGACCACGACCATGCACCTGCAGGGCAAGGCGAACGGCTCCGCGCTCGTGCTCGACACCGACACGCTCGGCATCCTCGCGGTGGACCTGCAGGTCGGCATCGTCGACTGGACGCGCTTCAAGGCCGTTCAGGTCGACCTGACGAGCGGCACGGCGTCCGAGTCGTTCGTGCTCACCTCGGGGGCGCAGTCCGCGACGTGGGTCGAGGTGGTCGGCGCGCAGATCACCGCGCCGTACACGTACCAGGTGACGTGGGTCGACCTGGGCAACCAGCAGATCGCGCAGCCGCCCGCGCAGTCGACGAACCGCCGGCTCGTGCTCGACCAGCCGGAGCGCGAGTCGCTGTCGGTGACTCTCGTGCCGGCCGGGTCGTTCGGCGAGGGCGGCCTGCTCTCGAAGATCGTCACCGCGCTGCGCTACCTGGACCCTGCGAACAGCTACCAGCAGAGCACGACCATCACGATGGCCGGCGACGGCGACGTCAAGACGTGGGACGTGCCGCTCGTCAACCCGGCGCTGCGCTCGTTCGACTACCAGGTCAACGTCTTCTACTCCGACGGGCTGACGCGCTCCGACGACACGTGGATCACCACCGACCGCACGGTCCTCCCGGTCGGCGACCCCTACGGCTGGCGGGTCCAGTTCCTGCCGTACCTGCTGAAGAACGCCGCGGGGTCGTGGGCGTTCGCGTCGCTGCACGTCAGCTTCACCGACGCCGAGGGCCACATCGCCGTCGAGCAGGACTTCCCGATCACCGACTTCACGGCGCCGGTGGTGTGGCGGTTCCGGCTGGCGGCCCCGGAGCGCCACGAGTACACGTACCAGCTGACGCTGTACACGTCGGACCAGAAGCAGGTCGTCCTGGACCCGGTCCACGAGACGAAGGAGGTCGTCGTGCTCCAGCCGCCCGCCGCGCCGACCGCCTCACCTGCGCCGAGCCCGACCGGCACGGCGACGCCACCCGCGCCTCCGGCGCCTGCCGCACCGACCCCCGTCACGCCGCCCGCGGGCGATGCCGCCGCACCCGCGACGCCCGCACCCGCCGGCGCCGTGACCCCCGCTCCCCCGACGGCCTGAGCCCGCGCGCCTCGGACTGCCTGACCGAGACGTACGGACGCCGCCGCCCGATCCTCCCGGCGGCGGCGTCTCGTGCGCCCTCTGGTACGTCCGTCCCTACGGCGTCACGTCGAGCACGCCGTCGTGGTTGTCGTCGACCCAGCCCCACGTGCGCACCGTCGGCGAGCAGACGTTCTCGGTGTTGTGCGACATGAGGCACGGGAACGACGTCGTGTCCTTGTCGACCAGCTCGCAGTTCGCGTTCGGGATGTGCAGCGCACCGTGCACGCTGGTCCGCGTGCAGTGCGACGCGAAGTACTCGTCGGGCGCCTGGAAGATGTGCCCGGTCTCGTGCGCGTACGCCATCGGCCAGCTGTTGCCCCAGCCGCGCCCCGGGAACGCCGAGGTGCCCGCGCTCAGCCACGGGTACTGCAGCACCATGTAGGCGCTCGACGCGTACGTGTACGCCATCCACGCGGCGTTGTACTTGGTGATGAAGACGGTGTACGCCGACGTGGCAGATCCGACCGACCAGGCCTTGTTGAGCAGGTCGCGGTTGTACGACGCGATCCCGCCGGTGCCGGTCGAGTAGCCCATGGCCGTGAGCGCCGGGTCGCGCCACAGCGGCTCGCGCGCGGTGTAGTCCGCGTTCGTCGGCGACCCGTTCGTGGGGAACGGCACCGTCGTCGGGTCGACCGACAGCGTCACGAACTTGTAGTCGGCCGTGAAGAGCAGCCTGGGACGCACCGGGGAGTTCGAGGACAGCCGGTAGAGCACGTCCCATCCGCGGGTGAGGCCGATCGTGACGTCGATGATCTCGCCCATCGTGAACTCCGCCGCCGACCCGGCCGGTCCGTTGACCAGCACCACGCCGACGCCGCACGTCCCGCTCATCGCGTTGTTCATGCCGGCTGCCCCCCGCCCTGTCCGTCGTCGAACCCACCAAAGGTTCCGTCCCCGCCGTCGGTCGGCTGGGGGTCGTTGCTCGCGACCTGTCCGGACGTCGCGTCGCCCGTGCCCGTGGTGTCGCCCGAGCCGGTGCCGGACGTGTCGCCCGTCCCGGTGTCCGTGCTGGCCACCGCACCCGTGGTGTCGGTGGAACCGGTCGTGTTCCCGGTGCCGGTCGTGTCCCCGGTGCCTGTTCCGGTGCCGGTCCCGTCACCGCTGTCGGCGACGAGCGGCCCGCCGTCACCGCCAGCCCCGGGGTTGTCCGGGTCGCAGCCGTTCGGGAAGTCCCACGGCTCGCCGGCCCGGTACGGGTCGCTGAGGGCCGCCTGGTAGTCGGCGCCGAGGCTCGTGTTCCACGCGTTGACGAGCACCGCGACGTCGCCGCCGAGCGACAGCTCGCTCGTGTCCCACGACGCGTCGACCGGGCTCACCGCCTGGACCGCCTGGATCTGCGACACCGCGTCCGCGACGCTCTGGTCGCCGTCGATCACGACGACGCCGGGCTCGGAGACCGACACGACCTGACCGCCGGCGTTCTCGATGCTCGTCAGCAGGTCCGGGTTGGACGCATTGAGTATTGCGATGAATCGAGACACGTGAGCTCCCCATGCTGCACGGCCACGGGCACTCCGCGGCTGACGAGTCACAGGGGTTCGAGTGCCCCGCCGGCGCGGGTGTCGTCAGGCGTGGGTGGGCAGCTCGTGGTCGCGGTGGGACGCGGGCTCGATCTGGAACGTCGAGTGCTCGACCGAGACGTCGAAGTGCCGCGACACGCACGCCTGGAGCTGGTCGAGGATGCGCGGCGCGTGACCGTCGCGGAAGCAGCCGTCGTCGACGATCACATGGGCGCTGATCACGGGCAGCCCGGTCGCGATGAGCGACGCGTGCAGATCGTGGACGTCCCGCACGTGCTCGACGCCGAGCAGGTGCGTCCGCACGGCGTCGAGGTCGAGCCCAGGTGGCGTCGACTCGAGCAGCACGGCGGTCGTCTCGCGCAGCAGCCTCGCGGCCCGCGGCAGGATCAGGACGCCGATGAGCACCGCGGCGACCGCGTCGGCCTGGTACCACCCGGTCGTCGCGATGACGACGGCGGCGACGATGACCGCGACCGAGCCGAGCGCGTCGTTGAGCACCTCGAGGAACGCCGCCCGCAGGTTGAGGCTCGACGTGCGCTGACCGGCCAGCACCAGCAGCGCCGCCAGGTTGCCGACGAGTCCGATCACGCCGAACACGACCAGCTGCCCCGACGCGATCTCGGGCGGCGCGAACAGCCGGCGCACCGCCTCGACCAGCACGTACACGCCGACCGCGAGCAGCAGGGCCGACTGCGCGAGCGCCGCGAGCACCTCCGCGCGCCGGTACCCCCACGTGCGCCGCGGCGACGGCGGCCGCAGCGTCAGCGTGGCGGCGAACAGCGCGAGCGCGAGCCCGGCGGCGTCGGTGAGCATGTGCGCCGCATCGGCGAGCAGCGCGAGCGACCCGGTGACGGCAGCACCGACCGCCTGCGCGAGCAGGATCGCGCACGTGATCGCGAACGCGATCGCGAGCCGCGCGCGCTGCTCGCGTCCGCCGGCCGGGGCGTGGTCGTGGTCGTGGCCCATGACGACAGCCTCTCGCGTCCCGGGCGTGATGGACGCCAGGTGCCCGACTGCTGGAGGCCGGCGCGCGAGCGCCCGGCACCGCGTCAGCCGGCCGCCACCCACGCGATCGGGCCCGCCGCGCCGGCCGCGGGCCGCGGTGCGACGGTCACGACCTGGTCGTGGCCCAGGTCGACGCGCACCGGCGCGCTCTCGTCGACGGCGTCCGGCACGGCGACGACACTGGTCGTCGGCGCGAGGTCCATCGTGCACGGGCCGCTGCTCGGCGACGTCAACGTGACGACGAGCGTCGTGCCCGTGGACGTGGCGGGCGACTCGGCGAGGATCGGGCACGTGCTCGAGCCGTACGTGACGACGTAGAGCAGCCCGTCCTGCGCGGTCCAGCCGGCACCGGGCCCGCCCATCGAGCCGGCCTCGGCACCGGGCGGCAGCCCCGCGCCGCTCGCTCCGCCGGCGAGGGGTACGTCGTCGATGGCGGCACGCGTGGTCGGCGCGGCGGGTGTGGGCGCGGGCGTCCCGCTCGCCGCCGGCTCCCCCGAGCTGCCCGCACACGCCGCGAGGGCCAGCACGAGGACCGATGATGTCAGCACGCCGGTCACTGCAGCCCGGACCCCGGCTCGACCCATGAGCGCACCGTACGCGTCGCCACGCGCACCGACCAGGGCGGACCGCCTGGGCCTCGTTCGGCGACGGACGCGGTGCCGCGCGTCAGACCCCGGCGGCGGTGAGGATCGCGTCGGTGAGGAACCCGGCGACGAGGCCGACGAGGATCCCGTACGCGAGCAGGTCGCTGCGTCGCGCTTTGGTGGCGACCCCGATCAGCTGCGTGATGACGTAGATCAGCGACCCCGCCGCCACGCTGAGGAACGCGACGGAGACGACCTCGCTGGTGAAGCCGTGCCCGACGAGCGTGCCGACGAAGGTCGGACCGCCCCCGATCGCACCGAGCGCCAGCAGGAACGCCCAGCTCGGGCGCCGCGCCACCCCGTTCTCGTCCACGTCCGCGGCGAGCGGCGCCACGATCCCGAACCCCTCGGTGGCGTTGTGCAGGCCGAAGCCGACGACGAGCATCATCGCGAGGCCGATCTCGCCCGAGGCCGCCGACTGCCCGATGGCGAGACCCTCGGCGAAGTTGTGCAGCCCGATGCCGACGGCGATCATCAGCGCCAGCCGCCGCGCGTCCGACCACGCCGCGATGCCGCGCGGGCGGGTGGTCTCCCCCAGGGTCATCGCACCGGGCCCGGACGGACGCGTCGGCCTCAGCTGACGTGCCATCCACCGCTCGTAGAACACGAGCGACAGCAGCCCGAGGGCCAGTCCGGCCACGGCGACCAGGCCGTAGCCGACCGCCGTGCCCGCGCCGCCGTCCCCGTCGTGGATCGAGCCGAGCGCCGCGTCGATGGGCTCCCACGCCGCGGACAGCACGTCCCAGACCAGGAACAGCAGCACGCCGACGGCGGTGGCGCTGAGGAACAGCTTCAGCGACGGCGAAGCCGAGCGCACCCGGCCGACCGGAAGCCCGATCAGGATCGTCGCGCCCGCGATCAGGCCCAGCAGCAGTGTGGTTCCGAGTCCCACCGAGCACCCCAGGTGTCATCAGTTCGCCAGCAGTCGCGTGAGGTTAGCCTAACCTCGTGGCCTGGGCGCAAGTCCGCCTGCAGACAGCTGGGTACGAGACACGCGCGCCGGGCGTCGCGACGCGCCGGCGTGCGCTACGGCTCGATGGACGCCAGCTGGTCCGCCGCCGCCTTGAGCTCGACCGCCTCGGCCTTGTCGACGGCCTTCTCCACGATCGCGGCAGCCTTGTCGAGCGCCTTGCGGAGCTCGACCGCGGCCGGGTCCGAGACCAGCACGACGATGCCCGAGTGGCCCGGTTCGAGGGCGTCCTTCAGGTCCGCCTCCAGACCCTTGCGGCGGCGGATCTCGAGGCCCTTGCCCGTCGCCGCCCCGACCGCCCCGAGCGCGACGGCACTGCCCAGCACGGACGGCGGGAAGATCAGTCCGAGGGCGACGCCGCCCACGACGCCCCAGGTCAGTCCCCGACGCGTGCTGGCGTCGGTCGCGGTGACGACCTTGACCTCGCCGTCGACGTCCCGCTTGACCACGACCGCGCCCTCGATCTTCACGGTCGCGCCGTCCTCGGCCGCCTTGAGCGCCTCGTATGCCTGCGTCGCGAGCTCCGCATCGGCGAAGTCCGCGATGAGCAGGGTGTACGCCCCGTCGGTGACGGCCGCCGCGGCCATGATCTCCTCGTCCGACATGACTGCTCCCTCGATGAGTGTCCGGTACGTGCGCCTCGACGCTAGGCGCGCTGTCGCACCGGCCGCCTCCCTCGCCGCGGGTGAGGCCGACGCGGGGAACCGACCGGGTGCGGCCACCACACCGGCCCCAGCTTCGACGCCGAGGCCGCTAGGAGAAGACGTTGACCGCACGCGCGATCACCAGCCCGAGGACCGCCAGCGAGATCACCGACTGCGCCCCCATCGCGAGCTTGGCCCGCTGCGAGAGCGGCATCACGTCGGTCGGGCTGAACGCCGTGGAAGCCGTCAGGCCGAGATACAGGTAGTCACCGAACCGGGGACGCCAGCCGGCCCGCGCGAGCTCGGGGTTCAGGTGCTGCGGGAACGCGAGGTCGACCGGGCCGCCCGGCAGTCGTCGCGCTCGCGCGGCAGCCCCACCGCCGTCGAGCAACCAGTAGAGCAAGGCGAACGCGATCACGTTCCCGAACCAGACACCGGCGCCGGCGGTCAGCAGCGCCTGCGCCGAGTTGGTGAGGGCACCGCCGTGGATGAGGACGTCGATCAGCAGCGCCGTCGACATCAGCGATGTCGAGCACCAGCAACGTCACGACGAAGAGCGCCACACGCCGGTACGCGATCGCCCGACGGTCGACCCGGAGCGGGTCGTTGGCGACCACGGCGACGAGCAGCGCGATCTCGATCACCGGCAGGACCCACGACGGCAGGACGCGCACCGACCCCGGCCGGACGACCGTCAACGCCATCGCCGTGACCACGGCGCACAGGATCGGCCAGCGCGCCTCGACCAGGGCGGGCTCGGCCGGGTCGCCCTCCGGCTCGACGCTCATGCCGCCGCGGGCCTCCCTTCCGGAGTCCGGAACGTGCCTGCACCGCCTGTATACCGTGACGCAGGCGCCGCCGGCGCGGAGAGCATGCGGGGCGATGTCACTGGTGAGAGCCTGCGGCTGCCGGTGAGGAACGGGTACGACACACGAAAGGCCGCCCCGGTCTCCCGGTGGCGGCCTCGTGACCTGCGGTGATGCTGGTGGGCGATACTGGGATCGAACCAGTGACCTCTTCCGTGTCAGGGAAGCGCGCTCCCGCTGCGCCAATCGCCCGTGGGGTTATCGAGTTGTCGTCGAGCTACGAGGTGGAGATGGGATTCGAACCCACGTATACGGCTTTGCAGGCCGCTGCCTCGCCTCTCGGCCACTCCACCCTGAGACCGCAGTCCTCAACGGCCGGTGGAGCCGATGTGGATAGCCTCCGAGCGGACGACGGGATTCGAACCCGCGACCCTCACCTTGGCAAGGTGATGCTCTACCACTGAGCCACGTCCGCGCTGCACGTCCCCCGGTTCTCACCGGCGTTCCGTGTGCGTCCCAGACTCTAACCGACCTCCGAGGCGAGAGTCCAACCGGCCCCGAACCCCGCGTGATCACGCGGGAGACGGACGTTGAACGGCCCCCGGGCGGCGCCCGGCTAGCGTGGACGCGTGCTCGACGACCGCCCCACCGGGCACCCGCAGCCGGCGGCCGGCGCACCCGGCGAGGCCTGGTTCGCGGGCCGGCGCGCGCGTGGCGTGCTCGAACGCGTCGACGTCGTCGCGGAGCCCGAGCGCCTCGCGACGCCCGGGTGGTGGGCCGTGGTCGGGACGTTCGAGGGCACGGTGACGGCGTGGCGGTTCGCCCAGGTCGCGCCCGACGACGGGGCCGACGGGCGCCGGTGGACCGGTCCCGCGACCGACTCGTGGCGCACGTCGTTGGACCGTGCGGCGTACGTCGCGGCCGTCGCCCGGATCCGGGACGACATCCGCGAGGGCCGCGTCTACCAGGCGAACCTCTGCCGGGTGCTGGCGGCGCCGCTTCCGGCCGAGGGCGGCGAGCCCGACGCACGGGCGCTGCACGAACGGCTCGTCGCCGGGAACCCTGCGCCGTTCGCGGGCGGCGTCCACGTGCCCGGCGAGGCGTGGGTCGTCACCGCCTCCCCCGAGCTGTTCCTGCGGGTCGAGGGCGACGTCGTGACGAGCGGCCCGATCAAGGGCACCGCGCCGACGGCGGCCGGCTTGTCCGCCAAGGATCGCGCGGAGAACGTCATGATCACGGACCTCGTCCGCAACGACCTCCAGCGCGTCTGCGCGCCCGGCACGGTCGAGGTGACCGCCCTGCTCGCGCAGGAGCAGCACCCCGGGCTCGTGCACCTCGTCTCGACGGTCCGCGGGACGCTCGCCGACGCGGCATCACCCGTGCTCTGGCGGCACCTGCTCGCCGCGACGTACCCCCCGGGCTCCGTCTCGGGCGCGCCCAAGTCCTCCGCGCTCGACGTCATCGCCGAGCTCGAGCCCGTGGCTCGCGGCCCGTACTGCGGTGCCGTCGGCTGGATCCAGGTGACCGCGGACGGCACCGTCCGCGCCGAGCTCGCCGTCGGCATCCGCACGTTCTGGTGGACGCCCGATGCGGGCGGGACGCTCCGGTTCGGTACCGGCGCGGGCATCACGTGGCAGAGCGACCCGGAGGGCGAGTGGGCCGAGACCGAGCTCAAGGCCGCGCGTCTGGTGGGGCTCGCGTCGTCGCGCTGACAGACTGCCCGGGTGAGCATCGTCATCTGGTCCGACGGACGCCTGCACTCCCCCGACGCGCCGCTGGTCGCCGGCATCGACCACGGCCTGACGGTCGGCGACGGGGTGTTCGAGACGCTCGGCGTGCGACGCGGGCAGCCCTTCGCCCTCACGCGGCACCTGCGCCGGCTGCGCACCTCCGCTCTCGGCCTCGGGCTCGGCGAGCCGGACGAACAGCTCGTCCGGGACGGCGTCGCCGTGGCGATGGCCGCGGCGGGCCCGGATGCCGGGCGGGTGCGGATCACCGTCACCGGCGGCGCGGGGCCCCTCGGCTCGGGCCGGTTCGAGCCGGACGACCAGCGCCAGACCGTGGTCGTCCTGGTCGGCCCCGGAGCACCGACCCCGCTCGCGCGCGTGGTCCGCGTGCCCTGGGTGCGGAACGAGCGCTCGGCGGTCGCCGGGCTCAAGACGACCTCTTACGCGGAGAACGTCGTCGCGCTGGCCGCGGCGACGCGGCGCGGCGCCGACGAGGCGATCCTCGCCAACACGCTCGGCCTGCTCTGCGAGGGCACCGGGTCGAACGTCGTCGTCGAGCGCGACGGAGAGCTGCTGACTCCCCCGCTGACCTCGGGCTGCCTCGCGGGGATCACCCGCGAGCTGCTGCTCGAGTGGGCGCCCGAGGCCGGCATCGCGGCGCGCGAGGCCGACCTGCCCTACGCGGTGCTCGACGACGTGCTGGCGGGCACCGCGCAGCTCGCCGTGACGGGCTCCGTCCGCAACGTGTCGCCTGTGGTCGCGCTCGACGAGGTCGAGGTCGAGCCGGGCGAGGTCAGCCTCGCGGCCCGCGCGGCGTTCGACGCGCGCGCCGACGACCAGGTCGATCCCTGAGAGGCGCGCCGGCGGGAATGCGAACGACCGGCTCCGCGACGTTGCGGGGCCGGTCGTTGGAGGGGGATGGATCAGGCGGTGAGGAGCGCCGCGATGAGGGCCGTGATCTCGCCCTCCATGCGGTCGCTCTCGGTGCCGATCGGTACGAGCTTCTCGGTGCCGGCAAGGAACCGGACGATGGGCTCGGTGGGTGCCGCCAGCAACGCGCTTCCCTCGACGCCGCTCAGCGACACGAGGGTGTAGTCCGGGTCTTCGTCCCGCCAGACCTGCACGTCACCTGTGCCCGCCGGTTCGTCGGCGGTGGCGTGCATGCCCAACGAGAGAAGCTCCCGACCGATCAGCCACGTCGACATCGTGTGCGGTCCGGTGAAGACTGCACGCACGGTGTACGGGTCTGATGCCCGGAAGCCGAGCTCGGCGCTCACCGGGATGACGCTCGCGTCGGACCCGATGAGCTGCATGGCGACGACCTCGACGACGTCGTACGGCGACTGCGTCATCGTGGTCCTCCTGTTCACATGGGCTGGAGGTCCCATCATGGCAGCCGACCTGACCGATTGGCCCGATGCAGGACGGTAGTTCACCCGGAGGGAGCACCGGCGGACGCGCTGGTCTGGGTGTTCCCACCGTGTCCGACACGCCGAGGGATGACGCAGGCCACCCGCGTGGCCTCTCGAGGGGGCCCTCGCCGCCCGACGGGACCGGTTCGGAATCTCCCGTGAGGTTGGGTAGCATCCTCCACGACGCGGTCCACGGACCGAGGTCGCGGGCGATTGGCTCAGTGGTAGAGCGCCTCGTTCACACCGAGGAGGTCACTGGTTCGAACCCAGTATCGCCCACCGCATCACTGCAGGACAGCGGCGTGGTCCCCACCGGGACCACGCCGCTTCCTCGTTGTGCGGAACACCTTCGCCGGCCATGGGCCGGCCGCACCGGCTTCCTGCGACGCCCGCCGCCGGTCGGCGGCAGCCCGGAGGCGTGACCGCCCGGCGGAGCGCGAGGCGCGACGGCCGACGCCGGGGCACGGCGCGGCCACCCACGTCAGGACGCCGTCAGGGCGACGCCCGCCGCCGTCAACGATCCGTCAAGGCGCGCCGCACGAGGTCCGCGCGGGCCTAGACCTGAGCCGTGCCCCACTCCGGGGTGCCGCCCGGTCGAGGCCGGGTGCGGGACGTCGAAGGTGCAGTGAGACCCATGGCCGACGTGGCCTTCATCGTGGCGACCGTGGCGCTGTTCGCCGCGATCGCTCTCGTCGCGCGCCGGGTGGACCGGTCGTGAGCGGCACCGACGGGGTCGGGCTCGTGATCGGTGCCGCGCTGCTCGTGTACCTGCTCGTGCAGCTCCTGCGCTCCGACAAGGTCCGGTGAGCCGTGGAGCCCACCTGGATCGTGCTCGCGCAGCTCGGCGTCGTCGTGCTCGTGCTCGCCGCCACGCACGTGCCGCTCGGCACCTACATGGCACGCGTCTACTCGTCGGCGCGGCACCTGCGCGTCGAGCGGGCCGGGTACCGGCTGATGCGCGTCGACCCCGACGCGGACCAGCGCTGGAGCACCTACCTGCTGTCGCTGCTCGGCTTCTCTCTCGCGTCGGTGCTGCTCCTCTACGCGCTCGCCCGGCTGCAGTCGTGGCTCCCGCTCGACGTGGGCATGCCGGGCATGAACCCCGCGACCGCGTGGAACACGGCCGTGTCGTTCGTGACGAACACGAACTGGCAGTCGTACTCGGGCGAGCAGGCCGCGGGCCACCTGCTCCAGATGGCCGGGCTCGCGGTGCAGAACTTCGTCTCGGCCGCGGTCGGCATGGCGGTCGCGATCGCGCTGGTCCGCGGACTGGCCCGGTCGTCCGCGCACGGGCGCGTCGGCAACTTCTGGTCCGACCTCGTGCGGGGCAGCGTCCGCATCCTGCTGCCGCTCGCGTTCGTCGCCGCGATCGCGCTGATCGCGGGCGGCGTCATCCAGAACCTGCACGCGTTCTCCGACGTGTCCACCGTCGCCGGGGGCACGCAGCACCTGCTGGGCGGCCCGGTCGCGTCGCAGGAGGCGATCAAGGAGCTCGGCACGAACGGCGGCGGGTTCTTCAACGCCAACTCGGCGCACCCGCTCGAGAACCCGACACCGTGGACGAACACGCTCGAGATCGTGCTGCTGCTCGTCGTCCCGTTCGCGCTGCCCCGCACGTTCGGCGTCATGGTCGGCGACCGTCGTCAGGGCTGGGCCGTCCTCGCCGTGATGGGCTCGCTGTGGGCGCTCGCCGTCGCGCTCACCACGTGGGCCGAGGTCGCGGGTCCCGGGCTCGCGCCCGCCGCCGCCGGCGCCGCGATGGAGGGCAAGGAGCTCCGGTTCGGTCCGGCGGCCTCCGCGCTGTTCGCCGCGTCGACCACGGGCACGTCCACCGGCGCGGTCAACTCGATGCACGAGTCGCTCACCGCACCCGGCGGCGGCATGACGATCTTCACGATGATGCTCGGCGAGGTCGCGCCCGGCGGCGTCGGCTCGGGCCTGTACGGCCTCCTCGTCCTCGCGATCATCGCGGTGTTCGTCGCGGGCCTCATGGTGGGCCGGACGCCCGAGCTGCTCGGCAAGAAGATCGGCCGCCAGGAGATCACCCTCGTCTCGCTGTACATCCTCGTGATGCCCGCGCTCGTGCTGATCGGCACGGCGCTGGCCGTCGCGCTGCCGGTGGGCCGCGACGGCATCTCGCAGGCCGGCCCGCACGGCCTGTCGGAGGTGCTGTACGCGCTCACGTCGGCGTCGAACAACAACGGGTCGGCGTTCGCCGGGCTCGGCGCGTCGAGCACGTTCTACGACGTGCTGCTCGGCGTCGCGATGCTCGTGACGCGCTTCGTGCCGATCGCGCTCGTCCTCGGCCTCGCCGGGCGCTTCGCGTCGCAGCGCACCGTCCCGGCCAGCGCCGGCACGCTGCCGACGCACCGCCCGCTGTTCGTCGGGCTCGTCGTCGCCGTGACCGTCGTGGTCGTCGGCCTCACGTTCGTGCCCGTCCTGTCCCTCGGTCCGGTCGTGGAGTCCCTCTCATGAGCACCGTCCTGTCCCCCGCCCCCACGTCGCACCCCGCGCGGGTCGAGACGACCGCGCCGACGCTGTCGGCGCGGCAGCTCGCCGCCGCGCTGCCGGGTGCGCTGCGCGGCCTCGACCCGAGGAAGCTGTGGGACGCGCCCGTGCTGTTCGTGGTCGAGGTGGGCGCGGCCTTCTCGACAGTCCTGGCCGTCGTCGACCCCAGCGTCTTCGCGTGGGCCGTCGCGGTGTGGCTCTGGATCACCGTGCTGTTCGCGACGCTCTCGGAGTCCGTGGCCGAGGGCCGCGGCAAGGCGCAGGCCGCGAGCCTGCGCGCCACGCAGCGGGAGACGACGGCTCGCCGCGTCACCGCCCCGCAGGACACGCTCGACTACGGCGGCGACCTCGCGTCGCTCCCCGCGGTCCAGGTGCCGTCGTCCGCGCTGCGCGTCGGCGACGTGGTCGTCGTCGTGGCGGGCGAGACCATCCCGGGCGACGGCGACGTCGTCGAGGGCGTCGCGAGCGTCGACGAGTCGGCGATCACCGGCGAGTCGGCGCCCGTGATCCGCGAGTCCGGCGGCGACCGGTCGGCGGTCACGGGCGGGACCGTCGTGCTGTCCGACCGCATCGTCGTCCGCATCACCGCGCCCGCGGGCCACACGTTCGTGGACCGCATGATCGCGCTCGTCGAGGGCTCGGAGCGGCAGAAGACACCCAACGAGGTCGCGCTCAACGTGCTGCTCACCGTCCTGACGATCGTGTTCCTGCTCGCCGTCGTGACGCTGCAGCCGTTCGCGGTGTACTCGGGCGCGCGGCAGCCGCTGATCGTGCTCGTCGCGCTGCTGGTCTGCCTGATCCCCACGACGATCGGGGCGCTGCTCTCCGCGATCGGCATCGCGGGCATGGACCGGCTCGTGCGGCGCAACGTGCTCGCGATGTCGGGGCGCGCGGTGGAGGCGGCGGGCGACGTCGACGTGCTGCTGCTCGACAAGACCGGGACGATCACGCTCGGCAACCGCCAGGCGGCCGACCTGCTGCCCGCCGCGGGCGTCTCGCCCGAGGCGCTCGCCGACGCGGCGCAGCTGTCCTCGATGGCCGACGAGACGCCCGAGGGCCGATCGGTGCTGGTGCTCGTCAAGGAGCGGTTCGGGCTGCGCGAGCGTGCCGAGGGCGAGCTCGCGGGTGCCGAGCTCGTGCCGTTCACCGCGACGACCCGGATGAGCGGGGTCGACCTGCCGGCCTCGGGCCGCCGGGTGCGCAAGGGTGCCGCGGCCGCCGTCACGCACTGGGTGCACGCCACGGGCGGCCACACCGGGCCCGAGGTGGCCGCGACGGTCGACGCGATCTCCGCGTCCGGCGGGACGCCGCTCGTGGTGGCCGAGCGGGTCGGTTCCGCACCGGCGCGGGTGCTCGGCGTCATCCACCTCAAGGACGTCGTCAAGCAGGGCATGCGCGAGCGGTTCGACGCGCTGCGCGCGATGGGCATCCGCACCGTCATGGTGACCGGCGACAACCCGCTCACGGCGAAGGCGATCGCGGCCGAGGCCGGCGTCGACGACGTGCTCGCCGAGGCGACGCCGGAGGACAAGCTCGCGCTGATCCGGCGCGAGCAGGCGGGCGGCCGGCTGGTCGCGATGGCGGGCGACGGCACCAACGACGCGCCCGCGCTCGCGCAGGCCGACGTCGGCGTCGCGATGAACACCGGGACGACCGCAGCCAAGGAGGCCGGCAACATGGTCGACCTCGACTCGAACCCGACGAAGCTCATCGAGATCGTGGAGATCGGCAAGCAGCTGCTCATCACGCGCGGCGCGCTGACGACGTTCTCGATCGCCAACGACGTCGCCAAGTACTTCGCGATCCTGCCGGCGATGTTCGTCGCCGCGTTCCCGCAGCTGTCGGTGCTCAACGTGATGCACCTGCACAGCTCCGAGTCGGCGATCCTCTCGGCCGTCATCTTCAACGCGCTGATCATCGTCGCGCTGCTGCCCCTGTCGCTGCGCGGCGTGCGGTACACGCCCGCGTCCGCGGCCCGGATGCTGCGGCGCAACCTGCTGGTCTACGGCCTCGGCGGCGTCATCGCGCCGTTCGTCGGCATCAAGCTCATCGACCTCCTCGTCACTCTTCTCCCCGGGATCCACTGATGACCGCGCCCACGTCCGGCAGCACCGCCCTCGCCTTCGCCCGTCAGAGCTGGGCAGGGCTGCGCGTGCTCCTCGTCCTCACCGTGCTCCTCGGCCTCGCGTACCCCCTCGCCGTGACCGGTGTCGGCCAGGCGCTGTTCCGCTGGCAGGCCGACGGCTCGCTCGTCACGGCGGCCGGGGGCCGCACCACCGACCGGTCGCGGGCCGTGGGGTCCGCGCTCGTAGGGCAGCAGTTCGACGCAGCCCGGTGGTTCCACGGCCGCCCGTCGGCGGCCGGCGACGGGTACGACACGCTCGCGTCGGGCGGCTCGAACCTCGGCCCGCTCTCGCCGGAGCTCGTGACGGAGATCGACCAGCGCCGGGCCGCGGTCGCGGCCGAGGACGGCGTCGCCCCGTCGGCCGTGCCCCCGGACGCCGTCACCGCGTCGGCCTCGGGCCTCGACCCCGACATCTCGCCGGCCTACGCGCGCCTCCAGGTCGCCCGGGTCGCGCGCGAGAACGGGATGTCCGTCGCAGCGGTGCAGCGACTCGTCGACGAGCACACCGACGGCCGCGACCTGGGCATCCTCGGCGAGCCGCGCGTCGACGTGCTCGCGCTGAACCTGGCGCTGCGGACAATGGCCCCGTGACCCAGTCGCCGACCGAGGGGACGGACGGCCGCCGCCGCGGCCGCCTCACCGTCTACCTCGGCGCCGCGCCGGGCGTCGGCAAGACGTACGCGATGCTCGACGAGGCGCACCGGCGCCTGGCACGCGGCACGGACGTCGTCGTGGGCCTGGTCGAGACCCACGGCCGCGCCGGGACCGCCGCCGAGGTCGAGGGCCTCGAGGTCGTGCCGCGCCGCATGCTCGAGCACCGTGGCGTGACGCTCGGCGAGCTCGACGTCGCGGCGGTCGTCACGCGCGCGCCGCAGGTCGTGCTGGTCGACGAGCTCGCGCACACGAACGTGCCGGGCGCGGGCCACCCCAAGCGCTGGCAGGACGTGCACGACCTGCTCGACGCGGGGATCGACGTCATCACCACGGTCAACGTGCAGCACCTCGAGTCGCTCAACGACGACGTCGCGGCCATCACCGGCGTGCGGCAGCGCGAGACGGTGCCCGACCAGGTGGTGCGCGACGCGGACCAGATCCAGCTCGTCGACCTGCCGCCGCAGGCGCTGCGCCGCCGCCTCGCGCACGGCAACGTCTACCGCGCCGAGCAGATCGACGCGTCGCTCTCGTCGTACTTCCGCGTCGGGAACCTCACGGCGCTGCGCGAGCTCGCGCTGCTGTGGCTCGCGGATCGCGTCGACGCCGCGCTCGCCACCTACCGGCAGGACCATCGCATCGAGCAGCCGTGGCCGGCGCGCGAGCGGATCGTCGTCGCGGTGACGGGCGGCGAGGAGGCCGTGACGCTGATCCGCCGCGCGGCGCGGATCGCCCAGCGCGGCGCCGGGTCCGAGCTGCTCGCGGTGCACGTGCTCGCCACCGACGGGCTGCCGAGCGCGCCACCCGCCGCGATCGCCGAGCAGCGGCGGCTCGTCGAGTCGCTCGGGGGCACGTTCCACACCGTCGTCGGCGAGGACGTCGCGTCGGCGGTCGTCGACTTCGCGCGGGGCGAGAACGCGACGCTCATCGTGGTGGGCGTCTCGACGCGCAGCCGGTGGCGCGAGGTCTTCATCGACTCGACGGGCACGCAGATCGCGCGCGTCGCGGGAGCGATCGACGTCCACCTCGTCACGCACGAGAGAGCGCGCGCCGGGCGCGTGCGGGGTCGCCGGCCGTCGGCGCTCTCCCCCGTCCGTCGCACCGTCGGCTGGGTGCTCGCCGTCGCCGGGCCGGTGCTGCTGGTCGCGCTGCTCGCTCCGCTGCGGGGGCGGCTGCTGCTCTCGACCGATCTCATGGCGTTCCTCGCGCTGGCCGTCGCGGTGGCGCTCGTGGGCGGGCTGTGGCCCGCCGTGGTGTCCGCGGTGCTCGGGTTCGTGCTGCTCAACTGGTTCTTCATCGAGCCGCGCGGGCGGCTGACGATCGACCAGCCCGAGAACGCGCTCGCGCTGGTCGTGTTCGTGCTCGTCGCGGCAGGGGTCGCATCCGTCGTCGACCTCGCCGCGCGGCGGACCGGCGAGGCGTTCCGCGCCCGCGCCGAGGCCTCGGCGCTCGCCGCGGTGTCGCGCAGCGTCCTCGCGGGCGACGACACGGCCGACGCGCTCGTCGCGCGGCTGCGCGAGACGTTCACGCTCGAGGCCGTCGCGCTGCTCGAGGAGCGCGACGGCCGGTGGAGCACGCTCGCGAGCGCGGGCACCGACCCGCCGGAGGCACCCGCCGGAGCGGGCACCGTGCTGACGGTCGACGAGCACCGCGTCCTCGCGCTCGCGGGCCGCGCGCTGCCGGCCAGCGACCGGCGCGTGCTCGATGCGTTCGCGTCCCAGGTGGGGATCCTGCTCGAGCACGAGCGGCTGCGCGCCCAGGCGGAGCAGGCGCGGGTCCTCGAGCAGGCGGACGCGACGCGCACCGCGTTGCTCGCGGCCGTCTCGCACGACCTGCGGACGCCGCTCGCGACGATCCGCGCGTCGGTCGACGGCCTGACGAACGTCGACCTCGAGCTCGACGAGGCCGACCGCGCGACGCTGGTCGAGACGCTCGGCGACGCGACCGCCCGCCTCGAGCGGCTGATCGACAACCTGCTCGACCTGTCCCGGCTGCAGACGGGCAGCGTGCGTCCGGTCCTGCGACCGACCAGCCTCGACGAGATCGTGCCGCTCGCGGTCGACGGCTACGCGCCGGGTGCGGTCACGCTCGACGTGCGCGAGTCGCTGCCGCTCGTGCTGACCGACCCGGGCCTTCTGGAGCGCGTCGTCGCCAACCTCGTGCAGAACGCGGTGCGGCACTCCCCCGCCGGCGAGCCCGTCACGGTCACCGCGGCCGCGCTCTCGGACCGCATCGTGCTCCGCGTGGTCGACGCCGGGCCGGGCGTGCCGGACGACCTCAAGGACCACCTGTTCGAGCCGTTCCAGCGGCTCGGCGACACGTCCGGCACCGGCCTCGGGCTCGGGCTCGCCGTCGCGAGCGGCCTCGCCTCCGCGGTCGGCGCCGAGGTCGTCGCGGAGGACACGCCCGGCGGCGGCCTCACCATGCTCGTGACCGTCCCCCGCGCAGGAAGGACGCCATGACCGGCGGCAACCGCATCCTCGTGGTCGACGACGAGCCGGGCCTCGCGCACGCGCTCGCCATCACGTTGCGCGCGTCCGGCTGGGACGTCACGACGGCGGGCGACGGCGCCGGGGCCCTGGCCGCCGCGACCGCGCGCCTGCCTGACGTCGTGCTGCTCGACCTCGGCCTGCCGGACATGAGCGGCGTCGACGTCATCACCGCGCTCCGCGCCTGGACGCGGGTGCCGATCGTCGTGCTGTCCGCGCGGCAGCACGGCGAGGACAAGGTGGAGGCGCTCGACGCGGGCGCCGACGACTACGTGACGAAGCCGTTCGCGATGAACGAGCTCCTCGCTCGGCTGCGCGCCGCGGTGCGCCGCTCGGCGGGGCCCACCGACCACGGGGACGCCGTCGTCGTCGCGGGCGACCTCACGGTCGACCTCGCCCGCCGGCAGGTGCTCCGCGGGGGCACGGAGGTGCGCCTGACGCCCACCGAGTGGGCGATGCTCGAGGTGCTGGTCCGCAACCGCGGCCGACTCGTGCCCCGCCGCCAGCTGCTGCAGGAGGTCTGGGGGCCGGCGTACTCCGACGAGACCAACTACCTGCGCGTCTACTCGGCGCAGCTGCGCCGCAAGCTCGAGGACGACCCGGCGGCGCCGCGGCACATCCTCACGCAGCCCGGCATGGGCTACCGGTTCGAGGTGTGAGGCGCGCGCGGCGCCCGGCGCGCGTGGGCGCCTTCCGATAGACCTGTCGTCGGGCTCGGCGACGGCCCCGCGACGAGAGGAACGACGATGCGCCTCATCACCTCGACGGACGGCACCTCGATCGCGCTCGAGGAGCACGGCACGCGCGGCGACGGGCCCGCGGCGGTCCTGCTCGGCGGCGCGTTCAACGACCGCTCCCGGCTGCGGCCGCTCGCCGAGGCGCTCGGGACCCGCCTGCTCGCGGTCACCGTCGACCGCCGGGCCCGTGGTGACAGCACGGACGCGACCGCCACCGCTTCCGGGGCGGTCGAGCGGGAGCTCGACGACGTCGCCGCGATCGTCGCGGACCTCGGCGGCAGCGTGGCGCTCGTCGGCTTCTCGTCGGGCGCGCAGCTCGCGCTCGCCGCGGCCGCAGCGGGCGTGGTCCCGGCAGCGGTCGTCGCGATCGAGCCGCCGTTCCTCCCCGCCGGCGCGCCGCCGCGTGCGGACCGCAGCACCGACCTCGAGCGCCTGGTCGCCGAGGGCCGGCCCGACGACGCGGTCGTGCTGTTCCAGCGCGAGGTGATCGGCATGCCCGCCGACGTCGTCGAGGGCATCCGGCGCGCGCCGTTCTGGCCCGCTCTCGTCGCGATCGCGCCCAGCCTCGTCTACGACGCCGCCGTCACCGCGCGCTACGCCGACCCCGCGACGCTGCGCGACCCGGCCGCGCCGGTCGTGGTCGTCCGCGGCCGGGACTCGACGCCGTTCCTCGCGGCGGCGGCCGACCACGCCGTCTCGGCGATCCCCGGCGCGCGCCTCGAGCTCGTCGACGGCGTCAACCACGAGCCCGACCTCGCCCAGGTCGCCGACGTCGTGGCGGTCACCCTGGGGCGGTGACCTGCACGAGACCCACACGTCGCGGAACGGGCGTTCCACGCGAACCGGACCGGGCTCTCCCCCGGACACGCGCCTTCCTGCTGGACACTGATACCTCTGAGTAACACGGCGGCGCTATCGTCCGGCCGCACATCTCTGCTGTGATGCTCCCCGAAGGGCCGGACGCGTCCGCCCTCGACCCCGCCTCTGGAGGCCCCGTGCGCACGTCCCCCCTCCTCGTCGCTGGCGCGCTCGTCGCGACGCTCACCCTCGCCGCCTGCGGCAACGGCTCCTCGTCCGGCAGCTCGGAGACCGGCTCGACCAGCGGCAAGTTCGACGTCTCGTCCGTCAAGAAGGACGACACGATCGCCGCGCTGCTGCCCGACGCGATCAAGTCGAAGGGCACGCTGACGGTCGGCTCCGACACGACCTACGCACCCGCGGAGTACATCGCGGAGGACGGCAAGACCCCCGTCGGCTACGACGTCGACCTGATCAAGGCGATCGGCAACGTGCTCGGCGTCAAGGCCGACGTGCAGACCGCGCCCTTCACGGGCATCATCCCGGCCATCGGCTCCAAGTACGACGTGGGCATCTCGTCGTTCACGATCACCGCCGAGCGCGAGGCCAAGGCGAACATGATCGAGTACTTCAACGCCGGTGAGGCGTACGCCGTCGCCAAGGGCAACCCGAAGAAGATCGACCCCAACGACATCTGCGGCAAGATCGTCGGCGTCCAGACCGGCACGGTCGAGGACGACGAGCTGACCAAGGTCATCACGCCGAAGTGCACCGACGCGGGCAAGCCGGCGCCGCAGGCGCTCAAGTACGCGCAGCAGAGCGACGTCACCACGGCGCTCGTCGGCGGCAAGGCCGACCTGATGTTCGCCGACTCGCCGATCATCGCCTACGCGGTCGCGCAGACGAACGGCAAGCTCGAGCAGCTCGGCGACGTCTTCGAGAGCGCTCCGCAGGGCATCGTCACCTCGAAGAGCGACGACGCGCTCACCGGCGCGGTGCAGAAGGCCGTGCAGAAGCTCATCGACGACGGCACCTACGGCAAGATCCTGGCCGCCTGGGGCAACGAGGTCGGCGCCGTCAAGACCGCGACGCTGAACCCGAGCGCGAGCTGACGTTGTCCGACCAGTCCGAGGCCAGGGTGCCGCACCGGGTCGACGCCGTCCCGGTGCGGCACCCTGGCCGCTGGGCGTCCGCGGTCGTGGTGCTCGTGCTGGCCGCCATGGCGGTCAACGCGCTGATCACGAACGACAACTTCGGCTGGCCCACCGTCGGGAAGTACCTGTTCAGCGAGCCCGTGCTCCGTGGCGTGCGCTGGACGCTGGTGCTCACGGTTGCCTCGATGGCGATCGCCTGCGTGCTGGCCCTCTTCCTCGCCGTCATGCGGCGGTCCGACAACCGCGTCATGCGGTACGTCGCGTGGGTCTACATCTGGTTCTTCCGCGGGACGCCGATCTACACCCAGCTGATCTTCTGGGGCCTCATCTCGGTCCTGTACCCCAAGCTCTCTGTCGGCGTGCCGTTCGGTCCGGAGCTCTTCCACTTCACGACGGCCGAGGTGTTCACCGCGAGCCGGGCCGCGATCATCGGGCTCGCGCTCAACGAGGCGGCCTACCTCGCGGAGATCGTGCGCGCGGGGCTGTCGAGCGTCGACACCGGGCAGTCGGAGGCTGCGCGAGCCCTCGGCATGCACGAGGGCACGATCCTGCGCCGCATCGTGATCCCGCAGGCCATGCGCGTGGTCGTCCCGCCCGCGGGCAACGAGACGATCTCGATGCTGAAGACGACGTCCCTCGTGCTCGCGGTGCCGTTCACGCAGGACCTCAACTTCGCGACGAACGCGATCGGCAACCGGATCTTTGACCCGGTGCCGCTGCTCGTCGTGGCGGCACTGTGGTACCTCGCGATCACGAGCGTGCTGATGGTCGGCCAGCACTACCTCGAGCGCTACTACGGCCGCGGCTTCGAGAGCCACGGCGGCAGGCGCACGAACAGGCAGGCGGCGATCAACGCCGCGCGCACGACGCCGGAGGCCACGGTCTTCGACGACATGGGCCGTCCGCAGGGAGGCGCCGCATGACCGCGTCGACGGCCACCACGCCGATGGTCGAGCTCGAGGGCGTGCACAAGTGGTTCGGCCACAACCACGTGCTGCGCGGCATCGACCTCACGGTCCCGGCCGGCACGGTCGCCGCCGTGCTCGGCCCGTCCGGCTCGGGCAAGTCGACCGCCCTGCGGTGCATCAACCAGCTCGAGGAGCTCAGCGGCGGCCGCATCCGCGTCGACGGCGAGCTCATGGGCTACCGCGAGGGCACCCGCCGGGGGCAGCCCACGCTGTTCCGGCTGACCGACCGCCAGATCGCTCACCAGCGCGCGGCGATCGGCATGGTGTTCCAGCGCTTCAACCTCTTCCCCCACATGACGGCGCTCGGCAACGTCGTCGAGGCGCAGGTGCGGGTGCTCAAGCGCAGCAAGTCCGAGGCCACCGAGCGGGCGAACGCGCTGCTCGACCGGGTCGGCCTGACCGACCGCGCCGCGCACTACCCGGCGCAGCTCTCGGGCGGCCAGCAGCAGCGCGTCGCGATCGCGCGGGCGCTCGCCATGGACCCCGAGCTCATGCTCTTCGACGAGCCCACGTCGGCGCTCGACCCCGAGCTCGTCGGGGAGGTGCTGGCCGTGATGCGCGATCTCGCGGCGTCGGGCATGACGATGGTCGTGGTGACGCACGAGATCGGGTTCGCGCGCGAGGTGGCCGACCAGGTCGTCTTCATGGCGGACGGCGTCGTGGTCGAGCACGGCGCGCCCGCAGACGTGCTGGACAACCCGCGCGAGGCGCGGACGCAGGACTTCCTCGCGCACGTGCTCTAGCCGGCCGCGCCGCAGGACGACGAAGGCCCGGTCACCCTTGCGGGACCGGGCCTTCACCGTGTCGTCGCCTCTGCGTGACGTCGGCGCGATCGCCGTCAGCCGGCGGGTCGTTCCCGGCGCTCGTCGGCGGGATCGCTCCCAGGACGCGGCGCGGGCGCGTCGGCCGAGCCCGCGTAGGCCGGCTCGCCGTGCCCCGCCGTGTTGTCGAGGGGTTGGCCGGGCACCCTGCTGAGCTCCGCAGGGCGCGAGAGCCGGGCCTGCCGCGCGGAGAACCACCAGCACACGAGCACGAGCGCCGCGCCGGCCACGGCGTCGAGCACCCAGTGGTTCGCCGTCGCGACCACCACGAACAGGGTGGTCGCGACGTACGCGAAGGCCAGCACCTTGAGCCACCGTCGCCGGACCAGGATCGCGATGACGAGGCTCACCCACAGCGCCCAGCCGACGTGCATCGACGGCATCGCGGCGAACTGGTTGGTGGCGTGGCCGCCCGTGCTGTCCGGACCGGGCCACCAGCCGTACCGCGACGTCGACTCGACCGTGTCGAGGTAGTCGTAGCCGGTGAGGAGCCGCGGCGGTGCCGTCGGGAAGAAGAAGTACCCGACCAGCGCGAGGAACGTCGCGCCCATGAGAGCGGTCCGCGCGATCCGGTAGACGTCGAACCGGTGCCGATAGAGCAGCACGAGCACGAGCGGCGTGATGATGAAGTGCATCGTCGCGTACCAGTACGACGAGAAGACGCTGAGCCACGTGATGGGCGTGACCGCGTGGTTCACGGCCCGCTCGACGTCGATGCCCAGCAGCTGCTCCGCGTGCAGCACGGACAGCGCATGCCGCCGGGCCGACAGCTCCCCGCCCCGCGCCCACAGGCGCGTGACGTCGTACAGCGCGTACAGGCCGAAGCACAGGGCGAGCTCGCGCAGCGCGGCACGCCGGGAGCGAGGCTGCTCCACGGCGGGCAGGTCGACAACGCTCACGGTGATGGGTCCTCCGGTTAGCTCCGTGCACCGCTGCCGGAGATGCCGGCGGCGGCAGGGCACAGGCCGGTTGCGGGGAGGGACACGGCCTGCGACATCGAGGTTAGCCGCCTCGTCACGCCGAATTCACGCATTCGGAGCCGTCAAGTTGTGAAGGCGCGCACATCACCCGCCGGGCGGAGACTGGTTTGCGTGATTCGCACGGCTCGCGTCTACGACCACCCCTCCGCCGGGCACCGGGTGCTGGTCGACCGCCTGTGGCCGCGGGGCGTCCGCAAGGACGACGCGCCGTTCGACGAGTGGCTGCGCGACGCCGCGCCCTCGACCGAGCTGCGGCACTGGTACGCGCACGACCCCGAGCGGTTCGACGGGTTCGCGGCGCGCTACCGCACGGAGCTCGCGGACCCGGCGGGTGTCGCGGCGCTCGACCGGCTCCGGGCGCTGGCGGCGGACGGCACCCTCGTGCTCGTCACGGCGGTGCGCGAGGTCGACCTGAGCCACCTCGTGGTCCTCCGAGCGGTCCTCGAGGAGGAGACCACGGACGAGCCGGCCGGCGCGTCCGCGGGCTGACGCGCCGCCGTCAGCGCAGCTCCGCCAGCGGCACGTCGGGGTCCGCGAGCCGGTCGCGGTCGACGACCGCGCGCGAGCGGATCAGCGCCTGCACGTCGTCGACGACGTCCCACACGTTGACGTTCATCCCCGCCAGGACGCGCCCCTCGCGGCGCCAGAACGCGACGAACTCACGCGCCTCGAGATCGCCGCGCACCACGACCTCGTCGTACCCATGGCTCCCGACGTGGCCGATGTACTCCATGCCGAGGTCGAACTGGTCGGTGAAGAAGTACGGGAGCGCGTCGTACGGCTCGTCGGCACCGACGATCGTGGCGGCCGCGGTCGCGGGCTGGTTGAGCGCGTTGGCCCAGTGCTCGACGCGCACGTGGGTGCCGAGGAACGGGTGCGCCGCGCGCGCGATGTCCCCGACGGCCAGCACGTGCGGGTGCGACGACCGCAGGTGCTGGTCGACCACCACGCCGTCCTCGACGCGCAGCCCGACGGCCTTCGCCAGGTCGGTGCGGGGCGCGGCGCCGATGCCGACCACCACGAGCTCCGCGTCGACCCGCGTGCCGTCGGCGAGCTCGACCGCACCCACTGCCGTCCCCGACCCGTCGGCGACGAGCGACGCGACCTCGGTGCGGACGCGCAGGTCGACGCCGTTCGACCGGTGCAGGTCCGCGAACACCTGCGCGAGCTCGCGGCCCAGCGGCGCGACGAGCGGCAGCGGGTCGCGCACCAGCACGCTCACCTCGCACCCCGCGGCGCGAGCGGCGGCCGCGACCTCGAGGCCGATCCAGCCCCCGCCGACCACCGCGACGTGCGGCCGTGCGGACAGCGCGGCCTTGAGGCGGTCCGAGTCGTCGAGCGTGCGCAGCACGTGCACGCCGGCGAGGTCGGAGCCGGGCACGTCGATCCTGCGCGGCTCCGAGCCCGTCGCGAGCACGAGGTGGTCGAACCCGGTGCGCGTGCCGGCGGCGTCGAGCACGTCACGGGCGGCCAGGTCGATCGAGGCGACCGACGTGCCGGTGCGGAGGTCGACGTCGTGCGCGGCGTACCAGTCCGGCGCGTGGACGAACGCCTCCTCGCGCGGCTGGCTGCCCTGCAAGTACCCCTTCGACAGCGGCGGCCGCTCGTACGGCCGCTCGGGCTCGGACCCGATCAACACGACGCGGCCGTCGTACGCCCGGTCGCGCAGGTGCTCCACCGTCTTCGCCCCGGCGAGCCCGCCGCCGACCACCACGACCGTCATCGCTGCGTCCCCTCGCCTTGCCCGAGCCTGACCAGCGCATTGTCCCCGGGACGCGCCCCGTCGCACCAGGCCGCGGCGGATCTGGCCGGGCTGGTGGGTCACCCGCGCGGGTCACCCGTGCGCGTCACCCGTGCGGGCGCGGCGAGAGCGGTGCGACGTGCCCCTCCTCGGCGATCTGGTCCGAGAGCGCGTCGAGGAACTCGCGCACCGCGGCCCGGGCCTCGACCGGCACGTCCCGCGCGATCTCCGCCATCCGTGCGTGCATCCGACCGAGCCGCTCGCGGATCTCGGAGCGCGCGTGGTCGGTGCTCGTCACGACGACCGAGCGACCGTCGCGCGGGTGCGGTGCGCGCACGAGGTGGCCCGAGGCCGTCAGCCGGTCGAGCAGCTTCGTCGTCGACGCCGTGGAGATGCCGAGGTAGCGCGCGAGGTCGTGCTGCTGGACCGTCTCCCCCGACTCCTCGGCGGCGATGACGTACTGCAGCGCCCTCAGGTCGGTGAGGTTCATGTCCATCCCCGCGCTGATCCGGCGCCGCATCTCCTCGTCCACCCGGCGGAACCGTCGGACGGCCTGGAGGAGATCGCGGACGTCGGGCTCGTTGGCGTACCAGAAGTGCCCGTCAGGGATTGCGCGGGTCGTCATGAGGGACATACTAGTGACGATTACTAGCCAGGCTAGCGAAATGGGTCCCGATGAACGATCGTGTCGTCCTGCTCGACGAGCGTGGCCTCCCCTGCGGGTCGGCGAGCCGCGAGGTCGTCCACGGCCCGGCGACGCCGCTGCACCTCGCGTTCTCCTGCTACGTGCTCCGCGGGGACGGCGCGATGCTCGTGACGCGGCGCGCGCTGACGAAGCGCTCGTGGCCCGGCGTCTGGACCAACGCGTTCTGCGGCCACCCTCGACCGGGCGAGCCGATGCGCGCGGCGATCCGCCGGCACGCGCGGCACGAGCTCGGCATCGCCGTGCGCGACGTCGAGCTGCTGCTGCCGGACTTCCGGTACAGCGCGACCGACGCGGCGGGCGTCGTCGAGAACGAGGTGTGCCCGGTGTACCTGGCCCGCTCCGACGACGACCCCACGCCCGATCCCGCCGAGGTCGCCGAGCTGGCGTGGGTCGACCCCGAAGACCTCGGCCGGGCGCTCGCCGCGGCGCCGTGGGCGTTCAGCCCGTGGCTGGTCGAGCAGGCGGCACGGCTCGTGCAGGGCGACGTGAGGGCGGCCTCGTGACCGGCGGGGCGTTCGACGGCTTCCTCGCCGCGGGCGCGACGCGTGCGGGGGCGCTCGGCGGCGAGATCGCCGAGCTCTGGGACGCGCTGGCCGACGCCGCCGACGGCGGGGCGCGCATGCGGCCGGCGCTGGTGCGGATCGCGTACGAGGCGCTGGGTGGACGCGCACCCGGGGGCGCCGACGAGGTCGCCGCCGCCGTCGAGATGCTGCACCAGGCGTTCCTCATGCACGACGACGTCATCGACCACGACATCGTGCGCCGCGGCAGGCTGAACGTCGCCGGCACGTTCCTCGCCCGCGCGGTCGCCGACGACGCACCGCCCGCGCAGGGCGCCGCGTACTCCGCCGCCGCGGGGATCCTCGCCGGCGACCTCGTGCTCGTCGGCGCGTACCGGCAGGTCATGCGTGCCGGCGCCGACGCGCGCACGACGGCACGGCTGCTCGACCTGTTCGACGAGGCCGTGCTCGAGACGGCGGCGGGCGAGCTCGAGGACGTGCGGGCGTCGCTCGGTGTCGACGACCTGACCGAGGCCGACGTGCTCCGGACGGCGGAGCGGAAGACGGCTGCGTACTCGTTCTCGCTCCCGCTGCGGGCGGGAGGACTGCTCGCCGGCGCGCCCGACGCGGCGCTGGGCACGCTCGACCGCGTCGGACGCAACCTCGGCGTCGCGTTCCAGCTGCGCGACGACGTGCTGGGCGTCTTCGGCGACGAGGAGGCGATCGGCAAGAGCACGCTCTCCGACCTGCGCGAGGGCAAGATCACGGCCCTGGTGCTGCACGCGCGCGGTACCGACCTGTGGGCCGAGCTCGCACCGTTCGTCGGCAACCCCCACCTCACGCCCGCCGGTGCGGAGCGTGCGCGATCGCTGCTGGTGCGCTGCGGCTCGCGGGGCCACGTCCAGCGGCTCGTCGACAGGTACGTCGCAGCCGCGCGCGAGGACGCCGCGAGCCTCGGCCTGCTCGGCGCTCTCGACGAGCTGCTCCGGGTGTTCGCGACGATCGACGCGGGACGCGCGGCATGAGCGCGTCGCCCGTGGCCGGGGACGAGCTCTACACGCGCGCGGCGCGGTCGGCCTCGGCCCAGGTGATCGAGGCCTACTCGACGTCGTTCGGGCGCGCCGCACGCCTGCTGCACGAGCCCGTGCGCACGCACGTGCGCTGCATCTACGCGCTCGTGCGCATCGCGGACGAGATCGTCGACTGCCCGGACCTCGGGATCGGCGCGGGCAGCGGTGTGCTCCCGCCCGACGAGCGCGCTCGCCGGCTGGACGCGCTCGAGGCCGAGACGGTCGCAGCGCTCGGGAGCGGGTTCTCGACGAACCTCGTGGTGCACGCCTTCGCCGCGACCGCGCGCGAGTGCGACATCGGCCTCGACCTCGTGCGCCCCTTCTTCGCCTCGATGCGCACCGACCTCGTCACGAGCAGCCACGACGACGCGTCGCTGTCGACGTACGTGTACGGCTCGGCCGAGGTCGTCGGGCTCATGTGCCTGCGGGTCTTCGTCGCCACGTCGGCCGACGCGCCGCCGGAGCGCGCCCGGCTCTACGAGCGCTGGGCGCCCGGTGCGCGGCGGCTCGGCGCGGCCTTCCAGAAGCTCAACTTCCTGCGCGACCTCGCGGCGGACGAGTCCGACCTCGGCCGCACGTACTTCCCCGGCGTCGACGCGGCGCACCTCACGGACGAGCAGCGCGACGCCCTCCTCGACGACGCCGACCTCGACCTCGCGGCCGCGGCAGCCGTGATCCCGCAGCTGCCGCGGTCGTGCCGCCGCGCCGTGCAGACGGCGCACGACCTGTTCGCCGCGCTCTCGCGACGCCTCCGGTCGACACCCGCCGCCGCGATCGCCGAGCACCGCGTCAGCGTGCCGCCCACCGCGAAGCTGCGGGTCGTCGCGCACTCGGCGCTCTCGGCGTACCGGCCGCGGCTCGGGTCGGCGTCCGCGCGGGCGGGGCGGTGAGCGCCCGTCGCGCCGTCGTGATCGGCGGCGGCGTCGCGGGCCTGCACACGGCCGCGCTGCTCGCGCGCGAGGGGTACGACGTCGACCTCGTCGAGCAGCGACCCACCGTCGGAGGCCGCGCGGGCGTCTGGGAGGCGGACGGCTTCCGGTTCGACACGGGCCCGTCGTGGTACCTCATGCCCGAGGTGTTCGAGCACGCGTTCCGGCTGCTCGGCACGGACGCCGCGACCGAGCTCGACCTCGTGCGCCTCGACCCGGCGTACCGCGTGTTCTTCGAGGGGCGCGGGTCCCTCGACGTGCGGACCGGCGAGGCGCCCGGCGCGTTCGAGCGCGTCGAGCCCGGCGCCGGCGCGGCCCTCGAGCGGTACCTGGCCTCGGCCCGCACCACGTACGAGCTCGCGACCGACCGGTTCCTGTGGTCGACCTGGGGCCGCGAGGCGTGGACGCCCGACCTCCTGCGCCGAGCGCCCCGCCTCGTGCAGCTCCTGTCGGTGTCCCTCCACCGGTACGTCGCGCGGCGCTTCGCCGACCCGCGGCTCCGCCAGGTGCTCGGCTACCCCGCGGTGTTCCTCGGGACCGAGCCCCGACGGGCACCGGCGCTGTACCACCTGATGAGCCACGCGGACCTGACGGAGGGCGTGCTCTACCCGCGGGGCGGCATCGGCGAGGTGGTCGGGGCGTTCGCGCGCCTCGCGGAGCGGCTCGGCGTCCGCGTCCGCACGAGCACGCGCGCCACGGGGATCCACGTCGACCGCGAGGCCGCGTCGGCGGGTGCGAGCCGTGCCCGCGTCCGCGCGGTCGAGGTCGAGGGACCCGACGGGCCGACGGTGCTCGACGCGGAGGTCGTCGTGGGCGCGGGTGACCTGCACGACCTCGAGACGCGGCTGGTCCCGGCCGACCTGCGCACGTACCCGGAGCGGTGGTGGGCGCGCCGCGACCCCGGGCCGGGCGTGGTGCTCGTGATGCTCGGCGTCCGCGGGCGCGTGCCCGAGCTCGCGCACCACTCGCTGTTCTTCACGGCGGACTGGGACGCGAACTTCGCGGCGATCCGTGCGCGCACCGTGCCCGAGCCGGCGTCGATGTACGTCTGCGCGCCCTCGCGCACAGACCCGTCGGTCGCGCCCGCCGAGCACGAGAACCTGTTCGTGCTCGTGCCCGTGCCGGCCGACCCCGCGATCGGTCACGGCGGGCTGGACGGCCGCGGCGACCCGGTGGTGGAGAGGGTCGCGGACGCGGCCGTGGCGCGCCTCGCCGCGTGGGCCCGGGTGCCGGACCTGGCGGAGCGGGTCGTCGTGCGGCGGACGGTGGGCCCCGCCGACTTCGCGCACGACCTGTCCGCGTGGTCGGGCGGCGCGCTCGGACCGGCGCACACGCTCCGGCAGAGCGCGATGCTGCGGGCGCGCGGCGCCTCACGGCACGTCGACGGCCTGCTCTACGCGGGGGGCTCGACGACGCCCGGCATCGGGCTGCCGATGTGCCTGATCAGCGCCGAGCTCGTCATCAAGCGGCTGCGCGGCGACGCGACGACCGGGCCGCTGGCCGAGCCGGTGGCGGTGGCACCGTGAGGGGCGCGTACCTGCTGGTGCTGCTCGTCGCGCTCGGCGGCGTGGCCGCGGTCGACGCGCGGTGGCGGCTCGTCCTCGCCGCCGACCGCCGCGCCGGCCTGGTCGCCGTCGGTGCGGGCGTCGTCCTCTTCCTCGCGTGGGACGCGGTGGCGCTGGCCAGCGGCTTCTACTCGCGCGGTGGCGCCGACGCGCTGCTCGGCGTGGACGTGCTGCCGCGCCTCCCGGTCGAGGAGGTCGTGTTCGTGACGTTCCTCGCCTACCTCGCGGCCGTCGTGCACGCGGTCGCCTCGCGGCTCGGCGCCGGGCGGGACGAGCCGTGAGCTACCTCGGGGTCGACGTCGTGTTCGTCGCGGTGGCAGCCGCGACGTTCGCCGTCGCGCTCGTCCGCCACCCCGACCGGGCGCAGTTCGCCGTCGCGACCGCCGTCACGACTGCGGTGCTCGTCGCACTCACCGTCGTCTTCGACGGCGTCATGATCGGCGCGGACCTGTTCCGGTACGACGCGGGCAGCCTCGCCGGGCCGCACGTCTGGCGCGTGCCGATGGAGGACCTCGCGTGGCCGCTGGCGGCGGCGCTGCTGGTGCCGTCGGTCCGCTCGCTGGCCGCACGGCGCGCGGTCCGTGCTCCGGAGGTGAGCCGTGCCGGTTGACGTGGCGCGCAGGTCGACCGTCGCGGAGCTCGTCCGCGCGTCCCGGCCGTTGTCGTGGGTCAACACTGCCTACCCCTTCGCGGCGGCCTACCTGCTCGCCGGTGGGACCGTCGATCCGCTGCTCGTCGTCGGGACGCTGTACTTCCTCGTCCCGTACAACCTCGCGATGTACGGGATCAACGACGTGTTCGACCACGAGTCCGACCTGGCGAACCCCCGCAAGGGCGGCGTCGAGGGCGCGCTGCTCGACGACCGGCTGCACCGCACGACGTTGTGGGCCGCGCTCGCGCTCAACCTGCCGTTCGTCGTGGTGCTGCTCGCCGCGGGGACGTGGCTCTCGGGGGCCGTGCTCGCCGTGAGCGTGGCCGCCGTCGTGACGTACTCGGCCCCGCCCGCGCGGCTCAAGGAGCGGCCGGTGCTCGACTCGCTGACGTCGAGCACGCACTTCGTCAGCCCCGCGGTGTTCGGGGTGGCGCTCGCGGGCGGTGCGTTCACGGGACCCGTGCTCGCGGTGCTCGCCGCGTACTTCTTGTGGGGCTGCGCGTCGCACGCGTTCGGCGCGGTGCAGGACATCCGGGCGGACCGTGCCGCCGGCATCGGCTCGGTCGCCACCCGGTTCGGGGCCGCCTGGACCGTGCGCCTGTCGATCGGGTGCTACGCCGCCGCTGCGCTGCTCGCGCTGCTCGCGGGCTGGCCCGGTGCGCTCGCCGCGCTGGTCCCGCTCCCCTACCTCGTCTCGGTGTGGCCGTACCGCGACCTGGACGACGCGCGGTGCGAGGAGGCGCACGCCGGCTGGCGCCGGTTCCTGTGGCTCAACCTCGTCATGGGCTTCCTCGTGACGCAGGCGTTCATCGTCGCGAGCCTGGTGTGACGGCCCTGGGCGCGGCTTCCGTTGTGGCGCACGGCACACCCGGACTCCTGCCCAGGACGAGACCGCCGCAGGCTGGCACGCTGGGCCAATGCTGATCTGGCCTGGACGTCCCTACCCGCTCGGCGCGACGTACGACGGCTCCGGGACCAACTTCGCGATCTTCTCCGAGGTCGCGGACCGCGTCGAGCTCTGCCTCATCGACGCCGACGGGAGCGAGCAGCGCGTCGACCTTCCCGAGGTGGACGCGTTCGTCTGGCACGGCTACGTCCCCGCGGTCATGCCCGGCCAGCGCTACGGCTTCCGGGTGCACGGCCCGTACGACCCGGCGCGCGGCCACCGCTGCGACCCGAGCAAGCTGCTGCTCGACCCGTACGCGAAGGCGATCGACGGCCAGGTCGACGGCGACCCGTCGCTCTACTCGTACAAGTTCGACGCCCCGGACCAGCGCAACGAGACCGACTCGGCGGGCCACACGATGACGTCGGTCGTCATCAACCCGTACTTCGACTGGGCGCACGACCGCCCGCCGCGCCACGAGTACCACGAGTCCGTGATCTACGAGGCGCACGTGCGTGGCCTGACGCAGCTCCACCCAGGTGTCCGGCCCGAGCTGCGCGGCACGTACGCGGGGCTCGCCCACCCGGCGACCATCGAGCACCTCACGTCGCTCGGGGTGACGGCGGTCGAGCTCATGCCGGTCCACCAGTTCGTCAACGACCCCTCGCTGCAGGAGAAGGGGCTCTCGAACTACTGGGGCTACAACACCATCGGCTTCTTCGCGCCGCACAACGGCTACGCCGCGTACACGCAGCCCGGCCAGCAGGTGCAGGAGTTCAAGACGATGGTCAAGGAGCTCCACGCGGCCGACATCGAGGTGATCCTCGACGTGGTCTACAACCACACCGCCGAGGGCAACGAGAAGGGCCCGACGCTCAGCTTCCGCGGCATCGACAACGCGAACTACTACCGGCTCGTGGACGACGACCCGGCGCACTACTTCGACACGACGGGCACCGGGAACTCGCTGCTCATGCGGTCGCCGCACGTGCTGCAGCTGATCATGGACTCGCTCCGGTACTGGGTCACCGAGATGCACGTCGACGGCTTCCGGTTCGACCTCGCGGCGACGCTGGCCCGCCAGTTCCACGAGGTCGACCGGCTGTCCGCGTTCTTCGACCTGGTGCAGCAGGACCCGGTCGTCTCGCAGGTCAAGCTCATCGCCGAGCCGTGGGACGTCGGCGACGGCGGCTACCAGGTCGGCGGCTTCCCCCCGCTGTGGTCGGAGTGGAACGGCAAGTACCGCGACACGGTGCGCGACTTCTGGCGCAGCCAGCCGTCGACGCTCGGCGAGTTCGCGAGCCGCATCTCGGGCTCGTCGGACCTGTACGAGCACACGGGCCGGCGCCCCATCGCCAGCGTCAACTTCGTCACCGCGCACGACGGCTTCACGCTGCGCGACCTCGTCTCGTACAACGACAAGCACAACGAGGCGAACGGCGAGGACAACCGCGACGGCGAGAGCTACAACCGCTCCTGGAACTGCGGCGTCGAGGGCCCGACCGACGACTCGCACATCAACCAGCTGCGGGCCCGGATGCAGCGCAACTTCCTCACGACGTTGCTGCTCAGCCAGGGCGTGCCGATGATCCTGCACGGCGACGAGCTCGGCCGCACGCAGCAGGGCAACAACAACACGTACTGCCAGGACAACGAGCTGTCGTGGGTCGACTGGGACCTCGACGACCAACGCACCGCCCTGCTCGAGTTCACGCGCCGCGTCGTGCGGCTGCGCAAGGAACACCCGGTGTTCCGCCGGCGCCGGTTCTTCGCGGGCGCGGCCGAGCACGGTGGCGAGTCGGAGCTGCGCGACATCGCCTGGTTCAACCCCGCCGGCGACCACATGGCCGACGACGCGTGGACCGGCGAGGACGCCCGTGCGGTCACGGTGTTCCTCAACGGAGACGCGATCCCCGAGCCGGACATGCGCGGCCGCGGCATCACGGACGACAGCTTCCTCATCCTGTTCAACGGGCAGCTCGAGGCGACGACGTTCACGATCCCCGACGCGGAGTACGGCACGACGTGGACCGTGGTCCTCGACACCGACTCGCAGGTCGACCCGGGCGACACGATCGACGCGGGCGAGGACCTCGCGCTCGCGCACCGCTCGATGGTCGTGCTGACGCGCCCGGCGGAGATGCCCGCGACGGAGGCGCGCGAGCCCGAGGCGTCGATGGTGCCGCAGGTCCGGCAGGAGCCGACGCCGCCGGTGCGGCCGAAGCCGGCCACGACGCGACGCCGCACGTCGAAGCCGCGGACGCCGCCCGCATGACGGCGGAGCCGCGCCCCACGTCGGCCCACCGGCTGCCCGCGCCGGGACGGCCGGTGCCGACCTCGACGTACCGGGTGCAGCTCGGCGCCGACCTCACGTTCGACGACGTGACGGCGCGGGTCCCGTACCTCGCGTCGCTCGGCGTGACGCACCTGTACCTGTCACCGGTCCTGCGCGCGGCGCCCGGCTCGACGCACGGGTACGACGTGGTCGCGCACGACGAGGTCTCGCCGGTGATCGGCGGCCGCGCCGGGCTCGACCGGCTGGCGCGTGCCGCGCACGACGCGGGGCTGGGCCTGGTGCTGGACATCGTGCCGAACCACATGGCGGTGCCGACGCCGGCATGGCACAACCGGCCGCTGTGGTCCGTGCTCGCCGAGGGACCCGACTCGCCGTACGCGCGCTGGTTCGACGTCGACTGGTCGGCGGGCGAGGGCGCGCTGCTCGCGCCCGTGCTCGGTGACCGCATCGGCGCGGTGCTCGCACGCGACGAGCTCGCGCTCGACGAGGTCGACGTGCCCGGTGCCGGACCGACGACCGTGCTGCGCTACTTCGACCACGTCTTTCCGGTGCGGTCCGGCACGGAGTCGCTGCCGCTGGCCGACCTGGTCGACCGCCAGCACTACCGGCTCGCGTACTGGCGCGTGGCCGACGAGGAGCTCAACTACCGGCGCTTCTTCGACGTCGGCACGCTCGTCGCGGTGCGCGTCGAGGACCCCGAGGTGTTCGACGCGACCCACGCGCTCGTGCTCGAGCTGCTCGCCGACGGCACCATCGACGGCCTGCGGATCGATCACCCGGACGGGCTGGCCGACCCGGGCGGCTACCTCGCGCGCCTGCGCGAGGCGAGCGGCGACGCGTGGGTCGTCGTCGAGAAGATCCTCGAGGCCGACGAGGCGCTCCCGGCCGACTGGGACACCGCGGGCACCACCGGGTACGACGCCGCGTGGCGGATCGGCCAGGCGTTCGTCGACCCCGGGGGCGCGGCGCCGCTGGGGGCGCTCATGCACCGCGTCACGGGCGACTCGTCGGAGGACTTCCCGGGCGTGGTCGAGGCCGCGAAGCGCGAGGTGGTCGACGGGCCGCTCTACGCCGAGGTCCGGCGGCTGACGGCGCTCGCAGCGAGCATCTGCCACGACGACCTGCGCCTGCGCGACCACACCTGGCGGTCGCTCGAGGACTGCCTGATCGAGCTGCTCGTCGCGTTCGACCGCTACCGCGCGTACGTGGTGCCCGGCCGGCCCGTGCAGCCGGTCGACGCCGACGTGCTCGAGGCGGCCGCGCGCATCGCCCGGTCGCGGCTGTCGGTCGAGCGCGACGCGACGATGGACGTGCTCGTCGACCTGCTGCTCGGGCGCGAGGTCGGCAGCGCGGGCCGGACGCGGGGCGCGCGGCGCGACGAGCTGGTCGTGCGGTTCCAGCAGACGTGCGGCGCCGTCATGGCCAAGGGCGTCGAGGACACCGCGTACTACCGGTGGACGCACCTCGTCGGCCTGTGCGAGGTCGGCGGCGACCCCGAGCGGTTCGCCCTCACGCCGACCGAGCTGCTCGCGTGGGCGTCGCACCAGCAGGTCGGCTCGCCGCTCGGCATGACGACGCTGACGACGCACGACACGAAGCGCGGCGAGGACACGCGCGCCCGGCTCGGCGTGCTGTCCGAGCGGGCCGACGAGTGGGCGGCCCTCGTCGACGCGCTCCGCGCGACGAGCGCGCCGTACCGCTCCACGCTGCTCGACGGCCGCACCGAGTACCTGCTCTGGCAGACGCTGGCCGGCACGTGGACGGCCGACGGGCCCGTCGAGGGCAGCCGGCTCGAGGAGTACCTCGTCAAGGCGATCCGCGAGGCCAAGACGCACACCACGTGGACCTCGCCCGACCGGCGGTACGAGGACGCGGTGCTGCGCGCGGCGCGGGCGGCCCTGGGCGACCCCGTGGTGCTCGAGCTGCTGAGCGGCTGGGAGCAGCGGACGCGCGAGGCGGTGCGCGCCGCGACGCTCGGCACGAAGCTCGTCCAGCTGACGTTCCCCGGGGTGGCCGACGTCTACCAGGGCACCGAGGTGCCGAACCCGACGCTGGTGGACCCGGACAACCGCCGGTACGTCGACGTCCATCCGCTGTCCGCCCGGCTCGCGCGCCTCGACGACGGCGCCGGGCCGCGCGACCTCGCCGACGAGAAGCTGCTCGTCACGTCGCGCGCGCTGCGACTGCGGCGCGACCTGCCGGCCGCGTTCGTCGGCCCGGACGCCGGCTTCCGGCCGCTCGCCCACTCGTCGGGCAACACGCTCACCTACGCGCGGACGGTGGCCGGGGAGCCGCGGGTCGCCGTGGTCGCGACGCGGCTCGCGACGATCGTCGAGCGGCTGGGCGGCTGGGCCGACCACTCGATCGCGCTGCCCGACGGCGAGTGGCGCGACGTGCTCAGCGGTGCGACGCGCGCCGGCGGGGTCCGGCCGGTGGCCGAGCTCCTCGAGCGGCTCCCGGTCGCGCTGCTCGTGCAGACGGACGGCTGACGTGCGGCCGCGCGTGTGGGCACCGACCGCCGACCTCGTCGAGCTCGTGCTGGAGCACGCCCGGCACGTGATGCGTCCCGAGGATCGCGGCCCCGAGGACGAGGGCTGGTGGGTGTCGGACACCGACGTCGCGCCCGGCACCGACTACGCGTTCTCGCTCGACCGCGGTCCGGCGCGGCCCGACCCGCGCAGCGCGTGGCAGCCGCACGGCGTGCACGGACCGAGCCGCGCCTTCGACGCGGGCGCGTTCGCGTGGAGCGACGCCACGTGGCGCGGCCTCGACGTGCGCGGTCGGGTCCACTACGAGCTCCACGTCGGCACGTTCACGCCGGAGGGAACCCTCGCGGCGGCCGCCGGGCGGCTCGGCGCCCTCGCAGAGATCGGCGTCGAGGTGGTGGAACTGCTGCCGATCGCGGCGTTCGACGGCGACCGCGGGTGGGGCTACGACGGCGTCGCCCTCTGGGCGGTGCACGACGCCTACGGAGGTCCCCGTGCGCTGCAGGCGTTCGTCGACGCCGCCCACGCGCTCGGCCTCGCCGTGTGCCTCGACGTCGTGCACAACCACCTCGGCCCGAGCGGCAACTACCTCGCCGAGTTCGGCCCGTACTTCACGGACGCGCACCACACGCCCTGGGGTGCCGCGCTGAACCTCGACGGCCCCGGCTCGGACGAGGTGCGCCGCTGGATCTGCGACGGCGCGCTGCGCTGGTTTCGCGACTTCCACGTCGACGCCCTGCGGCTCGACGCCGTCCACGCGTTGGTCGACGACTCGCCGCGCCACGTCCTGGCGCAGCTCTCCGACGAGACGGCGGCGCTGGCCGCGACGCTCGCCCGGCCGCTGTCGCTCGTCGCCGAGTCGGACCTCAACGACGTGGTCTCGCTGACGCCGACGGCGGCGGGCGGCTGGGGCATGACGGCGCAGTGGGCCGACGACGTGCACCACGCCGTCCACGCGCTGCTCACCGGCGAGCGTCACGGGTACTACGTCGACTTCGGGTCGCCGCAGACGTTGCGCAAGGCGCTCACCGACGTGTTCGTCCACGACGGCGAGTGGTCGACGTTCCGCGGCCGGCCGTGGGGCCGACCCGTCCCGCCGGACGTCGACGGCCACCGGTTCGTCGTCTTCGCGGCCAACCACGACCAGGTCGGCAACCGCGCCGTGGGCGACCGCCCGTCGGCCACGCTCGACGCGGGACTTCAGGCGGTGGAGGCGGCGCTCGTGCTGCTGTCGCCCTTCACCCCGCTCCTCTTCATGGGCGACGAGTGGGGCGCGAGAACGCCGTGGCAGTTCTTCACCGACCACCGCGACCCCCAGCTGGCGCGCGCCGTGACCGAGGGTCGGCGGGCCGAGTTCGCGGGCCACGGCTGGTCCGGCGACGGCCGCGAGCCTGATGTCCCCGACCCGCAGGACC
Organism: Cellulomonas alba; assembly: GCF_030362835.1. Classification (GTDB taxonomy): domain Bacteria; phylum Actinomycetota; class Actinomycetes; order Actinomycetales; family Cellulomonadaceae; genus Cellulomonas; species Cellulomonas alba. The sequence goes on from NZ_JAUCGQ010000001.1 coordinate 228,638, forward strand.
CCGCGACGTTCGCGCGCAGCACGCTCGACTGGTCGGAGCGCGACTCGCCGGACCGCGCACGGATGCTGGCCTGGACCCGCCGGCTCACGCGCCTGCGCGGGGAGGTCCCCGACCTCGGGTCCGGCGACCGCAGCTCGACCGACCTGTCGTGGGGCGGCGCCGTCGACGACGCTGGGCGGCCCGCGTGGCTGGTCGTCCGGCGAGGGTCGGCGCTGGTCGTCTGCAGCCTGGCGCCGTCGCCCGTGGATGTGCCGCTCGGGCGCGCCGGGTGGACGGTGCTCGCGTCGTGGAGCGGCGAGGACGCGGCTCGCGGCGAGCGCGTCGCGATGGCCGGCCGTTCGGTCGCGGTGCTCGCGCACTAGGGCCGGACAGTCGAGCGGCGCGCGCGTCCGTCATGCGGACGTGCGCTGAGGCTGCGCCCCCTGCCGCCGGCGCGGTGATGAGCAACGCTCGAGACGACCGGGGCCTCGTGATCGCCGATGCCCACTCTGGCCTGTGGATGTCTCTCCAGGTCAGAGCCCGATTGGTACACTTGTACGAATCGAATGGAAGGCGGAGACATGGACGGCAGCACGGCCGAGGCCGCGACGTCTGCGTCTCCGCTCGCCTCGGATCGAGCGTCCTCACGCCCCCGCGACCTGCCCGCCACGGGCCTCCGCTCGAGCGACCTCGTCGAGCTGCTCGAGTCCTCCGACCCGGCCGATCTGCACGAGCTGGACCTCCTGGGCGCGGTCGCGGGCTGGCAGCAGGTCATCGGCCAGGCGCTCGCCGCCCAGGCCGGGGTGGTCGCCGAGCTGATGGCCCGTCGGCCGGCCACGTCGTCCTACCCCGTCGACGATCTGTGCGCGCTCGCCACCACGTCGTACGGCGCGGGCGCGCTGATCGCCCGCGGGGACGGACTGCGCGCGCATCCGCTGCTGGCCGATGCGCTGCGCACCGGCCTGCTGGACCAGCGCAAGGTCGACGTGCTCCTCGACGAGGTGGCGCGGCTGCCGCGCGACGCGGCGGACGGCGTCCTGCGGGCGGCACTCGACGACGCGGACGGGATGACCGCACCGTTCCTGCGACGCCGTGTCCGCCGGCTCGTCGCCGCCGTCGACCCCGAGGCCGCGACGAAGCGCGCGGAGAAGGCGCGTAGCGACCGGTGCGTCCGGCTGGACTGGGCGGGCGACGCGATGGCGTGGGTGTCCGCGCTCCTGCCGGCCGCCGACGCGGTCGCCGCGTTCTCGGTCGTCGACACGCTCGCCGATGCCGCCCAGAGCGACGGCGACGACCGCACGCTCGCCCAACGTCGCGCGGACGCGTTCGGCGACGTGTTCGGCGCGATCCTGGCCGACGGTCGGACGCCCGCGGGTCAGCGCCTGCCGTCTCGGCAGGGCGACGCACCGGGGATCCACCTGACGCTCGCGGCCTCGACGTGGGTCGGCGACGACGACATGCCCGGCGAGCTCGCCGGCTACGGAGCGATCCCGGCCCCGATCGCCCGCGAGCTCGCGGCTGCGGCGACGCGCCTCCGGCGGGCGGTCATCGACGAGGAGGGCCACCTGCTCGCCCTCGGCCCCCACCTGACGCGGACGCCCGACCCTGCGACCGGCTACCGACCAGGCGCCCCGCTGCGCCGGTTCGTCGTCGCGCGCGACGAGTCGTGCGTCTTCCCCGGGTGCAGGCGGGCCGCCGAGAAGTGCGACCTCGACCACATCGAGCCGTACGACCACGACCGGAGCCCGGTCGAGCAGACGATCGCGTCGAATCTCCCACCGTTGTGCCGACATCACCACCGGTCGACGACGCACCACGGCTGGCGGATGCGCCGAGACTCGCAGACCGGCGACGTCCACACGACGACCCCGGACGGCATCACCTACGTGCGCCCCGCGACGACGATCCTGCTGACGCGCTCGGCGTACGAGCACGCTCTGGCCGGCCCCCCGGACCGGGCCGAGCCGCCGCCGGAGCCGCCGCCACCGTTCTGAGGTCGCCGCGAGGACGGCCGAGGCTCAACCGCGGCCGCGCACGCGGTCGATCTCGAGCCGGGGCACGTGGTCGCGGTCGTCCGCGCTCGCCCGGTCGGGGAAGTCGAACACCGCGAGCATCAGCTGGAGCGGGTAGGTCGGTGGCGCGGCGCACGTGCGGACCGCCTCGCCGTCGACGGTCGTCTCGAGCACCGACGCGTCCCAACGCGCGCCGTAGGTGTGCCACTCCGTGACGTCCACCGGCAGCCGCGGCGCGGCGAAGTCCTCCGTGACCGCCGGGTCGCGGAACCGGTGCAGCCCGCTGCCCACCGCCGCCGAGCGCCCCGGCTCGACCGCGTCGCTGAAGATCTCGAAGACGCAGATCTCGGCGCACCGCTCGGGTTCGTCCTCGAGGCCGACGAGCCACGCGGAGACCATCGAGCGACCCGCGACGTCGGCGCGTGCGCGTACCTCGACCCAACCGGGGCCAGGTGTCCAGCCCGCGAACGGCTCCTGCGCCTCCCGGACGCGCAGCCCGTCCCGGTACGGCTGCTGCCCGCGCGTGGTCCCCACAGCGCCCGACCAGCTCGCCGTCTGGACGCCGCTCACCCGTAGCGCCGGCTCGTGGTCGCCGGCGCACCACAGTCCCTGCGCGGGCGGGATGGTCAGCACGAGGCAGGAGCCGCGCACCGCGTAGGTGGCCGCCGACCGGGCGCGCGAGCTCCACGCGGGCAGGTAGTGCGGGAACCAGACGGCTCGATCGAGGTCGGTGCCGCCGAAGTCGTCGTCGAGCTCCCCGCCGCGCGGCTGCATGGCTCAGTCAAGCGCCTCCCACCGGCGGGGGCGCGGCATCACGTGACGCCCGTGTCGGTCAGCCGACGAGCGCCGCTCCGTCCGCGGCGAGTGCCCCGAGCCGCGAGAGCGCGCGCAGGTACTTCTTCCGGTACCCGCCCTCCAGCATCTCGGGCGAGAACAGCACGCTCTCCCCCGCACCGCCGAGCAGCACCGGGACGTCGCGGTCGTACAGCCGGTCCACCAGGACGACGACGCGCAGCGCGACGTCCTGCGTCGGGACCGCGCGCAGGCCGGTCAGGCCCACGAGCCGGACGCCGTCGAGCAGCGCGCCGTACCGGCTGGGGTGCACCGTCGCGAGGTGGTCGAGGAGCGCGCCGAAGTCGTCGAGCGTCGCACCCTCGTGGTCGCCCGCGGCCGTGCGCACCTCGTCGTCCGCGAGACCCTCGGCGTCCGTGACGACCGAGCGGTGCCGGAAGTCGTCGCCGTCGATGCGCAGCACCTCGAACCTGGCGGCGAGCGCCTGGATCTCGCGCAGGAAGTCCTCGGCCGCGAACCGGCCCTCGCCGAGCGATCCGGGCAGCGTGTTCGACGTCGCCGCGAGCGAGACCCCGCGGTCGGCGAGCTCGCGCAGCAGGCGGCTCATCAGCACCGTGTCGCCGGGGTCGTCGAGCTCGAACTCGTCGATGCACACCAGCCGCTTGGCCGCGAGCGCCTCGACGGTCGGCAGGAAGGCGAGGGCCCCGACGAGGTTCGTGTACTCGACGAAGGTGCCGTACGCGGTGCGCTCGACGCCGACGGCGTGCGCGAGCGCGGCCAGCAGGTGCGTCTTGCCGACGCCGAAGCCCCCGTCGAGGTACACGGCGACGGGCTCGACCTTGTGCCGCCGCCAGAACCCCGCGCGGCCCGAGGAGTCGACGACCTGGAGGGCCGCTCGCTGGAGCCGCGCCCGCGCCTCGGCCTGCGACGGGTGGGCCAGGTCCGGCACGTACGTCTCGAACGAGGCGGCCGCGAAGTGCCGCGGCGGCACGAGCTCGGCGATCAGCCGGTCGGGCGCGACCACGGGCCGGCGGTCCGTCAGGCTCGCGGGGCCGGTCGCGCGGGGGGCAACGCTACGGTCTGCGTCTGCGTCCGGGGCGATCACGATGGGCCAGCCTACGTCGGCGGGGCGTGGGTCTCGTCGCGGACCTCACCCCGCCCGAGAAGCCGATCTGGACGGCCGTCCCAGATGTCGGCGCCCAGATCTCACCATCCGGACCCGTCATCGACCGATGCCGATCCGTCTGTCAGCCTCGTCACGTGATCTCCGCCGGGTACGTCGCCATGTGTCGGCCGTGTGCCGTCGCGGCGCGCTCGTGCCTGTGCATGTGCTGCTGTCCGCGGACACGCTGACCCGCCCCGACCCCCACACCCGGGCGCGCGGTTCGCGTCCGAGGAGCAGGTGATCACCCCCTGCGCCCTGGAGGCGGCTGCACGCCCACGATCCCCTCCGGAGGTACGCGCCCCATGGCGCTGACCAGGATCGCTCCCCCCGCCAAGCGCGACGAAGGCCAGTGGGCCTTCGACGAGGCGCGCACGCCGCTCAACGGCAACGAGCAGATGAAGCAGGACGCCGACGGTCTGTCCGTCCGGCACCGCATCGAGACGATCTACGCCCGGGAGGGCTTCGCCTCGATCCCGGGCGACGACCTGCGCGGCCGGATGCGCTGGTGGGGCCTGTACACGCAGCGCAAGCCCGGCATCGACGGCGGCAAGACCGCGACGCTCGAGCCGGAGGAGCTCGAGGACGAGTACTTCATGCTGCGGGTCCGCGTGGACGGCGGCGCACTCGACCTCACGCAGCTCCGGACGGTCGCGCAGATCAGCACCGAGTTCGGCCGCGACACCGCCGACATCACCGACCGGCAGAACATCCAGCTCCACTGGGTGCGCGTCGAGGACGTCCCGGAGATCTGGCGCCGCCTCGAGGGCGTCGGCCTCTCGACGCAGGAGGCGTGCGGCGACGTCCCGCGCGTCATCCTCGGCTCGCCCGTCGCGGGCATCGCGGCGGACGAGATCATCGACGGCACGCCGGCCGTCCACGCCATCGCCGAGCGGTACATCGGCGACCCGGAGTTCTCGAACCTGCCGCGCAAGTTCAAGACGGCCATCAGCGGCTCGCCGCACCAGGACGTGGCGCACGAGATCAACGACGTCGCCTTCATCGGCGTCGTGCACCCCGAGCTCGGCGCAGGCTTCGACCTGTGGGTCGGCGGGGCGCTGTCGACGAACCCGATGCTCGGCAAGCGGCTCGGCACGTTCGTGTCCCTCGAGCGCATCCCCGAGGTCTGGGCGGGCGTCGCCGGCATCTTCCGCGACTACGGCTACCGCCGGCTGCGGACCCGCGCCCGCCTGAAGTTCCTCATGGCGGACTGGGGCCCCGAGCTGTTCCGCGAGGTCCTCGAGACCGAGTACCTCGGCTACGCGCTGCCCGACGGCCCCGAGCCGCCCCCGCCGCCGACCGGCCGCCGCGACCACGTCGGCGTCCACCCGCAGAACGACGGGCGGTTCTACGTCGGCACCGCCCCCACCGTCGGCCGCGTCTCGGGCACGCTGCTCGCTCGCGTCGCGGACCTCGCGGAGGCCGCCGGCTCCGACCGCGTGCGGCTGACCACCGAGCAGAAGATCGTGGTGCTCGACGTCGCGGCCGAGAAGGTCGACGACCTCGTCGAGGCGCTGGAGGACGAGGGGCTCTTCGTCCGCTCGGCGTCGACGTTCCGCCGAGGCACGATCGCGTGCACCGGCATCGAGTTCTGCAAGCTCGCGATCGTCGAGACGAAGGCCCGCGCCGCCCGCATCATCGGCGAGCTCGAGGACCGGCTGCCGACGTTCGACCAGCCGATCCGCATCAACGTCAACGGCTGCCCCAACTCGTGCGCGCGCATCCAGACCGCCGACATCGGCCTCAAGGGCGTGCTCGCGGGCGACGAGGAGGGCTACCAGGTGCACCTCGGCGGCGGCCTCGGCCTCACGAGCGGCCTCGGCCACTCGCTGCGCGGCCTGCGCGTGCCGTCGTCCGAGCTGCCCGACTACATCGAGCGCGTCGTCACGCACTACGACGAGCAGCGCGAGGAGGGCGAGCTGTTCGCCCAGTGGGTGCAGCGCGCCGACGAGGAGGACCTGCGATGAGCGCGACGATCACGGGCAGCACCGGCACCGACGCGCTCGACGCGCTGCGGGCCGAGGCCGAGCAGGCGGGCCGCGAGCTCGAGGGCGCGCACCCGAGCGAGATCCTGCGCTGGGCCGCCGACCGGTTCGGCAAGGACCTGGTGCTGGCGTCCTCGATGGGCGACGAGGTGCTCGTCGACCTGGCAGCCAAGGCGGCGCCCGGCATCGACGTGATCTTCCTCGACACCGGGTACCACTTCGCCGAGACGATCGGCACGCGCGACTACTACGCCGACTTCACGGACATCTCGCTCCGCACGATCCTGCCGCTGCGGACGGTCGAGGAGCAGGACGCCGAGCACGGCCCGCGCCTGCACGACCGCAACCCCGACCTGTGCTGCGCGCTGCGCAAGGTCGAGCCGCTCGAGCGCGGCCTCGCGCCCTACACGGCGTGGGTCACCGGCATGCGCCGCGAGGACGCGCCGACGCGGTCCGACATCACCGTCGTCGGGTGGGACGCCAAGCGGAACAAGGTCAAGCTCAACCCGATCGCCGCGTGGACCCAGGCCGACGTCGACGCGTACGTCGAGGCCGAGCACGTGGTGCTGAACCCGCTGCGCCAGGCCGGCTACGCGTCGATCGGCTGCGCACCCTGCACGCGCGCGGTGGCCCCGGGCGAGGACCCGCGGGCCGGTCGCTGGTCCGGTACCTCCAAGATCGAATGCGGGCTGCACACATGAGCGGGACCACGACCCTGACGCAGCTCGACGCGCTCGAGTCCGAGGCCATCCACGTGATGCGCGAGGTCGCGGGCGAGTTCGAGCGCCCGGTGCTGCTGTTCTCGGGCGGCAAGGACTCGATCGTCATGCTGCACCTCGCGCGCAAGGCGTTCTGGCCCGCCCCCGTGCCGTTCGCGCTCATGCACGTCGACACCGGGCACAACTTCCCCGAGGTCATCGAGTACCGCGACGACACGGTGGCCCGGTACGGCCTGCGCCTGGTCGTCGCGAGCGTGCAGGACGCGATCGACGACGGCCGCGTGGTCGAGCGCCCCGACGGCTCGCGCAACCCGCTCCAGACCGTGCCGCTGCTGGACGGCATCACGGCCCACCGGTTCGACGCGGTGTTCGGCGGCGGCCGGCGCGACGAGGAGAAGGCGCGCGCCAAGGAGCGCGTCTTCTCGCTGCGCGACGAGTTCGGCCAGTGGGACCCGCGCCGGCAGCGCCCCGAGCTGTGGGACCTCTACAACGGCCGCCACAAGCCCGGCGAGCACGTGCGCGTGTTCCCGCTGAGCAACTGGACCGAGCTCGACGTGTGGCGGTACATCGAGCGCGAGGGCGTCGAGCTCCCGTCGATCTACTACGCGCACGACCGCGAGGTCTTCCTGCGCGACGGCATGTGGCTCGCCCCCGGCGAGTGGGGTGGGCCGCGGGCCGGCGAGCAGCTCGAGACGCGCACCGTCCGGTACCGCACGGTCGGCGACATGTCCTGCACCGGCGCCGTCGAGTCGACCGCCTCGACGGTCCCCGACGTGATCGCCGAGGTGGCCGCGAGCCGGCTCACCGAGCGCGGGGCCACCCGCGCCGACGACCGGGCCAGCGAGGCCGCCATGGAGGACCGGAAGCGCGAGGGCTACTTCTGATGACGACGACCGACCACTCCCAGCGTGACCTCCTCCGCCTCGCCACGGCCGGCTCGGTCGACGACGGCAAGTCGACGCTGATCGGCCGCCTGCTGTACGACACCAAGTCGGTCCTCGCCGACCAGCTCGCTGCCGTCGAGCGCGCCACCGCCGCTCGCGGCGGCTCCGACGACGCGGCACCCGACCTCGCGCTGCTGACCGACGGCCTGCGCGCCGAGCGTGAGCAGGGCATCACGATCGACGTCGCCTACCGCTATTTCTCGACCGCCCGCCGCGCGTTCGTGCTCGCCGACACGCCGGGCCACGTGCAGTACACGCGCAACATGGTCACGGGCGCCTCCACCGCGGAGCTCGCGATCGTGCTGGTCGACGCCCGCAAGGGCGTCCTCGAGCAGACGCGCCGGCACGCGACGATCACGGCGCTCCTCGGTGTGCCGCACGTCGTGCTCGCGGTGAACAAGATGGACCTCGTCGACTTCGACGAGCCCACGTTCCGCAAGATCGCCGACGAGTTCGCGGGCTACGCCGACCTGCTCGGCCTGCAGGACGTGCTCGCCGTGCCGATCTCGGCACTCGACGGCGACAACGTGGTCGACCGCTCGGCACGGACGCCCTGGTACGACGGCCCGACGCTGCTCGAGCACCTCGAGTCCGTGCCCGTGCTGCGCGACCCCACGTCGGAGGAGCTGCGCTTCCCGGTCCAGGTCGTCATCCGGCCCCGCAACGCCGAGCACCCCGACTACCGCGGCTACGCGGGCCGCATCGCGTCGGGCGTCGTGCACGTGGGCGACGAGGTCGCCGTGCACCCGTCCGGCCGCACGTCGACGGTCGTCGGCATCGACACGTTCGACGGTCCGCTCGACCAGGCGCACGCGCCGCAGTCGGTGACGCTGCGCCTCGCGGACGACATCGACGTGGCGCGAGGCGACGTCATCGCCCCCGCGGCGGCGCGGATCGAGTCCGGCGCCGACCTCGTCGGCACGGTGTGCTGGCTCGCGGAGAAGCGCAGCGTGCTCGGCGCCCGCCTGCTGGTCCGCGTCGGCACGCGGACCGTGCGCGCGCTGCTGCGCGAGGTCGACGCCCGGCTCGACGTGGACACGCTGCAGGTCGACGCCTGGGACTCGGTCGACACCCTGCACGCGATCGACGCGACCGACACGTCGTCGGACATCCCGCCCCGCTCGCTCGGGCTCAACGCGATCGGCCGGGTCCGGCTGCGGCTGGCCGAGCCCGTCGTGCTCGACGAGTACGGCTCGCACCGGCGCACCGGCGGCTTCCTGCTGGTCGACCCGGCCGACGGCACGACGCTCGCGGCGGGCATGGTCGGTCCCACCCTGCTCGACGCGCTCGCGCCGGCGCCGGCCGCCGAGGCCGACGACGGCTGGCTGGCCGGGGCGGGCATATGACCGGCGCGCGCCACCCCCTGCTGCTCGACCTGGCCGGTCGTCGCGTGCTCGTCGTCGGCGGCGGCCCGGTGGCGGCACGCCGCGCGGCGAGGCTCGTGGAGGACGGCGCGGACGTCCATGTCGTCGCCCCGGCCATCTGCGAGGACCTCGGCGAGCTGGTCGACGCCGGCCGGCTGCACTGGCATGCGCGCGAGTACCTCGCGACCGACCTGGACGGCGCCTGGCTGGTCCACACGGCGACGGGCGACCGCGCGGTCGACGCGGCCGTCTCGGCCGACGCCGAGGCCGCACGTCTGTGGTGCGTCCGCGCGGACGACGCGTCGGCGTCGGCGGCGTGGACGCCTACCGTGGCGCGCGCGGACGACGTCACGGTCGCGGTCGGCGCGGGCGGCGACCCCCGGCGGGCCGTCGCGCTGCGCGACGCGATCGCGCTGCTGCTCGACACCGGCGCGCTCCCCTTGCGGCGGCACCGGCGCGCGGCCACCGGCCGCGTGACCCTCGTCGGCGGCGGCCCGGGCGACCCCGGGCTCATCACGACGCGCGGCCGGCGCGCGCTCGCCGAGGCCGACGTCGTCGTCGTCGACCGGCTCGCACCGCGCGCTCTGCTCGACGAGCTCGACCGGTCCGTCGAGGTGGTCGAGGCGGGCAAGGCGCCGCACGCGCACACCCTCACGCAGGACCAGATCAACGAGGTGCTCGTCGACCGGGCGCGCGCCGGCAAGCGCGTCGTCCGGCTCAAGGGTGGCGACCCGTTCGTGCTCGGTCGCGGCGGCGAGGAGGTCGCGGCGTGCGTGGCCGCCGGCGTGCCCGTCGACGTGGTCCCGGGGGTCACGAGCGCGATCGCGGTGCCCGGCGCGGCGGGCATCCCCGTCACGCACCGCGGGCTGTCCCGCCAGGTGACGATCGTCTCGGCGCACGACGCGGCGACCGACTGGTCCGCGCTCGCGCGGCTCGACGGCACGCTCGTCCTGCTCATGGGCGTCGCACGGCTCGCCGACCACGCCGCACGGCTCGTGGCCGCGGGCATGGCGCCCACCACGCCCGTCGCCGTCGTCGAGAACGGCACCCTGCCGGGCCAGCGGACGACGACCGGGACGCTCGCCGACATCGGCGCGGTCGCGGCCGCACGCGGCGTCGGCAACCCCGCCGTCGTCGTGGTCGGCGACGTCGCTGCCCTCGCGTCGCTCTGACAGCGTCGCCTACGGTGGCTGACGTGCCCGAGCTGCCCGCCTTCGACGTCCTGCTGCCAGTCGAGCGTGCCGGCTCGCGCCTCGAGGCCGCGCCCGACGAGGTCGAGCTCATGGGGCTCTACAACGACCGGATCCCCGTGCACCCGCCGCGCGGCGTGCACGTGCGCGCCAACATGATCGGCACGATCGACGGCGCGGCGACCGGTGCCGACCACGTCACCGGCTCGATCAACGGCTCAGCCGACTGGCGCGTGTTCCGCGTGCTGCGGGCGCTCGCCGACGTCGTGCTGATCGGCGCCGGCACCGCGCGCGACGAGCGCTACAGCGCGCTCGAGGTCCCCGCGGGCCTCGAGGCCGTGCGCGCGCGGCTCGGTCGCGCCGAGCGCATCGAGCTCGCGATCGTGAGCGCGTCCGGTGCCGTCCCGCCCGACCTCCTCGACGCCGAGCGTCCGCCCATCGTGATCACCACGTTCGCGAGCCCGTCGCTCGACGCGCTGCGCGAGCGCATCGGGTCCGAGCGCGTGATCGTCGCACCCGGTGCGACGCCCGAGCAGGTCGACCTCGGCGTCGCGTTGCGCACGCTCGGCACGCGCGGCCTCCAGCACGTGCTGGCCGAGGGCGGACCGCGCCTGCTCGCCGAGCTCGTCGCCGCCGACCTGGTCGACGAGCTGTGCCTCACGTGGTCGCCGAGGCTCGTCGGGGGCCCCGCGCCGCGCATCCTCAACGACGAGCGCTGGCTCGAGCCGGCCCGCGAGACGCGACCCGTCCACCTGCTGCACTCCGACGGTGTCCTGCTCGGCCGCTGGCAGGTCACTAGGCTCGGCGCGTGACCGACACGATCCTTGTCCTCATCGAGGACACCCTGGCCCCTGTCGACGTCGAGCACCTGCTCGCCCTGCACCCCGGCGAGACGCTCGAGTACCGCGTGCTCGTGCCCGCCGACACCGACCGCCCACTGATCCCGACGATCGTCGACGACCTCGGCATGGGCGAGCTCCGCCAGGCCTGGGACCGGCTGCGCGGGCGCGAGCCGTCCCAGCAGGAGGCCAAGGCCACGGCGGACGAGCAGCTCGCCGGGAGCATCGCGGCGTTCGCCGCCGCGGGCCGGCCGGCGACGGGCGAGATCACCGCCGACGACCCGATCCCCGCCGCCAAGGCCGTGGTCGAGGCGGGTGGCGCGCGCGAGGTCGCCGTCGTCACGTACCCGCACATGTTCGACGACACGTTCCACCGCGACTGGGCGTCGCGCGCTCGCGAGGTGCTGCAGGTGCCGGTGCTGCACCTGTACTCCGGCACGAGCGAGCTGGGCTGACCGCGGGGTGTACGGCAACGACGACTTCGTCCCGATCATCATCGGGACGGGGCTGAACGCGTACAACATCGCCCGGTCGCTGCACGAGGCGTTCGGCGTCCGCTCGCTCGCGCTCGGCCGCGTCGCGCTCCGTGAGACCGCGGACTCGTCGATCCTCGACGTCCGCGCGTACCGCGAGCTCGAGCAGCCCGAGTTCGTCGTGGCAACGCTCAAGAAGCTCGTCGACGAGTTCCCGGGCCGCACGCGCGTCCTGTACGCGACGATCGAGTTCTACACGAACATCCTCATCGACCACCGCGACGAGCTCGGCGACGACTTCGTGATCCCGCTGGTCGACAAGGCGCACGCCGCGCGGCTGATGGACAAGACCGACTTCTACCGGACGTGCGAGCAGCTCGGTGTGCCGCACCCGACCACGAGGATCGTGCCGCCCGGACCGGTGGACCCCGCGCTCGGCGAGGCCCTGCCGTTCCCGTTCCCCGTGATCCTCAAGCCGTCGGACACGGACACGTACCCGCGGCTGCGCTTCGAGGGCAAGCAGAAGGTCTACCTGGTGCAGGACGCGGCCGAGCTGCGGGCCGTCGCGGCGCGCATCTTCGCCGCGGGCTACGCGGGCGACCTCGTCGTCCAGGAGTACCTCGCGGGCGACGAGTCCGTGATGCGCGTGGTCAACACGTACTCGGACCGGACCGGTGCGATGCGGTTCCTCTCGGCGGGCCAGGTCGCGCTGACGGAGTGGGACCCGGCGCTCGTCGGCAACAACAACGCGATCGTGACGACGCACGACCCTGCGCTCACCGAGGCGATCCGCCGGTTCCTCGACGGCGTCGGCTTCGTCGGCAGCGCCAACTTCGACGTGATGCACGACCGGCGCACGGGCGTCAGCAAGCTGCTCGAGATCAACCTGCGGCAGGGCGCGACGAGCTACTACACGATGGCCGCCGGCGGGAACCTCGCACGGCTGTTCGTCGACGAGTACGTCTACGGCCGCGAGCTCCCCGAGACGGTCACGACGGACGAGCGGCTGTGGGTCAACCTGCCGTTCTGGGTGCTCATCCGATTCGTGCCGAAGCAGCTGCGCGCTCGGGTGCGGGCGGCCGCGCGTCGGGGCCGCATCCACACGCTGCGCTACCGGCCCGACCTGTCATGGCGGCGGCGCGTCGACATCGCGCGCATCGACCTGCGGCACAGCCTCGACTACGTCAGGTTCCGGAAGGTCCGCCCGCAGGGGTAGCCGCGCGGACGAGGCCCGCGATCCGGCGCGCCTCGGCGGCGTCGACCGCGGTCGGCAGGTTGACGACGCGTGCGATCAGGTCCTCCGTGACGGGCAGGGTGCCAGGTGTCCAGCCGTACGCCTGCGGGTCCTCGACGCCCGGGAACAGCCCCGGCCGGTACCAGCGACCCGCGTACACGCCCGCCGCCGTGAGCGCGTCGACCGTGCGGGTCGCGGCCTCGGCGTCCGCCGCGAAGAACGGGAACCGGACCAGGGACGCCCGCTCGCCCACCGACGCGGGGACCTCGACGACGCCCGCGAGCTCGCGCACGTACTCGGCGACCGCGGCGGAGCGACGCTCCTCGGTGGCGGCGAGCCCGGGCAGGGCAGCCTCGATCTGGGCGAGCATCCACGGCGAGGGCCGCATCGCCCGGTGCGCGAGCGCCGCGCGGCCCTCGACGGGTGCGACGGCCGGCTCGAAGAGCCCGAGCGCGGTGAGCGCCGACCGCAGCCGTGCGCCCACGCCGCCGAGCCGGTTCAGCACGCGCACCTGCGTGCGGTAGGCGCGCGCCACGAGGTCGAGCCGGCGGCCGACCGCCGGCAGCGCGTCGAGGTCGCTCGCGACGCGCTCACGCACCGCCGTGTCGCGCATCGCGGGGTTGAGCCAGATCGCGCCGCCGAAGCGCGTGGGCAGCATCTTCTCCACGCCGAACGAGTGCACCGACACGTCCGCGAGCGGCCGGCCATCCGCACCGCGGGCGAGGCGCCCGAGACAGTGCGCCGAGTCCTCGACGACGAGCGCCCCCACCGCCTGCGCGCGCTCCGCGAGCCCACGAGCCCGCGGCTCGTCGACGATGCCGAACGTGTGCTGCACGACCACGGCGCGCGTCGCGGCGTCCAACGCGAGCGGCTCGGGGTCCACGGCCACCGACGCGGGCGCCACCTCGGCGTGCACGGGCCGGAGACCCGCGACGAGCACGGGGTCGACCGCCGTCGAGCACGTGAACACCTGGGTGACGACGTCGCCACGACCGCGCACCGCGGCCAGCCCGCGGAGCACGACCTCCATGCCGTACCGCGCCTTGAAGACGAGGAACCAGTCGCTGGCGTCCGTCCCGGTCCGTTCCGCGAGCATCCGCGTCACCGCAGCGGCGTCGGCATGGGTGGTCATCGTGCTCCTGACGTGCGGGGACGTGGACCGACCCGGCAGCCTCGCGCCGGGCGACGCCCCAGCGTAGCCAGGCGCCCGTCCCCCGCGACGCGCCGCCCGCGGGGGTCGGCGCCGTGCTTCTCGCCCTGCCGTGGGCCGGCGGACCCGCCGGGCGGGGCTCGCGGGGTCGTCTATACGATGGCGGGCATGCCTGCTCCGACTGCCCTGCCCGTCGTCGAGCCGGTGACCGACCGCGTCGCCTGGGACGCGCTGGTCCGCTCCCTCGGCGGGCACCCGCTCCAGCTGTGGGGCTGGGGCGAGGTCAAGGCCACCGGCCCGTGGCGCGCGCATCGGCTCCAGGTCCGCTCCGGCGACCGCACGATCGGCGCCGCGCAGGTGCTCGTGCGCGCGCTGCCGTTCCCGTTCCGCGCGCTGTCCTACGTGCCGCGCGGACCGGCCGTCGCGCCCGCCGACCCAGAGGCTCCCGTCGGGTACGGCGTCGGCGACGAGGCGACGCGCGCGTCGGTGACCGCGGCCGTCGTCGCGTGGTGCCGTTCGAACGTCGGGGGCGTCGGCGTCAGCCTCGAGCCCGACTGGCCGGCCGGCACGCCCACCACGATCCCCGGCGCCGCGCCGGGACCGGAGCCGATCCTGTGCGAGTCGACGCTGATCCTCGACCTCACGCGCACGCAGGACGAGCTGATGGCGGCGATGAGCCGCACGACGCGCTCGGACGTGCGCAAGGGCGGGCGCGACGTCGAGGTCCGCCGCGTGACCGAGGAGGACGACGTCCGCGCCGTGCTCGGCGTCTACCACGAGACCGCGCTGCGGGCCGGGTTCGCCCTGCACGACGACGACTACTACCTGTCGGTGCACCGCGAGCTCGGCGACGACTCCGTGCTGGTCGCGGCGTTCCAGGACGGCCGGCCCTGCTCGTTCGTGTGGGACGCCGTCTCCGGGTCGACGGCGTTCGAGCTCTACGGCGGCGTCAACGACGCGGGCCGCAAGGCGCGCGCCAACGCGCCCGTGAAGTGGCACGCGGTCCGCCTGGCGCAGGACGCCGGGCTGCTGCGCTACGACATGAACGGCCTGCTCAACGACGGGATCTCCGAGTTCAAGCGCTCCTTCGCCGACCACGAGGACCTGCTCGTCGGGACGATCGACGTGCCGTTCTCGCCGCTGTACCGCGTGTGGGTGCGCGCGATCCCGTGGGGGAAGAAGGCGCTGCGGCGGCTGCGCCGCGGCTGACCAGGCCGCCGGGCGAGCGACCCCCTCGCCCGGGTGCGGCCCTGAGCCGCCCTCACAGGCGCGGCTCGCAGGCCCCCTCACCGAGCAGCGCGAGGCCCGCCAGGTCACCGGCCCCGAATGCGTTCACGCCCCGCGTCCCGCTGGGATTCATCACCTGGCTGGGATCGGCGACGTGGTCGAGCCCGACGAGGTGCGCGAGCTCGTGCATGACGACGGTGACGCCCTGGCCGTCGAGTCGCTGGGCGTTCATGACCTGCACGGCGTCGAGCTCCACGGTCCCCACCACGTCGACCATCAGCCGGCCGTCGGCGGTCACCGCGATCGGCATCGTCAGGCCTGCGACAGCGCCCTGGAGACGGAAGTCCTGCTTCTCGCTCGTCCACGCGATCAGCACGGGCACGAATCGGTCCCCATAGCGATCGGGCTCGCTGAACGGCCGAACGCGCCGCACGTCGAGCGCCTCGTCGGTGCGTCCGTCGTCCACGAACACCAGGCCCGTCGCGGCGCTGACCGCGGCCACCGCCTCATCGATCAGCTCATCTCCGCCCGCGGGCGCGTCACCGGTCGTCACGTAGTGGATCGGGCGGCACGGATCCCACGCGACTGGTGTGATCCCGTCGGGCTGGGTGTGGAGGAACTTGTAGGACGAGCTCGTCTCGCTCAGTGCCGGCGGATGACCCAGAGGGGTCGCACCCTCCTCGTACCCCGGCGTCGGATAGCCCAAGGCGCGCAGGACGCCGGCGGGGATCGCCGGGTCGGCGGGATCCGCGCCGGTCGACTCCCCGGTCGTGGCGGGCGGCTCGGCCTCGACGACAACTCGCGGTTCGGTCTTGTCGGGCTGGAGAGCCGACCAGCCACCCCCGACGACGAGACCGAGGGCCACGAGCAGGATCACCTGACCGGGCCGGGGGACGCGATTCCGTCGGGGCTCGACCGGCTGAGCCGGGGAGCCCGCGGGTGAGCCGGCCTGATCCCAGGGTCCGGGCGCAGGCGTCTCGGGGAGCCACAGCGAGCCGGGGAGGCCTTCGGCGGCGCGCGGGCGGTCCTCCTGCGGCGAGTGGTTCTCCGGCAACGCATGCCTTCCGGTCGGCGGGTCTACGCCGATTCATCGGCGCGTCCCGTGCAGGCCTGAAGGCAGACGACGAACCCGCGGCCGCGCCGGAGCGCATGCCGCGGGTTCGTCGTGAGCGGGCGAGCGACTCCGCTCAGGCGTCCTGCTCGCTGCGGTCGCCGGACCACAGCGTGTGGAACGTGCCCTCGCGGTCCGTCCGGCGGTAGGTGTGAGCGCCGAAGAAGTCGCGCTGAGCCTGGATCAGCGCGGCGGGCAGGCGCTCGGCCCGCACCCCGTCGTAGTACGCGAGCGACGACGAGAACGCCGGGGTCGGGACGCCGTGCAGCGCGGCTCCCGCCACGACCCGACGCCACGCTGCGACGCCGTTGCCCACCGCCGACGTGAAGTACTCGTCGGCGAGCAGCAGCGGCAGGTTCGCGTCGCGCTCGTAGGCCTCCGTGATGCGGTTGAGGAACCGCGCGCGGATGATGCAGCCGCCGCGCCAGATGCGCGCCATCGCCCCGCGGTCGATGTCCCAGCCGTTCTGCTCCGAGGCCGCGGCGATCTGGTCGAAGCCCTGGCTGTACGCCACGACCTTCGACGCGTAGAGCGCGAGGCGGACGTCCTCGATGAACGCGTCACGGTCGCTGATGTCCCACGGCGTCGTGTCGGCCGGGAGCGTGCCGCGGGCGGCCTCGCGCTGCGGCACGCCGCCCGAGAGGGCGCGCGCGAACGTCGCCTCCGCGATGCCGGTGATCGGCACGCCGAGGTCGAGGGCGTTCTGCACCGTCCAGCGGCCGGTGCCCTTCTGCTCGGCCTGGTCGAGCACGACGTCGACGAACGCGCTGCCCGTCGCGGCGTCGACGTGCTGCAGCACGTCGGCCGTGATCTCGATGAGGAACGACTCGAGGTCGCCCGTGTTCCAGTCGGCGAAGATCTGCCCGATCTCCGCGGCGCTCGCGCCGAGGCCCTGGCGCAGCAGGTCGTAGGCCTCCGCGATGAGCTGCATGTCGGCGTACTCGATGCCGTTGTGCACCATCTTGACGAAGTGCCCGGCGCCGTCCGGGCCGACGTACGTGCAGCACGGCACGCCGTCGACCTTCGCGCTGATGGCCTCGAGGATCGGGCCGAGGCTCTCGTACGACTCGCGCGTGCCGCCCGGCATGATCGACGGACCGAGCAGCGCGCCCTCCTCGCCGCCGGACACGCCCGAGCCGACGAAGTGCAGGCCCCGGGCGCGCAGCGCGTTCTCGCGGCGGATCGTGTCGGGGAAGTGCGCGTTGCCCGCGTCGACGACGATGTCGCCCTCCTCGAGCAGCGGCACGAGCTCGTCGATGACGGCGTCGGTCGGGCCGCCGGCCTTGACCATGATCACGATCTTGCGCGGGCGCTCGAGGCTCGCGACGAAGTCCTCGACCGACTCGCTCGCGACGAACGTGCCCTCGTCCCCGTGGTCGTCGACGAGCGACTGCGTCTTGGCGAACGTGCGGTTGTGGATCGCCACCGTGTAGCCGTGCCGGGCGAAGTTGCGCGCGAGGTTGCGGCCCATCACCGCCAGCCCGGTGACGCCGATCTGGGCGCTTGCGACCTGCGAGTTCGCGGTCATGCGGGGTGCTCCTTCGGTTCGACGGCCGTCGCGGCGCGCTGCGGCGCAGGCCGGGACGACGACCGGGTGATGGCTGCCGAACCAGCGTAGCCGCGGGCCTCTCGCGCGCCTCGGGCCTGCCCGAGCGTCGAGATCACAGCCGCCGACGCCGAACTGTGATCCGGGCGCGGCGCGCCGAACGGCGCCGGTGTCGGCGCACGCGCCTACCATCCGATCCGTGACCCCCGCCGGCCCGGACGAGGTGCCCGTCGACTTCCTCGACGCGCTCCGATCGCTGCGCCGCGTGACCGTCCGCCCCGAGGTCGTCCTCGACGAGGTGCCCGGGCCGTCGCGCATCGCGCCGTACACCGCGGCGCTCACGGCCGAGGTCCGCACGGCCCGCCGCTCGGTGTCCGCATCCGAGCTCGCGTCCGGCCGGTTCGTCGTGCTGTACGACCCCGCCGGTCAGGAGGCGTGGGACGGCTGCTTCCGGCTCGTCACGCTCGTGCGCGCGACGCTCGAGCACGAGGTCGGGGAGGACCCGCTGCTCGCGGAGGTCGCGTGGAGCTGGTTCGGCGACGCCCTCGCGTCGGTCGGGCTCGACGCGCACGCCGCAGGAGGCACCGTGACACGCGTCCTGTCGCAGAGCTTCGGGGCCCTCGAGCGCCGAGCGGAGCAGACGGAGCTCGAGATCCGCGCCTCGTGGACGGCGTCCGACTCGGACCTCGGTGACCACCTGCGCGCGTGGGCCACCCTGCTGTGCACGGCCGCGGGGCTCGAGCCGCTGCCCGACGGCGTGGTGCCGATCGGGCCACGCCACTGACGACCGCGGGCCGCCGAGGTCGTGCGCTCAAGGCCGTCTCCGTCTCCGCCGATGGGCCACCTGTGCGCATCTCGTCGAGACCCGTCCCCATGAGTGCCGCGCGCTCGCCGCGCTCATGAGCGACCGACGACGGGGACCCAAGATCCGTCCGTGCCCCTGCGACGAGAGCTCCGGCTGGACCTTGCATGGCTGGGTCGACGGCATCCTGTTCCGCGCGGCCACCCGTCGGACGAAGTTCCTCGGTCTGCCCGTGATGAACCCGGGCACCCGGCGCGAGGTCACCGTCGGGCGCTCGTTGACCGGCCGGCCCGGCTACCGGATGCGCGCGTTCGGACCCAACCACCAGATCGGGTTCTCGCGCCTCGGCGTCCGCGGTGAGCTGTGGCTGGCCGCGGGCGACGGCGTGTTCGTCAGCTGCTCGTCCTCACCCAGGGGCGGGGACGCGATCGAGTCGTCGGTCCGCGACGGCCTGCAGCACGCGGTGCGCGTCCACGGCGCCTCGCTCGTCGAGGACGTCTCGGCCACGACGCTCGCGGGCCGCGCGAGCCAGCGCTACGTCCTGCACGTGCCGAGCGCCAGCGGCCGGGAGTTCCGCGCGGTCGAACGCGTCTTCGCGCGCGGGAGGTGGCGGTACGTGGTCGGCGTCCTCGGGCCCACGGCCGCGCCCGAGGAGGCCTGGGCGCGCGCCGAGCAGATGCTCGCGAGCTGGCGCTGGGAACGTCCCGACCCGAGAGAGGTGGCCCCCTGACTGCCGCGCCGGTGACGATGCGGCATCGCACGGGCGCGCCGCGCTCAAGTGCGCGCCCCGACCTGCCGATCCTGTGGACGTGAGCATCGAACCCCTACGCCGCGACGTGCCGCAGCTGCGCCGTCCGGACGTCCGGGTCGTCCCCACCGGGCGGCCGTCGGCCGTCGCGGGGCAGCCGATGTGTCTCGTGGTCAGCGAGGTCGCCGACGGCGACGGCACCGCCCTGGTGCGCACGCTGCGCCGGCGCGGCACGCACCGCGTCGTGGTGCTGACGCGGCGGGCCAGCCGCAGCGAGATCGGCGTGCTCCTCGCGGGTGGCGTGCGCGGTGCGGTCGCCGGGCTCACCGCCCAGTCGGTCGCCCGCCAGCCGGCCGCTCCCCCGCCGCAGCAGCCGCTGCCGGAGCTCACGGCGCGCGAGATCAGCGTGCTGCGCCTCGTGGCCGAGGGGCAGAGCAACAAGCTGATCGGCGACGCGCTCGGCCTCTCGGCGCTCACGGTCAAGAGCCACCTCGCGCGCATCTCCCGCAAGCTCGGCACGGGTGACCGCGCCGAGCTCGTGGCCATGGTCATCCGGGCGGGCGTCCTGCGCTGAGCGTCCGTGACGCTGCGCACAACCGCGCGCGTGCCCGCGCGGCCTGCGCGGATGCGCCACGCTCCTCGCCTACCGTGGTCTCATGCGACCGTCGGGGCTCGAGGAGCCTGTCCCGTCCGGGGACGAGGCACAGCCTGACGCCCCGGTCGTCCCCCTGCTCGAGCCCGCCGAGGGCGTGCCGCCGGTGATCGAGACGCCCGAGGCGTTCGCGGCCGCCGTCGAACGGTTCGGGGCCGGCACGGGCCCCGTGGCGGTCGACGCCGAGCGAGCCTCGGGCTACCGGTACGGCCAGCGCAGCTATCTCGTCCAGCTCCGCCGCGAAGGTGCCGGCACCGCGCTCATCGACCCGATCGCGGTCCCTGACCTGTCGCCGCTGTCGGACGCGCTCGTGGGTGTGGAGTGGGTGCTGCACGCCGCGTCGCAGGACCTGCCCGGGCTCGCCGAGCAGGGCATGCACCCGAGCCGCGTGTTCGACACCGAGCTCGCCGCGCGCCTGCTCGGCATGGAGCGCGTGGGCCTCGCCGCGGTCGTCGCGGACACCCTCGGGCTCGGGCTGGCCAAGGAGCACTCGGCGGTCGACTGGTCGACGCGACCGCTGCCGGACGAGTGGCTGCGCTACGCCGCGCTCGACGTCGAGGTGCTCGTCGAGGTGCGCGAGGTGCTCGCCGAGCGACTCGCGGTCGCCGGCAAGGCCGAGTGGGCGGCGCAGGAGTTCGAGGCCGTCCGGACGGCTCCCCCCGCTCCCCCGCGCGCCGAGCCGTGGCGACGCGTCTCCGGGCTGCACGCGATCCGCGACGCGCGCCGCCTGGCCGTGGTCCGCGAGCTGTGGCAGACGCGCGACGCCAACGCACGCCAGCGCGACATCTCGCCCGGCCGCGTGCTGCCCGACGCCGCGATCGTCGCCGCCGCGCAGGCCATGCCGCGGTCCGTCCCGCAGCTGACGGCGCTCCCCGCCTTCTCCGGCAAGGGCACCCGTCGGCGCGCCACGCTGTGGCAGCAGGCGATCGACCGCGCGCTCGCGCTCCCCGACGCGGACCTGCCGTCGGTGCGCGGTCCGAAGTCGGACGCGCCGCCTCCGCCGCGGGCCTGGGCCGACAAGGACCCCGCGGCGGCCGATCGCCTCACCGCGGCGCGCGCGGCAGTCGCGGTGCTCGCAGCCGAGCACGACGTGCCGGTCGAGAACCTGCTCCAGCCCGATCTGCTCCGCCGACTGTGCTGGGCCCCGCCCGCGGTGCTCGACGCCGAGTCGATCGGTGCGCAGCTCGCGGCCGGCGGCGCGCGCCCGTGGCAGGCGGCGCTCGTGACGCCCGCGCTCGTCGACGCGTTCGCATCGATCTCCGCCACCTGACGGCCGGCGCGTCGCCGCTGGTCACAGGCCCGGTGATCCCTCCTGGCGAGCAGACCCCGACCCCGGCCACGGACGCGCGTGGCGGGCACCGCCGCTCACGTGGCGCACGTCACGATCACCCTCGTCGGCGGTGTTACTCTTCGGTAACTTCCGGCCGCGCAAGGGACTCAGGTCCCGGGTAGCGTCGGCGGAGGCGGCCCGCGACGCGGGCCGGACAGGACACCGTCGTCCCGCCTCTGGAGGCTCTCGATGCCCGCCACCGATCGCGTCCGACGCGCCGTGTTCGTCGACGGGGTGCGCACCCCGTTCGGCCGCGCGCGCAAGGACGGTCTGTACGCCCACACCCGCGCCGACGACCTGGCGGTCAAGACGGTGCGTGAGCTGCTCCGCCGCCACCCTGCGCTCGACCCCGCCCGCGTCGACGAGGTCGCGATCGCCGCGACCACGCAGCAGGGCGACCAGGGCCTGACGCTCGGCCGCACGGTCGGCGTGCTCGCCGGCCTGCCCCGGTCCGTGCCCGGCTACGCGATCGACCGCATGTGCGCGGGCGCGATGACCGCCGTGACGAGCGTCGCGGCCACGATCGGCGTCGGCGGCGCTGACGTCGCGATCGCGGGCGGCGTCGAGCACATGGGCCACCACCCCATGGGCTTCGAGGCCGACCCCAACCCGCGGTTCCTGTCCGAGAAGCTCGTCGCGGCGGACGCGCTCAACATGGGCGTGACCGCCGAGAACCTCCACGACCGGTTCCCGCACCTCACGCGGGACCGCGCCGACGCGTACGGCGTCGCGTCGCAGCGCAAGTACGCCGACGCGCTCGCCGCGGGCCGGATCGACCCCGACCTGGTGCCCGTCGCCTTGCGCGACCCCGAGCGCGGCTGGGGACTCGCGACGGCGGACGAGCCACCGCGTCCCGGGACGACCGTCGAGGCGATCCGCACGCTGCCCACGCCGTTCCGCCCCGGCGGGCGCGTCACGGCCGGCACGTCCGCGCCGCTGACCGACGGCGCGGCCTCGTGCCTCGTCGCCGCCGAGGAGACGGCGGTCGCACTCGGCCTGCCCGTCCGGATGCGGATGGTCTCGTTCGCGTACGCCGGCGTCGAGCCCGAGGTGATGGGCATCGGCCCGGTGCCCGCGACGCGACGCGCGCTCGACCGCGCCGGGCTGACGATCGACGACATCGGCCTGTTCGAGATCAACGAGGCGTTCGCCGTCCAGGTGCTCGCGTTCCTCGACGCCTTCGGCATCGCCGACGACGACCCCCGCGTCAACCCCTACGGCGGCGCGATCGCGATCGGTCACCCGCTCGCGTCGTCCGGCGTGCGGCTCATGACGCAGCTCGCGCGCCAGTTCGAGGAGCACCCCGCGGTCCGCTACGGCCTGACGACCATGTGCGTCGGCCTCGGTCAGGGCGGCACCGTCGTCTGGGAGAACCCGCACCACGCCGACTACGTCCCCACCGCCGCGAACGGAGCCGACAAGTGACCCCCGCCGAGCCGCGCGAGGAGCGCGTCACCCACGCCCTGGTCCGCGACGTCAGGCTGCCGGGCGGCGCCGGCACGCTCGCGCTTGTCACGCTCGACAACGGGCTCGACCACACCAAGCCGACGACGCTCGGCCCGCTCGGCCTCGGCGAGCTCACCGCCGCCCTCGCGGCGGTCCGGCAGCGGGCGCTGGCGGGCGAGCTCGCCGCGGTCGCCGTCACGGGCAAGCCGTACTTCCTCGCCGCCGGCGCCGACCTCACGCAGGCTGCGCGGGTGACGAACCGCGACGACGCGCTCGCGCTCGGTCGGGCGGGTCACGCCGCGTACTCCATGCTCCACGACATGGGCGTGCCGACGTTCGCGTTCGTCAACGGCGTCGCGCTCGGCGGTGGCCTCGAGCTCGCGCTCAACTGCCACTACCGCACGGCCGCGTCCGACGTCCGGGCGCTCGCCCTGCCGGAGACCAGCCTCGGGCTCGTGCCGGGATGGGGCGGCGCGTACCTGGTGCCGCGGATCGTCGGCATCGAGAGGGCGCTGGACGTGATCCTCGCCCGGCCCGCGGCGAACAAGCCGTTCTCGGCCGCCGAGGCGGCGGCGATCGGCCTCGTCGACGTCGTGCTCGACCCGGCCGACTTCCTCGAGGAGTCGATTCGCTGGGCGGCGCGCGTGCTCACCGGCGAGGTCGCCGTGGACCGCAGGCCGCTCGACGACGCCGCGCTGTGGGACGGCGCCGTCGCGGTCGCACGCCAGCGGCTCGACGCCACCGTGCACGGCTCCCGGCCCGCGCCGGGCCGCGCGCTCGACCTGGTCGCGGCGGCGCGCACCGCGTCGCGCGACGAGGCGTTCGCTGCCGAGGACGAGGCGCTCGCCGACCTGATCATGTCCGACGAGATGCGCGCGTCGGTCTACGCGTTCGGCCTCGTCTCCGGCGGCAAGAAGCCCGTGGGAGCGCCCGACCGCTCGCTCGCGCAGCCCGTCACGAAGGTCGGCATCGTCGGCGCGGGACTCATGGCGGCGCAGATCGCGACGCTGTTCGCGCAGCGGCTCGGCGTGCCCGTCGTCATGCGCGACCTCGACGACGAGCGCGTCGGCAAGGGCCTCGCCGCGGTGCGGTCGACCGTCGAGCGGCTGACGTCGACCGGCCGCATGAGCGAGGCCGCCGGTGCGCGGCTGCTGGGCTCGGTCCACGGCACGACGCGCCTCGAGGACCTCGCGGACTGCGACCTCGTGGTCGAGGCCGTGACGGAGGTCCTCGAGCTCAAGAAGCGCGTGTTCGCCGAGGTCGAGCAGGTCGTCTCCCCCACGGCCGTGCTCGCGACGAACACCTCGGCCCTCTCGGTCACCGCGATGGCCGCCGACCTCACCCGTCCCGAGCGGGTCGTCGGCATGCACTTCTTCAACCCGGTGGCCGCGATGCCGCTCGTCGAGGTCGTCCAGGCCGAGCGCACGTCGGCCGAGGCGCTCGCGACCGCGTTCTCGCTGGTGGGCTCGCTGGGCAAGACCGCCGTGCTCGTCGCCGACCGGCCCGGGTTCGTGGTCAACCGGCTGCTCGTGCTGCTGCTCGGGGTGATCGTCGACGCCGTCGAGCACGGCACGCCCGTCGAGGTGGCCGACCGCGCGCTGCGGCCGCTGGGTCTGCCGATGCCGCCGTTCGAGCTGTTCGACCTCGTCGGCCCCGCGGTCGGGCTGCACGTGCTCACCTCGCTGCGCGAGGACCTCGGCGACCGCTTCCCGCGCTCGCCGGGACTCGAGAAGCTCGTCGCCGACGGCACGCGCGTCGTCCTCGACGCACCCGCGAAGGGGCTCCCCAAGCCGGTGAACCCGGCGATCCAGGCGGTGTTCGACGAGGCGCGGACGGACGGCTCCGACGCGCCGCTCGACGAGGCCGGCGTGCTCGACAGCGTGCTGACCGCGCTCACCGTCGAGGTCGGCCACATGCTCGACGAGGGCGTCGTCGCGACGCCGCAGCAGATCGACCTCTGCATGATCCTGGGCGCCGGGTGGGGCTTCCACCTCGGCGGCATCACGCCGTACCTGGACCGCACCGGGTACAGCGAGCGCGTGCTCGGCCGGCGCCTCCTGCCGGACGGCGTCGCGAACGTGCCGACCGTCTGACCCGCCACTCGCACCGCAGGAAGTCGGGCTCGGGGGTCGTGCGTCGCGACCGCGAGCCCGATTTCCTGCGCCGGGGCCCGTCCGGGTCGGCAGGATGGTCTCCATGACCGCGACCACGCTCCCGCCCCTGTCCCTCGTCGGCTCGCTCGACCGCGGTGCCGTCGCCCGCGCCACCGACCTGCTCGTCGGACTCGTCGCGGACGCGCAGGTGGGCGCGCGGTGGGACGACGAGTCGTCGTGCGCAGGCATGAGCGTCGGTGCGCTGACGTGGCACCTGGTCGACCAGCCGCGGCGGATCGTCGAGGTGCTGTCGGGGCCCGCGGGCGACGACGCGCCCATCACGCTCGACGAGCACTACGCCGAGGCCGCGTGGATCCAGCAGGACCTCGACGGCCCCGCCAACACCGGCGTCCGCACCAGCAACGAGGAGCGCGCCCACGCCGGCGGCCAGTCAGCCGCGCTCGAGGCGGCCCGGGCGGCGCGGGCGCAGCTGGACGACGCGCTCGCAGCCGCCGGTCCAACCGTGCACATCCCGTGGACCGGGCGGACGATCGGCACCGACGACTTCCTCGTCTCGCGGCTGATGGAGGTCGTCGTCCACTCCGACGACCTCGCGGCGAGCCTCGACGGCGTGCCGGTGCCGCAGTTCCCGGCCGCGGCGCTGCAGCCGGTCCTGACGCTGCTGAGCGACCTCGCGCTCCGGCGGCACGGGCAGGACGCGCTGGTGCGGACGCTCGCGCGACCGCAGCGCGCGCCGGGCGCGATCAACGCGTTCTGAGCGAGACGGGTCAGAAGACCGTGAGGCCGCGCTCGCGGAACTGCCCGCGCACCCGCTCGACGAGCTCGGGGCTCGGCGGCTGCGTGTCCTCGAGCTCGTACTCCATGCCGAGGTCGGCCCACTTGTCGCGACCCATCTGGTGGAACGGCAGCACCTCGACGCGGGTCACCGCGTGCCCGAGCGACGCGACGTAGTCCGCGACCTTCGCCACGTTCTCCTCGTCGTCGGTCAGGCCCGGCACGAGCACGAACCGGATCCAGATCTCGGTGTCGCCGCGCTCTGCCACGCGCCGGCCGAAGGTGAGCGTCGGGGCGAGCTCGCGGCCCGTCACGCGCTGGTACGTCTCCGGGTCTCCCGACTTCACGTCGAGCAGCACGAGGTCGACGTCGTCGAGCATCTCGTCGGTGCACGCCGCGCCCAGGAACCCGGACGTGTCGATCGCGGTGTGGACGCCCATCGCCTTCGCGCCGCGCAGCAGCGTCCGCACGTACGCGGGCTGCATGAGCGGCTCGCCGCCCGAGATGGTGAGGCCGCCGCCGGTCGCCTTGAACACGCCGCGGTACCGCGAGACCCGGCCCAGGATCTCCTCCGCGCTGACGTCCGTGCCCCGGCGCATCTCCATCGTGTCGGGGTTGTGGCAGTACAGGCACCGCAGCGGGCAGCCGGCGAGGAAGAGCGTCATGCGCGTCCCCGGCCCGTCCACCGCCGTCACGAGCTCCCACGAGTGCACCGAGCCGAGCCGCCCGGCCCGCACGTCCGCAAGGCGCTGCGAGCGCTCCTCGTCGGTCGTCTCGAGGCCCGCCGTGCCGGCGCCGTGCGTGCGACCGTGCGCGCCGCCGACGAGCGGCATGCCCAGCGGCACCACGGGGGCGCCGGTGGGGCGGTCGGTCACGACGGTCATCTCACGTCTCCTGACGGGTTCCGTGTCGGTCCGGAGGGCGGGTGGTCCGGCCGGGGGTCCGTGGGGGTCCGGGCCCCCGGCCGGTGCGGCGTCGGTCAGACGGCGCCGTGGAAGGTCCGGGAGAGGACGTCGAGCTGCTGCTCGCGCGTCAGGCGGACGAAGTTCACCGCGTAGCCGCTGACGCGGATCGTCAGCTGCGGGTAGTTCTCCGGGTGCTCCATCGCGTCGAGGAGCGTCTCGCGGTTCAGCACGTTGACGTTCATGTGGTAGCCGTTCGACAGCGTGTACGCGTCGAGCAGACCGACCAGGTTCGTCACCTGCTCCTCGCGCGTCCGGCCGAGACCCGACGGCACGATCGACGAGGTCAGCGAGATGCCGTCCTGCGCCTCGGAGTACGGGAGCTTCGCGACCGAGAGCGCCGAGGCGAGCATGCCGTGGCTGTCGCGCCCGTTCATCGGGTTGGCGCCCGGGGCGAACGGCTCGCCGGCGCGCCGGCCGTCGGGCGTCGAGCCCGTGGCCTTGCCGTACACGACGTTCGACGTGATGGTCAGCACCGACTGCGTGTGCAGCGCGTTCCGGTAGGTGGGGAACTTCCGGATCTTCGACATGAACTCGTTGACGATCCAGACCGCGATCTCGTCGGCGCGCTCGTCGTCGTTGCCGTAGGTCGGGAAGTCGCCCTCGATCTGGTACTCGGTGACGAGGCCGTCGGCGGTGCGCAGCGCCCGCACCTTCGCGTACTTGATGGCCGACAGGGAGTCCGCGACGACCGACAGGCCCGCGATGCCGCACGCCATCGTCCGCAGGATCTCGCGGTCGTGCAGCGCCATCTCGATCCGCTCGTACGCGTACTTGTCGTGCATGAAGTGCACGCAGTTGAGCGCGTCGACGTAGGTCTGCGCGAGCCACTCGAGCGTCGCGTCGAACTTCGCCATGACGTCGTCGTAGTCGAGGAACTCGCCCTCGACGGGCGCCGTCAGCGGCGCGACCTGCTTGCCCGAGACCTCGTCACGGCCGCCGTTGATCGCGTAGAGCAGCGCCTTCGCGACGTTGACGCGCGCGCCGAAGAACTGCATCTGCTTGCCGACGCGCATCGGCGACACGCAGCACGCGATCGCCGCGTCGTCGCCCCACGAGTCGCGGATCAGGTCGTCCGACTCGTACTGCACGGCGGAGGTGTCGATCGAGACCTGCGCGCAGAAGTCCTTGAACCCCTGGGGCAGCCGGTCGCTCCAGAACACCGTCATGTTGGGCTCGGGAGCCGGACCCAAGTTGTACAGCGTCTGCAGGTACCGGAACGACGTCCTGGTGACCAGCGGGCGCCCGTCCTCGCCCATGCCGCCGATCGACTCGGTGACCCACGTCGGGTCGCCCGAGAACAGCGCGTCGTACTCCGGGGTCCGCAGGAAGCGCACGATCCGCAGCTTGATGACGAAGTCGTCGATGATCTCCTGCGCCTGCTCCTCGGTGAGGCGGCCCGCCTCGAGGTCGCGCTGCAGGTAGATGTCGAGGAAGGTCGAGGTCCGGCCCAGCGACATGGCCGCGCCGTTCTGCTCCTTCACCGCGGCGAGGTAGCCGAAGTAGAGCCACTGCACGGCCTCGCGGCCGTTCGTGGCCGGAGCAGAGATGTCGTAGCCGTACGAGGCGGCCATCGCCTTGAGCTCGCTGAGGGCCCGCAGCTGCTCGGCGAGCTCCTCGCGGTCGCGGATGACGTCCTCGACCGAGCGCTCCATGTCGAGCTCGGCCTTCTCGAGCTTCTTCGCGGCGATCAGCGCGTCGACGCCGTACAGCGCGACGCGGCGGTAGTCGCCGATGATCCGGCCGCGGCCGTAGGCGTCGGGCAGGCCGGTGATGATATGGCTGCTCCGCGCGGCGCGGACGGCGGGCGGGTAGACGTCGAAGACGCCGTCGTTGTGGGTCTTGCGGTACTTGGTGAAGATCTCCTCGACGACGGGGTCCGGCTCGTACCCGTAGGTCTGCAGCGAGCTCGCCACCATGCGGTACCCGCCGTTGGGCATGATCGCGCGCTTGAGGGGCGCGTCGGTCTGGAGGCCGACGATGACCTCGTCACCCTCGCTGATGTAGCCGGGCGCGTGCGACGTGATGGTCGACGGCGTCGTCGCGTCGACGTCGTACACGCCCTTCTCGCGCTCCGCGGGGAACATCGCCGAGAGCTTGTCCCAGATGCCCGTCGTCCGCGGGGTCGGGCCCGCGAGGAACGAGGCGTCGCCGGCGTACGGCGTGTAGTTCCGCTGGATGAAGTCGCGCACGTCGACCGCGTCGACCCAGGGGCCGGCGACGAAGCCATCCCATGCGGCGGGGTGCGTCCCCTCGCTCGCCGTGGTGGGCGGGACTGCGGTGGTGGACATCTGAGCTCCTTGGTGAGGTCCGATACCTCGACGCTAGGGAGCAATTGATGGGATGTCTCGGGACCTCCGTCCCGTGGTCCTCGTCACCAGGGCACACACCGGTGTGACGTGCGAGACACCCGCCCCGCGCGGCCCGCGGACCCGTGGCCTCACACCCGCGTCGACGCCACCAAGGGGCAGACGAACGGGTCCCGGTCACCGAGCCCGACCTCGTTGAGGTGACGGACGACGATCGCGTACGAACGCGGGAGCGACACCTGGGTGTACGGGATCGCGTGCTCGGCGCAGTACGCCCGGACCACGGGCGCGACCCGGCGCAGCGACATCGACGGCATCGACGGGAACAGGTGGTGCTCGACCTGGTGGTTGAGGCCGCCCATCGCCATGTCGAGCCAGCGCCCCCCGGTGATGTTGCGGCTCGTCAGCACCTGACGGCTCAGGAAGTCGATGCGCGCGTCCTTGGGGACGAGTGGCATGCCCTTGTGGTTCGGCGCGAACGCCGCGCCCATGTAGACCCCGAACAGCGCGAGCTGGACGGCCAGGAACGCCGCGCCCTTGGTCGGCGACATGACGACCAGCACCAGCGCGACCCAGCCGAGCAGCCGCGCGGCGAGGAAGACGCTCTCGATGGAGCGGCGCTCCATCGGGACGCGCGACGTGATGCGGCGGATGGCGTGGATGTGCAGGGCGATGCCCTCGAGCAGGAGCAGCGGGAAGAAGAACCAGCCCTGGCGGCGCAGGAACCACCGACCGGCCGCGGTCCGCCGGGCCGCGACGTCGTCCGGCGTGAAGCCGAGGACCTTCATGTCGATGTCGGGGTCGGCGTCGACCTTGTTCGGGTTCGCGTGGTGGCGCGTGTGCTTCCGCTGCCACCAGCCGGCGCTCAGGCCCACCGCGAGGTTCGCGAGCAGCAGGCTCGTCCAGTCGTTGGCCCGGCCCGAGACGAAGATCTGCCGGTGCGCGGCGTCGTGGCCGAGGAACGCGCACTGCGTGAAGACGACCGCGGCCACCGTCGCGACGAGGAGCTGCCACCACGAGTCGCCGACGAGGACCACGCCGACGACGAGCCCCACGAGGGCGAGCGCCGCACCGGCCAGGCGGAACCCGTAGAACGTGTACCGCCGCTCGAGGTGCCCACCGGCGCGCACGTCACGGGTCAGCGCGGTGAACGCGCTGGTCGGATGCACGGCGTCGGCGTCTCGCGGTCGGGTTCGCAGGACGGTGGGTGCGGTGGTGCTCATGGCGTGTCCGTGCCTCTCAGGCGGCTGTCGCGCGGGTGACCCGTTCGCCCCGGGGGTAGGACGGACGGATGTGCGAGGGCGCCCCGACCCGACGGGTGGGGCGCCCTGCGTGCGGCGTGACGAGCGTCAGAGCGGCGTGATGTTCGAGGCCTGCGGGCCCTTCGCGCCCTGCGTGACCTCGTACTGCACCTTCTGGTTCTCCTCGAGCGAGCGGTAGCCGCTCGTCGCGATCGCGGAGTAGTGCGCGAAGACGTCCGGGCCGCCGTCGTCGGGGGCGATGAAGCCGAAGCCCTTCTCGGCGTTGAACCACTTGACGGTTCCAACAGGCATGGTGCTCTCTCTCTCGGTCGATCGACGGCAGTGGGGTCACCGCCGGGTGATCACGGTGGTCGTCGTCCGGTCCGAGGGTTCCTCGAGCCTGCCGCACCAAGTGCTTACGGCGGTCGTGACAAGCGATGCACTGCGACTACAGGTGCAACCGTACGGCACACCCCTCTCCCGCCGCGATGCCTGTGCGGGCAAGCTGCCGCCGAGCCGGCCGCGCGAAGGCGTCCCACCGACACCGCTGGGCGCCCTCCCACCCTGTTCTCAGGAATGGTCGTGACCATCGAGGCATGGCAGTCACCAGCGCCCCGGCCCCGGCCGTGCCCGACGTCCGCCGGCTCGCGGCGCCGCGGCGCGCCCGGTGGTGGGCGGCCGCGGTCTGGGCCGTCGCGACCGCGCTCCTGCTCGTCGTGCTGCGGCTGTGGGTCTCCCACGGCGGTGTGACGGACCTCGGCGGAGGCGCGGCGTCGGCGCTGGGCGCGGCCGGGCGGCTCGCCGGCCTGCTCGCGAGCTACCTCATGCTCGCGCAGGTGCTCGGCATGGCGCGCGTCCCGTGGGTCGAGCGCTCGTTCGGCCAGGACGCCGTGACGCGGTGGCACCGCTGGACCGGGTTCACGTCGTTCCACCTGCTGCTCGTCCACATCGTCGCGATCCTCTGGTCGTACACGTTGCTCGGGCGCGTCTCGTGGGTGCGCGAGACGTGGGACGTCGTGACGACGCTGCCCGGGATGCTGCTCGCCACCGTCGGGTTCGGCCTGATCGTCGCGGTGGTCGTCTCGTCGATGCGCGTGGCGCGGCGGCGGATGCGGTACGAGGGGTGGCACCTACTGCACCTGTACGCGTACCTCGGCGTCGGGTTCGCGCTGCCGCACCAGCTCTGGACCGGCACCGACCTCGGCGGCTCGACGGCCGCCACGGCGTTCTGGTGGACGCTGTGGGCGGTCACGCTCCTCGCGGTGCTGGTGTTCCGCGTCGGGCAGCCGTTGTGGCTCTCGGCCCGCCACGACCTGCGCGTCGCGGAGGTCGTCCCCGAGGGCGAGGGACTCGTGTCGCTGCACCTCACGGGACGCCGCCTCGACGAGCTGCGCGTCGAGCCCGGGCAGTACTTCGTGTGGCGGTTCCTCTCGGGCACGGGCTGGACGCGCGGGCACCCGCTGTCCCTCTCCGCCGCGCCGACCACCGTCGGGCTCCGCGTGACCGTCGGCACCCGCGGGGACGACGGCGCACGCGTCGCGACGCTCCGGCGCGGGACGCGCGTGCTCGTCGAGGGGCCATACGGGCGCCTGACCCCCGCCGTGCGGACCCGACCGCGGGTCGCGGCCTTCGCCGCGGGCTCGGGGATCGCGCCGGTCATGGCGATGCTGCACGACAACGCGTGGGAGCCCGTCACGGACACCCTCGTGCTGCGCACCAGCCGTCCCGGCGAGGTGCCGCTCGCCGAGGACATCGAGTGGCTCGCCGGGCAGACGGGCCTCCGGTTCGTCGCGCTCCCCGGCCCGCGAGCCCGGACGGGTCCCACGTGGCTGCCGGACGGTGCGTGGCCCGGGGACGGCCCGTCGGCGCTCCGCGCGCTCGTGCCGGTCCTGGACGAGCACGACGTGATCGTGTGCGGCCCCTTGCCGTGGACCCAGGCGCTCGTCGCGGACCTGCGGGCCGCGGGCGTCCCGGCCGAGGCGCTGCACGTCGAGCGGTACGACTGGTGAGGAGAGCCGGATGAAGGTCAGCAAGCTCGTCGCGGCCGGGCTCGGCACGCTCGCGGGCGTCGTGGCGGTGTTCCTGTACCCGACGAGCACCAACCGTCCCGCGCCGGGGCAGGCCGACGGCAACGGGTCGAGCGCGAGCAGCGGCGCCGTCGCCGGGTCGGGGTCCGGGTCGGGAACCGGGTCCGGCTCCGGCTCGTCCGGTTCGGCCTCGTCGTCGTCCGGCTCCGCCTCCTCGGGCTCGTCGTCCGGCTCCGGCGCGTCGTCCTCCGGCTCGTCGTCCGGCTCCGGCTCGTCGGGGACGTCGGGCTCGTCCGCGAAGTCGGGCACCTACACGGGCGACGTCGTGCAGACCCGGTGGGGACCGGTGCAGGTCGAGATCACCGTGTCGGGCGGCACGATCACGGCGGCGCGAGCGGTCCAGTACCCGCACGGCAACGGGCGCGACGAGCAGATCAACGGCTACGCCCTCCCGATCCTCGAGCAGGAGGTCGTCTCGGCGCAGAGCGACAAGATCGACGCCGTCTCCGGCGCCACGGTGACGAGCGACGGCTACATCTCGTCGCTGCAGAGCGCGATCGACCAGGCGTTCCACGCGTGACGACCACGACCGAGGCGCCCAGGCGCGCGTGGACCGTGCAGGTCATGGGCATGCCTGTCAGCATCCACGTCCGGGGCGGCAACCCGCACGGGTCGCAGGCGCGGGACGCGGTCGAGCGCGCGTACGCCACGCTGCGGGACGTCGACGCGCGGTTCAGCCCCTTCCGCGCCGACTCCGAGCTGTCCCGGCTGCGCCGGGGCGAGCTGACGCTCGCGGCGGCGTCGGACGACCTGCGTCTCGTCGAGCGGCTGTGCCGGACCGCGGTCGAGCGCACGGCCGGCGCCTTCGACCCGTGGCGCTGGCGCGACGGCTTCGACCCGACCGGGCTCGTCAAGGGCTGGGCGGTCGCGCGGGCCGGCGAGCTGCTGCGAGAGGTCGACGGCGACGTGCTGGTCGACGCGGGGGGCGACGTGCTCGCCTGGTCGCGGTCCGGCCGGCCGTGGGTCGTGGGCATCGAGGACCCGACCGACCGTTCCCGCGTGCTGGCTCGGGTGCCGCTGCTCGACGGCGCGGTCGCGACCTCGGGGCCGGCGGCGCGTGGCGCCCACATCGTCGACCCGCGGACCGGGGAGCCGGCGGCGGGGGTGCTCTCGGCGACCGTGGTGGGACCGTCGATCCTGTGGGCCGACGTCGCCGCGACGACCGCGGTCGTGCTCGGGCCGGCTGCCGAGGCGTGGACGAGCACGCTGCACGGCACCTCGGGCCTCCTGGTCCTCGCCGGTGGCCGCGTCCACCGCTGGGCGAACCCGACCTGACCGCCGCGGAGGGGCCGCTGCCGAGAGGCCGACGTCAGCCCCGCACGACCTCCGCGGGCAGCACGATCGCCGCCGCTCCCCCACCCGGCTCGACGGGGCGCAGCTCGAGCCGACCGCCGTGCGCCTGCGCGACGTCACGGACGAGCGCCAGACCGAGGCCGAACCGGGGGCGACCGTCCTGGTTCGCGTCCGCGCGGCGGAACCGCTCGGTCAGCTGCTCGACGTCGGCCGGGAAGCCGGGACCCTCGTCGGTCACGACCACCTCGGCGGCGCCGCGCACGGCCCGCCGCACGTCGACTCGCACGGTGGCGCCCTCCGGGCTGTGCGCGACCGCGTTGTCGACGAGGCACGCGAGCGCGCGCCGCAGCGCGGTGGGAGCGACCTCCGCGACGAGCGGCGCACCGTCCACGGCGAGGCGCACGCCGGGTGCGACGGCCTCGTAGGACGCGACCGTGGCGTGGGCCAGCGCGAGCAGGTCGACGTCCTCGCGCGGGGCGCGCCCGGCCTCGAGCTGCGCGGCGACGAGCAGGTCGGTCACGACGTCGCCGAGCACGCGCGTGTCCGCGACCAGCTGGTCGACGACGACGCGACGAGGGTCGTCGGCCGGGGTGCGCGCCTGCACGAGCTGGGCGCGCGTGTGCACGATCGCGAGCGGGGTGCGCAGCTCGTGCGAGGCGTCGGCGACGAAGCGGCGCTGCCGGCGCAGCGCGTCGTCGAGGGGGGCGACGGCGCGGCGTGCGGTGAAGACCCCGACGCCCGCGGCGGCCGCGAGCGCGAGCAGCCCGAGCCCGGCGAGCTTCGCGGCCGACGCCACGTCGGCGCTCCGGTCCCGCTCCGCCTGGCTCACGGACCGCGCCTGCCGCTCCTGACCCTCCGCGCGCCCGGCCAGGTACGCGGCCGCGGCCACGACGACGATGACCGCCGCGACCGCGACCGCGACGGCGACCGCGACGCGGCGCACGGACTGACGGACCAGGGCGTCGTCGGCGTCGCTCACACGCCACCCAGCCGGTAGCCGATGCCGCGCACGGTCGTCACGGCGCCCCGCCCGAGCTTGCGCCGCAGGTAGTGCACGTACGTGTCGACGGTGTTCGGCGTGTCGTGGGGGTCGAACACCTCGGCGAGGATCTCGTCACGCGAGAAGACGCGGGTCGGGCGACGCGCGAGCATCGCGAGGACGGCGCACTCCCGGTCCGTGAGGTCGACGGGCGCCCCGCCCGCGCGCGTGACGGTGCGCGACTCGACGTCGAGCCGCGCCGTCCCGACGGCGACCGTCGGCGCGTCGTCGCCGTGGCGCCGCAGCAGCGCCCGCAGCCGGGCGAGCAGCTCGGGCAGCTCGAACGGCTTGACCAGGTAGTCCTCGGCACCGGCGTCCAAGCCGTCGACGCGGTCCGCCAGCGTGCCGCGCGCGGTCAGCACGAGCACCGGCGCGCCGACGCCCGCGCGGCGCAGCCGGCGCACGAGGTCGATGCCGTCGCCGTCGGGCAGCCCACGGTCGACGACGAGCAGGTCCGGGTGCTGGGTCAGCGTCACGTGCAGCGCCGAGTGCGAGTCCCGCACGAGCACGACCTCGTACGCGTCGCCGAGCGCCTCGGCGAGCAGCGGACCGAGCGTGCGGTCGTCCTCGACGAGCAGCAACGATGCCCGGGGCTCGGCGAGGTCGGCGTCCACCTGCCCATGGTGCCGCGCCCGGTCTCAGAAGCGTCTGAGAACCGCGGTCGACGATCGACCCGCCGGCCGGACCGCTGCGAGGAGCCCCGATGTCCGAGATCACCGCCGCCGCCCCCGACGTGGTGCGCACCCCCGTGCGGGTCCCCCGCCCCGACGCCCCGTTCTGGGTGACGAAGGGCCTCACCACGGCGATGGGCGAGGCGCTGTCGGACTACCTCGTCCACACGATCTCGCCCGTCCTCGCCGTCGGCGCGGGCGCCGTGGGGCTGGTCGTCGCCCTCGCGCTCCAGCTCCGCACCGGTCGGTACGTCCCGTGGCGCTACTGGCTCGCGGTGTCGATGGTCGGCGTCACGGGCACGATGGCGGCCGACGTGCTGCACGTCGCGCTGGGCGTCCCCTACCTCGTCTCGACCGCGCTGTTCGCGCTCGTGCTCGCGGGTGTGTTCTGGACGTGGTGGCGCACCGAGCGCACGCTCTCGATCCACACGATCACGACCCTGCGACGCGAGCTCTTCTACTGGGCCGCCGTCATCGCCACGTTCGCGCTCGGCACCGCCGCCGGCGACCTCGCCGCCACGACGCTCGGTCTCGGGTACCTGGCCGCCGGCCTGGTGTTCACCGCGTTCCTGGCGGTGCCGATCGCGGGCCGGCGCTGGTTCGGCATGTCGTCCGTCGCGGCGTTCTGGTTCGCGTACGTGCTGACGCGACCGATCGGCGCGTCGTTCGCCGACTGGTTCGGCGTCTCGCACGAGCGCGGCGGGTTGGCGCTCGGTGCCGGGCGCGTGGCGGCGGTGCTCGTCGCCGCGATCGGGGCGATGGTGTGGTTCATGACGCGCCGCGCGAGCCGGGAGCTCGTCACTCCGGCGCGGACGTGACCCGCATGGCGGCTCCACCGAGGCAGCGCCTTCGCTAGCATCGCGGCGCAACGTCGCGAGAGGAGCGGGGAGAGCATGCGCCACGGGCTGCGCACCGTCGTCGTCCTGGTCGTCGCCGGCTTGGCGCTGACGGCCTCGGCCGTGCCCGCCGGGGCGACGCTCTTCCCCGGGCCGGGGATCACGAGCATCTCCGTCGGCCCGCGGTTCCTTCCCCGTGTGTTCCTGCCCCAGACGCCGGGCACCTACCCGGACGCCATGCGTCCGTTCACACTCAGGTTCGCGGGCACGTCGACAGCGCTCTACTACCAGTGGCGTGAGGTGTGGGCGCCGCGCGTGATCGGCGCGCAGGTCACCGACGAGACGTGGGCCGGTCCCACCGAGTGGAGCGCGCAGACCTCCTTCGCTCGGCAGGTCGTGGAGGGCAGCGACTGCTACCAGGTACGGGCGCGCGACGCGTACGGGCACGTGGGGCCGTGGTCGGCGACGGCGTGCGTGACGCTGCCCAGCCGCGGCGACGAGCTGGTCTCCGGGAACTGTGGCCAGTCGATGAGCGCGTTCGAGCACGAACGCGCTCAGACGTGCACGCTCGGCCCTGTCCACACGTGGTACCGCCAGCGCGGGAGCGCCGTCCGGCTCGGCTACTGGTCGGGCCCGAAGGCCGGCAGCTTCGACGTGTACCTCGGTTCGCGGAAGATCGGCCACGTCAGGGCGACCTCGTCGACGAAGGCGCTGCACCATGTCACGCTCCCGGTGCACGGCACGGTGACGGGCTACCTCAAGCTGGCGGGGACCTCCGGGATCGTGCAGATCGAGGACTTCAGCGTCCTGCCCTGAGCCGGTGACGCCGGCGCACGACGCCCGCCGTCAGCCCAGCGCGGCGAGCACGTCGCGGACGACGTCCGCGGGCCGCAGGCGCAGCTCATCGAGCAGCTGGTCGCGCGTCGCGTGCGCGAGGAACCGGCGCGGGATCCCGCGCGCGAGCAACGGCGTCGTCACGCCCGCGACCGCCGCCGCACGCGCCACCTGTGCCCCGACGCCGCCCTCGACGAGGCCGTCCTCGATCGTCACGACGTGGTCGTGCTCCCCCACGAGCTTGACGAGCTGGTCCTGCACGGGCAGCACCCAGCGCGGGTCGACGACCGTGGTGCGCAGGCCGTGCGTCGCGAGCTGCGCGCCGACCTCGACCGCGGTCGCCGCCATGGCGCCGACGCCGACCACGAGCACCGATCGCGCACCCCCCGGCACGTCGTGCCGCGCGAGGACGTCCACGCCGTCGGCGTCGTCGACAGCGGGGATCGTCGGCCCCATCGCACCCTTCGGGTAGCGCACGACGGTCGGCGCGTCCTCGACGTCGACCGCCTCGCGCAGCGCGCGGCGCAGCGTGTCCTCGTCGCGGGGGGCCGCGAGGCGCAGGCCCGGCACGACGCACAGCATCGCCATGTCCCACATGCCGTTGTGGCTCGCGCCGTCGTCTCCGGTCAGGCCCGCGCGGTCGAGCACGAACGTGACGCCCGCCTTGTGCAGCGCGACGTCCATGACGACCTGGTCGAAGGCGCGGTTGAGGAACGTCGCGTACACCGCGACGACAGGGTGCAGGCCGCCGAACGCCATGCCGGCCGCGGAGGTGGCGGCGTGCTGCTCCGCGATGCCGACGTCGAAGACGCGGTCCGGGAACTCGGCGGCGAAGCGCTTGAGCCCGACCGGTTCGAGCATTGCCGCGGTGATCGCGACGACGTCCGGTCGGCGCCGCCCGATCGAGACGATCTCGTCCGCGAACACGCTCGTCCACCCGAACCGGCTCGGCGCGATCGGCAGGCCGGTCTCGGGGTGGATCACGCCGACCGCGTGGAACCGGTCGGCCACGTCCTCCTCGGCGGGCCGGTAGCCGCGACCCTTCTCCGTGATGACGTGCACGATCACCGGGCCCGCGAAGGACCGTGCCCGGCGCAGCGCGCGCTCGACCGCGGGCTCGTCGTGGCCGTCGACCGGGCCGACGTACTTGATGCCGAGGTCCTCGAACATGCCCTGCGGGGCGACGACGTCCTTGAGGCCCTTCTTCAGGCCGTGCAGCGCGTCGTACGCCATGCGACCCGGCGTCCCCGAGCGCTTGAGCGCCTTCTTGCCCCAGGACAGGACGTTCTCGTAGCCCTGCGTCGTGCGCAGCGTGTCGAGGTGGTGGGCGAGGCCGCCGATCGTCGGGGCGTAGGAGCGCCCGTTGTCGTTGACGACGACCACGAGCCGGCGGTCTGCGTCCGCCGCGATGTTGTTGAGCGCCTCCCAGGCCATGCCGCCCGTCAGCGCGCCGTCACCGATGACCGCCACGACGTGCCGGTCGGCGCGACCCTGGAGCTGGTTCGCCTTCGCGATGCCGTCCGCCCAGCTCAGGGCCGTGGATGCGTGGGAGTTCTCGACGACGTCGTGCTCCGACTCGGCCCGGCTCGGGTAGCCCGAGAGCCCGTCGCGCTTGCGGAGCCGCGTGAAGTCGCCGCGACCCGTGAGGAGCTTGTGCACGTACGACTGGTGGCCGGTGTCGAACACGAAGGTGTCGCGCGGCGAGTCGAAGACGCGGTGCATGGCGATGGTCAGCTCGACGACGCCGAGGTTCGGCCCGAGGTGCCCGCCGGTGCGCGACACGTTCTCGACGAGGAACGTGCGGATCTCGTCCGCGAGCTCGGTGACCTGCGACGACGTCAGGCGACGCACGTCGGCGGGCGACCCGATGCGGTCGAGCACTCCCATGGGGGCGGGCCTCCTGACAGGCGCGGCGACGGTGCCGCGAGCGCGGCTGGTGTCCCACTCTAGGACCGTCCGCCCCGACGGCTCTCCCGGGCTGCCCGGTAGAATCGACCGGAAAGGGGGACAGCCATGCGCTTCCTGCCCGGCCAGACGGCCACCTCCGACCTCACCTACGGCGACGTCTTCCTCGTCCCGTCGCGTTCCGAGGTCACCTCCCGCTTCGACGTGGACCTCGCGTCGACCGACGGCACCGGGACGACCATCCCGCTCGTCGTCGCCAACATGACGGCGGTCGCCGGTCGCCGGATGGCCGAGACCATCGCGCGCCGGGGCGGCATCGCGGTCATCCCGCAGGACGTGCCGACCGACGTGGTCGCGGACGTCGTCGCGTCCGTCAAGGCGAAGCACACCGTCGTGGAGAGCGCGGTCGTGGTGTCGCCGCACGACACCGTGCACACCGCGCTGACGCTGATCGGCAAGCGCGCCCACGGCGCGGCGGTCGTGGTCGACGGCGGCCGCCCCCTCGGCGTCGTCACCGAGGCCGACTGCCAGGGCGTCGACCGGTTCACGCAGGTGGCGGACGTCATGACGACGAACCCGACCACCGTCGACCTCGCGGTCGTCGAGAGCGGCGGCACGCGCGGGCTCGAGGCGGCGTTCGAGCAGCTGCACTCGACGCGCCGCCGCTTCTCCCCCGTGGTCCGCGACGGCGAGCTCGTCGGCGTGCTGACCCAGGTCGGCGCGCTGCGCTCGTCGATCTACTCGCCCGCGCTCGACGCGTCCGGCCGGCTGCGCGTCGCGGCGGCCGTCGGCATCAACGGCGACGTCAAGGCGAAGGCCGCCGAGCTGCTCGAGTCGGGCGTGGACGTGCTGGTCGTCGACACGGCGCACGGCCACCAGCGCAAGATGCTCGACGCGCTCGCCGCGGTCCGCGCCGTCGACCCGCAGGTGCCGGTCGTCGCCGGCAACGTCGTGACCGCCGAGGGCACGCGCGACCTCATCGAGGCGGGCGCCGACATCGTCAAGGTCGGCGTCGGGCCGGGCGCCATGTGCACCACGCGCATGATGACCGCCGTGGGCCGCCCGCAGTTCTCCGCCGTGCTCGAGTGCGCCGCCGAGGCGCGCAAGCAGGGCAAGCACGTGTGGGCCGACGGCGGCGTCCGCCACCCGCGCGACGTCGCGCTCGCGCTGGCCGCGGGTGCCGCGCAGGTGATGATCGGCTCCTGGTTCGCCGGGACGCACGAGTCGCCCGGCGACCTGCACGAGGACGGCGACGGCCGCCTCTACAAGGAGTCGTTCGGCATGGCGTCGGCCCGCGCGGTCGCGAACCGCACGCGCGGCGGCTCGGCGTTCGACCGCGCGCGCAAGGCTCTCTACGAGGAGGGCATCTCGCACTCGCGCATGTACCTCGACCCGCGCCGGCCCGGCGTGGAGGACCTCGTCGACCACATCACCGCCGGGGTGCGCTCCGCCGCGACCTACGTCGGTGCGACGAGCCTCGAGGAGCTGCACGAGCGGGCCGTCGTCGGCATCCAGTCGGCCGCGGGCTACGAGGAGGGGCGTCCGCTCCCCGAGGGCTGGTGACGGGCCCGCGCCCGGTCCTCGTGCTGCAGCACGCGCCGCACGAGGGACCCGGTCTGATCGGCCGCGCGATCGACGCGCCGCTGCGGGTCCGCACGGTGCTCGACCTCGCGGACCCGGTGCTGCCCGCGCTCGACGAGGTCGCGGGCGTCGTGGTGATGGGCGGCCCGATGGACGCCGACGACGTCCGCGCGCACCCCGGCCTCGCGGCCGAGCGCGCCCTGCTCGCGGCGGCCGTCGACGCCGACGTGCCGGTCCTGGGCGTGTGCCTCGGGATGCAGCTGCTGGGCCTCGCGCTCGGCGCTCGGCTGCTGCGCCGGCACGGCTCGGAGGTCGGGTTCGCGCCCGTCGAGCTGCTCGCGGACGACCCGGTGCTCGGCGCGCTCGGCGCGCAGCCGACGGTGCTGCACTGGCACGACGACGCGGTCGAGCTCCCGCCTGGCGCGACCCTGCTGGCCTCGACCGCCGCGACGCCGGTCCAGGCGTTCCGCGCGGGATCGGCGCTCGGACTCCAGTTCCACGCGGAGGTCGACGCCCCGCTGCTGGGGCTCTGGCTCGACACCCCCGCGATGGTCGGGCGGCTCGACGAGGACGAGGTCGAGGCGATCCGTGCCGACGGGGCGGCGCGCCTGCCTGCGCTGGCACCGGCCGCCGAGAAGCTGTTCGCCGGGTTCGGCGAGCTCGTCCGTGCCCGTGGCTGACGACCTCGCCGGCGCGCGGGCCGAGCTCGCCGCGCTGTGCCGCGACGGGCTCGACTGGCGGCTCGACCCGCTGCGGGCCGCCGAGGCCGGCGGCCGGCCGGCCGCCGTGCTCGTGCTGTTCGGCGAGCTCGACGCCGCGCCCGCGCGCACCGACCGGCCGGCCGTCGCGGCCGACCTCGACGTGCTGCTCCAGCGCCGGGCCGCCACGCTCGGCCACCACGCGGGTCAGATCGCGTTCCCCGGTGGGCGCATCGAGCCGACCGACGCCTCCCCCGCGGCCGCAGCCCTCCGTGAGGCGGTCGAGGAGACCGGCGTCGACGCCGCGGGCATCGAGGTCCTGGGTGAGCTCGCGCCCGTCGCCGTGCCGGTGAGCAACCACCTCGTCACGCCCGTGCCGGCGTGGTGGACGCGACCGTCGCGCGTCGCCGCCGTCGACCACGCCGAGACCGTCGACGTGTTCCGCGTGCCGGTCGCCGACCTGCTCGACCCCGAGCACCGCGCGAGCGTCGCCCACGTGCGCGGCGACGCCACCGTGCGGACGCCCGCGTTCGTCGTCGACGGGCGCGTGATCTGGGGCTTCACCGGCATCGTGCTGGCGCGGATGTTCGACGCGCTCGGCTGGGCGCGGCCGTGGGACACCCGCCGGCTGGTGGACCCGTGGGCGTGACGCCGACGGGTAAGGCGCACCCGACGATCGAGCGCGACGTCACCGAGGAGCTCGCGCGTCACCTGCTGCGCACGCAGCACGCCGATCTCGCCGACCTGCCGCTCGTCCGCGTCGGCACCGGCTGGGACAACGTCCTGTGGCGGCTCGGCGACGATCTCGCGCTGCGCCTGCCCGTCCGCGCGTCGTCGGCGCCGCTCGTCGCGTACGAGCACGCGGCACTGCCGGTGCTCGCGCCGCGGCTGCCGGTGGACGTGCCCGTCCCCGTGCGCGCGGGGCATCCCGACGACCGGTACCCGTGGCCGTGGAGCGTCGTCCCGTGGTTCGACGGCCGGCCCGCGTACGCGCAGCCGGTCGCCGAGCGGTCGGCGTGGGCGGAGGACCTGGCCGCCGTGCTCGTCGCCCTCCACCGGCCCGCGCCGCCCGACGCGCCGCCGAACGCGGTGCGCGGCGTGCCGATCGCCCCGCGCCGGCCCGCGCTCGTCGAGCGGCTCGACCGCCTCGCGCTGCCGGAGGTCGACCGCGTCCTCGCCCGCTTCGACGACCTGGCGGCCGCGCCGGACCACACGGGGCCCGCAGTCTGGGTGCACGGCGACCCGCACCCGGCGAACGTCCTCGTCGCGCGCGGCCGGCTCCGCGCCGTCATCGACTGGGGCGACGTGACCTCCGGCGACCCGGCGTCCGACCTCGCGACGGCATGGCTGACGTTCGACGCGGACGGACGCGCCGCGTTCCGTGCCCGGGTCGACGCCGGCGCCCGCTGGGACGAGGCGACGTGGCGGCGCGCGCAGGCGTGGGCGTTGCACTTCTCGGTCGTGCTCGGCATGCACCCGGTCGAGTACCCGCACCTCGCGGAGATCGGCCGGCACGGCCTGGCGCAGGCGCTCGACGGCTGACGCGCGCTAGGGGTCCGGCGCCGTCGCGAGCGCGAGACCGAAACCCGGCAGCAGGTCGTACCACCGCACGTCGACGAATCCCGCGTCCTCGAGCAGCGTCCGGAACTGCTCGGGCGTGTGGAACCCGATCCAGCCCGGGTCACCGGCCAGCGCGAGCGTCGACGAGATCTGCACGAACCACTCGGGCCCGGGGTCGACGATCGCGTAGTGACCGCCCGGCCGCAGGCAGCGCAGGATGCCCGCCGCCGCCGCCGGCGGGTCCGGGTAGTGGTGGTGCGCGAGGCAGTTGTAGACGAGGTCGAACGCGCCGTCGAGCTCGTGGGGCAGGTCGCCGACGTCCGCCTGGACGAACGCCGTGTTGTCGAGCCCGGCGGCCCAGGCGGCCCGGTGGGCGCCGACCACCATGCCCGCCGCGAGGTCGACTCCGACCACCTCGCCGGCCGGCACCCGGTGCGCGACGGCGCGCAGCTCGCGCCCCGGTCCGCAGCCCGCGTCGAGCACCCGGGCGTCAGCTCGCAGGAGCGGAGCGAGGACGTCGAGCGCCTCGGCGAACAGCGGGCCCGAGAACGGCCGGACGTAGAAGTCGTACGCCTCGGCGAGCCGGTCGAACTCGACCACCAGCGCGTCGTGCTCGGTGGGCTCCTCGAGCAGCCGCGGCTCGCGCCAGAGCCGGCTGAACCGCGCGCCGCCACCCGGCGTCGGCGGAACGGCGTCCACCACGGGTGCCGACCCGCGCTCGCGTGCGTACCGCCGGGCGGCGCGCGCAGGCTCGAACACCTGCGCGGACCACGACCACATCGCGCCGGCCAGCAGAGCGCTCGCCGCGTCGTCCGTCGCCGTCATGCGCCGTCAGCATCGGTGCGCCGCAGCACGACGCCGACGGTGCCGGCCGGGATCCCGTCGATGCGCAGCGTCGACCGGTAGTCCGAGCCCGCTTGCGCGTCCGCGGGGACCCGGACGCGCAGCACGACGACCGTCGACTCCCCCGCGTCGAGCGTCACGGCGTGGGGCCGGATCGTCGCGTCGACGTGCAGCGTGCCGCCCGCGGCGTCGCGGAACGGGTCGAGCACGACCGACGCCGTCGCGGGCGCGTCGAGCACGTTCTCGATCTCGAACGCGCCGCCCGCCTCCTCGCCCACGGCGCCCTCGAGCACGAGCGCCGCGGCGGAGGGCGCAGCCGGGCTGCCGGACGCGGCCGTCCCCGACGCGCTCGCCGCCTGCGCCGCGGCGGCGTGCTGCGCCCGGTGCGCGGCGTCGTCGCGCGGTGTCGTCGCCGCCGGCGTCTGGAGCGTGACCGCGCGCGGCACGTCGCGGACGACCTGCCCGACCGCGCCCAGCCAGTCGGTCACGAGGTCGCCCCAGGCGCGCACGTACGTCACGTTCGCGTCGACGAGCCGCCGGACCAGGTCGTCCGCGCCGCCGCCGGGCGCGTCAGCCATGCGTCTGGATCGGCACGCGGACGCCGGCCTGCGGGCGGCAGCAGGGCTCGTGGTAGAAGTGGTCGTACCAGTGGTGGACCGTGTCGGGCTCGTCGGTGACGGCGACCTCGTGCGTGCACGCGCAGCCCCCGGACGAGCTCGAGACGCGCCAGCGCACCACGTGGTCGCGGCAGCCGCGGACCCACAGCAGGGCCGAGAGCTCGCGGTCGTCCTCGTCGTCGGGCAGCCGGACGGTCGCCGTGAACGTCGCGGTCTCGTACGGGCCGACCGCCTGCTGCTGAGGCTCGATCTCGACGGCCTTGGCGTCCGGGCCCGTCGCCCGCACCGCGACCTGCCGGCTCGCGGGCCACTCGTTCGTCACCCGCAGCCGCAGCCGCATCGTCGCGCCGGGGCACCCGTGGGCCTTGACCTCGGGCAGGCGCTCCGGCAGGAAGCACGCGTCCGGGATCGTGCAGCACGACGACGACGCGCCCTTCGTGAGCCCGGCCGTCATCGAGGCCAGCCGGGACGTGAGGTCGCCGACCGTCCCGCCGATGTCGGCCTGCTTGACGGCCCGGGTCGCGGCCGAGGCGACGTCGGACGCCGGCGTCGAGGACGTGAGCGCGTCGAGCATCGCGCGGCTGAGCCGCAGACCCGCACCGAGCAGCGAGTCGAGGGTGGCGGTGGTCTGGTCGGACAGGGACGACGAGCTGGTCACGACGGCTCCTCGCTGGACGGCGGGCGGGACGACGGCTTGCGGGACGGTGCGCGCGACGACGTCGAGCGCGAGGACGACCGGGTCGCGGCGCCCGTGGACCCGGTCGACGCGCGCCGGGACCGGGCCGGCGCGGGCGGGACAGACGTCTCCTCGCCGGGCGGCGGTGCGGCGACGTCGACCTG
The DNA here is from genome assembly GCF_030362835.1 of Cellulomonas alba. GTDB lineage: Bacteria > Actinomycetota > Actinomycetes > Actinomycetales > Cellulomonadaceae > Cellulomonas > Cellulomonas alba. Next base: position 273,547 of record NZ_JAUCGQ010000001.1, read on the forward strand.
CACGCGCACCCGAGTGCCCGCCACGAGCCACGTCGCCACGTGCGAGGAGCCCGGCTCGAGACCGGTCGGCACGTGGACCGCGGCGCTGAGCCAGCGCTGCTCGGCCGGGCCGAGCGGGCCGGCGCCCTCGGTGACGACGACCCGCGCCACGCCGGACTGGTCGTCCGCCACGGCGTCGGCCGCGGCCGCCCAGCGGTCGAGCCCGCCCTTGTCGGCCGACAGCGCCGCCACGATCGCGCGCTGCAGGGTCTCGGCGCGCTCGAACGCGAGCACACCCACCTTCGGCACGTCGACCGCCACGTTGCCGTGCGCCGTCAGGTGCACCTGCACGGGCACCTCGTCGCCGGCGGCGCCGACGACGCGCAGGTCGTGGGGCCGCACGTCGACCCGCTCCTCGGCGAGCACCTCGACCGTCGCGGCGATCGCGCCGCCGTCCCAGAGCACCTCGGCGTCGACCGGCCCAGGGGGCGTGTCGTCCGGGAGCAGCAGCCGCACCTCGGTCGCGCCGACGCCCGCGGGCGCGGTCAGCACGCGCGCCCCCGGCCACGACCCGTCCTTGCCCGAGCGGGACCCGGGCGCGACGACGATCGAGCGGCGCGCCTCGGGCGGCACGTCGACCACGCCGCGGACGTCGCCCGGCGGCCCGACCAGCCGCGCAGTCACTGTCGCGGCGCGCGCCACGGGTCAGCCGTCCTGCTCGTCGGGCTCGCGCGCCTCGTAGCCGCAGACCTCGCACGGCCCGGGGTGGTACGCCTCGGAGATCAGCTGCGCCTCGCCGCACAGCCGGACCTTGAGCAGCTCCATGCCGAGCAGGCTCAGCCCGACCGTGAAGTCGGCGGGCAGGTGGCTGCGCGTCTCCGGCAGCGACGTCACCGCCAGGTTGAGGTCGACCGGGTTCAGCGTCACCGGGTTGAGCGTCAGCGTCGCGTCGACCGGGTTGAGCGTCACCGGGTCGACGCCGAGCTGGATCTTCGGCAGCGGCGACGCGACGGTGATGGTGAACGCGTCGGGAATGCCGTCGACCGTCACCGGATTGACCGTCACCGGCCCGATCGAGCCGAGATGGCCGTCGAGATGGACGTCGGAACCCATGGCGTACCCCCGCATCCGCACGGATCGCTCGCACCAGCAGCATCGACCCGGACAAGTCGGGCGTCAACCAGTCGCGGCCGGCGGGTCGGCGAGAAGCCCCAGCGCGCGCAGCAGGCGCAGCTCGGCGGGCGCGATCTCGTCGGGGTACCAGGGCACGGGCGCGCGCCCCGGACCGGTGGGCGCACCGACCGCCGCGACGAGCTCGTCCGCGAGCGCCTGCAGCGCGGGCGCGCGCATCGCGGCGTCGAGCACGATCTCGATGACGGCGATCATCGCCGCGACCTCGGCGACGGTGCCGACGACCTCGACGTCGCCCGTCAGCACCGCGTCGCGCACCTCGACCCGCGCCGCGAGCACGTCGACCACCGTGCCGCGCGAGGAGCGGCCCCACGGGCCGGTGCCGGGTCCGTCGACGCGCCGCACCCGCAGCGCGCCGTGGTCGTCGAAGCCCACCGCGACCCACTCGTCGTCGAGCCCGATCCGCGCCGAGCGACGCGCCGCGACGCCTCGCAGGGTCGCGGCACCGACCGGGTCGGCCGCCTCGAGCGCCCCGACGATCGCCCGCACCCACGCCGCGAGCCCACGATCAGCCGGCATGCTCGACCACGCCCAGCCCGTGCGCCTCGACCGGGCGACCGGCCAGGCGGCCCACCGCACGGAACCGGCCGACGGACTCGTGCAGCACGGCGAACCCCGGCCTGCTCGGCTCGGCGAGCAGGAGCTGGGCCACGTCGTCGACGTCGAGCACGACCTCGAGGCCGTCGAAGCCGTCGCCGACGCGCACCCGCACCCGCGCGGGCAGCCGGTCGCGCGCGCGGTCGGCGTGCAGCGCCGCCATCGCGCCCGGGAACCGTCGCGACGGGTGCCGCACGCCGTCGACGGCGATGTCGACCTGGGGGCCGACGAACTGCGCGACCCGCCCGGCGTGCTCGACGGTGACGAGCGCGTCCCCCGTCACGCGGTGCGCCCGGTCGGTCGTGCGCGACATCACGACCAGCAGGCCGTCCGCCCCGTGGAAGCAGCCCCAGTCCCAGCCGACGTCGTCGCCCCACGCCCAGCGACCCCAGTTGTGGTCCGCGTAGCCCCCGGCGCCGCGCACGACGAGCCGGCGGCCCGCCGCCCGGACGACGCCGTCGAGCGCGAGCCGCGGGTACGCCGCCCACCCCAGGTGACCCTCGCCGAACGGGACGTCCCACGACGGCCCGAGCGGCGGCCCCACGGCCGGGCCCCCGAGCGAGACGTCGGCGTCCGCCACCGCGGCGCGCGCCGCCGCGTGACCGGCGCCGAACCACGGCGCGACCGCGACGGCCACGTCGCCCGCCGCGAGCTCGAGCACACCGGCGTGTGCCGCGGCGGCGCCCTGCACCTGCGTCCCGCCCGACCATCCGGCACCCGGCACGCGCACGAGCGCGACCCCCACGGCGCGGGACGGCGCCGCGGCGGGGTCGCCGTGCAGCGAGAGGTTGACCAGCCCGACGGTGCCGCTCGCGTGGTCGAAGACGTTGACGTGCAGCCACTCCTTGTAGAGCGCGCGGGTCGGGTCGTCGGCTCGGGGCGGCCGGAGGTGGTCGAGCACGCTCACCCCACGGTCAACGCAGCACGACGCCGTCGACCGGAGCGGCGCGGCCTGCACCCGGGACGACCCGCGGCGCGGGCTCCCCCGACGCGGCCGCGAGCGCCTCGACGAGCGCCTCCGTCTCGCGCGCGAGAGCCCACAGACCCAGCACGAGGTCGAGCGGGTCGACGGGTCCCGGCCCGACGGCGTCGCCACCCGTCCGGTCCGGCAGCAGGGGCGGCAGGTCGAGCGTCTCCCCGAGGTCGTCGACCAGCAGCAGCGCCGCGTCGTTCCGGAGCTGGTGGAGCACGGGGCTCGCCGGCATCGTCGCGAGCCACCGGTCGATGCCGAGCCGCTGCCACAGGAGCGTCGCGTTCGTCGCCGGACGCCCGCGCGCGAGCGCCTCCCGCAGCCGCCGTCCCTCGGCGGTCTCGGCCGCCTCGCGCCCGACCGCCGCGACGCCTGCGGCCAGCGCACCGACGACGTCGGCGCCGCTCACGCCCGGCAGGACCGCGAGCCGTCCGGCGAGGGAGGCGACCAGCGAGGCCGTGGTGCGGCCCGCGCGGTCGGGCTCGTCGACGAGCAGGACGTCGGGGTCGCCGGGGCTCACGACGCGACCGCCACGGTGACCTCGAGCGGCACCCCGCCCTGGTGCAGCCCGCGCAGCATGACGAGCCCGCGGTACAGCCCCTCCGGCACGTCGGCCGGCACCGGCAGCCGCAGGGTCACGCGCGCCTGCTCCGCCGGTGCGAGGAGGCGGAACGCGGGCCGCACGTCGGCGTCGGCGAACCAGGTCGTCCCGTCCTCGCCCACGAGCGGCGTGAGCGTCGCGGCGAGCACCGTGTGCACGCGCTGCCGGTTCTCGACGTCGAGCCGGACCGACGCGCGCCCGCCGGGTGCCGCGGTCGCGGCCAGTGCCGCGGGGGCGTCGGGCCGCAGCACGGTGCCGGGCGCGTGCGGCTCGAACATGCCCTGCACGCGGCGCAGGTAGCGCAGCGTCTCGTCGACCATGCGCGCCTGGAAGTCCTGCTGCAGCCGGAGGATCTCGCCGAGCGCGTCGCTCGCTCCGTGCGGTGGCTCGGTCATGGCCCCCGGGTCCCGTCCGTCGGCGTCGGGCGACCGGCGCCCGTTCGACTAGAGCGTCCGATCGATGACGTAGTGCAGCATCTCGCGCAGGAAGTGACGATAGTCCGCCGACTCGTCCGCCCGGGAGGGGTGCAGGACCCGGCTCTCGAGGTCGAGCGCGCGCCGCGAGTAGCGCTGCGCGAGCACCCGGCCGTGGTCGACCGAGCCCGCGGCGTCCATCGCCCCGGCGAGCCACGCGACCTCGTCGCCCGCCTTGTCGGCGCGCGGCAGCGCCAGGAGCGCGAGCGCCCGGCGGCGGTCGTCCGGCCCGGCGGCCCGCAGGAAGTGCAGCAGCATGACGGTCCGCTTGCCCTCCCAGAGGTCGCCCGCCGTCTCCTTGCCGTACGCGCCCTCGTCGGCGACCAGGTTGAGCACGTCGTCGGTGATCTGGAACGCGACGCCGGCGTGGAAGCCCAGCGCGACGAGGCCGAGCAGCTCGTCGTCCGTGGGACGCCCGGTGCCCGGCGGGGCGCCGCAGATCGTGCCGATCCGCAGCGGGGCGATCACCGTGTACCAGCACGTCTTCTTGTAGACCATCCGCACGTAGTCGTGGTCGCCGAGGTCGAACGTGCCGCGGGCGATCCAGTCGAGCTCGATCGCCTGCCCCTCGACCGACTCGCGCGCCATGCGCTCGAACTCGCGCAGCACGAGCAGCGCCTTGCGCACGCCGAGCCCCGACACGTTCTCGAGCAGCTTGCCGACCGAGAGGATGTTCGTGGCGTCGCCGACGTTGATCGCGACGGGGACCCCGCGGTCGGCGAAGAGGGTCGCGCGGCCGCGCCGGAACGTCGACGCGTCCTCGATGTCGTCGTGCACGAGGAAGCCGTTGTGCAGCAGCTCGAGCGCCGTGGCCGACGCGAGCGCCTGGTCGACGCGCCCGCCCGCCGCGAGCGCGGCCGAGAGGCAGATCGCGGGCCGCAGCCCCTTGCCCTCGCGCAGCGGGTAGTCGGCCACCAGGTCGTAGAGCGGCCCGTACCCCGTCTCACGACGCCGGTCGACGAGCGTCGCGATCTCGTCGCGGACGAGCGCGCGCGCCTGCGCGAGGACGCGCGCCACGAGCTGCTCGTCGTGCGCCACGGCGACAGCGTGGCAGCCGCGACGCGGCCGCGACACCCCGGGTCAGTTGCCGGCGCTCTCGTACCGCAGCATGCCGCGCCGGAACACGAGCGCACCCAGCACGAGGCACCACACCGCCACGAGGGGCGTGAGGAAGCCGAGCCAGTGCGCCGTGCCGGTCGACAGGACCGCCTGCGCCGGGAAGTAGCTCATGAACGCGTACGGCAGGACGACGGACAGCGCGAGCCGCACGCCGATGCCGTAGATCGTGATCGGGAACCGCGCGAGCTCGCCGAACGTGTGCATCGAGAACGCGAACATCGACCACGGCGTCTTGATCCAGAACGCCGCCGCGTTCGTCGCCGTGTTGAGGCCGACCTTGACGAGCGCCGCGCTCACCACCAGCACGACGAACAGCGCGATCGTCGCGGGCGTCCAGGCCACGTCGACGTGCGCGACCGAGACGCCGAGCAGCGCGCCGCCGAGCGCGACGTTCCCGAGCCCGTTCATGCCGATCTCCGAGCTCAGCACCTGCAGCACGGGCGAGAACGGTCGCAGGAGGAGCGCGTCGAAGCCGCCGAGGTTCACGGTGAAGGCCATCGACCACGCGCCCTGCGCGAACAGCACCGAGAGGCCCTCCGACAGGACGACGAGCGCGTAGATCATGGCGACGTCCCAGAACGTCCAGCCGTTGATCTCCGGGATCGACCCGAAGATCGCCCAGAGGAAGACGATCCCGACGCCCTGCGCGATCACGGCGGAGACGCTCATGATCCAGAAGTCGGCCTCGTACTCGAGCGTCGAGCGCAGGTGCGCTCCGAGGCAGCGCCGGTAGAGCCAGGCGTTGCGCCGCACCCGCGCGAGCACCCCGGGCGCCGCGACGGCCTGCGCGCTAGCCACCGTGCACCGTCAGCTGCCGGCTGGCCGCACCCCACAGCGCGCGACCGAGCAGCCAGAGGCCCACCACCCAGAACGCCTGCACGGCGACCGCCCGCCACGCCTCGGCACCCGCGAGGTGCCCGACGTACACGAGCGCGGGCGTCGACGCCATGCCCGCGAACGGCAGGTACGTCAGCACGTCCTGAGCCCAGCCGGGGAAGAACGCGATCGGCACGAGCGCCCCGGAGCAGAGCGTGACGAGTGCGATGCGGCCGGCCTGCACGCCGATGTAGTTCTGCGTCCAGAAGACGACCAGCCCGCTCATGTAGACGATGCCGAACCGCAGCGGCATGACGAGCAGCGCGGAGACGACGAACGCGCCGAGCTCGCCCGGCGCGGGTCCCGGCACGCCGCCGAACGCGAGCGCCGCGACCGCCGCGACGAGCAGGCCGGTGCCGAGCTCGTACACGCCGAAGCCGAGCGCCTCGGCGAACCGCGCGTCCTGGTAGCCGACCGGCCGGACGAGGTCCATCGCGACGTCGCCCTGGAGGATGCGCCCTGCCATCCGGTAGTCCACGTAGCTCGAGACGAGCGACCCGGCCACGAACGTCACGAGCAGGTACGCGCGCATGTGCGGCCAGTCGAATCCGTGCAGCGGCCCGTTCGCGAGCACCGCGCGCCACAGGTAGAGCATCGACAGCACGGCGAACGCGGTGGCCAGGAGCCCGAACAGGAAGCTCACCTGGTGCGCGACGAGGCTGCGGAACGCGGTGCGGGCCATCGAGCGCCGGGCGCGCGTGCGGCCGGCGAACGGCAGCCGCCCGGACGGGGCGGCCTCGAGCAGCGCCGCGGCGCTCACTGCATGCCTCCCGCGCCGAGCTCGCCCGCGTAGACCCGCCGCACGACGTCCTCGATCGCCGGCTCGTCGATGCGGAGGTCGACGACGTCGGCCTCCGCCTGCACCGCGGCCAGCACCCGTGCGGAGCTGACGACCGCGGGGTCGAACGTGACGTCGAGCTGCGCGTCGCTGGGCCCCTCGGCGACCGCGGCGTCCGGCAGCCGGGCCGCGATCCCCGCGAGCGACGCGGGCGCCTCGGCCACGGAGAAGTGCATCGTGCGCTCGCGCGCGTACGTCTCGACGACGGTGCCGATGTCGCCGTCGTACACGATCCGGCCCTGGTCGATGATCACGAGACGGCGGCAGATGTCCTCGATGTCGCCGAGGTCGTGCGTCGTCAGCATGACGGTCGTGCCCTCGGCGACGAGCTCGCGCACGAACGCGCGGACGCGGTCCTTGACGGCGATGTCGAGACCGATGGTCGGCTCGTCCAGGAAGACGATGGGCGGCGTGTGCACGAGGGCGGCCGCGAGGTCGGCGCGCATCCGCTGGCCGAGCGACAGCTTGCGGGCCGTCACCGGCAGCAGCTCGGCGAGGCCGAGCGTCGCGTCGAGCCGCTCGAGGTTGCGGCGGTAGTCCGCGTCCGACAGGCCGTGCATGTCCCGCAGCAGCTCGAGCGAGTCGCGCACCGGCAGGTCCCACCACAGCTGCGTGCGCTGCCCGAAGACGACGCCCACACGGCGCGCGTTCGCGATGCGGTCCTTGTGCGGCACCCGACCCTCGACGTGCACGGTGCCCGACGTCGGCACGAGCACGCCGGTCAGCATCTTGACGGTGGTCGACTTTCCCGCGCCGTTGGGCCCGACGTACGCGACCGCCTCGCCGGCCTCGACGCGCAGGTCGATGTCGTCGACCGCGACCTTGTCGACGAACCTCCGCTCGACGAGGTGCCGCACCGACCCGGCGAGGCCGGGCTTCTTGTCGGCGCGGCGGAAGACCTTGCGGAGCTGGGCGACCTCGATCAGCGACACGCACCGCATCGTCGTGGAAAACGTTGTCGATGCCAACGTCGTTTGCGGTGTGTCCCCTACTCGACGACGCCGACCCGCTCCGGCTGGGGTCGAGCCGCCGCCGGGGCCGTCGCACGCCGGCGCGGCCCGGCGCACAGCGCGAGGCCCAGACCGGCGAGGACGACGCCCGCGACCGCCGCGACGGTCGGCAGCACGGTCGGGATGCCGAGGTACACGGTGATCCCGAGGATGCGCGACAGCCCCCACGGGAGCAGCGCGAGCTGGTCGTTCCACACGGTCAGCGCGCGCTCGAGCCCGACGACCGCGACGAACCCGGCGAGCACCGCGAGCGCCACGCCCGCGGCGACCGCGGTGACCCCGGCGGCGCGCCGGCGCAGCAGGCCGTACCGCCCACGCAGCACGAGCGCCACGACGACGAACAGCCAGCAGAACGCCGCGAACGCGACGGTCACGTACAGCGTCCGGGCGTCCGGCGACGTCCAGAACCCGAACCAGTACCTGCCGGGCCCGCGCAGCGCGAGGGCGCCGAGCAGGAGCGCGGCCCGCAGCAGCGCGACCCCGCCGAGGGCGGCCCAGAGGTGGAAGGGATCCCGGCGACCGACCGCGAGCCGCAGCACGGCGGCGACGAGCATCCAGCCGCCCAGCGCCACGAGCAGGTGCGCGGGCGCAGCGAACCAGGTGAGCACCGCGCGGCTGAGCGCGAGCGCCACCGCCGGGAGCGCCCAGACGAGCACCCGGTCGGTCCGGCCCCGGCCGGCGGCGACGGCGGAGAGCCGCCACGGCCGCGTCGCCGCCACGAGGAGCGCGCGCAGCGCCACGGCGCCCGGCCGTCCGCGCAGCAGGCGGCCGCCGCGCACGGTGCCGAGCGCGAGCGCCGCGAGCACCACGACCAGCAGCGCCCGGGCGGCCCACGCCATCGCCGGGTCCCGGTCCGCCCGCGTCGTGCCGAGGTCCGCCGCCGTGAAGTTGTACGCCGGCAGGTCGACGTCCCCCGCGTAGCGCGCCACGTGCGCCGCCCGCTCGGTCCGGTAGTCGCGTTCCGCGGCGCGCCACTGCTCGTAGGCCGTCGAGCTGCCGGTGTCGAGCCACTCGGCGTGGCGGAGCACGGTGGCGCGGTAGGCCGCGAGCGTGCGCAGCAGGTTCGTCTCGTAGTCGAGCGCCGCGACGAGGTCGTCGTGCATCGCGGCCGAGCGCCACGTCGACGCGTCGGTCGCGGCGACCTCGTCGCGCATGCGCTGCGCGACCTGCGCGGCGTCCTGGCCGTCGGCGACGGCGGCGTCGACCTGCCCGCGACTGACCGCGTAGATGCTGTCGAGAGCGGCGGAGTCGCCTGTGACGATGTCCCACTCGAAGATCCACATCATGGGCGGCGGCTCGAGCCCGAGGGCGCGCACGGTCTGGCGCGCGAAGGGACCGATGTACAGGCCGCGCGTGATCGCGTCGCGCGACCGCGCGAGCGCGTCCGTCACGGTCGCGACGGTCGCGGGGTCGGCGGACAGCGTCTGCCGGACCCAGTCGGTCGTGACCTGCCCGGCGTCGGCCGCGGGGTCCCACGCGAGGCGGCCGATGCCGTAGGTGTTGACGTCGTACAGCTGCCAGAACCCGGTGCGCAGGTACAGCGTCATCGGGCCGGCCCTGAGCGGGCCGCCGTCCTGCGTCCAGTTCCACACGCCCTCGACGTGCGGGTTCACGGCGAGGAAGTGCTCGAGGGCCTGCTTCTCCTCGGCGACGAGGTCGTTGGGCAGTGCGCCGAAGCCTTCGAACTCGCGGCGCGCCTGGAACTCGACGATGCGGCGTTGCGTGCCGGTCTCGAGCGTCGGGTTGAGCGGCAGGTGGCTGTAGTAGTCGCCCGCGGTGTACTTCGTGGAGACGACCAGGTGCGGGTCGTCGAGGTCGCCGAGCACCTCGTCGTACGACCGCGGGTTGGTGTGCAGGTCCCCGACCGGCCCGACGCCGACCGTCCACGACCGGAAGATGACGTCCTTGTCGTGGCGCCCGGCCGTCTCGAGCAGCGCGTGCAGCATCGCCCGCACCGATGCGGGCGTCGTCACCGCGAGCTTCGAGGAGTAGTCCCAGCCCGCCTGGTAGTCGGCGCCGCCCTCACCGACGCGCACCATCAGCCCGTCGAGGAACGGCATCGCGTCGAACAGCTCGTCGAGGCCCGCCTGGTACACCGACCAGAGCGCGGGCTCGTCGACCCGCAGGCCGCCGTACGTGCGGTCGAGGTACCGCTCGAGCGGCGGGTCGACCGCGAGCATGTCGGTCAGGAAGTAGACGTGCATGCCCATGTCGTGCGCGTACCGGAACACCGGCGCGAACGCCGCGACCATCGCCTCGGCCCGCGCGACGTGCTCGTCCCCCGCCGGGTAGACGGCGTGCCCGTCGCCGACGCCGCGGAACGTGAGGTACTGCAGGAACCCCGGGACGACGAGGCCGTTGTAGCCCTGTTCGAGCGAGTGCCGGACGAGCTGACGCAGCTGGCCGTCGATCCGGTCGACCGCCGCCGGGTCGACCCACGGCGCCGACGGCAGCGCCGCCTCGGCGACGACGTCGGTGTTGAGCGAGTAGTCGGTACCCGCCGCGAACGCCTGCGGGTCAGGCTCGCGGCCGACGGAGCCCGCGTCGGTGAGCCGCAGCCCGAGCCGCGGCGTCTGAACGGCGCCGTCGGTGCCCGCGGGCACGACGGGCGCACCCGACCGCACGTGGTCCGCGACGGCGTAGAGCCCGGCCGCGGCGCCCGCGACGTCACCGGCGTCGAGGGTCCACCCACCGCCGGGCCGCGCGGTGAGGCGGTAGGACTCGGGCGACCCGGGGAACGACGGGACCAGGTGCACCACGAGCTGCGCGTCGGGCGTCCCGGCGCCGACCCGGGGTCGCGGCACACCGCGGCCGACGAGCGCGTCGGCGACGGACGTCGCCGCGAGGGCGAGCCGGTCCCCCGCCGGGACGTCGATGCCGTCGATCGCTGGCGCCGAGGTGATGGCGGCCACCGGTCGGGTGGACGGCGGGACGGCGGGCGGGGTGGCGGCGGGCTCGTGGCTGAGCCCGAGCGCCTGGCCGACACCCGTGGCGACGAGCGCGCCGAGCAGCAGCAGGACCACGGCCGTCACCATCGACGGCCACGCACGGCGCGTGAGCATTGCGGGATCGTAGGTGGACAACTGTCCAGATCTCGCATCGAGGCGCGGCTTTCACCCGGTCGCCGACGCCCGCGCGCCGCCTCCGGTCACGAGCGGGCCCCAGGCAGCCGGCATCGCCGAGCCATACTCGCTGGCATGCCGGACGCCACGACGCTCGACCTGCCCCTGCCCGACGGCCGGCACCTCCGCGCGCACGCGACGGCTGCGGACGCCGGGACGGCGGCCGTCGTGTGGCACCACGGCACGCCGCAGTCCGGCGCACTCCTCGCGCCGGTCGTCGACGCGGCCGAGCGGTGCGGACTGCGGGTCGTGTCCTACGGGCGACCCTCGTACGGCGGCTCGACGCCCCGCCCCGGCCGGACCGTCGGCGACGCGGCCGCCGACGTGCGCGCGGTGCTCGACGCGTTCGGCGTCGACCGCGCGGCGTCCGTGGGCGCGTCCGGCGGCGCGCCCCACGCCCTGGCGTGCGCCGCGCTGCTGCCCGAGCGGACGACGGCGGTCGTGAGCATCGCGGGGCTCGCACCGTTGGACGGCTTCGACTGGTCCGCCGGCATGGCGTGGGACGCGGCCCTGCGAGCGGCGACCCGCGGGCGCACGGAGCGCGCCGCGGTGGTGGAGCCCGCCGGTCCGCCGCCCGGCTTCGTCGACGCGGACTGGGAGGCCTTGGCCGGACCGTGGGCGGCGCTCGGCGCGGACGCCGGACCCGCGGGCGCCGCGTTCCCCGACGGCCCGGTCGACGACGACGTCGCGTACGCCGGCCCGTGGGGGTTCTCACCGGCCGACGTCGCGGCGCCGGTTCTGCTCGTGCACGGCGGCCGCGACGCGGTCGTGCCGGCCGCGCACAGCCATCGGCTGCTCGAGCTCCTGCCCGACGCGCAGCTCTGGCTGCGCCCGCGCGACGGCCACGTGTCGGTGCTGCGCGCGCTGCCGGTCGCGTTCTCGTGGCTGACGGAGCTCGACCGCGGCTGACGCCGGGTGCGCCGGGGCAACCCGGCGGCGCCCTCAGATCCCGGATGCCCCGCGCGCGACGAGCGCGGCGCGCGCCGCGGTCTCGGCTCGCGCGTACGCGCGGTCGTCGCCGAGCAGCACCGACGCGTCGTCGGCCGCCTCGAGGAACGCGCGGAGCTCGAACATCAGCTGGTCGACGTCGGTGCCCACGTCGAGCTGCCCGAGCGCGACCGCGACCTCGGCCTGGTGCGTCAGGTATCCGTGCCAGTCGGCGATCGCGTCGACGACGACGTCCCGCACCGCGCTCGGCCCGGCGGCATCGAGCTCGGCCGAGGCCGCGCGGAAGAAGCACCCGCCGGCGAAGACGCGGTCGCGCGAGTAGGCGAGCCACCGCTCGCAGAGCGCCCACAGGCGGGGCAGGCCCCGCTCGGCCTCGCGCGCCGGCTCGACGACCGCCGCGAGGAAGACCTGCCGCGCCTGCTCGACGACCGCGAGCTGCAGCCCCTCCTTGGACCCGAACAGGCCCGCGATGCCGCTCTTGTTCACCGGCGCCGAGCCCGCGAGCAGCCCGAAGCTCAGGCCGTCGAGCCCGTGCGTGGACGCGAGGTGCACCGCGTGGTCGAGCACCGCACGCCGGGATCGGTCGCCGCGGGCGCGGCGGCCGTCGGCGTGCACGAGGATCGGGTGGCTCTCCACGGTGACAAGCGTACGACCGTTCGCATATTCTGGGCGCAATCTCTACGGACGACCGTTCGGATTGTTCGACCCGAGGAGCACCCGATGACCGCCACGCCCGTGCCGCGCTCCCGCGTCCCCATCTCGCGCGCGGCGACCCGCGTCGCGGTCCGCACCACCATCCGCTCGCTCGGCGCCGTCGCGCCTCCGGTCGCCGTGCGGACGGCCGCGGCGCTCATGATGCGCGTCGGCCGGCCGGCCGTGATCCGCCCGGCCGACCGGCCCGTCCACGAGCGCTCCGTGCGCGGCACCCTCGACGTCCGCTCCGAGCGGGTCGCCACCTACCGGTGGGGCGACGCCGACGCGCCGACGGTGCTGGTCGCGCACGGGTGGCAGCTGCGCGCCTCCCGGATGGCCGCCGTCGTCGCGGGCCTCGAGGCCGCGGGCCTGACCGTCGTGGCGTTCGACGCCGTCGCGCACGGCGACTCCACCGGGCGGACCACCAACGTGCTCGAGGTGGCCGAGGTGCTGCAGCGCCTCGCGGACGGGGTCGTCGCACGGGGCGCCGAGGTCGCGGGCGTGGTCGGGCACTCGCTCGGCGGCCTCGCGGCCGGCATCGCGCTGCGCGACGGGCTGCCGTCGACCCGGTGGGTCGCGATCAACGCGCCGTGCAGCGTCGCGTCCGTCGAGACGTCGTTCGCGCGCAACGTCGCGCTGCCGCCACGCCTCGTGCCCGCGCTCGACACCGCCGTCGTGCATCGCCTGTTCCCGGACGACCCCGGCGCGTCGGCGCGGGCCGAGCTCGTCGAGCACCCCGCGCCCCCAGGGGTCGCCGCCCTCTTCGTCCGCGACGTCGACGACACGCTCGGCCAGCCGGGCGACTCGCGCCGCCTGCACGCCGCGCACCCCGGCAGCGATCTGCTCGTCACGTCCGGGCTGGGCCACAACCGCGTGCTCGACGACGCGTACGTCGTCCGGTCCGTGCTCCGGCACGTGACCGCGGCGCCCGTCCACCGCTGACGCCGACGGCCCGCGCCCCGAGCGGGGACGCGGGCCGTCGTCGCGGCGCGGCGGGCGTCAGGCGACGCCGGCGACCTGGCGCAGCACGTACTGCAGGATGCCGCCGTTGCGGTAGTAGTCCGCCTCGCCGGGGGTGTCGATGCGCACGACCGCGTCGAACTCGACGGTCTCGCCCGACTCCTTGGTCGCCGTCACCTTGACGGTCCGCGGCGTGGTGCCCGCGTTGAGCTCGGTGACGCCGGCGATGTCGAACGTCTCGGTGCCGTCGAGGCCGAGCGAGTCGGCCGACTCGCCCTCGGGGAACTGCAGCGGCAGCACGCCCATGCCGATCAGGTTCGACCGGTGGATGCGCTCGAACGACTCGGTGATCACCGCGCGGACGCCCAGCAGGCGCGTGCCCTTGGCCGCCCAGTCGCGCGACGAGCCGGAGCCGTACTCCTTGCCGCCGAGCACGACGAGCGGGACGCCGGCTTCGGCGTAGGCCACCGACGCGTCGTAGATCGTCGTGTCCTCGCCCGTGAGCAGGTTCTTGGTGAACCCGCCCTCCGTGCCCGGCACGAGCTGGTTGCGGAGGCGGATGTTCGCGAACGTGCCGCGGATCATCACCTCGTGGTTGCCGCGCCGGGAGCCGTACGAGTTGAAGTCGCGGCGGTCCACGCCGTGCTCGGCGAGGTACGTGCCGGCCGGGCTGTCCGCCTTGATCGAGCCCGCGGGGCTGATGTGGTCGGTCGTCACCGAGTCACCGAGCTTGGCGAGCACGCGCGCGCCGGTGATGTCGGTGACGGCCTCGGGCGTCGCACCCATGCCCTCGAAGTACGGGGGCTTGCGCACGTAGGTCGACTGGGCGTCCCACGCGAAGGTGTCGCCCTCGGGCGTCTCGAGCGAGCGCCAGCGGTCGTCGCCGGCGAACACGTCGGCGTAGTCGTCCTCGAACATCTGGCGGTCGATCGACGCGTCCATCGTCGCCTGGACCTGCTCCGGCGCGGGCCAGATGTCGCGCAGGAACACGGGCTGCCCGGCCTCGTCGCGGCCCAGCGGGTCGCTGTCGAAGTCGAAGTCCATCGTGCCGGCCAGCGCGTACGCGATGACGAGCGGCGGCGACGCGAGGTAGTTCATCTTGACGTCGGGGTTGATGCGCCCCTCGAAGTTGCGGTTGCCGGACAGGACCGCAGCCACCGCGAGGTCGTGCTCCTGGACGACGGCCGACACCTTCTCGTCGAGCGGGCCCGAGTTGCCGATGCACGTCGCGCAGCCGTAGCCCACCAGGTGGAAGCCGAGCTTCTCGAGGTACGGCCAGAGGCCGGCCTTCTCGTAGTAGTTCGTGACGACCTGCGAGCCCGGCGCCATCGACGTCTTGACCCACGGCTTGGCGACGAGGCCCTTCTCGACCGCGTTCTTCGCCAGCAGCGCCGCGGCGAGCATCACCGACGGGTTGGACGTGTTGGTGCACGACGTGATCGACGCGATCGCCACCGCGCCGTGGAACAGGTCGTACTCGCGGCCCTCGGAGTCGGTGACGCCGAACGTGCGCAGGGCACCCGACGAGATCGCGGGCGAGTCCGACGCGGGGAACGACTCCTCCTCCGCCTCGTCGACGCCGTTCGCGGCCTCGGGCGCGTAGGTCGGCAGGTCGCGCTGGAACTGCTCCTTCGCGCGGCTCAGCTCGATGCGGTCCTGCGGGCGCTTCGGGCCGGCGATCGACGGGACGACCGTCGACAGGTCGAGCTCGAGGTACTCCGAGAACACCGGCTCGGCCGCGCCGACCGGGTCGTGCCACAGGCCCTGCTCCTTGGCGTACGCCTCGACGAGCGCGACCTGCTCGTCGCTGCGACCCGTGAGGCGCAGGTAGTCGAGCGTCACCTGGTCGATCGGGAAGATCGCGGCCGTCGAGCCGAACTCCGGGCTCATGTTGCCGATCGTCGCGCGGTTGGCGAGCGGGACGGCCGCGACACCGTCGCCGTAGAACTCGACGAACTTGCCGACCACGCCGTGCTGGCGCAGCTTCTGCGTGATCGTGAGCACGACGTCCGTGGCCGTGACGCCCGCCGGGATCTGGCCCGTGAGCTTGAAGCCGACCACGCGCGGGATCAGCATCGAGACGGGCTGGCCGAGCATGGCCGCCTCGGCCTCGATGCCGCCGACGCCCCAGCCGAGCACGCCGAGGCCATTGACCATCGTCGTGTGCGAGTCCGTGCCGACGCACGTGTCCGGGTACGCGCGCCCGTCGCGGACCATGACGACGCGCGCCAGGTACTCGATGTTGACCTGGTGCACGATGCCGGTGCCGGGCGGGACGACCTTGAAGTCGTCGAACGCCGTCTGACCCCAGCGCAGGAACTGGTAGCGCTCGCGGTTGCGCTGGTACTCGAAGTCGACGTTGCGCTCGAAGGCGTCGGCGCGGCCCGCCACGTCGATCTGCACCGAGTGGTCGATGACCATCTCGGCGGGCGAGAGCGGGTTGATGCGCGACGGGTCGCCCCCGAGCTCCGCGACGGCCTCGCGCATCGTGGCGAGGTCGACGACGCACGGGACGCCGGTGAAGTCCTGCATGATCACGCGCGCCGGCGTGAACTGGATCTCCGTGTCGGGCAGGGCGTCGGGGTCCCACGTGGCGAGCGCGTTCACGTGCTCGGCGGTGATGTTCGCGCCGTCCTCGGTGCGCAGGAGGTTCTCCGCGAGCACCTTCAGGCTGAACGGGAGGCGCTCGAGGCCGGGCACGGCCGACAGGCGGTACACCTCGTACGAGGCGTCACCGACCTGCAGGGTTCCCTTGGCTCCGAAGCTGTCGACGCTGCTCACGTGGGGGCTCCTTCGCTGGTGAGTCAGCCGGGCGGCACGCCCGGGCGCGACGGTGGGGGCCCGCCGCAGATTATCTCGACATCAAGATACATCCTCGAGGGCCGCCGGCGCACGTCGCGCGTGAGGCCGCGTGTCGGGCGTCAGGCCTTCTTCTCGGCCTCGACCGCCTCGCGCGCCTTGCGCTCGGCCTCGAGCGCACGCTCGTGCGCGCGGATGTCGTAGTCGGGGGTCCCGGACTTGTGCAGCTCCGCGCTCACCAGGCGGCTCGCCTCCGCCAGCCGGTGCTGGGCGTCGCTCTCGGTCATGTCGTCCTCCACGTCCGTCGCTGCTCGGCCTCACGCCTGGTCGGCGTCTCGCCGGCCCACGCGCACGCCGGCTCTGCGGCCCACGCTAGGCCGGACGACGGGGTGGCGCACGGGCTCGGGATCCCGCGGCGGTCAGCGCTCGAGGACCGCGACGGCCTCGACGTGGTGCGTCATCGGGAACAGGTCGTACCCCGCGACCGAGCGCAGGCCGTAGCCCGACTCGCCGAGCAGCGCCACGTCGCGCGCGAGTGCCGCGGGGTCGCACGCGACGTACACGACGCGCTCGGGCCGCAGCGCCGCGATCGCCGTCACGACCTTGCGGCCCGCGCCGACCCGCGGCGGGTCGAGCACCACGACGTCCGCGTGCACGACGTCCGAGTCGGCGTCGTCGCGGCCGGTGAGGATGCGCGCCACGTCGCCCTGGTGGAGCTCGACGTTCGAGCGGTCGTGCGCGTTGCGGCGCGCGTCTCGCACCGCACGGGCGTCGCCCTCGACCGACACGACCTCGCCGTCCGGCCCGACCGCGTCGGACAGCGGCAGCGTGAACAGGCCGGCCCCCGAGTAGAGGTCGAGCACCGCAGCGCCGGCGACGTCTCCGACGCCGGCGAGCACCGCGTCCACCAGCAGGCCGGGCGCCTCGCGGTGCACCTGCCAGAAGCCCGCGGCGCTCACGCGGAACACGTGCTCCGCTCCCCCGGCCGCGACCCGCTCGCGCACCGACGTGCGCGCGTTGGGGCGCGGGTCGGGGCGGCTGCGGTGCAGGTCGAGCGGGAGGTCGTCGATGAGCACGAGCGGGCTGTCGCCGCCCGCGGGCGCGACCGCCTCGATGCGCGTGCCGGGGCGCCAGCGCCGGCCGAACAGGTCGAGTGCCGCGATCGCCGGTGACGCCAGCGGCATGTCGCTCAGCGGGTGCACGTCGTGCGACCGGTACCCGCGCATGCCCGCGCGCCCCGAGTCGTCGGCCACGAGGTCGATGCGTGTGCGGTAGCCGAGGCCCCCGCGCTCGTCGTCCCCCGGTGCCGCGTGCACCGTGACCTCGCGGTCGTCGCGCGCGAGCCGGCGCAGCTGCTCCTGCAGCACGTCGGCCTTCCACCGCCGCTGCGCGGGCAGCGCGACGTGCGCGAGCTCTCCCCCGCCGACGCCACCCGGGCCGGCCGCCGGCCACGCCGACGGCACCCGGTCGGGCGATGCCTCGAGGACCTCGATCGCGTCGGCACGCCAGAACTTCGCCGTCTCGCCCGCGTCGGTCAGCCGGGCCCGCACGCGCTCGCCCGGCAACGCGTGCCGGACGAACACGACCCGGCCCTCGTGGCGCGCGACGCAGTGCCCGCCGTGCGCGACGGATCCGACCTCGAGCTCGACGGTGTCGCCCGTCGCGGCCGTGTCAGAAGCCACCGGGCAGCCTCGTCCGCAGGTGCTCGAGCCCGGTCTGGCCCTCGCTCGACGCGAGCTGCCACGGCACCGACGCGACCACGACGCCGGGCGTGAACAGCAGGCGGCCCTTGAGCCGCAGCGCGCTCTGGTTGTGCAGCAGCTGCTCCCACCAGTGGCCGACGACGTACTCCGGGATGTACACGACGACGAGGTCGCGCGGGCTGTCGCGCCGCACGGACCGCACGTACGCGAGCACGGGCCGGGTGATCTCGCGGAACGGCGAGTCGAGCACCTTGAGCGGCACCGGGATGTCGAGCGCCTCCCACTCGGCCTGCAGCGTCTCGGCCTCCTCCGGGTCGACGCCGACGGTGACGGCCTCGAGCAGGCTCGGACGCGACGCACGGGCGTAGGACAGCGCGCGCATCGTCGGCTTGTGCAGGCGGGAGACCAGCACGATCGCGTGCACGCGGCTCGGCAGGGCGCGCGCGGCCTCGGCGTCGTCGCCCAGCGCGAGCTCGGCGCGCACGCGGCGGTAGTGCCGCTGGATCGCCTTCATCAGCACGAAGACGACGCCCATGGCGATGATCGCGATGTACGCGCCGCGCGTGAACTTGGTGATCAGCACGATCACGAGCACCGTCGCCGTCATCGCGAAGCCGATCGAGTTGATCACCCGCGACCGCTGCATGCGCGCGCGCACCGCGGGGTCCGGCTCGGTCGCGAGGTGCCGCGTCCAGTGCCGGATCATGCCGAGCTGGCTGATGGTGAACGAGACGAACACGCCCACGATGTACAGCTGGATGAGCCGCGTGACCTCGGCGTCGAACGACCAGATGAGGACGATCGCGACCGCGGCGAGCGTGATGATGCCGTTCGAGAAGGCGAGCCGGTCGCCGCGCGTGTGCAGCTGGCGGGGCAGGTAGCCGTCGCGCGCGAGGATCGAGCCGAGCACGGGGAACCCGTTGAACGCGGTGTTCGCGGCGAGCACGAGGATCAGGCCCGTCACGACCGAGACGATGACGATCAGGAACGGCGCGCTCTTGAAGACGGCGCCCGCGAGCTGGCTGATGACCGGGTCCTGCACGTAGGAGTCGCCCACCGGCTGGCCGTTGAGCAGCAGCTGCGTCGCAGGGTCGTTGACGAAGTGCACGTGCGTCGCGCGCGCGAACACGAGGATCGAGAGCAGCATCGCGACCGCGATGCTCCCCAGCAGCGCGAGCGTCGTCGCCGCGTTGCGGGACTTCGGCTTGCGGAACGACGGCACGCCGTTGCTGATCGCCTCGACACCGGTGAGCGCGGCACAGCCGGACGCGAACGCGCGCAGCAGCAGGAAGAACCCGGCGAAGCCGGTCAGCCCGTCCTGGAACTGGTCGGTGCCCGCGACCGTGTACTGCGCGCTCTCGGCCATCGGCAGCGTGCCGAGCGCCGACTCGATGGCGCCGACCACGGCGATCGACCCGATCGCGATCATGAACAGGTACACCGGGATGGCGAACGCGGTGCCGGACTCGCGGACGCCGCGCAGGTTGGCGAGCGTGATGAGCACGACGAGCGCGATGGCGAACGCCGCCTCGTGCCCGCGCAGCGACGGGATCGCGGCGGCCGCGTACTGCGCGCCCGACGAGATCGAGACCGCGACGGTGAGCACGTAGTCGACGAGCAGCGCGCTCGCGACCGTCAGGCCCGCGTTCGCGCCGAGGTTCGTCGTCGCGACCTCGTAGTCGCCACCGCCCGACGGGTACGCGTGCACGTTCTGCCGGTACGACGCGACCACGGTGACCATGACGAGGGCGACAGCCAGGCCGACCCAGGGCGAGATGACGAGTGCCGACATTCCCGCGAGGGAGAGCGTCAGCAGGATCTCGTCGGGCGCGTACGCGACGGACGAGAGCGCGTCGGACGCGAACACGGGCAGGGCGATCCGCTTGGGCAGGAGGGTGTGCCCGAGCCGGTCGCTGCGGACGGGCCGTCCCAGCAGCAGGCGCTTCGCGGCATCCGAGAGATCCGACACGAGGCACGATCGTAGGCGCCGGACGGGGGCGTCACACCACCACGTCTCAGGACGCGCCGCACGGTAGCGTGACGCCTCGTGCACTTCGTCATCATGGGCTGCGGCCGCGTCGGAGCGACGCTCGCGCAGAACCTCGAGAGCCACGGCCACTCGGTCGCACTGATCGACCAGAACCCCGAGGCGTTCCGCCGCCTCGACGCGGACTTCGCCGGCAGCAAGGTGACCGGCCTGGGCTTCGACCGCGACACGCTGACGCAGGCGGGCATCGACGAGGCGTTCGGCTTCGCGGCCGTCTCGGACGGCGACAACTCGAACATCCTTGCCGCACGCGTGGTGCGCGAGACGTTCGGCATCGACAACGTGGTCGCGCGCATCTACGACCCGCACCGTGCCGAGATCTACCAGCGGCTCGGCATCCCGACCGTGGCGACCGTGCGCTGGACCGCCGACCAGGTGCTGCGCCGCCTGCTGCCGATGGGCGCCACGGGCGAGTTCCGCGACCCCTCCGGCCAGCTCGAGCTCGCGCAGGTGGACGTGCACGAGGGCTGGGTCGGCCGCCCGCTGCGCGCCCTCGAGGAGGCGAGCGGAGCCCGCGTCGCCTACCTGACCCGCTACGGCGACGGTGTGCTGCCGACGTCCGACACCGTCCTCCAGGAGAACGACACCGTGCACGTGCTCATGCGCACCGACGACTCGGCCACGGTCGAGCGTGTCCTCACGGCCGCCCCGGCGGTGACCGAGTGAGGGTCGTCATCGCCGGCGCGGGCTCGGTGGGCCGCTCGATCGCGCGCGAGCTCCTCGGCCACGGCCACGAGGTGACGCTGATCGACCGCCAGCCGTCCGCGATGCGCGTCGCGCAGGTCGCCGACGCCGACTGGCTCCTCGCCGACGCGTGCGAGCTGCCGACGCTGCGCCAGGTCAAGGCCGACGAGGCGGACGTCGTGGTCGCCGCGACGGGCGACGACAAGGCGAACCTCGTCATCGCGTTCCTCGCCAAGACCGAGTTCGGCGTGCCGCGCACGGTCGCGCGCGTGAACAACCCGAAGAACGAGTGGATGTTCGACGAGGCGTGGGGCGTCGACGTCGCGGTGTCCACGCCGCGCATCATGACGGCGATGGTCGAGGAGGCCGTCACCGTCGGCGACCTGGTCCGCATCTTCACGTTCCACCAGTCGCGGGCGGACATCCTCGAGATCACCCTGCCGGTGGACTCGCCGATCGCGGGCCTCCGCGTCGGTCAGATCGCCTGGCCGCCGGACACCGTGCTCGCGGCGATCGTCCGCGACGCCCGTCCGATCGCGCCCTCAGCGGACGACACGCTCGAGGGCCGGGACGAGCTGCTGTTCGTCACGGGACGGGACGCGGACGAGTCCGCGCTCGAGGCTCTCCTGACCCACGGACCAGCTGCCAGCTGATCCACAGCACGAGCGCGGTGAGCGGGATGCCCATCGCGAGCTTGGCCGTGCCGAGCCATCCGACCTCGTGGGCGAAGTACAGCGGCACCTGCACCGCCAGCCGCACGGCGAACATCGCGACCCACGGCCACGTCGCCAGGGCGTAGCGGCGGCGCAGCTCGGGGTCGGAACGCCACGTGAACGCGTCGGCGAGCGCGTCGCGCACCGAGTCCGGCTCGTCGCCGTCCCCACCGCGGACGCCGCTCATGCGGAACGCGCCGACCACGACACCGACCAGCGGCCAGCCGACGAGGATGCTGACGAGCGTCGCGACGAGGTACGCGACGTTGGTCCACAGACCCCAGGCGAAGTAGTTGGTCGCGTCGCCCGAGCGCCAGGCCCAGATCACGCCGATCGCGACACCCAGGACGCCGGAGAACGCCTGCGTGACGGGCTGCCGCTGAGCGAGCCGCGCGACGACAGCGAGCACGGCCGCGGCCGAGGCGGCGATCAGCGCGGGCTTGAGCTCCTGGCCGGCCAGCAGGTAGACGACGACGAACAGCAGGCCCGGCGCGACGGACTCGACGACACCGCGCACGCCGCCCACGGCCTCGGACGCGGAGAACGTCTCGCCGCCGAGCGCGCGCAGGCCCCGCAGGCCGCCCTCCTCGGGCTGGACCACGTCGTCGACCGCGTCGATCAGGTGCTCGGCCTCGTCGGCGAGGTCGCGCGCCTCGTCGGGCTGCGTCACGTCACTCGCCCGGGCGCGGGCGCAGCTCGTAGCGCGGGTTGAAGACGGTGCGGCGACCGTCGACCAGGCAGACCAGGCCGTCGATGCGCAGCCGCCGCCCGGGCGCGATGCCCGAGATCTCCCGGCGGCCGAGCCAGACCAGGTCCAGCGTGCCGGTGCCGTCGTACAGCTCGGCCTCGAGCGCCGGCACGCCCTCCCGCGGGCGCAGCGTGGTGGACCGGATCACACCCGACACGCTCGCGCGCGAGCGGTTGTCGAGCTGCGCGACGGGCGTGCAGCCGACCTGGCGCACCGCCTGCTCGCGCTCCTCGTCGGCCTCGAGCTCGTCCTGGGACGCCACGACCTTGTGCAGCCGATCCCGCAGGCTCATCGGATCTCCGTGATCTCGGGCCCGCGCGTCAGCGGGTCGAAGTCGGGCTGCTCGGGCTCCTGAGTCGGCGTGACCTCGGGCTGGTCGGGCAGCTGCAGCGCGAGCAGGTCGCGCGGCGGGCGCGCGTCGTTGCCGCGCACGACGACCGTCGCCGCGAACACGCGCTCGAGCACCTGCGCCGCCTCGGGCTCGACCGCCGCGCGGCCGGTGATGACGCCACGCAGGAACCAACGCGGGCCGTCCGCGCCGACGAAGCGCGCCGGCCGGTGGCTCGTCCGCCCCTCGGGCGAGCGCGTGGGGAGCCGTGCGAGCAGCTCGCGCCCGAACGGACCGGGGAGGTCGTCGACCGACCCGCCCTGCTGCGCGACCGACTCGGCGATCTCGGCGCGGATCTCGTCCCAGATGCCCTCGCTGCGCGGCGCGGCGAACGCCTGCAGCTGCAGCGACGAGCCGTCGAACAGCACGGACGCTGCGGAGATGGTCCCGGTCGTGTTGTCGACCTCCATGCGCAGCTCCATGCCCTGGACGCCCGGGACGCGCACGGCGCCCAGGTCGACGCGGGGCAGGTCGTCGTCGACGTCCTCGACGTCGAACGGACCCGTGGTGCGCGGTCGCTCGTCGACCTGCTCGTCCGGCTCGGCCGCCTCGACGAGCTCGTCGTCGGCGTCCTTCCCGCCTCGGCGGAACAGACCCACAGCTCACTCCTCCTGGCGCACCGCTGGGCGCGCCGACTCATGCTCCACCACGACAGTAACCCCGTCCGGGGTCGCGTCCTAGCCGGCGTGCAGCGGGCTGCCCTCGGCGGTCGGCACGGCTCCGTGCCACCCGCCGCTCGACCCGAACCCGCCCTCGCCGCGGTGCGACCCGGGCAGTCGCTCGACCTCGACGAACCGCGCCCGCTCGACCCGCTGGATCACGAGCTGCGCGATGCGGTCCCCGCGGTGCAGCTCGACCGCGTGCTCGACGTCCGTGTTGAGCAGCGTCACCGCGATCTCGCCGCGGTAGCCCGCGTCGACGGTCCCCGGGGCGTTGACGATGGTCACCCCGTGCTTGGCCGCCAGCCCCGAGCGCGGGTGCACGAACGCCGCGTAGCCGTCCGGCAGCGCGATCGCCATGCCGGTCGGCACCGTCACCCGCTGCTGGGGCGCGATCGTCACGTCGATGCGCGCCACCAGGTCGGCGCCTGCGTCGCCGGGGTGCGCGTACGAGGGTGCGGGCAGCTCGGGGTCGAGCCGCAGCAGCAGCACCTCGGTCGTGGTCTCGGCCGTCACGGGGCCAGACCCTACCGGCCCGGATGGGATGCTGGGGCCCATGGACGACGCCCGGCTCACGCCGCCCGAACCGCCGCCCGCGTTCCGGGAGGTCCTGTGGCCCGCTCCGCTCGGGTGGGCGCTCGTGGGGACGGTCGCGCTGATGGCGTGGCTCGCGCTGGCGGTCCTCGACCCGCGGATCGCGATCGGCGGTGCGGTCGCGGTGCTCGTCGTCGGCGTCGTGCTGCTCGTGCGGACCAGCCCGCGCGTCGAGGTGGCCGGTGGCGAGCTCCGCGCCGGGCAGGCGCACATCCCGGTCCAGCTGCTCGCCCAGCCTCAGGCGCTCGACGCGCAGCGGACGCGGACGGAGCTGGGCCCGCGCCTCGACGCCCGGGCGCACGTGTGCCTGCGCGGGTGGATCCCGACGGCGGTGCGCGTCGAGGTCGTCGACCCGGAGGACCCGACGCCGTACTGGCTGGTCTCGACGCGCCGTCCCGACGACCTCGTGCGGGCGCTCGCCTCCTGAGGCGTCGCCCCCTGGCCGGGGGACGCGAACGGCCGGCCACCCCAGGGGTAGCCGGCCGTTGGTCGGGCGTCAGGGCGCCGGGATCGGGATCAGGCAGCGCACTCCGAGCACACGGGCATGCCGTTGCGCTCGTACGCGAGCTGGCTGCGGTGATGCACCAGGAAGCAGCTCGAGCACGTGAACTCGTCGGCCTGCCGCGGCAGCACCCGGACGGAGAGCTCTTCTCCGGACAGGTCCGCACCCGGCAGCTCGAACCCTTCGGCCGCCTCGGTCTCGTCCTCGTCCACCACGCCCGAGTTCTTGTCGGAGCGCCGAGCCTGGAGCTCCTGGAGCGAGTCCTCGCTCAGGTCCTCCTCGGTCTTGCGCGGGGCGTCGTAGTCGGTAGCCATGTGTGGCGTCACACTCCGAGTCTTGGATCGATTCTCGTACGGGGGATCAATGCACCGCCGGAGCGTTTTGTTCCCGTGCGCGCGAGGATTGTGCACCACTTCTCTCCCCGGCGCGAACGCGCCCCGCCAGAAAGCCTGCGCGGGTCGCCACACAGCGGTTGTGCGTCGCGTTCCGGGCGCGTTCTCAGTCGTCGGCGTCGGCCCCTGCGGCCTCGAGCAGCCCGCGCAGCGCCGCGACCGTCGCGGCCGGGCCGGCGACCGTCATGTCCTCGCCCGCCGGCTGGCCACGCAGACCGGTGACCTGCGCACCTGCCTCGCGGGCGACCAGCGCGCCGGCCGCGAGGTCCCACGGCTTGAGCCCGCGCTCGAAGTACGCGTCGAGCGTGCCGCACGCGACGGCGCACAGGTCGAGCGCCGCGGATCCCAGCCGCCGAATATCACGCACCTCGGGCAACAGACCCGCAACGACGCGCGCCTGTGACACGCGTCTCGCGCGGCGGTATCCGAACCCGGTGCCCACGAGTGATTCCGACAACGTTTTCGACGCGTTCACGCGAATCGGACGGCCGTCCAGCACCGCTCCGCGGCCGAGCGCCGCTTGGAACGTGCGCCCGTCGACCGGCGCGTGCACGCAGCCGACCAGCGCGGTCCACGTCGCCGGGTCGGGCGCGGCGCCGGAGTCGGGGTCGACGACCGCCGCCACCGACACCGACCAGCTCGCGAGCCCGTACAGGTAGTTGACCGTGCCGTCGATCGGGTCGACGACCCACGTGATGCCCGTCGACCCGCGCGTCCAGCCCTGCTCCTCCCCCAGGATGCCGTCGGCGGGACGCAGCTCGGCGAGCCGGCGGCGCAGCAGGTCCTCCGACGCGAGGTCCATCGCGGTGACGACGTCGACCGGGCTGCTCTTCGTCGCCGCCACGTCGACCCGCTCGGGTCGGCCGTCGTGGACGAGCGCGCCTGCCTCGCGCGCCAGCGCCGTCGCCACGTCGAGCAGCTCTGGGAGCAACGCGGCGAGGTCGGCCGGCAGCGGGGGCGCTGCGGCGGGGTCGGAGTCGGGGGTCGGGCCGGGGGTGGTGTCGGGCACGACGACCATCCTGCCGCCTCGGGGCGCGGACGATGCCGGCGCGTCGCTGGGCGGAGCGATCCCGCCGGGTCGCGGCGCACCGGCCGCGCGTCCGCGGGCACGGGGCAGATCGGTGGCACCCTCTAGGGCGAGGTACCGGGAGGTCGTATGGGTGAGCTCGAGCTGGTGGGTCTGCACGAGGACGGTGAGCACCTCGTCCTGGCGGCCCCCGACGGACAGCGGTTCCGACTGCGCATCGACGAGCCGTTGCGCGCCGCGGTGCGCCGCGACCGGCCGCAGCTCGAGCAGCTGCGCGCCGAGGGCGCCGGCACGCTGAGCCCGCGTGAGATCCAGGCGCGCATCCGCGCCGGAGCGACGACCCAGGAGGTCGCCGACGCGTCCGGCCTGCCGGTCGAGCACGTCCGGCGCTACGAGGGTCCGGTGCTCGCCGAGCGCGAGTACGTCGCCGAGCAGGCCCGCGCGACACGCGTCGGTCGCGACTCGGGCGCCCCGGCGCTCGGCGACCTCGTCACCGACCGCCTCGCGGCACGCGGGGTGGACCTGGGCTCCCTCTCGTGGGACGCGGCACGCGAGCCGTCGGGCCCGTGGCTCGTGCTCGCCCGGTTCGCCGTCGGCGACGTCGAGCACGAGGCGCGCTGGACGTTCGACGTCGCGAGCCGCGCGCTCGTGGCCGACGAGGACGAGGCGCGCTGGCTGTCGGAGACGGAGCTCCCCGACGAGCCGGTGGCGCGGCGTCACCTCGCGGCCGTTCGCGACGTGGTGTTCGACTTCACGAACGACGTCCCGACGCTGCGCGAGCCCGTGGTCGCCGCCGCGGAGCCGCAGGTCGCGGACCCCGAGGAGACGACGCACTCGCTGCTGGACGACCTGCGCAGCCGCCGTGGCGTGCGCCAGCCCGTCGAGCTCGACGAGGACGCCGAGGAGTTCGAGGGCTTCGGGCCGCAGCGCGCGTTCGACTTCGGCCGGCTCGACGCGGCCGGCGACCCGCCGGGCGCGCACCCCGGGGACGCGGACGAACGGGCAGAGGCCGTGGTGCTGCGGCCCGCCGCCGTCACCGCGCCGGTCGCGCCCCCCGGGTCCGAGGCGCCTGCGGCCGCGGTCGACCCGGTCGAGCACCACGGCCACGCGGCGGACGACGAGCCGCGCAAGCCGCGGTCGCGGCGCGAGCGCGCGAAGGTGCCGAGCTGGGACGAGATCGTCTTCGGCGCGAAGCCCGAGTAGCGCCGGGGGCGCCCGCCGTTCCGGTTGCCCCGGCGGGCCGCGCTCAGTCGAGCGGGAGCGTCGACGCGAGCGTCTGCGGACTCGGTGCCGCGGCGCGCGCGGTCGCTGCCGTCATGCGCCGCATGTGGTGGCGGCGGCACAGCACCTCGTACGCGACCTCGTCCTGCGCGCCGGTCACGTCGCCCACCACGACCTGCTCGCCCTCGACGACCATGACGCCGCCGACGGTGCGTGCGTTGTGCGTCGCGCGGGCCCCGCACCAGCACAGCGCCTTGACCTGAAGCACTTCGACCCGGTCCGCCAGCTCCACGAGGCGCGCCGCGCCGGGGAAGAGACGCGCCCGGAAGTCGGTCGAGATGCCGAACGCGAAGACGTCGACCGCGAGCTCGTCGCACACTCGCGCGAGCTGCTCGACCTGCTGCGGCGTGTAGAACTGGGCCTCGTCCGCGATCACGTAGTCGACCGGTCGACCCTGCGTGCGGCGGCGGACGACCTCGTCCCAGAAGTCGGTGGCGTCGCCGACCTCCGCCGCCCCGTGCACCAGACCGAGCCGCGAGGAGATCGTCGCCGTCCCCGCGCGGTCGTTCCGCGTGAACAGGACGCCGTCACGACCGCGCGCGGCGTGGTTGTGGTGCGTCTGGAGCGCGAGCGTCGACTTGCCGCAGTCCATCGTGCCGGAGAAGAACACGAGCTCGGCCACGCGTCACCGACCTTTCCGGCTGCCCGTGCGCAGCCTCGGGTGCCGCGCCGGCGTCACGCGACGACGAGGCACGGGACGAGCATCTCCGACCGCGTGAGCGAGCCGTGCACGCCGACGAGGTCGAGCGAGGCCGGCGTCTGCGTGCGCGAGTCCACGACCGTCGCGCGGCCGGCCATCGCCACGACCACGTCGCCCACGACGGGCCGCACCCGGTCGTCGACCGGCCCGAACCAGCCCTCCGCGACCGCCCGGTCGCGGGTCACGACGAGCGCGTGCTCGCCGAGGTGCGCGCTCCACCGCGCGGCGACGTCGGCCGGGTCGGCGCCCGGCTCGAGGTGCAGGTGCAGCGCCCGCGGCTCCCCCGCGACGAGCGCGACGTCGCGGCCCAGCACCGCGTCGTGCGCCACGTCCCAGCGCTGCGCGAGGTCGACGTCGACCATGCCGTGGTCGGCCGTCACCAGCATCAGCGTGTTCGCGGGCATCCGGCGGGCGAGCGCGGACAGCCCCGCGTCGAGCTCCCCCAGCGCGTCCCCCCACACCGACGAGCCCCAGCCGTGGTGGTGGCCCGCCTTGTCGACGTCGCCCCAGTACAGGTAGACGAGGCCCGGGCTACGCAGCGCGTCGGCGGCCGCGTCGACGCGCGCGTCGAGCGACTCCGCGGCGCGGTAGCCCGCGCCCCGCAGCGCGGCCTCCGTGAGGCCCGAGCCGGCGAACCGCGCGGGCCCGACGCTCGTGACGCGCGTGCCGGCCGCGACGAGCTGTTCGAGCACGCTCGGCGCTGGCTGCCACTCGCGCGCCGGCGGCAGGTCCGTCCATGAGACGAGGTTGCCGAGCCGACCCGTGCGCGGGTCGCGCACGGTGTAGCCGAGCATGCCGGTCGCGCCCGGTGGCCGCCCTGTGCCGAACGTGCCCATCGCGGTGGCGGTCGTCGAGGGGAACGTGCTGGCCAGCGGCGTCGACCCCGCGAGCAGCCGGCGCAGGAACGGGGCGTGGCCCGCGCGCTCGGCGAGGTTGACGAACCCGAGGCCGTCCACGAGCACGACGCACGCGCGCGCGACCGTCGGCAGGCCGAGCAGTGCGCGGGACTCGGCCGCCGAGGGGACGTCGAGGCCGCCGAGCGCGTGCGCGACACCGGGGAGCACGTGGCCGATGTCCGGCGTCCGCGTGCACGGCAGGAGCAGGTCGAGGGGCGCCGGCTCGGCGGTGGCCGGCGCGAGCACGGGAGCGGTGCGCTCGGTCATCGGTTGCGGGCGCTCGCCGCGGAGAGGGTGCGGGCGAACCGCGTCGCCGCGTCGACCGCGCCGGCGCCCTCGGCGGCCGAGCTGACGCGCACCACGACGTCGTCCGCCGCGAGCGTGCCCGTCATGCCGTGGTCCGCCTCGCACGCGGGGTCGCCGCACGTCGCGGGCTCGAGGTCGATGCGCTGCAGCGCGCCCCACCCGACGACGAGCGTCAGCTCGGAAGCGCCACCGCCGGACTGGTGCGACTCCGGGTTCTGCACCACGTGCGTCAGCGCGACGGAGCGCAGCTCCGCGAGCGGCACGGCCTCGGTCGTCGCGGACGCGCTCGCCGACGGGTTCTCGGAGTCGGCCGGATGGTCGTCGACGTGCGTCACGACGAACCGCGTCGGCGTCAGCACGAGCACCGTCATGTGGCGCCGGACCTCGGTCGAGTCGAACGTCGTCTCCGGCTGCACCAGGTGCGCGATCACCGCCTCGTCCGCGAGCGCGACGTCGAGCACGTCGGCGACGAGCTGCGGGTAGTACCCCGCGCGGCGGAGCTCGTCGTGGAGCTCGGCGCGCAGGTCGGTCAGGTCGGAGGCGGCGGGCACCGGTCCATCCTCGCACCTCGGGGTCCTCGCGGGGCGCGCCCGTCCCCCGGTCGGTGGACCTCAGGCACGCGCGAGCCGACGCGCGACGTCGACGCGGTCGGCGGGCGCGAGGGTCGCGCGCGCCCCCAGCACGCAGACGCCGCGCTCCGCGACGGTCACGGGGTTGAGCTCGAGCGAGCGCAGCTCCGGCAGGTCGTCCGCGAGCACCGCGACCCGCGCGATGACGTCCTCGAGAGCCGCGACGTCCCGGGCGGGCAGGCCGCGGTAGCCGAACAGCCGCGGCGCCGCGCGGGCCGCGCGGACGAGCTCGGCCACGTCGACGTCCGTGAGCGGCGGCACGCCGAACGCGACGTCGCCCAGCAGGTCGGACGCGTCCCCCGAGAGCCCGAAGCTGATCAGCGGGCCGAACAGCGGGTCCTCGGCCGACCGCACGACGCACGGGATGCCGAGCGGCGCCATGGCCTGGACCTCGAGCGGAGCCTGCGCCGTGGGGTCGGCGTGGTGCGTCGCGGCGAGCGCGAGCACCTGCGCGACGTCGGCGCGCAGCTCGGCCTCGTCGGCGACGTCGAGCCGCACGCCACCCAGGTCCGCCCGGTGGCGCAGCGCGGGGACTGTCGTCTTGAGCGCCACCGGCCAGCCGATCGCGCGGGCCGCCGCCACCGCTTCATCGGCGTCGCGCACGGGCGTCGCCGGGAGCACGGTGATGCCGACGCAGGCGAGCAGCTCGGCGGTCCGGCCCGCGTCGAGCGCGAGGGCGTCGCCCGTCGAGCCGGTGAGCCAGTCCGCGACGAGCCGGCGCGCCGCCCGGGTGTCCGCCCCGCGCGGGTGCAGCGGCAGGCCGCGGTCCTCGGCGCGCCACCGGGCGTAGCGCGCGGCGTGCCCGAGCGCGACCGCGGCGTCCTCGGGCGTCCCGTACGCCGGGACCGTGCGCCGCCGCCCCTGGGCGTCGGTCGCCGTGAGCGCCGGCGTGATGCCCCGCAGGTCGGGCAGGCACGCCACCGTGGTGCGCCCGCTCGCCGCCGCAGCCGTGGCGACCTCCGACGCGAGCAGCGGCTCGGGACCGCCGACCGTGGGGATCCGGACGACGACGGCGACGTCGGCCTCGGGGTCCGCGTACAGCTCGGCGACGGCCTCGCGCACGCGCGCGTGCGAGGCGTCCTCCGCGAGGTGCACGAAGCCGCCCGCGACGACGAGCCCCGAGGCCGCGAGCGCCTCGGCGACGAGGGCGGCGACCGAGGGCGAGCTCGCGAGGATCGCGGCCCGGCGACCCGCGGGAAGCGGCTGGTGCGCGAGCAGCTCCGCGACGTCGAGCAGCTGGTGCGTGTTCTCGACGCGGACGACCCCCGACTGGCGCAGCACCTCGTCGAGGGTCCGTGGCGGCGCGTGGGTCGCGCGCACGGCGTGGCCCGGAGGCACGACCTGGCCGGACCGTCCGGCGGTCAGCACGACGACCGGCTTGGTCGAGGCGAGCCGCCGCGCGACGCGCGTGAACTTGCGCGGGTTGCCGATCGACTCGAGGTAGAGGCCGACCACCTCGGTGCGGTCGTCGTCGGCCCAGAACTGCATGAGGTCGTTGCCGGACACGTCCGCGCGGTGGCCGGCCGAGACGAACCCGGACAGCCCGAGACCCCTCCGCTCGACCGCGCCGAGCAGGGTGACCGCGAGCGGCGCCGACTGGCAGAACAGCCCGATCGGCCCGGCCTGCGGCGCGACGCGCGACAGCGAGGCGTTGAGCGTCGCGCCGTCGGGCGCCGGCGCCACGATGCCGAACGACGCCGGGCCGACGATGCGCATGCCCGCGCCGTGCGCCGCGCGCAGGACGGCCCGCTGCCGCGCGAGCCCCTCGGCACCGTGCTCCGCGAAGCCGCCCGAGAGCAGCACCACGCCGTGCACGCCGAGCGGCGCGAGCGCACGCACGAGCTCGAGCGCGCGCTCTTCGGGAACCGCGACGACCGCGAGGTCGACCGGCGCGGGGACGTCCGCGAGCAGGCTCGCCGAGGGCACCCCCGCCACGCCGACCGCGTGCACGACGAGCGTCGCGTCCCCGGCCACGAGATGCGTGTACGCCGCAGCGGCCGCCCGTCCGGGCAGCGAGTCCGCCGCCGCGGGTCCGGGCCCGACCACCACCACGGACCGCGCCCGCAGCAGGCCGCCCATCGACCGGGCCTCGGCGCGGTGCTCGCGGTCGGCCACGACGGCCAGCGACCGGTCGGTCGGGTCGATGTCGAAGCCCACCTGGACCACGCCGTCCTCGGTGCGCGAGACGACCTCGTAGCCGGCGTCGCGGAACACCGCGATCATCCGCCCGTTCTGCGGGAGCACCTCGGCGACGAACCGGCGCACGCCCCGCTCGCGCGCCGCGGCGGCGAGGTGCTCGAGCAGCACGGAGCCGAGCCCCCGGCCCTGGTGCGCGTCCGAGATGTTGAAGGCGACCTCGGCCTCGTCGGGCGACACGCGGTCGTACCGCGCGACACCGATGATCCGCTCGTCCTCCCCCTGCACGGCGACCAGCGCGGCGCGGTCGTCGTGGTCGACCGTCACGAGTCGCTGCAGGTCGCGCTCCGGGAGGCGCTCGAGGGGGGCGAAGAACCGCAGGTAGGTCGAGCGCTCCGACTGGCCGACGTGGAACGCCTGCAGGGCGTCGGCGTCCGACGGGCGGATCGGCCGCAGGTGGGTGGTGCTCCCGTCGTGCAGCACGACGTCGGCCTCCCACGCCGCGGGGTAGCCCGGGGCGACACCGGCGTCGCTCGTCATGCCGGTCAACCTAGTCGCGGCCGCGCCCCGCGGCTCACGTGGCGGCGTCCGGCCCCGCGTGCCGCGCACGGGCCACGGCCGACGGCACGCGAGAATGGGGCCGCACCACCGCCGCACCGAGGAGAGCACCCCGCATGGCGCGTCGCCCCGCGACCCCGAACCTCCCGCCCGAGGACCTCGTCGAGAAGATCGTCGACATCGACGTCGCCACCGAGATGGAGGGCTCGTACCTCGAGTACGCGTACTCGGTCATCTACAGCCGCGCGCTGCCCGACGCGCGCGACGGACTCAAGCCCGTGCAGCGCCGCATCCTCTTCCAGATGTCGGAGATGGGGCTGCGCCCCGACCGGCCGTACGTGAAGTCGGCGCGCGTCGTCGGCGAGGTCATGGGCAAGCTCCACCCGCACGGC
The DNA here is from genome assembly GCF_030362835.1 of Cellulomonas alba. Lineage (GTDB taxonomy): Bacteria > Actinomycetota > Actinomycetes > Actinomycetales > Cellulomonadaceae > Cellulomonas > Cellulomonas alba. The sequence goes on from NZ_JAUCGQ010000001.1 coordinate 306,078, forward strand.
GACGCGGCGATCTACGACGCGATGGTGCGCCTCGCGCAGCCGTTCAGCCTGCGCCTGCCGCTCGTGGACGGCCACGGCAACTTCGGCTCGCTCGACGACGGTCCCGCGGCACCGCGGTACACCGAGGCCCGCATGGCGCCCGCGTCGCTCGCCATGACGGCGAACCTCGACGAGGACACCGTCGACTTCGTGCCGAACTACGACAACCAGCTGACGCAGCCCGAGGTGCTGCCCGCCGCGATCCCGAACCTCCTGGTCAACGGCGCAGCCGGCATCGCGGTCGGCATGGCCACCAACATGGCGCCGCACAACCTCGTCGAGGTCGTCGCGGCCGCGCGGCACCTCGTCATGCACCCCGAGGCGACCCTCGAGGACCTCATGCGGTTCGTCCCGGGCCCGGACCTGCCGACGGGCGGCAAGATCGTCGGCCTCGACGGCGTCCGCGACGCGTACCGGACCGGCCGGGGTGCGTTCCGCACGCGCGCCACCGCGCGCATCGAGAACGTCACGCCCAAGCGGCGCGGGATCGTCGTCACGGAGCTGCCCTACATGGTCGGGCCCGAGAAGGTCATCGAGAAGATCAAGGAGGGCGTGCAGTCCCGCAAGCTCTCCGGGATCTCGGGCGCGACCGACCTGACGGACCACCAGCACGGCCTGCGCCTCGTCATCGAGGTCAAGACGGGCTTCGACCCCGAGGCCGTGCTCGAGCAGCTCTACCGCACGACGCCGCTCGAGGACTCGTTCTCGATCAACAACGTCACGCTCGTCGACGGCCAGCCGCGCACCCTCGGGCTGCGCGAGCTCCTGTCGGTCTGGGTCGAGCACCGGATCGGCGTCGTGCGCCGCCGGTCGCGCCACCGGCTGGCCAAGCGGCGCGAGCGGCTCCACCTGGTCGAGGGCCTGCTCGTCGCGATCCTCGACATCGACGAGGTCATCCAGGTCATCCGGTCCTCCGACGACGCCGACATCGCACGCGGGCGCCTCATGACGGTGTTCGACCTCTCGCAGGCTCAGTCGGAGTACATCCTCGAGCTGCGGCTGCGGCGCCTGACGAAGTTCTCGCGCCTCGAGCTCGAGCGCGAGCAGCAGCAGCTGACCGAGGAGATCGCCGAGCTCGAGGCGATCCTCGCGGACGACCTGCGCCTGCGGACCCTCGTGTCCGACGAGATGGCGGAGGTCGCCGCCACGTACGGCACGCCGCGCCGCACGATCCTGCTCGAGTCCGCCGGCGGCTCCTCGGTGACCGGCGCGCCGGCCGCGGGGCGCTCGGCGGTCGCGCCGCTCGAGATCGCCGACACGCCGTGCTGGGCGCTGCTGTCCGGCACCGGCCTGCTCGCCCGCACCGCGTCGGACGAGCCGCTCGTCCGCGGCGACCGCCGCGCGAAGCACGACGTCCTGGGCTCGCGCGTCGCGACGACCGCGCGCGCCGAGGTCGGCGCCGTCACGAGCCGCGGTCGCATCGTCCGCGTCTCCGTGCTCGACCTGCCTGCGCTGCCGCCGACGGACGGCGCGCCCTCGCTCTCGGGCGGCGTGCCGCTCCGCGAGGTCGTCGCGCTCGAGCCGGGTGAGCGCGTCGTCGCGCTCGCCTCGCTCACCGCCGACGCGCCGACGCTGGCGCTCGCCACCGCGCAGGGCACGGTGAAGCGCGTCGTCTCGGGCGACGTCCCGGGCAACCGCGACGCCTGGGAGGCCATCGCCCTCAAGCCGGGCGACGAGGTCGTCGGCGCCGCGGAGGTCACGGACGACGACGAGCTGGTGCTCGTCAGCTCCGACTCGTCGCTGCTCCACTTCCCCGCGTCGGCGGTCCGTCCGCAGGGCCGCGCGGCCGGGGGCATGGCCGGCATCAAGCTCGCCGCGGGCCAGCGTGTGGTCGCGTTCGGCGCCGTCCCCACCGAGTCGGCCGCCGACGCGCAGGTCGTGACCGTCGCCGGCTCCTCCTCGGCGCTGCCTGGCACGCAGGCCGGTTCGGCCAAGGTGACGCCGTTCGAGACGTACCCCGGCAAGGGCCGCGCGACGGGCGGCGTCCGCTCGCACCGGTTCCTGCGCGGCGAGGACGCACTGATCCTGGCGTGGGTCGGCGTCGGCCCGGCGTGGGCCACCGGCTCCGCGGGTCAGCCCGTCGAGCTGCCCGCGCCCGACCCGCGTCGCGACATGTCAGGCGCCGTGCTGGCGGCACCCGTGCACGCCGTCGGCTGACGCCGGGCCGCGCTCAGACCCAGGCGAGCGCGACCACGTTGTCCGGCACCGCCGGGCGCGCGGCCACGGGCGACGGCACGGCACCGGACCGCGCCCGACGCACGGACCGGTTGGCGTGCACGACGGCTGCGGCGATGAGCCCCTGCCCGACGAGGTAGGTGACCATCACCCAGACGTCCTGGCCCGGCAGGTGCCAGCCCGGCACGAACCGCTCGAGCGCGATCAGCGAGTCGCTCAGCACGAACACCGCGCCGCCGACACCCGCGACCCGCGAGACGCCCGTGGCCAGCACCGCCATCGCGACCAGGCACCCGCCGTACACCGCGACCGGCACGAGCATCGAGCCCGCGTGCGGGGCGCACCACGCGACGAGCCCGACGAGCACCGCGCCGTACCCGACGAGAGCCACGGGCCGGCGGAACGCCACCGACCTGCGCGCGTACGGCGCGAACGCGACCACGTACGAGACCTGCGCGAGCAGGAAGCACCCGACCATCGCGAGGAACGCGGCGTCGCCGTCGAGCAGCGCCGGCAGGCTGTCCCCCAGCCACGACGCCCCGAGCGCCCCCAGCGTCCAGCGCACGAGGTGCCCCCGGGGCCAGCGCGTCGCGCTCACGACGAACGCGGCGAGCGCGGGCATCAGGAGCGCCTGCGAGACGTCGGCGACCGTGGCGGCGCTCGCGACGAGCGCACCGACGTGCACCAGGCTGACGAGCAGGAACGCGGCCGCCCAGCCGCGCGCGACGACGGACAGCTCGAACGGGGCACGCCCCACAGCGACCTCCCTGGACGCCGGACACCGTCGTCCGGCGGACGTGCCGGACCTCGTCGTCCGGCGACCGCGACACCGGGCCACCGCCCGGGCGCAGCGATGCTAACGCTCCGCGCGGCGGCCGCCGCGCACGGCTGCGCGTGTCAGACGTCCAGCACCCACATCGCCGAGCTGCTGGTCCGCGCGTAGCCGAGTCCCTCGTACAGGCCGAACGCGCCGGTCGGGTTCTCGGTGTCGACGCCCAGCTCGGCGGCCTGCATGCCGTCGGCCCGGTAGCGGCGCATCGCGTCCACGAGCAGCGCGCGTGCGACGCCGCGGTGTCGCCATGCCCGCCGCACCCCGAGCGTGCCGGTGTACCCGGCCGGGATCCCGGTCAGCGCCCAGTCCTCCTCGTACCGGTGCGAGAGCTGGTAGCCGATCACGTCGTCGGTCGCCTCGTCGACGACGACCGCGCTCCACGCCGGGACGAACGTGCCCCGACCGGACCGCCACTGCTCGGGCGTGCGCGGCTCGCTGCCCGTGTGGTCGGCGAACGCCTCGTTGTGGGCGAGCCGGGCCTGCTCGTCCCGCTCGGGCGTCCACGTCTCGAGGCGCAGACCACGAGGGAGCGCGGCCGCCGGCAGGTCGCCGTCGAGCATGCGACTCATGTGCGCGTCGAACCGGACGGCGACGAACCCCGCGTGCCGGAGCAGCGCGACGGTCGCGGCGGCCGAGTCGTCGATGTGCTCGACGATCCGAGCCGGCCCGGTGGTCCCCGACTCGACGAGCACCTGCCGTGCCCGCCCGAGCGCCCAGCCGAGCAGCTCCCGCCCCACGCCGCGCCCGCGCCACGAGGGGTCCACGCCCGCCCAGACGAACGCGCGCGTGACGGCGACGTCGCCCGGCGAACGGTTCACCAGGGCGAAGGCACGCGGCGTCCCGTCGGGGTCGAGGCCGACGAGGTCGTCCGCCGCGGCGTCGTGCCACGGCACGCCGAGGTGCTCGGTGAGCTCGGCGTCCGACGTGCGGAACGGCGAGCCGTCACCCTCCTCGACGCGCCGCAGCAGGGCCCCGAGCGAGGCGGGTGGCACGTCGGCCCCGGGGCGCCAGGCGAGGCCCAGCGCGGAGTCGGGCAGGCGCGGGCGGTCAGGGGCGGCGGCGCGCAGGGCGATAGGTCCGAGGTCGGTCACCCGACCACCCTGACGAAGGCGCGTGCCGCAGGCCACCCCATTCCCTGCGCGCCACCCGGTTCCCGCGGCGACACCCGGCGGCGACGCCGCTGAGAGGATGGGCCGTGGACGGTCCATGCGCGGGTGGCGCCCGCGCGCCGGGTCGAGGAGGGAACGACGTGAAGATCCTGGTCACCGGCTTCGACCCGTTCGCGGGCGAGCCGCTGAACCCCTCGTGGGAGGTCGCGCGGCGGCTGCCGGGCACGATCGCCGGCGCCGACGTCGTGGCGATCCAGCTCCCGACGTCGTTCCGCCGGTCGGCGTCCGCCCTGCGCTCCGCCGTCGTCGCGCACGAACCCGACGCCGTCGTGAGCCTCGGGCAGGCGGGCGGGCGGTCCGCCGTGACACCCGAGCGCGTCGCGATCAACGTGGACGACGGCCGCATCCCCGACAACGACGGCGTGCTGCCGATCGATGAGCCGATCGCGCCGGACGGCCCGTCGGCGTACTTCAGCACGCTCCCGGTGAAGGCGATGGTCGCCGCCATGACGGAGGCGGGTGTTCCCGCCGGGGTCTCGAACTCGGCGGGCACGTTCGTGTGCAACCACGTCTTCTACGCCGCACGGCACCTCGTCGAGCGCGAGTTCCCGGGCACGACGGCGGGGTTCGTCCACCTGCCGTACCTGCCGTCGCAGGCGCTCGGCAGGCCGGGCACGCCGTCGCTCAGCCTCGACGCCATGGTCACGGGTCTCGAAGCGGGGCTCGCGGCGATCGTCGCGTACCACGGGCACGACGACGCACGGCTGGTCGGCGGCGCGGCCCACTGAGACGCCGCGGTCCGCCTGAGGCGCGACATCCGCCTGGCCGGACCGTCAGAGGGACGCGTCAGGCGTCGATGCGGCTCCGGTCGAGCGCGTGCGCACCCGCGACGATGAAGTCCTTGCGCGGCGCGACGTCGGCACCCATGAGCAGCTCGAACGCCGCCTCCGCGCGCTCCGCGGCCTCGACGTTCACGCGGCGCAGGGTCCGGAACCGCGGGTCCATCGTGGTCGACGCCAGCTGCTCGGCGTCCATCTCGCCGAGGCCCTTGTAGCGCTGGATGTCGTCCTTGAACCGCCGGCCCGCCTTCGTGAGCCGCGCGAGCGTCGCCGTCAGCTCGGCCTCCGAGTAGGTGTACACGTACTCGTTCTTCTTGCCGCCCCCGTTGACGACCTCGATGCGGTGCAGCGGCGGCACGGCGGCATACACCCGGCCGGCCTCGACGAGCGGGCGCATGTACCGGAAGAACAGCGTGAGCAGCAGCGTCCGGATGTGCGCGCCGTCCACGTCGGCGTCGGTCATCAGGATGACCTTGCCGTAGCGGGCCGCGTCGAGGTCGAACGTGCGGCCCGAGCCGGCGCCGATCACCTGGATGATCGCGGCGCACTCGGCGTTCTTGAGCATGTCGGTGACGGACGCCCGCTGGACGTTGAGGATCTTGCCGCGGATCGGCAGCAGAGCCTGGAAGTCCGAGCTGCGCGCGAGCTTCGCGGTGCCGAGGGCACTGTCGCCCTCGACGATGAACAGCTCGGACCGCTCGACGTCGTCGACGCGGCAGTCGGCGAGCTTGGACGGGAGCGACGACGTCTCGAGCGCGTTCTTGCGGCGCGAGATCTCCTTCTGCTTGCGGGCCGAGAGGCGCGCGCGCATCTCTCCGACGATCTTGTCGAGCAGCAACGAGGTCTGCGCCTTGTGATCGCGCTTGGGCGACGAGAACAGCGCCGCGAGCTCGGTGTCGACGACCTTCGCCACGATGGCGCGCACCGGCGCGGTGCCGAGGACCTCCTTGGTCTGGCCCTCGAACTGCGGCTCGGCAAGGCGGACGGTCACGACGGCGGTGAGGCCGGCGAGCACGTCCTCCTTCTCGATCTTCTCGGTCGCGGCGTCCTTCACGGAGATCTTCAGGCGGCGCGCGTTCGCGTCGACCTGCTTCTTCAGCGTGCGCAGCAGGCCCATCTCGAAGCCCGACATGTGTGTGCCGCCCTTGGGCGTCGAGATGATGTTGACGAACGAGCGGACCTCGGTCTCGTAGCCCGTCCCCCACCGCAGCGCGATGTCGACCTCACACGTGCGCGCGACCTCCTGCGGCGTCATGTGACCGCGCTCGTCGAGCACCGGGACGGTCTCGGTGAACGACCCGCTGCCGGACAGCCGCCACGTGTCGGTGACGGCCGCGTCGGGCGCGAGGAAGTCGACGAAGTCGACCGCGCCACCCGTGTGCACGAAGGTCTCCTCGTGCGGCCCGTCCTCCCCCGGCGTGCCCTTGATGCGCCGCTCGTCGCGCACGACGAGCGCGAGCCCGGGCACCAGGAAGCTGGTCTGGCGCGCGCGCGTCACCAGCTCGTCGTACGAGAAGTGCGCCGACGCGGGGAAGATCTGGCGGTCCGCCCAGTACCGCACGCGCGTCCCGGTGCGAGCCTTGGGCACGCGCCCGACGACCGAGAGCTCGGACCGCGAGACGAAGGGCTCGAACGCCGAGTCCGGGCCGACGCCGCCGCGGTCGTCGAACACGCCCGGCTCGCCCCGGTGGAAGGACATCTTGTGGGTCTTGCCGTCGCGGTCGACCTCGACGTCGAGCCGGGCCGACAGCGCGTTGACGACCGACGCGCCGACGCCGTGCAGGCCGCCCGAGGCACCGTAGGAGCCGCCGCCGAACTTGCCACCCGCGTGGAGCTTGGTGAACACGACCTCGACGCCCGTGAGCCCCGTCTTGGGCTCGACGTCGACGGGGATGCCGCGCGCGTTGTCGCGCACCTCGACCGAGCTGTCGGCGTGCAGCACGACCTCGATCAGGTCGCCGTGGCCCGCGAGAGCCTCGTCGACCGCGTTGTCGATGATCTCCCACAGGCAGTGCATGAGACCGCGGCTGTCCGTGGTCCCGATGTACATGCCGGGGCGCTTGCGGACGGCCTCGAGGCCCTCGAGCACCGACAGGTGCCGGGCCGTGTAGCCGGACTGCGAGGAGGTCGTCGTCACGGCGTCAGGGTAGCCGCCGGGTGGGACACGCCCGGGGAACCGGGCCGTTCGTCACAGACACGTGACGAACCGGTGACGGCTCGCTACGCGCAGAGCGAACCACCCGGCCCAGGTGCGATGAATGTCCGGACGGGATGGTTGTATGGAGGCGTGACCACGACGACGACCGAACCGCTTACCGCGGCCGACCGCTGCGACCGCTGCGGTGCCCAGGCCTACGTCCGCGTCGTCCTGCCCGTGGGTGAGCTCCTCTTCTGCGCGCACCACGCGCGCGAGCACGCGCCGAAGTTCGCGGAGGTCGCCACGCACGTGCACGACGAGACCGATCGCCTGCTCGCCGAGCACGGCGCGGGGGCCGGCGCAGCGAACTGACGCGCCCCGCACACAAACGGCGACGAGGCCCGGACCGGAGACGGTCCGGGCCTCGTCCGTTCGTGCGGGATTCCGGCGGCCGCGTCAGCCCTCGACGTGCCGGGCGAGCTCACCGAGGATGACGCCCCACCCTCGGTGGTACGAGCCGCCCACGTAGCCGTCCGGGTCGATCGACGACGCCGTGCGCTGCTCGGGCGAGAGCCGCTCCCACCCGCGGTGCTCGACGTCGACGCGCGTCAGCGCGGGCCCGAGTGCACGGAACGTCAGCTCCACCTCGGTGGCCACCGGCGTGACGAGCCACGACATGGTGAAGCCGTGCGGCGGGTCCCAGGCGGCCAGCTCGCCCCAGGCGCGGGTCGTCCCGTCGTCCCAGACCTCCTCGACGCGTCCGCCGACCCGCTGCTCCACCCGCAGGTCGCGGACGCGCGCCGACCCGCCGAGCGAGTACGGGTCGACGGGCCACCACGCGCCGAGCTCGCTGACGAACACGTCGAACGTCCGCTCGATCCCTGCGCGGACCGTCGTCGAGCGCCGCACGGGAGGCGTCGCGAGCATGACGACGTCGGGTTCAGGCCAGGGCTCGCTCATCGGCTTCGTTCCCCTCGTCGTCCAGGACGCCGGCGTCCGTCTCGACGAGGCGCCTGGCCACGTCGAGCGCCGACGACCACGTCTCCTCGAGGTAGGCCCGCAGGTCTGCGAGCCCCTCCGGCAGCGCGCGGTAGTAGTTGCGGGTACCGGCGGTGCGGTGCGTGACGAGCCCGGCGTCCTCGAGCACGCGCAGGTGCTGGCTCACGGCGCTGCGCGTGACGTCGAACTGGTCGGCGAGCCGACCCACCGGCACCTCGTCACGCGACAGCAGCCGGAGGATCTCCCGACGGCGCGGCTCCGCCAGGGCGCGGAGCACGTCGTCGGTCGAGGTCATGCCCAGAGTCCTACCGCATTGCCGTCGGGGTCGGCGAGCACCGCGATGGTCCCCGCGTCACCCTGCAACGTCATCGGCTCGAGCAGCGTCGAGCCGCCGAGCTCCTTGGCGTGCGCGAGGGTGGCGTCGAGGTCGTCGACCCGGAAGTACACGAGGACGCCTGGGGGCATCCCGCCCGAACGTGCCGCGCCGATGCCGCCGCCGACCGCCACCGGCTCGGACCCCGTGTCGAGGAGCGTGTACCCGTCGAGGTACTCCGGCTGCTCGGACTTCCAGTCGAACAGCGTCGTGTAGAAGTCCCGCGCGCGTGCGGCGTCGGGGCTGACGATCTCGAACCAGGCGAGCGGACGTCCCATGGTGCACCTCCATCGTCGAAGCGGAGACACCATCGTCAGTCATCACTAACCGTTAGTCAACACTTACCGTATGGCAGACCCGGTGAGACGACGCGAGCCCGGCCCCTCCGTACGGGAGGAGCCGGGCTCGCGGTGGTCCGGAACTCAGTCCAGGTAGTCGCGCAGCACCTGCGAGCGGGACGGGTGGCGCAGCTTCGACATCGTCTTGGACTCGATCTGGCGGATCCGCTCGCGGGTCACGCCGTAGACCTTGCCGATCTCGTCGAGCGTCTTGGGCTGGCCGTCGGTGAGGCCGAACCGCATCGAGACGACGCCCGCCTCGCGCTCGGAGAGCGTGTCGAGCACCTGGTGCAGCTGCTCCTGGAGCAGCGTGAAGCTCACCGCGTCCGCGGGCACGACGGCCTCGGAGTCCTCGATGAGGTCACCGAACTCGCTGTCGCCGTCCTCGCCGAGCGGGGTGTGCAGCGAGATCGGCTCGCGGCCGTACTTCTGCACCTCGACGACCTTCTCCGGCGTCATGTCGAGCTCCTTGGCGAGCTCCTCCGGAGTGGGCTCCCGGCCGAGGTCCTGGAGCATCTGCCGCTGGACACGAGCCAGCTTGTTGATGACCTCGACCATGTGCACCGGGATGCGGATCGTGCGCGCCTGGTCGGCCATCGCACGGGTGATCGCCTGGCGGATCCACCACGTCGCGTACGTCGAGAACTTGTAGCCCTTGGTGTAGTCGAACTTCTCGACCGCGCGGATCAGACCGAGGTTGCCCTCCTGGATCAGGTCCAGGAAGAGCATGCCGCGGCCCGTGTAGCGCTTGGCGAGCGAGACGACGAGGCGCAGGTTCGCCTCGAGCAGGTGGTTCTTGGCGCGGCGGCCGTCCTGCGCGATCCACTCGAGCTCGCGGCGCAGCTTCGGCTCCATGGTGATGCCGGCGTTGAGGCGCTCCTCAGCGAACAGGCCGGCCTCGATCCGCTTGGCGAGCTCGACCTCCTGCTCGGCGTTCAGCAGCGCGACCTTGCCGATCTGCTTGAGGTAGTCCTTCACCGGGTCAGCCGTCGCGCCGGCCGTGACGACCTGCTGGGCCGGGGCGTCGTCGTCGTCGGCGTCCGAGTAGACGAAGCCGGTGTCGTCGTCGCCGGCCTCGGACGCGGGCTTGGCGGCGGTCTCGTCGCCCTCCTCGCCGTCCTCGGTCTCCTCGGCGTCCTCGGTCGCCTCGTCGGTCTCGACCTCCGCCTCGACCTCCTCGACCACCACAGCCTCGTCGTCGATCTCGACCTCGGCGTCCTCGTCCTCGACGTCGACGTCGGCGGCGTCCGCCTCCTTCGCCTTCGCAGCGGTCTTCGGGGCGGCGGCCTTGGCGGCCGCCGCCTTGGGCGCCGCGGCCTTCGTCGCCGGCTTCTTCGCGGCCGGCTTGGCGGGCGCGTCCTCGCCCTCGGTGTCCGGGACCACGGCCTTCGTGGCCGTGCGCGCCTTGGCGGCGGTCGCGGCGACGGCCCGGGCGGGGGCCGGAGCGGCGGCGTCACGCACGACGACGCCGGCGGTGGCCAGCCCACGGACGACCGCGCGCAGGCGCTTGGCGTCCTCGACGCCGGCCTGCTCGCACGCGGCGCGCACCTCGGCGGCGCCGACGCTGCCGTGCGTCCGGCCACGCAGGACGAGCTCCTGGAGAGAGGGGTGCTCGAACTCGCGGGGCAGAGCGGGGTGCGGAGTCTGAAGCGTCACGAACGACCTTTCGGCAGCACGACACCCGGAGGGAGCCGGTGGGTAGGTAGATATTGTACCGACGCCTTCCGCGCGTCCGCGGGAGTTCGGTGGACTCCGGGCACGCCGCAGGGCGCCGCCGGAGGGGATCTCCCCGATCAACGGCCGAGCAGCGCCCAAGATTCCCGGGCGACGGGCTCAGGATGCAGGCTTGACCGTCAGCACCGGGCACGGCGCGTCGAACAGCACACGCTGGGCGTTGGCCCCCAGGATCAGCTTCCCGACCGGGCTCCGGCGACGCAGGCCGATGACGATGAGGTCGGCGGAGAGCTCCTCGGCCGTGGTGATCAGGTCGTCGGCGACGTCGCCTCCGTCGAGCAGCCGGATCTCGTGCTCGATCCCCGCGGCCGAGAGCTCGGCGTCGACACCGGCGAGCTCGTGCTCGAGCCGCGCACGCTCGTCGACGACGTCGTCGGGCCGTGCGCTCACGACCACGACCACCGAGCCGCTCCGCGCCCCTGCCTCGCGGACGGCGGCGTCGAGCGCGGCGCGGCCCTCCGGCGTCGCCAGGTAGCCGACCACGACACCCATCGCAACCCCCTCGGGTCCGTCGCGGCGCACGCTCGTCGGCGCCTGCCGCGACCGTACCGCGGGTCGGCGACCTGGACGACCGCTCGGGACGGGGGCTCAACCGCCCTGCGCGGCGGCCCACCCTGGGGCGATGCCCGCCCCGACCGCCCGGGCGACCAGCCCGGCGAGGCGGTGCGTCGGCTCGTCGTGCAGCGCGCGCTCGAGGAGCTGCCCGGCTCGCGCGCCCTCCCCCCGCCACCACGCGAGCAGCGCGAGCAGGGTCAGCGCCGGCGCCTGCGCGCCCGAGCGGCCGTGCCCGACGACGCCCTCGAGCACGTGCTCGTGGACCGCGGTGGCGCCGACGGGCGGCCGGACGCCGACCGCCGCGTCGACGATCCGGGCCAGCGCCGACCCGACCGCCGCGTCCTCCGGGCTGCCCAGCGAGTCACCGTGCAGCGACCGCTCCGGCAGGTCGCCGGTGCCGGGCACGAGCGAGACGAGCACCGCGTCACGCGTCCGGCGATCGGCGAGCCCGGCCTCGAGCCGCCCCCAGCGCGCGGCGGAGACATCCCCGAGCGCGGTGACGACGCCGTCGCGGAGCTCGTAGCGCGCGACCACGGACCGCCAGGCCTCGAGGGCCTCGAGCCGCCACGCCTGAAGCTCCTCCTCGCCCACGAGCAGCGCCTCCTCGAGCCGCCGCTCCTGCCGCCTCCGCGCCCGCGCGGCGTCGCGACGCTGGTCGCCCGTCGCGCGCGGGATCCGCGCGACGTCCGACCGGTCGTCCGCGACGGCCGACCCGGCGAGCACGTAGTGGGCGCCCACCTGCGTCGCGTCCAGCTCGCGCAGCGGGCGACCACCGGGCGGCGAGCACTCGTCGTCGCCGTCGAGGGCGAGGTAGCCGGTGCGAGTCACGACCCACACAGGCACCTCCCCCAGCGCCGGCTCGGCCGCGGCGCGGAAGTGCTTCGCCGCCTGGTGCGCCGGCCCGTCGGGGACCGGCCGGGGGTCGTCGTCGACGTAGACGACGAGAACCGAGCGCGCTGCGCCGTCCCTGCCCAGGCGCGCCACCAGGAGCCGCGCCACGTGCGGACCCGTACGGGCGTCCGCGAGGTCGGCGAGGTCGACCCGCACGACCAGGCCGACGCGTCCGCGCGACGTCCGCAGGCTGACGGCGACCGCGCTCTTGGCGGCCCGGAAGCCGAGCCGGTGCGGGACGAGGGCGAGGAGCTCGCGCGGCTCGCTGACACGAAGAGTGGGCGTGGTCGTCATGCCCCGACCTCACCGCGTCCGGGACCGCCCCCGACGCCGGGCAGCGCGATCTGTGCGCGACCGTGCCCACAGCCCGATTGTGGGCGGCTCGGCGGCCGGGCCTACCCTGACGCGGTGCCGTCGTCCCGCCGCCACCGCCTCCTCGCGTCCGCCGTCGCGGCGATGACGCTGGCGCTTGCGCTGGGCGCCTGCTCGACGAGTGCGCCCGCCGTCGTCGCGCCCACCGACACGGCGACCGCGCTCGTGGGTCCGAGCCCGTCACCTGGCGAGACGCTGCTCGAGCCGTCCGAGGACAGCCACTCGAAGGTCGGCGGCATCGTCGACGGCTTCCCGACCGACCTCGTGCCCGTCCCGGCCGGCGCGACCGTCCTCGTCTCGTCGGCGGCGCCCGTCGAGGGCACGGAGCTGCTCCAGATCGGACTGAACCTGCGCTCGACGGACGACGCGAAGAAGCTCCTCGCGGAGGTCCGGGCGCCGCTCGTCGCGGCCGGGTTCACCGAGGGTGCGCCGCAGTCCGAGCCGGGCCTCGCGGCGCAGGCGTCGTTCTCGCGGCACGCGGGCGAGATCCTCACCGCGGGGGTGCTCGACCGTGACGGGGTGCGCACCCTCACGCTGGGCGGGACCGTCGACGCCAACCCGTAGGCTGGAGCGGTGATCCCCGACGTCCCCGCCCTGGTCGACGTCGAGGGCGTTCGACCCCGTGTGGACGGGCTGCTCGAGGCATACGTCGGACGACTGCGCCGCGTCCTGGCCGCCACGGGCGGCGACACCGACCGGCTCGCGGACGCGGCGGCGCAGATGCTGTCCGGCGGGAAGCGCCTGCGCGCGGCGTTCTGCTACTGGTCGTGGCGCGCGCACGGCGGGGTGCCGGGCACGCCCGAGGCCGACGCGGTGCTGCGGGTCGGGGCGGCGCTCGAGCTGTTCCAGGCTGCGGCGCTGTTCCACGACGACGTGATGGACGACTCGGACACGCGGCGCGGCTTCCCCGCCGCGCACCGCGAGTTCGCCCGCCTGCACGACGAGCACGGGCTCACCGGCGACGCGGGGCGGTTCGGCGTCGCGGCCGCGATCCTGCTCGGCGACCTCACGCTCGTGGCGAGCGAGGAGGAGTTCTCCGAGGCGCTCGCCGGCGCCCCGGCGGCCCGGGCCCGTGCGGCGCGCATCGTCTTCGACCTCATGCGCACCGAGGTCACCATCGGCCAGTACCTCGACGTCCTGGCACAGGCACTCCCCTGGGGCGCGGACCCGCGCACCGACGAGGAGCGCGCCCGCCAGGTCATCCGCGCGAAGGCCGCGCGCTACAGCGTCGAGCACCCGATCGTGCTCGGCGCCGCGCTCGCCGACGCCGACGAGGCAGAGCTGGCCGGTTGCCGCGAGCTCGGACTGCCGCTGGGCGAGGCGTTCCAGCTCCGCGACGACCTGCTCGGCGTGTTCGGCGACCCCGGCGCCACGGGCAAGCCCGCGGGCGACGACCTGCGCGAGGGCAAGCGGACGGTCCTCGTGGCGCGGGCGCTGGCGCGCGCCTCCGACGGTTCCGACGACGGCACGGCCGACCTGCTGCGGGCGAGCCTCGGCGACCGTGCGCTGACCGACGACGCCGTCGCGCAGCTCGCCGACGCGATCGCCCGCACGGGTGCGCCCGACGACGTCGAGGAGCTCATCGACGAGCTCGCGGGCCGGGCGTTCCGCCTGATCGCCGCGCGCGGGTGGGCCGACCCGGCCGCGTCGCAGCTGGTCGCCCTCGCGCACGCCGCGGTCGACCGGCACGCCTGACGCGCGGGCGCCGGGGTCGCCGGCGTCAGCCCCTCAGAGCTCGGCCTGCGCCCGCCTGCGGACCTCGGTCTTCCGCCCCGCCCGCAGCGCCTCGAGCGGCGTGCCCGGCAGCGACTCGTCCGGCGTGAAGAGCCACGCGATCGCCTCGGCCGTGGAGAAGCCCGCGTCGGACAGGACCGTGAGCGTGCCCTGCAGCGCCGCGAGCACCGTCCACTCGGCCCCGTCCTCCGCGCGGCTCGGGGCGGCCGGGTTGGCGAGGTGTCCCGGCACCAGGAACGCCGCGGGGACGGAGAGCACGGCCGGGTCGCCCCGCCGCACGGCGGCGAGCTTGCCCTCCTGCACGAGACGGCGGACCTTGCCGGCGTCGACACCGAGCCGTTCGGCGACGTCGGGAACGGTCAGCCACTCGTCGACGAGTGCTTCGGGGGTGGTCGCGTCTGTCACCCGACGAGAGTACGGGTGGCCGTCGGCCACCACCGCAATTCGCCCGTGGGGTTTCCCGTCGCGCACGCGTGGGCTACGTTCGCATTCGTCACACCTGTCACATGAGTCACACCAGTCCCAGTCGAACCCTGCGAGGTCCGCGATGCCGAACGCTGCCGCCAGACCCGACGCGCTGCGCCGTGCCGCCACCGGAACCGGTGCCACCATCGCGCTGGCCGCGGTCGCCGTGACGACGAGCGCCGGAGCAGCGCACGCCGCCGACCGGTACACGGTCCGCCCGGGCGACACCGTGAGCCACATCGCCGCGCGCACCGGCACCACGGTCGCCGCGATCAGCCACGCCAACGCGCTGCACGACCCGGGACGCATCCTCGTGGGTCAGGTCCTGACCATCCCGTCGACCGCCGCGCGCACCCCCGCCGCGCACCACGGCCCGACCGTGACGCGCACGCCCGCGACGCACTACGCGGTTCGCGCCGGTGACACGGTCTCGGCGATCGCGAAGCGGCACGGGACGACCGTCGCGGCGGTCGTCAAGGCGAACCACCTCGACCACCGTGCGTTCATCCGCATCGGACAGGTGCTCACGATCCCCGGCAAGGCCGTGACGTCGACCGCGGGCACCCAGGCGCCGGCCGCCCGTCCGACCAGCACGACGACGACCTACACCGTCGTGGCGGGAGACACGCTGACCCGCATCGCCGCGCAGCACCGCACGACCGTGGCCGAGCTCGCCCGGCTGAACCACGTCCGCGCCACCGCGATGATCCGCATCGGGCAGAAGCTGCAGGTCCCGGGCAAGCCGCAGGCCCAGCTGGTCGGCAGCACGTTCGCCGGTCGCACCTACTCGTCCTCGGTCGTCGCCGCCGCGAACGCCAACCTCGCCGCGCTGCGCAGCCAGCATGTCCCGTCGCGCGCAGCCGTCCAGGCGATGGTCGCGTCCACCGCACGGTCGCTCGGCGTCGACCCTGCGCTCGCGCAAGCGATCGCGTACCAGGAGTCCGGGTTCAACGCCGCGGTCGTCTCCCCCGCGAACGCGATCGGCGTCATGCAGGTGATCCCGAGCTCCGGCGAGTGGGCCTCCGAGATGGTCGGCCGCAAGCTCGACCTCCTCGAGCCGCGGGACAACGTGGTCGCGGGCGTCGCGATCCTCCGCGCGCTCGTCCACTCCGCGCCCGACGTGCGCAGCGCGATCGCCGGCTACTACCAGGGCCTGTCGTCCGTCCGGAAGAACGGCATGTTCGCCGACACCCGCCGCTACGTCGCCAACGTGCAGACCCTGATGGTGAAGTTCCGCTGACCAGCCTCCCGAGGCCCGGCACCGCCCGACCGTAGACTCCTGCACGTGGGAGCGACCGTCACCGATCCGCTCGTCGGCCGTCTGGTCGACGGGCGCTACGAGGTGCTCTCGCGCATCGCCCGCGGCGGCATGGCGACCGTCTACCTGGCCGTCGACCGGCGCCTCGACCGCGAGGTCGCGCTCAAGGTCATGCACCCGCACCTGGCAGAGGGCACGTCCGGCGCCGACTTCGTCGCCCGGTTCCGACGCGAGGCGCGGACGGCCGCGCGGCTGACGCACCCCGGCCTCGTGGGGGTGTACGACCAGGGCGTCGACGGCGACACGAGCTACCTGACCATGGAGTACGTCGACGGCGTCACGCTGCGACGACGGCTCGGCGAGCGGGGCGCCCTCAGCGTCGGCGAGGCCCTGCGGATCGCGGACGCCGTGCTCGACGCGCTCGCCGCGGCACATCGGGGCGGCCTCGTGCACCGCGACATCAAGCCCGAGAACGTGCTGCTGGCCAACGACGACCGCGTCAAGCTCGCCGACTTCGGCCTCGCCCGCGCCGTCACCGAGGTCACCGCGACGACCACGGGCACGGTGCTCGGCACGGTCGCGTACCTCGCGCCCGAGCTCGTCGTCCGGGGCGTCTCCGACGCCCGCACCGACGTGTACGCGTGCGGGGTGCTGCTCTTCGAGATGCTCACCGGGAAGCAGCCGTTCACGGGCGACACGCCCATCCAGGTCGCGTTCCAGCACGTCAACAACGATGTGCCCGCACCGTCCGACCAGGTCGACTGGCTGCCGATCGAGGTCGACGAGCTGGTCCGCGCGCTCGCCGCCCGCGACCCCGACGACCGCCCCGTCGACGCGGCCGCGGCCGCCGCGCTGCTTCGCCGCACCCGCGCCGAGCTCGACCCCGAGACGCTCGCGCGCGCCGCCGACGTCCCGCCGACGATCGTCCTGCCCGCCGCGACCGACCCCGACGAGACCGAGCTCGACACCGGCTCCGCGTCGACCGACGAGACGACGTGGATCGAGCCGGTCGACCACCACGGCAGCACCGTCGCGCTCCCGATCGGCCTGGCGAGCGCGTCCGCTCCCGCGGCGACGGCTCCCGCGGCCGGACGCGTGGCCGCGCCACGTCGGCGGCACCGTCTGCTGGCGGCGCTGCTCGTGCTGGTGCTCCTGCTCGGCGGAGGCGCCTGGTGGTACGTGGCCGCAGGTCCCGCCGCGCACGCCACCGTCCCGCCGCTCGCCGGTCTGTCGCAGCAGGCCGCGACGCGTGCGCTGGCCGCCCGGGGGCTCCACGCGCACGCGGTGCAGGCGTACGACGACGCCTCGGTCGGCACGGTCTTCTCGAGCCAGCCCCGGTCCGGCGCGCAGGTGCACAAGGGCTCGGACGTCACGATCTCGGTGTCGCAGGGCCCGCGGCTGACGACGATGCCGAAGAAGCTGATCGGCGTGATGCAGAACCAGGCCGCCGCGACCCTCCAGGCGGCGCACCTCGGCGTGTCCTACGGCGAGCAGCAGTACGACGACGCGGCGCCGCGCGGCGCGGTGCTGCACGCCACGCTCCCCGACGGCAGCGCCGCGATCGGCGGCGACAGGGTGCCGTGGGGCACCACCGTGCAGCTGGTGATCTCCGACGGCCCCGCACCCGTGACGATCCCGTCGGTGCTCGGCGGCTCGCAGGCCGACGCGAAGGAGACGCTGAGCGGCTCGGGACTCAAGCTCGCCGTCAAGAAGGCGTACAGCGACACGGTGCCGGCCGGGCAGGTCATGGCGCAGTCACCGAAGCCCGACGCCGAGGGCCATCGCGGCGAGACCGTCACGGTGACCGTCTCCCAGGGTCCAGAGCTCGTCGACCTGCCCAACGTCTACGGCGAGAACGTGGCCAACGCGACGAAGCGGCTCCAGGAGGCGGGCTTCAAGGTCGAGGTCCACCAGCCTCAGGGCATCACGCCGCTCAACATCGTGTACTCGCAGCACCCGGGCGGCGGAGGCGGCAAGCAGGCACCCAAGGGCAGCACGGTCGTCATCAACGTCTTCTGACACGCGCGCGTGCCGCGCCCGCGTGACCCGGGCGTCCCCGGATCGGCGCGTCCGGAGCGGTCGGTCGCGCCCGGCAGGACGCGTGCCGCGCGCCCGCGTGACCGGAGACGACGAAGGCCGGTGCCCGGGTCGGCCCGGCACCGGCCCCTCGTCACCTCAGGCCTGCCGCAGCAGCTCCGCGACCTGGAACGCGAGCTCGAGCGACTGC
Organism: Cellulomonas alba; assembly: GCF_030362835.1. Taxonomy (GTDB): domain Bacteria; phylum Actinomycetota; class Actinomycetes; order Actinomycetales; family Cellulomonadaceae; genus Cellulomonas; species Cellulomonas alba. The sequence continues at coordinate 324,155 of NZ_JAUCGQ010000001.1, forward strand.
TGGTGGTTGAGCCGCGGGTCGACGAGCGTCTCGTACCGGCGGGCGAGGCCGTCGTCGTCGATCTCCTCCGAGCCACCGAGCACCTCGGTGACGTCGTCACCCGTCAGCTCGATCAGCAGACCGCCCGGGACCGTGCCGAGCGCGCGGTGCACCTCGAAGAAGCCCGCGACCTCGTCGACCACGTCGGAGAACCGCCGCGTCTTGTAGCCGGACGCCGACGTGAAGCCGTTGCCGTGCATCGGATCGCAGACCCACGTGACGGGACGGCCGTCCGCCGACACCTTCTCGACGATCTCCGGCAGCAGGTCCCGCACCTTCGACGCGCCCATGCGGGTCACGAACGTGAGCCGGCCCGGCTCCCCCGTCGGGTTCAGCCGGTCGAGCAGCGCGAGCGCGTCGTCCGTCGTCGTGGTCGGGCCCAGCTTGACCCCGATCGGGTTCTGCACGCGCGAGAAGAAGTCGACGTGTGCCCCGTCGAGCTGGCGCGTGCGCTCCCCGATCCACACGAAGTGGGCCGAGCAGTCGTACGGCAGGCCCGTGCGGCTGTCGATCCGCGTCAGCGGCCGCTCGTAGTCGAGCAGCAGCCCCTCGTGGCTCGAGTAGAAGTCGACCGTCCGCAGCTGCTCGAAGTCGGCGCCGCACGCCGCCATGAAGCGGATGGCGCGGTCGATCTCGGCCGCGAGCACCTCGTAGCGCGCGTACGCCGGGCTCTTGATGAAGCCGCGGTTCCACTCGTGCACGCGCAGCAGCGACGCGAAGCCACCCGTCGTGAACGCCCGGATCAGGTTCAGCGTCGAGGCGGACGTGTGGTACGCCTCGAGCAGCCGCTGCGGGTCGGGGCGCCGGTCCTCCGGCGTGAACCCGAAGCCGTTGACGATGTCGCCGCGGAACGCGGGCAGCGTCACGCCGTCGCGCGTCTCGTCGCCCGACGACCGCGGCTTCGCGTACTGGCCCGCCATCCGGCCGACCTTCACCACGGGCAGGCTCGCGCCGTAGGTCAGCACGACCGCCATCTGGAGGATCGTCTTGATCTTGTTCCGGATGTTGTCGGCCGTCGCCTCGGCGAAGGTCTCGGCGCAGTCGCCGCCGACCAGCACGAACGCCTCACCGCGGCTCGCCGCCGCGAGCTGCGCGCGCAGGGCGTCCGCCTCACCGGCGAACACGAGCGGCGGCAGCTGCCCGAGCTTGGCCGTCGCACGCGCGAGCTCGTCCTGGTCCGGCCACGTCGGCTGCTGCAGCGCGTTCAGGCCACGCCAGGCGTCGAGCCCCTCGACGACGGCCGGGTCCGGCTCGACGCTCACGAGTGACTCGCCGGGACGAGCTGCTGACCGATGTCCGAGAGCAGGGCGCCGAACCACTCCTGCTGCACGTCGAACGGCTTGCCGCCCGCGATGCGGGGGAACTCGATCGCGCGCAGCACGTCGCCGCGCTCCTCGTCGTGGCCGATGACGCCGGACTCGCCGCGCAGCGCGCACTCGACCGCGAGGTCCGTCATCGACTTGATGAGGCGCAGGTCCTCGGCGTTCGCCGCAGCGGCGCGCGAGTAGTAGCCGGACTTCTGGACCATCGTCTTCTCGGCGCCGAGCTTCTCGGCGAACTGCTTCGCGAACCACTGGCCCGGGTTGATGGTGTCGAGCTTGACGTGACCGAACGGGTCGCGCTCCGGGGGCGTGCCCGCGGCGGTGAGCTGGTCGACGATCTCGTGCATGCCCGCACCCTCCGACAGGAAGATGTTGACGTTGCCCTGCTCGTCCATGACCTTGCGCAGGCGCTCCGCCTCGGCGTCGATGTCGAGCGCGAGCTCGGGCACGAAGACGGCGTGGATGTCCCAGCGCTCGCGCGTGAGGCCGATGCCCGGCACCCACTCCTGCGTGTCGAGCCACTTGCGGTACTCCGCGGCGGCGGCCGCCGTCAGCCACCCGCAGTGCCGGCCCATGACCTCGTGCACGATCAGCATGCGGGGGCCCGAGCGGTGCTCTCCGATGATGTTGGCCGCGAAGCCCGCGGCCTCCTCGGCCGCCGTCCACGCGCCCAGCGACTGGCGGATCGGCACCACGTCGTTGTCGATCGTCTTGGGCAGGCCGACGACCGTCAGCCCGTAGCCGTTGTCCGCGAGGTACGCCGCGAGGTCCGCAGCGGTCGTGTTGGTGTCGTCGCCGCCGATCGTGTGCAGCACGTCCACGCCGTCCGCCTTGAGCTGCTCGGCCGCGACCTGCAGCGGGTCCTCGCCCTCCTTGACCAGGCCGCGCTTGACGCAGTCCTTGGCGTTGGTGAGCTTGACGCGCGAGTTGCCGATGGGCGAGCCGCCGAAGCGGTGCAGGACGCCCGCGTTCTTGCGCACCTCGTCCGTCACGACGATCTTGTCGCCGCGCAGCAGCCCGTAGTACCCGTGCTCGTAGGCGATGATCTCGATCTCCGGCGCGATCTCGGTGTAGCGCTCGATGAGGCCACCGACGGCGGAGGACAGGCACGGAGCGAAGCCACCCGCGGTGAGGAGAGCGACGCGACGAACCGACATGAGACACACCTTCCGTTGGGTCAGACGACCGGACACCCCACGGTGCCCGAGCCAGGTCGTGCGCCGCCAGGCCATTGGTCCGGGTCGCGCACGCGTGCGGCCGCACGGGCTTGCGCCGGCGACCGCGTCATCCTACTGACGGCTCGTCCTGCTCCTGGGGGGGGACCGGCACCTGGACGTCCGGCACCGGACGGCCGCCCGGCGCCGCTGCGGCCGCGCCTGGCTCTTCGCCCGCCGCGGCAGGGTGGCCGGCGGCGATGCGCGCCTTCTGCGTCGCGGCGTACACGTCGACGTACTCCTGGCCGGAGAGGCTCATGATCGCGTACATGATCTCGTCGGTGACGGCGCGGAGGATGAACCGGTCGTTCTCCATGCCGCGGTAGCGCGAGAAGTCGAGCGGCTCGCCGATCACGACGCCGATCCGCATCACCTTGGGGATGCGGCGGCCGATGGGCTGCGCGACGTCGGTGCCGACCATCGCGATCGGGACGACCGGCGCGCCGGACTCGAGCGCGAGTCGCGCGATGCCGGTCTTGCCGCGGTACAGGCGACCGTCCGGGCTGCGCGTGCCCTCGGGGTAGATCCCGAACAGGCCGCCCTCCTCGAGCCGCCGCAGGCCGGTCCGGAGCGCCGCCTCCGAGGCCTTGCCGCCACCCCGGTCGACTGGGATCGTGCCGACGCCGCGCATGAAGCCCGCGGTCATCCGGCCCTTGACGCCCGAGCCGGTGAAGTACTCCTGCTTGCCGATGAACACGAGCTCGCGGTCCAGCACGAGCGGCAGGAAGAACGAGTCGATCACCGCGAGGTGGTTGCTCGCGAGGATCGCGCCGCCCGAGGCGGGCACGTGCTCGGCGCCGCGCACCCACGGCCGGTAGACCAGGTGCAGCAGCGGGCCCACGAACACCCGCTTCATCAGCCAGTAGAACAACAGCTCACCTTTCCAGGCCGCCGGTCGTCGACGTCCACGCGCGGTTCCGAACCCTCGCCGCGGCATGAGGCCACCCCGACCGCTGCGTCCGACTCTAGAGTGCTTCCATGGCTCCACGCCCCGACGACCCCGACGACGCGGCCCCCGCACCGGGTGCCGACGCGCCGCGGGACGGCGTACCGGGCGACCACGAGCCGACCGACGACGAGCGCTGGGCGCAGATCGTCGCGGACCTGGGCGACCTCGACGCGCTCGACGACCTCGAGACGTTCACGACGCTCGAGGACGGCGGCCTGCCAATCCGCTCCGACGACGCGCGGGTCGTGCGCCCCGCCGAGCAGCCGGAGCCGCCGGCCCGGCCCGAGCTCGCCGGGCGCGACTGGGACGGCACCGCGCAGTACGACGAGGCCGAGGCGACGGTCGACGCGCACGAGCACTTCGTGCCGCCGGACCCCGGTCCCGTGCTCGGGGGCGACCCGCTGCTCACCATGGCGTGGTTCGCGGCGGCGGGCATGCCGCTCTTCCTGCTGATCGTGCTGATCTTCTGGCGGAGCGCACCGATCGCGCTGGTCCAGGCCGCGGCGCTCGTGTTCGTCGTCGGTGTGGCCGTGCTCGTCTGGCGCATGCCGCAGAGGCGGGACCCCGACGACCACGACCCGGACAACGGCGCCGTCGTCTGACGCTCTGCGACGCAGGTCGAGTCGGGTTCAGAGCCGAGCGAGGTCCGCGGCGCCGACCATGCCGGCGTCGTTGCCCATCGACGCGACGGTGATCGTCGCCTCCGGCCGGTGCCCGCGCGCCGAGAGCTGCTCGGCGAACGCCCGCCGCGCCGGCACGATCACGAGGTCACCGGCCGCGGCGACACCGCCACCGACGACGATCAGCTCGGGGTCGAGCAGCGCCGCCACGGACGCCGCGCCCTCGCCGACCCAGCGCCCGAGCTCGGCGAGGAGCTCGACGGAGAGCGGGTCGCCGTCCTGCGCCGCCTTCGTGACGTGCGGGCCCACGATCTTCGCGGGGTCGCCGCCCGCGAGCGCGACGAGCGTCTCCGCGCGATCCGGCTGGGCGATCGCGGCGGCCTGTGCCTCGCGGACGAGCGCGCTGCCCGACGCGTACTGCTCCCAGCAGCCCTCGTGCCCGCAGCCGCAGTAGTGGCCACCGGGGACGACGCGCATGTGACCGATCTCGGCGGCGACACCCCACGCGCCGCGCACGAGCCGACCCTCGGTGACGATGGCGCCGCCGAGCCCCGTCCCGAGGGTGAGCATCAGCATGTCGTCCACGTCGCGCGCGGGCCCGAACCGGAACTCGGCCCACCCGGCAGCGTTCGCGTCGTTCTCGACGACGATCGTGATGTCGTCCTCGATCAGCGCCGCGACCTTGTCGCGCAGCGGGTAGTCGCGCCACGCGATGTTGGGCGCGAACAGCACGCCGCTGCGGTCCGCGGAGACGAAGCCCGCTGCCGCGACACCGATGGCGCCGACCTCGTGCTTCGCCGAGAGCTCGGCGTACACGTCCGCGATGGCGGCGTCGATGCTGGCGACGTCGTCGGGCTCGGTGTCGCGACGGGTCTGGGCGATGATCGTCCCGTCCTCGTCCACGACGCCGGCCGCGATCTTGGTCCCGCCGATGTCCACACCGATGGCGCGCATTGTTTCGATCTCTCCCACGAGGTCGGTTTCTGCGGGTCTCGACCCCGCGACGGACCCCCACGCTAGCGGGGCGTCCGGACAGGTGTGGAACCGGTCCCGCAACGGCGAACACGCAGGGAGAGCGTGGTACCGAAGGTCCTACACAAGTCCCGTATCCTCGTCGCACACTTCGCCACTGTCACTGGAGCCAGCATGGACGAGTCGCGCGTCGCCCTGCGCGTCGAGGTCGATCCCGACCACAACCTCAACGACCTTCTCGCCGCGCGCGTGACGAGCACGCCGGACAAGGTCGTGATCGAGCACAAGGCGCAGGCGGGCGGCCCGTGGATCCCCTTGACGGCCCGCGAGTTCGACGCCGAGATCGTCGCCGTCGCGAAGGGGCTCGTGGCGTACGGCGTCGAGCCGGGCGACCACGTCGCGATCATGGCGCGCACCCGGTACGAGTGGACGCTGCTCGACTGGGCGACGTGGGCCGTGGGCGCCGTGCCGGTGCCGGTGTACGAGACCTCGTCCGCCGAGCAGGTGCAGTGGATCCTCGCGGACTCGGACGTCTCGGTCGTGTTCGTGGAGACCACCGAGCACGCCGCGACCGTCGCCGAGGTGCGGCCGGACCTCCCGACGCTGCGCGCCGTGCACACGATCGACGACGGCGCGATCGACGACCTCGTCGCCGCGGGCACGGGCGTTCCCGACGAGGAGATCGCCCGCCGCCGCGGGTTGGCCCGGCTCTCCGACGTCGCGACGATCATCTACACGTCCGGCACGACCGGCCGACCCAAGGGCGCCGAGCTCACGCACGGCAACTTCTACGAGCTGACGGCCAACACGGTCGCGGACCTGGCGGTCGTCGTCGCCGACCCGAACGCCCGCACCCTGCTGTTCCTGCCGCTCGCGCACGTGTTCGCGCGGTTCATCGAGGTGCTGTGCGTCCCCGCCGGCGCCGTGCTGGGACACGCGCCCGACACCCGGACCCTCATGGAGGACCTCGCGACGTTCCGGCCGACGTTCATCCTCGCCGTGCCGCGCGTGTTCGAGAAGGTCTACAACGGCGCCGAGCAGAAGGCCGCGATCGGCGGCAAGGGCGCGATCTTCCAGCGCGCCGCCAAGACGTCGATCGTCTACTCGCGCGCGCTGTCGACCCCTCGCGGGCCGAGCCCGTGGCTGCGCCTGCAGCACAAGGTCGCCGACGTGCTGGTGCTGCGCCGGCTGCGGGCCGCGCTCGGCGGCCAGGCCCGGTGGGCGATCTCCGGCGGCGCGCCGCTCGGCGAGCGGCTCGGGCACTTCTACCGCGGCCTGGGCCTGCACGTGCTCGAGGGTTACGGCCTCACCGAGACGACCGCCCCGGCCACCGTGAACCGGCCCGACAACATCAAGATCGGCACCGTCGGCCTGCCGATGCCGGGCACGTCGGTGCGCATCGCGGCGGACGGTGAGGTCGAGGTCCGCGGGATCCCGGTGTTCCGCGGCTACCGCAACAACGACGCCGCGACCGCGGAGGCCCTCGAGGACGGGTGGTTCCGCACGGGCGACCTCGGTGAGCTCGACTCCGACGGCTACCTGACGATCACGGGTCGCAAGAAGGAGATCATCGTCACCTCGGCGGGGAAGAACGTCGCGCCGGCGGTGCTCGAGGACCGCCTCCGCGCCCACCCCTTGATCTCGCAGGTGGTCGTCGTCGGCGACCAGCGTCCGTTCATCGGGGCGCTCGTCACGCTCGACCCCGAGGGCGTGCCGGGGTGGCTCGCCGCGCACGGCAAGCCCGCGATGTCGCTCGCCGAGGCCGCCAAGGACCCGGACGTGCTGGCGTCGCTGGACAAGGCCGTCGAGAAGGCGAACCTGGCCGTCTCACGCGCCGAGTCGATCCGCAAGATCCGCATCCTCGACACGGACCTCACGATCGACAACGGCTACCTGACGCCGAAGTTCAGCGTGCGGCGCGGCGTGGTGCTCAAGGACTTCGCGGCCGACGTCGACGCCCTGTACGCGCGGGACTGACCCTCACACCGCACGCACCAGTCGCAGCGGAGGGACGAGCCCCGACGCCGCCAGCACGTCGATCGCGCGCTGCTCCGCGTCGTCGAGGTCGACCGCAGGCGGCGCCGCGGCGCGCACGGGGATCGTGAGGAACGAGACGACGCAGTCGGCGCACGCCGCACCGCGGTGGGTGCACGAGTCGCAGTCGATGACCATGCCGCGGACGCTAGCCACGGGGTCCGACACGGGTCCGGGTGGCGGCGCTCCGGGCGGACGGACGGCTCCGCCGGCGGTTCGTCTGCCGCAACGGGCCGAGCCCGCCGCCGGCGCCCCAGGGCCGGTGCGCGCCACGCCGAGGGCGGCGACCGGGCCGTGTCGGTGCTCGTGGGTACCGTGCCGCCCATGCCACCGACGCGTCGCCTGCGCCCCGTCTGGGCGGGCGAGACGGTCGCGCCAGGGGCCGTCGCGGTCCAGCCCAGCCTGGACGACGTGGGCACGCCGCTCTCGGACGTCACGTTCGTCGTCGTCGACCTCGAGACGACGGGCGGCAGCGCCGTCGACTCGTCGATCACCGAGATCGGTGCGGTCAAGGTGCGCGGCGGCGAGGTGCTCGGCGAGTTCCAGACGCTCGTCGACCCGGGCGGCCCCGTGCCCGCGTACATCCAGGTGCTGACGGGCATCACCACCTCCATGCTCGTCGGCGCACCACCGATCGAGGAGGTCCTGCCGAGCTTCCTGGAGTTCGCCCACGGGTCGGTGCTCGTCGCGCACAACGCGCCCTTCGACGTCGGCTTCCTCAAGGCGGCGGCCGCCCGCACCGACCACGCCTGGCCCGGGTTCCGCGTGGTCGACACCGTGCGCCTCGCCCGGCGCGTCGTGACGCGTGACGAGGCGCCCAACCACCGGCTCGGCACGCTCGCCGCGCTGTTCCACGCGCAGGTCACGCCGAACCACCGCGCGCTGTCCGACGCTCGCGCCACGGTCGACGTGCTGCACGCGCTGCTTGGCCGGCTCGCTCCCCTGGGCGTCACGCACCTCGAGGACCTCGCCACCGCGAGCGACCCGGTGCCCTCCGACGTCCGTCGCAAGCGCACGCTCGCGGACCACCTGCCCGACGCCCCCGGGGTCTACCTGTTCCGCGGCCCGCACGACGAGGTGCTCTACGTCGGCACCTCGACCACGTCGCTGCGCAAACGCGTGCGCTCCTACTTCACGTCGGCCGAGAAGCGCGGCCGGATGGTCGAGATGGTGCGCATCGCCGAGCGCGTGGACCCCGTCGTCTGCGCGACGCCGCTCGAGGCGCGTGTGCGCGAGCTGCGCCTCATCGCCGAGCACTCCCCCCGCTACAACCGGCGGTCGCGCTTCCCCGAGCGGATGCCCTGGGTGCGGCTGACGGTCGAGCCGTACCCGCGGCTGAGCGTCGTCCGCGACGTCCGCGACGAGGAGGGCGCCGCCTACCTCGGCCCGTTCACGTCCGCCGGGTCCGCGCAGCTCGCCGTCGACGCGCTCCACGAGGCGTACGCCATCCGTCAGTGCGCCCGGCGGTTGCCGCTCGTCCCGGCCCGCGGGGCCTCGGCCTGCGTGCTGGCCGGTCTCGGCCGCTGCGGCGCGCCGTGCACCGGCGGCCAGACCCCCGACGACTACGCGCAGATCGTCGAGCTGGTCCGGTCCGGCATGCTCCGCGACCCCGCGCGGGTCGTCGGCGTGCATGCCGAGCGGATCGAGATGCTCGCGGCGCAGCAGCGCTACGAGGAGGCCGCCTCCGTCCGCGACCGGCTCGGCGCGTTCCTGCGCGGCTCGGCTCGGGCGCAGCGGCTCGACCCGATCGCTCGGTGCGCCGAGCTCGGGGCCGCGCTGCGGCTGCCGGACGGTGGCTGGGAGCTGCTCCTCGTCCGCCACGGCCGGCTCGCCGCGACCGCACGGGTCGACCGCCTCACCGACCCGCGGCCGGTGCTCACCACGCTCCAGGCGACGGCCGAGCACGTCGCGCCGCCCGTCGCTCCGGCGCCCGCGGCGCACCCGGAGGAGACCGACCTCGTCCTGGCGTGGCTCGAGCAGCCGGGCGTCCGGCTCGTCACGATCGACGGGACCTGGGCGGCCCCGACGCACTCGGCCCAGGCCACCACGGATCCCGGGAGCGCGATCGCGGCGCACCTCGAGCGGGTCGCCGGCACCGAGGCCCCGGTCGCCGACGCCCCAGGTCCCGTCGGCGAGGACGCGCCGGAGGCACCGCGGCGCACCGCGATGCCGCGCACGGCATGATGACGACCATGCTGACCGCCATCGTGATGATCGACACCGAGGCCTCCCGGATCCCGGAGGCGGCCGCCGAGATCGCGGAGATCCGCGGCGTGAGCGAGGTCTACTCCGTCACCGGCGGCGCCGATCTCATCGCGGTCGTGCGGGTCCGCGAGCACGACCAGCTCGCCGACGTCATCGCGGACCGGGTCAGCAAGGTCGAGGGCGTCGTCCGCACTCAGACGTTCATCGCGTTCCGCACGTACTCGCAGCACGACCTCGACCAGGCGTTCGCACTCGGGCTCGAGGACTGAGGCGGAGCGGAGCGGAGGGTGAGGGTCGCGCGCAGCGCGGCACTCGCCCGCAGCGCAGCGCAGCCGCAGTCCGACCACGGGCTGGAGGACTGAGGCGGAGCGGAGCGGAGGGTAAGGGTCGCGCGCAGCGCGGCACTCGCCCGCAGCGCAGCGCGCGCCCGAGGTCAGTCGCCGCTCGCCGCCCGCCAACGCGCCAGCACGTCGGCGGAAGCCCCTGAGTCGATCGCCTCGCGGGCGAGCCCGACCCCGGCGAGCAGCCGCTCCTCGAGCGGCCCCTCGCCGACGCCCGGCAGCGTGCCGTCGGCCACGATCGCGGCGGCGGCGTTGAGCAGCACGGTCTCGCGCACGGGCCCCGCCTCGCCGTCGAGCAGCCGGCGCGCGACGTCCGCGTTGTGCGCCGCGTCCCCGCCGCGCAGCTGGTCGACCGTCACGGCCGGCACCCCCAGCGCCGCCCAGTCGACGACGTGCTCCGCCACGATGCCGTCACGTACGTCCCACACCCGGGACGGCCCGCTCGCCGCGAGCTCGTCGAGCCCGTCCTCGCCGCGGAACACCAGCGCGTCGGTGCCCCGACCGGCGAGCACGCCGGCGATGATCCCGGCCATCCGATGGTCCGCCACGCCGATCGCGGCCGACGCGGGCTGCGCGGGGTTCGTCAGCGGACCGAGGAAGTTGAACACCGTGGCGATCCCCAGGTCGCCCCGCACCGCGCCGACGTGCCGCATCGACGGGTGGAACCGCGCGGCGAAGCAGAAGGTGATGCCGACCTCGGACGCCAGGGCGGCGACGCGCGCCGGCTCGTGGTCGAGCCGGATGCCGAGCGCCTCCAGCACGTCGGCCGAGCCGGACGACGACGACGCCGCACGGTTGCCGTGCTTGACGACGGTGAGGCCGGCTCCGGCGACGACGAGCGCGGACATCGTCGAGATGTTGACCGTGTGCGCGCGGTCCCCGCCCGTGCCGACGATGTCGACGCTCCGGCCGGGCACCGAGATCCGGATCGCGGCGTCGAGCATGCCCGCGGCGAGACCGGTCAGCTCGTCGACGGTCTCGCCCTTCGCGCGCAGCGCGACCAGGAAGCCGGCGACCTTCACCGGCGACGCCTCGCCGGCCATGATCTCGGTCATCGCCCAGGCGGTCTGCTCGGTGGTCAGGTCCTGCCGGGCGACGAGCGCCGTGATGAGGTCCGACCAGGTGCGCTGCGCGGTCATCCGGCGACGGCCGAGGCGCGCAGCAGCGCGACGACGGCGTCGTGCAGCTCGACCGGGTCAAGGGGCCGGCTCACCACGCCGTCGGCGTTCGACCAGGAGGCGAGCCACGCATCCTGGGGGCGGCCGGTCAGGACCAGCACCGGCGGGCACCGGAACACCTCGTCCTTGAGCTGGCGCGCCAGGCCCATGCCGCCGACCTTGTCGGCCTCCCCGTCGAGGATCAGCAGGTCCAGACCGCCCTGCTCGGCGGTCGCGATGACGCCGGCGGCCGTGGCGACCTCGGTCCACTCGATGTCGGGCTCACCGCGTCCGAGCCGCCGGCCGACGCCCAGGCGTACCTGCTCGCGCGCGTCGACGTCGTCGCTGTACAGCAGGATCCGGGGTCCGGTGGAGGTCTGCTCCGCGCTCATCGGTGGTCCTCATTCGTCGTCGACGTGGTCCAGCAGGCATCTTGGCAGATCCGCCGTGCCGCGTCGCACACCGCCACGGGCCGCGGCCCGCCGTCGCACTAGCACATCGGCGCCCGTCGCCGCCCTGGCGCGTCGTCGACCAGGGCTCGCTGCGGCGCCGGCGAGCGCCCGATCGCCGCGTGATCACGCGGCACGAAGTCGCGCGTCCGGCATCGAGGTGACGATGTGACATTTACCGCGCGGCGCGGCCTGGGCCCAATGGCCCATGCGGACCGTCCGTCCGCCATAATGACGAGCGTGTCGACCGCAACGGCTGCCCCTCGCACCGCCCCTCACGTGAGCGTCAACCGACCCAACCCGGTGTCGGTAGGGACGATCGTGTGGCTGGCCAGCGAGCTCATGTTCTTCGCCGGCCTCTTCGCCATGTACTTCACCGTCCGCGCAGCGGTGCCGGACGAGTGGGCGCTGCAGACGGAGAAGCTCAACGTCGCCTTCGCGAGCGTCAACACCACGGTGCTGGTGCTGTCGTCGGTGTCGTGCCAGCTCGGCGTCTGGGCCGCCGAGCGCTTCCAGCCGGCCCGCTCCGGCAAGCTCTGGCAGGTCAACCGCTGGGGCATGCACGAGTGGATCACGGTCACCTATCTCATGGGCGCCTTCTTCATCGGCGGCCAGATCTTCGAGTACGCGAGCCTCGTGCGTGACGGCCTCACGATCTCCTCGAGCCCGTACGGCTCGGTCTTCTACCTGACGACGGGCTTCCACGGCCTCCACGTCGTCGGCGGCCTCATCGCGTTCCTCTTCCTGCTCGGCCGGTCCTTCTCGGCCAAGCGCTTCGGTCACCACGAGGCGACCACGGCGATCGTGACGTCGTACTACTGGCACTTCGTCGACATCGTCTGGATCGCCCTCTTCTCGGTGATCTACCTCCTGAAGTAACGCGCGCCGCGCACGTCCATCCCCACACTTTGCGAGACGAGGACCAATCCGTGAAGGCACTCGCAGCCCGCAGGCACGACCGGCGCGCGCCGATCGTCCTGCTCCTGCTGGCGCTGCTGCTCACCGGCGGGCTGTACGCGGCGTTCGCGCCGTCGGCCTCCGCCGCAGCTCCCACCTCGGCGAGCGCGGACGACATCGCCAAGGGCAAGCAGCTCTTCCAGGCCAACTGCTCGACGTGCCACGGGCCGTCGGCGGCGGGCACCGCGAGCGGCCCGTCGCTCATCGGCGTCGGTGCTGCCGCCGTCGACTTCCAGGTCGGCACGGGCCGCATGCCCGCCGTCATGGACGGCCCCCAGGTCGAGGCGAAGCCGGTCCAGTTCAGCCAGGAGCAGATCAACCAGCTCGCGGCCTACGTCGCGTCGCTCGGCCCCGGCCCGGCGATCCCGACCGCCGAGGAGGTCGACCCGGCGAAGGGCGACCCGGCCACCGGCATGGCCCTGTTCCGCACGAACTGCGCGATGTGCCACAACGCGGTCGGCGCGGGCGGCGCGCTGTCGCGCGGCAAGTTCGCGCCGAACCTGTGGGAGACGTCCCCCACGCACCTCTTCGAGGCGATGCTCACCGGCCCGCAGTCGATGCCGGTGTTCAACAACGCCAACCTCACCCCTGACGAGAAGCGCGACATCATCGCGTTCATCAACGAGCAGGGCGGCGCCGCTCCGGGCGGCCTCGACCTCGGTGCCATCGGCCCCGTGAGCGAGGGCCTGTGGGCGTGGGTCGTCGGCCTCGGTCTCCTCATCGGTGCGGCAGTCTGGATCGGAGCGAAGTCCTCGTGAGCACTCACGACAACGGCCACGAGGCCGGTCACGACGTCGTCGTCCACGACGGCGACGCGCTGCCTGCACGGTTCGAGAACCCGGGGTTCGAGAAGCACCACCCGCGCATGGGTGACCTCGACGAGCACGCGAACAAGAAGTCCGAGCGCATCGTCGTCGCGCTGTTCACGATCTCGATCCTGGGCACGCTGTTCTTCCTGATCGCCTACTTCGTGTGGCCCCCGGGCACGACTCCCGTCGAGATGCGCCGGTCGAACCTCGCGCTCGGCCTCGGGCTCGCGTTCGCCCTGCTCGGCATCGGCACCGCGGCGATCCACTGGGCCAAGGCGCTCATGAACGACCACGAGAAGTCCGAGGAGCGCCACGAGCAGCGCAGCGACGACGACACGCGCGCCGGGGCGATCGAGGTCCTCAAGGACGGCGCCGCCGACTCGGCGATCGGCCGCCGCGGCGTGCTCAAGGGCGCCATGATCACGGCGCTCGCGCTCTTCCCGCTGCCCATCGTGCTGGCCCTCATCGGCAACATCGGCGAGGACTGGAACATCGGCCAGCTGAAGCACACGATGTGGAAGAAGGGCACGCGACTCACGACCGACCCGGTCGGCCGTCCCGTCAAGGCCTCCGACGTCACGATCGGCTCGGTCTGGCACATCATCCCCGAGGGGCTCGACAAGGAGCCTCACCCGCTCGACGAGAAGGCCAAGGCCGTCGTGCTGCTGCTCCGCCTCGACCCGCGCGACATCAAGCGCGAGCAGGGCGTGGGCTGGTCGTACGACGGGATCCTGGCGTTCTCGAAGATCTGCACGCACGTCGGCTGCCCCGTGGCCCTGTACGAGCAGCAGACGCACCACCTGCTGTGCCCGTGCCACCAGTCGACGTTCGACGTCGCGGACGGCGCGAAGGTCATCTTCGGGCCCGCCAAGCGACCCCTTCCGCAGCTGCCGATCACCGTCGACGACGAGGGCTACCTGGTCGCACAGAGCGACTTCCACCAGCCCGTCGGCCCGAGCTTCTGGGAGCGTCTCAAGTGAGCACCACCGCCGCCCCGACGCGCACCGAGCGGCTCGCCGCCGGCACCGCCGACTACCTGGACCAGCGCACCGGCCTCGGCGCGGCCGTCAAGACGTTCGCGCGGAAGATCTTCCCCGACCACTGGTCGTTCCTGCTCGGCGAGATCGCGCTCTACAGCTTCATCACGCTGATCATCTCCGGCATCTTCCTGACGATGTTCTTCGTGCCGAGCATGACGGAGACGGTCTACCACGGGCCCTGGGCGTCGCTGAACGGCGTGCAGATGTCGGAGGCGTTCTCCTCCACGCTGCGCCTGTCGTTCGAGGTCCGCGGTGGTCTGCTCATGCGACAGATCCACCACTGGGCCGCGCTGATCTTCATGGCGTCGATCGTCACGCACATGTTCCGGATCTTCTTCACCGGCGCGTTCCGCAAGCCGCGCGAGCTCAACTGGCTGGTCGGCTTCACGCTGCTGATCCTCGGCCTGCTGGCCGGCTTCTCGGGCTACTCGCTGCCGGACGACGTCCTGTCGGGCAACGGCCTGCGCATCGCCGACGGCGTCGCGCTCGCCGTCCCGATCATCGGCACCTACGCCTCGTACCTGCTGTTCGGCGGCCAGTTCCCGGGCCAGGACCTCATCCCCCGCCTGTTCACCGTGCACATCCTCGTGGTGCCCGGCCTGATCCTGGCGCTCATCGGCCTGCACCTGTTCTTCGTCGTGCTGCACAAGCACACGCAGTACCCGGGCTCGGGCCGGTCGAACAAGAACGTCGTCGGCTACCCGCTGTTCCCGATCTACGTCGCGAAGGCGGGCGGCTACTTCTTCCTGGTGTTCGGAGTCATCGCGCTGATGGGCGCGACGATGTCGATCAACCCGGTGTGGAGCTACGGTCCGTTCGACCCGTCCCCCGTCTCCGCGGGTGCGCAGCCCGACTGGTACATGCTCTTCCTCGAGGGTGCGCTACGTCTGATGCCGGGCCAGGCCGAGATCGTGATCGGCGGCTTCACGCTGTCGCTCAACATCATCGTGCCCGCCATGATCGTGCCGGGCGTGCTCTTCACGGCGCTCGCGATCTACCCGTTCCTCGAGGCGTGGGTGACCGGCGACAAGCGTGAGCACCACCTGCTCGACCGGCCGCGCAACCGACCGTTCCGCACCGGTTTCGGCGTCTCGCTGCTCGTCGCGTTCCTGATCCTCGTGCTCGCAGGCTCCAACGACCTGATCGCGACGCACTTCCACCTGTCGATCAACGACATCACGTGGGCGTTCCGTGTGCTGATCTTCGTCGGCCCGTGGTTCGCGTTCTGGGTGACCAAGCGCATCTGCCTGGGCCTGCAGCGCAAGGACCGCGAGCTCGTGCTCCACGGCCACGAGACGGGCCGCATCGTGCGGTTCGCCAGCGGCGAGTACATCGAGGTGCACAAGCCGCTCGACGCGCACGAGCGCTGGATCCGCGTGCAGCACGACGCGATCCGTCCGCTCGAGATCGAGCCGGCGGAGGACTCGCGCGGAGTGCGCCGCAAGGGCTACCGCATCGACCGCATGCGCCAGCGGATCTCGACGGTCTTCTACGAGGACCGCGTCGAGCCGGTCACGCCCGCGGAGCTCGCGGCTGCGCACTCGCACGGCGAGCACGACTCGCTGGCCGCGGCAGACGCGCACGCCGAGGTCACGGCGGGAGTCGGTGCGGGCGTCGTGTCCGACGGCCGGGACCACCTGAGCGCCGACGCGCGCGATCACTGAATCTCGACAAGAGTTGACCGGGGTCGGGCGGCTCGCCGTGACGGCGAGCCGCCCGCTCGCGTTTCCGCCGCCGACCGAACAGTCGGTCGCGGCCTGATGCAGGAGAGGTAATCGCGCATGGCTGACTACTCACTTCCCGACCTGCCCTACGACTACGCGGCGCTCGAGCCGCACATCTCGGGCCGGATCATGGAGCTGCACCACGACAAGCACCACGCCGCCTACGTGACGGGTGCGAACACGGCGCTCGAGAAGCTCGCCGAGGCGCACGCGTCGGGCGACTACGCCGCGGTCAACCTCCACGAGAAGAACCTCGCGTTCAACCTCGGCGGCCACGTCAACCACTCCGTGTTCTGGCAGAACCTCTCCCCCGAGGGTGGCGACCGCCCCGACGGCGAGCTCGGTGCCGCGATCGACGAGTTCTTCGGCTCGTTCGACGCGTTCCAGAAGCACTTCGCCGCCAACGCCGTGGGCATCCAGGGCTCGGGCTGGTCGATCCTGGCGTGGGACTCGATCGGTCAGAAGCTCGTGATCGTGCAGCTCTACGACCAGCAGAGCAACATCGCGCTCGGCCTCGTCCCGGTGGTCGTGCTCGACATGTGGGAGCACGCGTTCTACCTGGACTACGTCAACGTCAAGGCGGACTACGTCAAGGCGTGGTGGAACATCGTCAGCTGGTCCGACGCGGCGGCGCGCTTCGACCGTGCCCGCTCGCAGACCGCGGGGCTCATCGTCCCCGCCGTCTGACGCCACAGCCTCGAAGGGCCGCACCCCGCACGGGTGCGGCCCTTCGTCGTCTGGTAGACAACCGGGGTGCCGAGCTCGCGTGTCGACGTCGCCTGGTGGCAGGACGAGCCAGATCTCGCCGGCGCCGACGTCCTCGTCGTGGTGGACGTCCTGAGCTTCACGACGACGCTCGCGGTCGCCGCGGACCGCGGCATCGAGGTGGTCCCGTGCGACCTGGACGGGCGCGAGGCCGCCGTGCTCGCCGAACGCCACCACGCCCGGCTCGCGTCGCACCGACGCACCGCCGGACCCGGCGAGGTGTCGCTCTCCCCCGCCTCGGTCCGCACGGCGGCGGACGTGCGCCGACTCGTGCTGCCATCCCCCAACGGCGCAGCCGTGAGCGCGGAGCTGGCCGCCTCGGGCCGCGTCGTGATCGGGGCGGCGCTGTACAACGCGCACGCCGTGGGGCGTTGGATCCGTGCTCGCCACCCGGGCGCACGCACGCTCGTGGTCGCGTGCGGTGAACGCCGGGACGACGGCACGATCCGCCGCGCCGAGGAGGACCTCTGGGGCGCCGGTGCGGTCGTGGACGCGCTCGTCGACGGCGGCGCACGGCCGTCGGAGGCGGCGGCCCGGGCGCGAGACGTGTGGGACGGCGTCGCGGACCGCGCGCAGGCGTCGCTCCTGCCCTGCCAGAGCGGGAGGGAGCTCGCATCGGCCGGCTTCACCTCGGACGTCGTCATCGCTGCGGAGGTCGATCGCGGCGACGCGGCCGCGGTCCTGCACGACGGTGTCTACGTCCCGGTCCGGCCGTGACACCGCGTCAGCCGACCGCGTCGCACGACCGGGCACCGCTCGCCCTCGCACGCATCGCGGAGCCGGCCCTGCGGCTGCTGACCGGCCTCGTATCCTCGGCGGGATGACAGGTCCGCAGCACTTCGACCGGCACGCGAGCCTGTACACGCGGGCGCGGCCTCCGTACCCCGCAGCGCTGTGGGGCGAGCTCGCCGAGCTCGGGCTCCTCCAGCCCGGCGGCCGGGTGCTCGATCTCGGCGCCGGCACCGGTCAGGCCACCGGTCCGCTCCTCGACGCGGGCATGCGCGTGACGGCGGTCGAACCGGGTCCGGCGCTCGCGGCGGAGCTCCGGGAGCGCTACCCGGACGCTGTCGTGCTCCCGAGCACGGCGGAGTCCGCGGTCCTGGACGCCGCGTCGTTCGACCTGGCGGTCTGCGCCACCGCGGTGCACTGGCTCGACCTCGACCTCGTGCTCCCGCGGCTGCACGACGCGCTGGCCGACGGCGGCCACCTCGCGGTCTGGATGAACGAGTTCGGCGACCCCGCGGTGACGACGCCGTTCCGCGAGCGCGTCGGCGACATCGTGGCCCGCCGGGGCGCACCGCCTCGGACGGAGCGGGCCCTCGACCCGGCCGAGTGGCCCGTCGCTCTGACGGCCGGCGGCCACTTCGAGGTGGTGACCGCTCGACGGTTCCGCTGGTCCGTGCGGCTGAGCTCCGACCAGGTGCGCGACCTGTTCACGACGTTCAGCAACTGGTCGGCGGCGGAGGTCGACGAGGCTGCGGACGCGGCGCGAGAGCTCGGTGGTGTCGTCACGGAGCACTACGCGACGCCGCTCATCGTGCTGCGTCGGCGCTGAACCGGGCGGCGGCGCCCGGCCCTCGCAACGGCGACGGCCCCCGCCAGGAAGCTGGAGGGGGCCGTCGCTGATCCGTCGTGGGGTCAGTGCGCGTGGATCCCGCGGCTGAACTCGAACACCCAGCCGACGAGGCCGATGATCGCGAGCGCGACACCGATGCCGGTGAGCCAGAAGCCGACCGCCAGACCGAGGAACGCGATCGCCGCCGCGGCACCGATGACCAGCGGCCACCACGACCACGGGCTGTACACGCCCTGGTCGCCCTGGCCCTCGGCGATCTCCCCCTGCTCGTCGTCCTCGGGCCGCGGGTCGATCCGCCGCGAGAGGAGCGCGAGATAGGCGCCGATCATGCCGACGAGGCCACCGACGAGCGGGATGCCCACGGTGCCGACGGGCTCGCCGTGGCTCCACACGCCGTAGATCAGACCGACGGGGAAGAAGAACAGGATCCCGTAGAGGAAGAGCTTGACCTCGAGCTTCATCAGGCGTTCTCCTCGCCCTCGGTCGGCCGGTTGACCGGGTCGTCGACGATGGTCGTCGTCGACTGCTCCGACTCGCTCTCGCCGTTCACGACCCGCTCGACAGCCGACTCGGTCTCACCCGTGCGCTCGGCCTGCCAGTCGAACGGGCCGCCGCCCGGCTCGACGTAGTCCATCGCCGCGACCTCGGGGTGGTGCAGGTCGAACGCGGGGCGCTCCGAGCGGATGCGGGGCAGCGACGTGAAGTTGTGCCGGGGCGGCGGGCAGCTGGTCGCCCACTCGAGCGACGCGCCGTAGCCCCACGGGTCGTCGACGGCCACGAGCGGCGCGTTGCGCCAGGTCGTGTAGACGTTCCAGAGGAACGGGATCATCGACGCAGCGAGGATGAACGACCCGACCGTGGACAGCTGGTTCATCCACGTGAAGCCGTCGTCCGGCGAGTAGTCCGCGTACCGGCGCGGCATGCCGAGGACGCCGAGCCAGTGCTGGACGAGGAACGTCGTGTGGAAGCCGATGAACAGCAGCCAGAAGTGCCACTTGCCGAGCGTCTCGTTGAGCATCCGGCCCGTCATCTTCGGCCACCAGAAGTAGAAGCCCGCGAACATCGCGAACACGACGGTGCCGAAGACCACGTAGTGGAAGTGCGCCACCACGAAGTACGAGTCGGAGAGCTGGAAGTCGAGACCCGGGCTGGACAGGATGATGCCCGTCAGGCCGCCGAACAGGAACGTGACGAGGAACCCGATCGACCACAGCATCGGCGTCTCGAACGTGAGCTTGCCGCGCCACATGGTGCCGATCCAGTTGAAGAACTTCACGCCGGTCGGCACCGCGATCAGCATCGTCATGAACGAGAAGAACGGCAGCAGCACCGAGCCCGTGACGTACATGTGGTGCGCCCACACGGTGACCGACAGGGCCGCGATCGCGATCGTCGCGTAGATCAGGCCCTTGTAGCCGAAGATCGGCTTGCGGCTGAACACCGGCAGGATCTCGGTGACGATGCCGAAGAACGGCAGCGCGATGATGTAGACCTCGGGGTGCCCGAAGAACCAGAACAGGTGCTGCCACAGGATGGCGCCGCCGTTCTCGGGGTTGAACACCTGCGCGCCGAGCCGGCGGTCCGCACCGAGCGCGAACAGCGCCGAGGCCAGCGGCGGGAACGCCATCAGCACGAGCAGCGACGTCACGAGGATGTTCCACGTGAAGATCGGCATCCGGAACATCGTCATGCCGGGCGCGCGCATCGTGATGATCGTCGTGATGAAGTTGACGGCGCCGAGGATCGTGCCGAAGCCGGCGAGCGCCAGGCCGAAGACCCACAGGTCGCCGCCGAGCCCCGGCGAGTACACGGAGTTCGAGAGCGGCGCGTACGCGAACCAGCCGAACGAGGCCGCGCCCTGAGGCGTGAGGAACCCGCCCGCGGCGATGAGGCCGCCGAACAGGAACAGCCAGTACGCGAACATGTTGAGCCGCGGGAACGCCACGTCGGGCGCGCCGATCTGCAGCGGCATGATCACGTTCGCGAAGCCGGCGAACAGGGGCGTCGCGAACAGCAGCAGCATGATCGTGCCGTGCATCGTGAACGCCTGGTTGTACTGCTCCTTCGACTGGAACAGCTGCATGCCGGGCTCGAACAGCTCGGCGCGCATCAGCAGCGCGAGGACGCCGCCGACGAGGAACCAGATGAACGACGTGATCAGGTACAGGTAGCCGATCGTCTTGTGGTCCGTCGAGGTGACCCACTTAACGACCGTGCGACCGAGCGTCTGGCGCGAGGGCGCCAGACCGGGGATGTGCTCCGCGACCGCGGCCATCACTTGCTGCCTTCCTGCGAGCGGGGCTCCGTGGTGCTGTGCGCGCTGTCGAGGTCCTGCTGGCGGCTCAGGTCGAGCGGCAGCGAACCCTGCTGGCCGTTGGCCTTGAGCTCCGCGATGTGCTTGTCGTAGTCGGCCTTCGTCACGACGTTGACGTTGAAGAGCATCGACGAGTGGTACTCGCCGCAGAGCTCGGCGCACTTGCCGCGGTAGTGCCCGACCTTCGTGGGCGTCACCGCGAACGAGTTCGTCTTGCCGGGGATGACGTCCATCTTGTAGAGGAACTCGGGCACCCAGAACGAGTGGATGACGTCACGCGAGTTCAGCGTGAACAGCACGCGCTCGTCCACCGGGAGCCAGAGCGTCACCTGGTCGTCGAGCACGCCCTCTCCGGTGCCGACGTCCTGCGCGTGCTGGCCCGTCTCGAACGCGTCGTCGTCGAGGTAGTTGAAGTCCCAGCTCCACTGCTTGGCGATCACCTGCACGTGGTTCTGCGCGGGCTTCGACGTGTCCTGGATCTCCGTGACGTCGCGGTTCGTGTAGTAGAACAGCACGCCGATCATGACGATCGGGAGGATCACGTACATGATCTCGAGCGGCACGTGGTACCGGAGCTGGACAGGCAGGACGTTGTCGCCCTTGCGCTTGCGGTAGACGGCGACGCACCAGAGCATCAGGCCCCACGTGATGAGCCCGACCACCAGCGCCGCGATCCACGAGCCGACCCACAGGTGCGTGATGCGACCGGTCTGGTCCGTGACCTCGGCGTCGGAGCTGCCGGGCAGCCATCCGCGCTGGACCTGCTCCGAGCATCCGCTGAGCAGGAGTGCGGCGGCGGCCGTCAGGCCGGCCCAGGCGAGCGCCGGGCGACGCTTCCTGCGGGGGTTGTCCGGGTGCACGGGGAACCTTCCACTTCCGGGCCCCGTGGCACGTCGCCGCGCGGCTGGCGGCATAGCCCGGGACCTTCGTCCTCGACGCGTGCAGCCTAGCGCGCCGGTTACCCGCTTTCGCCCCGGCGACACCCCTTGACGACACGTTGTCAGCACCGTCACATCCGCCCTCCCGCGCTGGTCGGAGGCGGTGATCCGCGTGGTCGCGGGGCGCTCGAGCGTTAACGTGCCCAGGTGCAGAGCAACGAGCCGGACGGCACGGCCGCAGCCGGTGTGAGCCACGCCACAGGCGAGCGGGTGTTCCTGGACGCGGGCGGCCGCGCGCCGGTGCTCCCCCAGGCGCGCGCGGCGTTCCTGGAGGCGCTCGACCAGGGCTGGGGCGACCCCCGACGGCTGCACGCCGAGGGCCGCCGCGCACGGGCTCTGCTGGACGGCGCGCGCGAGGCGATCGCGGCGGTCGTCGGCGCGCGCACGGACGAGGTCGGGTTCGCCGGGTCGCACGTCGCGGCGCTGCACGGCGCGGTGCTCTCGGTCGCGCGCGGGCGACGCCGCGTGGGCGCCGACGTGGTGGTCCCGGCGGTCGAGCGCGCGGCCGTCCTCGCCGCGGCGGACTTCGTCGCGGCGCGCGGCGACGGCACCCGCCGGACGGTGCCCGTCGACGCGACCGGACGCGCCGACCTCGACGCGTTCCGCGACGCCGTCGCGCGGCCCGGCGTCGTGCTCGCCGCGATGCAGCACGCGAACGGCGAGGTCGGCACGCTCCAACCGGTGGGGGACGCGCACGACGCGGCGCGCGCGGCCGGCGTGCCCCTGCTCGTCGATGCGGGCGCGAGCCTCGGCCACACGGAGGTCGGCACCGACTGGGACCTGCTCGCCGCGGATCCCGGCGACTGGGGCGCGCCCGGCGGGCTCGGCGTCCTCGTCGCCCGGACGGCCGTTCGTCGGACGCCCGACTGGCCCGAGGACGACGACCGCTGGTTCCCCGGCGGCGCCTGGGTGCCCGCGGCGCTGGCGGCGGCCGTCGCGCTCCAGCTCGCGGTCGCGACCAGCCGGGCGGACGACGCCGCGCTGCGCCCGCTCGTCGAGCGGGTGCGCGCCGCGGTGCCGGCGAGCGTGCCCGACGTCGACGTCGTCGGCGACCCCGAGAGACGGCTCCCGCACGTGGTGACGTTCTCCTGCCTCTACGTCGACGGCGAGGCCCTCGTCACCGCGCTCGACCGCCACGGGTTCGCGGTCGGGTCCGGGTCCGCGTGCACGTCGTCGGCGCTCGAGCCGAGCCACGTCCTCGCCGCGATGGGCGCGCTGACGCACGGCAACATCCGGATCGGCCTGCACCGTGGCGTGTCGGCCGCGGACGTCGAGCGCTTCCTCGCGGTGCTGCCCGGTGTGGTCGCCGACGTGCGCGGCACCGCCGGGGTGCACGGGCTGTGAGCGGTCCGGTGGTGGTCGACGCGCGCGGGCTGCGCTGCCCGGCGCCCGTCATCCGGCTCGCGCGCGCCGCGGCCGACGCCCCGGCCGGCGCCGAGCTCACCGTGCTGGCGACCGATCCCGCCGCGGTGCACGACGTGCCCGCGTGGGCCCGCATGCGCGGGCACCAGATGGTCTCCGCCACCGAGGACGGCGGCGTGCACGCCCTGACGGTGCGCCTCGGCGGCGGATCGGCGTCCTGACCCGACGGCCACGCGGCCGCCCGGGGACGACGAAGGCCCGGCACCGCGGGGGTGCCGGGCCTTCGTCGAGGCGGTCGGGGCGTCAGCTGAAGGAGCCGCCGCACGCGCAGGAGCTGCCCGCGTTCGGGTTGTCGATCGTGAAGCCCTGCTTCTCGATCGTGTCCGCGAAGTCGATCGTGGCGCCCTCGAGGTACGGGACGCTCATGCGGTCGACCACGACCTCGACGCCGTCGAAGTCGCGCGTCGCGTCGCCGTCGAGCAGGCGCTCGTCGAAGTAGAGCTGGTAGATCAGGCCGGAGCAGCCACCGGGCTGGACGGCCACGCGCAGGCGCAGGTCGTCGCGACCCTCCTGCTCGAGCAGGCTACGGACCTTCTCCGCCGCGCCGTCGGTGAGGCTGACGCCGTGGGTGGCGGTCGTCGTGGTCTCGCTCATGGTGTCTCCTGGATCCCTCGAACTCCTGGGCGGCGCCGGGGCGCCCCACCTGCATCAACCGGTCCGAACATCATCGCGTTCCAGGTTGTTCCCGCCACTGTACGACGCGCACCGCGCGACGCCGTGCGACCTGCGTCACGTGCCGGCGCGTGACCACGTGCGGGCGACGCGCTCGGCGCGCGCCGCGAGGCTGCGGGCGGGGTCCGCGAGCGCCGCGGGAACGTCGTCCGGCGAGTCGGAGACGGCGTAGGCGGCCGCGACGCCCGCGGCCGCGAGCTCGCGCCGCCCGACGAGCACCTGCCCCGCGAGCACGACGGTGGGGACGCCGTACGCGAGCGCCCGGCGCGCGACCTCGCTCGCGACCTTGCCGTGCAGCGACTGCCAGTCGAACCGACCCTCCCCGGTCACGACGACGTCGGCCGCGGCGATCCGGGCGTCGAGACCCACGAGGTCCGCGACGAGGCTCGCGCCGGGCAGCAGGCGACCGCCGAGCAGCGCGAGCCCGAAGCCGAGGCCGCCCGCCGCGCCAGCACCGGGCGCCGCCGTGAGCCGCTGGCGCGCCGGGCGCGACGCGCCTGCCAGCAGGTCGGGCCGCACGTCGTCGCCGAGCGCGTCGACGGCGGCGCGGGCGAAGTCGTCGAGCGCACGCTCCAGCGCCTGCGCCTGCTCGGGGGTCGCGCCCTTCTGCGGCGCGAAGCCGGCGCTCGCGCCCGTCAGACCGAGCAGCGGGACGTCGACGTCGGTCGCGACGAGCAGCTCGACGTCGCGCCACCGGTCGCGCAGCCGGCGCAGGCCGGCCAGGTCGTCGGCCGTCGCGCCGGTGAGCGCGCCACCCCCGGCACCGAGCCGCTCCCCGCGCAGGCCGAGCGCGGCGAGCATGCCCGCGCCGGCGTCGTTCGTCGCGGAGCCACCCAGGCCGACCACGACGCGACGCGGCGAGGCCGCCACCGCGTGTGCGAGGAGCTCGCCGACGCCGCGGCTCGAGGTGCGCGTCGGGTCGCGCCGGCCGAGCGGCACGAGCGGGAGCCCGACGGCCTGCGCGGACTCGACGTAGACCGTCCCGTCCGGTGCGTGCAGCAGGGCGGCGGGCACCGGCTCGCCGATCGGGGACGACACGGTGACCGGCACGAGCCGGCCGCCGAGCGCCGCGTGCAGCGTGTCGACGAACCCGGGGCCGCCGTCGGCGAGCGGGAGCAGGTCGACCTCGTCGGCCGGCGCGGCGCGACGCCAGCCCTCGGCCTCGGCCGCCGCCGCCTGGGCGGCGGTCAGGCTGGTGCCGAACGAGTCGGGGGCGAGGAGCACGCGCACGGGCTGCATCGTGGCACGGCCAGGGGCGACGTCCGCGGCCTGTGGGAAGATCGGCGCGTGAGCCTGACCGCTGCACCCGGGACGTTCGTCGAGCCCGCTTCTTCCGCGCTGCTGCTCCTCGGTCGAGGCATCGACCTCGAGTCCGAGCGTGGCGTCGAGTGCGCCGGGGCCCTCCCCGCGCCCAGCGACCCCGACCTGGTCGAGCGCGCGCGCGCCGCGCGTGCGGCCCTCGGGGACCGCGCCTTCGTGCTCGGCCACCACTACCAGCGCGACGAGGTCATCGACTTCGCCGACGTCACGGGCGACTCGTTCAAGCTCGCGCGCGAGGCCGCCGCGCGGCCCGAGGCGGAGTTCGTCATCTTCTGCGGCGTGCACTTCATGGCCGAGTCCGCCGACATCCTCACGTCCGACAGCCAGCAGGTCGTGCTCCCCGACCTCGCCGCGGGCTGCTCGATGGCCGACATGGCCGCGATCGACCAGGTCGAGGACGCGTGGGACGTGCTGGTCGACGCCGGCGTCGCCGACGACGTCGTGCCCGTGACGTACATGAACTCGACGGCCGCCATCAAGGCGTTCACCGGGCGGCACGGCGGCACGGTGTGCACCTCGTCGAACGCGCACGTCGCGCTCCGGTGGGCGTTCGACCAGCGGGGGGGCCTCGAGGGCAGCGGCAAGGTCCTCTTCATGCCCGACCAGCACCTCGGCCGCAACACCGCGGTGCTGCAGCTCGGCCTCTCGCTCGACGACTGCGTCGTGTTCGACCCGCGCAAGCCGAACGGCGGCCTGACCACGCAGCAGCTGCGCGACGCGCGGATGATCCTGTGGCGCGGGCACTGCTCCGTGCACGGCCGGTTCTCCGCCCGCAACGTCGAGGAGATCCGCGCGGCGGAGCCCGGCGTGAACGTGCTCGTGCACCCCGAGTGCAAGCACGAGGTCGTCACGGCCGCCGACCTCGTCGGGTCGACGGAGTACATCATCAAGGCGCTCGACGCGGCCCCGGCCGGCTCGTCGTGGGCGATCGGCACCGAGCTCAACCTGGTGCGCCGGCTCGCGGCGACGCACCCCGAGCTGCGCGTGCACTACCTCGACTCGACCGTGTGCTTCTGCTCGACGATGAACCGCATCGACCTGCCGCACCTGGTCTGGACCATGGAGTCGCTCGTGGCCGGCCGGACCGTGAACCGCATCGTCGTCGACCCGGACGACGCGCACTGGGCCCGCGTGGCACTCGACCAGATGCTGGCGCTGCCGGGCTACTGACGCGATGGGCACCGGGTCCGCGCTCCGGGTCGGCATCTTCGTCTTCGACGGTGCCGAGGAGTTGGACGTCGTGGGGCCCTACGACGTGCTCGCCGCGTGGGCCGCGCTCTCGGCGCTCCGGCCCGAGGTGGTGACGTTCTCGGCCGACGGCGCGGGCGTGCGGTGCGCGAAGGGCCTCTGCCTCGTGCCCGACCAGTCGGCGGCAGGCGTCGGACCGCTGCACGTGCTCGTCTACCCCGGCGGGCGCGGCACACGGCCGCTCGCGGCGGACCCCGACCACCTCGCGTGGGTCCGCTCGATGCGGGCGTCGACGCCCCTGATGGCGAGCGTGTGCACGGGGTCCCTCGTGTTCGCGGCCGCCGGGCTGCTCTCGGGCCGTCCCGCCACGACGCACTGGGCGGCGTTCGACGAGCTCGTCGGCTTCGACCCGTCGGTGCTGCCGGACGACGAGGCGCGGTTCGTCGACGACGGCGACGTCGTGACGTCGGCCGGCGTCTCCGCGGGCATCGACATGGCGCTGCACCTCGTCGCGCGACTCGAGTCCCCCGATGCCGCACGGGCGGTGCGCCGCGGCATCCAGTACGACCCCGCGCCGCCCGTCTGACGCCGTCGCCCCGCCGGGCTACTCGTCAGTAACATCACGGCGTGATCCGCACGCTCCAGCTCGCGCTCGCCTCGTACCGCCCCCGGGCCGCCGTGCCCGGTCAGGGCATGTTCGACCCGTCGGTCACGCGCATGCGCGTGCACCTGTCGGACCTCGACCTCTACCGGCACGTCAACAACGGCATCTACCTGCAGTGCATGGACGTCGCGCGGAGCAACTTCATCGCCGACCTCGGCGCCGCCCGCACGCTCGCCGAGCGCGGCTGGTACCCCGTGGTCGCCGCCCAGACCATCAAGTACCGCCGTTCGCTGACCTTCTGGCAGCGCTTCGACATCACGACACGCGTGCTCGGCTGGGACGCGCGGGTGGTCTACCTCGAGCAGACCTTCTCGCGGGGAGGTGAGCACGTGGCGCGCGGCGTGGTCGCCGGACGGTTCCTCGGGCGCCACGGCGAGCGCGTCTCCGCACCGGACGTCGTCGCGCTCATCGCGGGCCACCCCATCGAGAGCCCCGAGCTGCCGGCGGACGTCGCCGCCTGGGCGCGCGCGGTCGACGTCGCGGCCCGCTGACGCGGCGGCCCGGGGCGTCCACGAGTACGTCGCTGCGCGGATGGTCGGACGTATCGCGCCGTACGGCGACGCGAGACGTCCGACCATCCGTCCGCCGACGGCGCCGCTGCCCCGCCGGCGGGGTCAGCGCGCGAGCGCCTCGAGCAGCAGCGCCTCAGCCAGCACCACGCGCTCCAGCTCGCCGAGGTGCACCGACTCGTTGGCGCCGTGCGCGCGCGAGTCCGGGTCCTCGACGCCCGTGACGAGGATGGCAGCGTCCGGGTAGACGTCGAGCAGGTCCGCGATGAACGGGATCGAGCCGCCGATGCCGAGGTCGACCGGTTCGGTCCCCCACGCCGCCGCGAACGCGGCCCGCGCCGCCCGCATCGCCGCGGAGTCGGCGGGCGCCTGGAACGGCTTGCCCGCCTCCTTCTCGGTGACGGTGACGCGCGCGCCGAACGGGGCGTGCTCGAGCAGGTGAGCACGCAGCGCCGCCATCGCAGCCGCCGGGTCCTGCCCAGGCGCGAGCCGCAGCGACAGCCGCGCGGTGGCGCGCGGCGCGATCGTGTTCGACGACGTGGCGATGCGCGGCGCGTCGAAGCCGATGACAGACAGCGCGGGGCGCGTCCACAGCCGCGCGGTGAGCGGGCCCGTGCCGGCGAGCCGGACGCCGTCGAGCACGCCCGCGTCGGCGCGCAGCTCGGCCTCGTCGTAGTCGACCGTCGGGTCGGCGGCACGCACGAGGCCCGCCACGGCGACCTCGCCGTCGTCGTCGTGCAGCGTCGCGACGAGCCGCGCCAGCAGCGTGGGGGCGTCGAGGATCGGACCGCCGTACATGCCGGAGTGCACCGCGTGGTCGAGCACCGCGACCTCGACGTCGCACCCGACGAGGCCGCGCAGCGACGTGGTGAGACCCGGCACGCCGACCTTCCAGTTCGACGAGTCGGCGACCACGATCACGTCGGCCGCGAGCCGCTCGCGGTGCTCATGCAGGAACGTGGTGAACGTCGGCGAGCCGATCTCCTCCTCGCCCTCGACGAACACGGTGACGCCCGCGCCGAGCTCGTCGGCGAGCACCCGCAGCGCGCCGACGTGCGCGATCACGCCGGCCTTGTCGTCCGCCGCGCCGCGGCCGAACAGACGGCCGTCCCGCTCGGTCGGCTCGAACGGGTCGGTGTCCCAGTCGGTGCCGGGCGGCTGCACGTCGTGGTGCGCGTACAGCAGCACCGTCGGCGCGCCGGCCGGGCCGGGACGGCGCGCCACGATCGCCGGAGCGCCCACGCGGCCGTCGGGGTTCGTCGCCCGCAGCACCTCGACCTCGGGCATCCCCGCGTCGCGCAGCAGGCCGGCGACGGCCTCCGCGCTCGCCTCGACGTGCGCCTGGTCGAACGCGTCGTTGGAGACGCTCGGGATCCGCACGAGCGCCTCGAGGTCCGCGCGCAGCGCGGGGAAGGCGGCGGCGACACGGGCGCGCAGCGCCTCGGTACGGGTGGGGTCGACGGGGGCGGGGTCCAGGGAGTGCGACGTCACGCCGCGTCACGCTACTCGACTACCCTTGCGGGGTGTTCGGTCGCAACCAGCAGCCCCCCTCCGTCACGCCGGAGCCCGCCGTGACGCCCGAGTCGAGCCTCGAGCCCGGCAAGGGTCGCCCCACGCCGAAGCGCAAGGAGGCGGAGGCGGCGAACAAGCGCCCGCTCGTGCCCACCGACCGCAAGGCCGCCGCGAAGGACGCCCGGTCCAAGGGCCGCGAGCAGCGCGAGCTCGAGTACCGCGCGATGCAGTCCGGGGACGAGCGCCACATGCCCGTGCGCGACCGCGGTCCGGTGCGCCGGTACATCCGCGACTACGTCGACGCCCGCTACAACCTCGGCGAGTTCTTCCTGCCGGCGGCGGCGTTCTTCCTGGTGCTCCAGTTCGCGCTCGCGCGCACGGCGATCGCGTTCTTCGCGATCCTGCTGCTGTACGTCTACATCCTCGCGGCCGTGGGCGACGCGTACTTCCTGTGGCGTGGGCTGCGCAAGCGCCTGATCGCGAAGTTCGGCCCCGAGGCCGAGGTCAAGGGCCTCGCGATGTACGCGGTGCTGCGCGCGTTCCAGCTGCGCCCGTCGCGCATGCCGAAGCCCCAGGTGAAGCGGCGCCAGAAGCCGGTCTGACGCGACCGGTCCGCGCACCCGCTTAGGGTGCTTGCATGGTCAACTACCGACACCTGGGCCGCTCCGGCCTCAAGGTCACCGAGATCACCTACGGCAACTGGCTGACGCACGGCTCGCAGGTCGAGAACGAGACCGCGACGGCCTGCGTGCACGCCGCGCTCGACGCCGGCATCACCACGTTCGACACCGCCGACGTGTACGCCAACACGAAGGCGGAGGAGGTGCTCGGCGCCGCGCTCGCCGGCCAGCGCCGCGAGTCGCTCGAGATCCTGACGAAGGTCTACTGGCCCGTGGGCCCCCGCGGCGCGAACGACTCGGGCCTGTCGCGCAAGCACGTCTTCGAGGCGATCGACGGCTCGCTGAGCCGCCTCCGGACCGACTACGTCGACGTCTACCAGGCGCACCGCTTCGACGACGCGACGCCGCTCGAGGAGACGATGCTGGCGTTCGCCGACGTGGTGCGCGCCGGGAAGGCGCTCTACATCGGCGTGTCCGAGTGGACGGCCGAGCAGATCCGTGAGGGCGCGGCGCTCGCTCGCGAGCTCCGCGTGCCGCTGATCTCGAACCAGCCGCAGTACTCGATGCTCTGGCGGGTCATCGAGGACGAGGTCGTGCCGACCAGCGCCGAGGTCGGTCTCTCGCAGATCGTGTGGTCGCCCGTCGCGCAGGGCGTGCTCACCGGCAAGTACCTGCCCGGCCAGGCGGCGCCCGCGGGCTCGCGGGCGACGGACGAGAAGGGCGGCGCCCAGATGATCGGGCGCTTCCTCTCGCAGACCGAGACGCTCGAGCGCGTCCAGCAGCTGCGGCCGATCGCCGACGAGCTGGGCCTGACGATGGCGCAGCTCGCGGTCGCCTGGGTGCTGCAGAACGACAACGTCGCGTCCGCGATCATCGGCGCCTCGCGGCCCGAGCAGGTCGCCGAGAACGTCAAGGCGTCCGGCGTGCAGATCCCCGCGGAGCTGCTCGCGCGCATCGACGAGGTGCTCGGCGACTCGGTCGTGTCCGACGCCGCGCTCACTGCGGAGTCGTCGCCCAGCCGCCGCTGACCCCCGTCGCCGGACGGGCCGGCCCCTACCTGGGGGGCCGGCCCGTCGGCGTCCCCGGGGTCGGCGTCGCGACGGGGACCGTGAGCCGCGGCAGGAAGACCTGCACGAGCGGCCCGATCGCGAGCGCGTAGGCGACGGTCCCCACACCGACCGTGCCGCCCAGCGCCCAGCCCGCCGCGACGACGGTCACCTCGATCGCGGTGCGGACGAGCCGGATCGGCCGACCGGTGCGGGCGACGAGACCGGTCATGAGTCCGTCGCGCGGTCCCGGCCCGAGCCGTGCCCCGACGTAGAGCCCGGTCGCGAGCCCGTTCAGGACGATGCCCGCGGCCATCAGCGCGACGCGCGCCGCGAGGGGCAGCGGGTCGGGCAGGTGGTCGAGCGCCGCGAGGAACGGGTCGATGAGCAGCCCGATGACCAGCACGTTCGCGACCGTGCCGATGCCGGGTCGCTGCCGCAGCGGGATCCAGCAGGCCAGGACGACCGCGCTCGTCACGAGCGTCACCGTCCCGAACGACGCGCCGGTGTGCCGCGCGACGCCCTGCGTCAGGACGTCCCAGGGCATGCTGCCGAGCCCTGCGTGGACGACGAGCGCCATCGAGGCGGCGTAGGCGACGAGACCGGCAGCGAGCTGCGCACCGCGGCGGACGGCGGTGCGTCGGGCGGCGGCGGTGGCGGGCAGCGCCGGCAGGGTGGTCGTCTCGGGATCGTCGATCGTCGTCACGCTGCGATCCTGCACCTCAACCGGCCTCCCTTTCGATAGCCACTTGTGACACAGTGGCCCCATGCTCACGGATCGCCGGATCGGCGCGCCTCGGCTCGTCGCGCTGCTCGGGGCATGGCGGCGGGACGGGGCCGCCTACGGTGCCCTCGCCGACGCGTTGCGCGCCGCCATCCTCTCGGGCGCGGTCCCGCTGCGGACGACGCTGCCCGGGGAACGGGAGCTCGCCGACGCGCTGGCCGTGTCGCGGACCACCACGGCGTCGGCGTACGACGTGCTGCGGACGGAGGGCTACCTCGTCAGCCGCCGCGGCTCGGGCACCGTCACCACGCTGCCTGCGCGCGCCGCGGGCCGGCCTCGCGCCGACACCACGCCGGCCGACGAGGACGTGCTCGACCTGTCGATCGCCGCCCCGCCGGCACCGACGCGCCTGCACGCCGCGTACCTGGCCGCGCTCGACGCACTGCCGCGCCACCTCGCGACGACCGGCTACACGCCGCTGGGCGTCCCCGAGCTGCGCGAGGCGATCGCCGACCGCTACACCCGCCGCGGAACGCCGACCACGCCCGACCAGGTGCTCGTGACGACGGGCGCGCAGCACGCCATCCACCTGCTGCTCGCCGCGCACTGCGGCCCGGGCGACCGCGTGGTCGTCGAGCACCCGACCTACCCGCGCGCCATCGACGCCGCCCGGGCCGCGGGCGGCCGTCCGGTGCCCGTGCCGGTTCATGCGGACGGGCTCGACCTCGACCTCCTCGACTCGACCGTGCGTCAGGTCTCCCCGCGCGTCGCGTACCTGATCCCCGACCACCACAACCCGACCGGCACGAGCCTGTCCGCCGAGGCCCGCGACCGTGTGCGCGCGCTCGCCCGCCGCACCCGGACGCTCGTCGTCGCCGACGAGGCCCTCACGGACCTCACGCTCGACGGACCGCCGCCGGCTCCCCTCACCGGCGACGGGCGCGACGCCGGCCTGGTGGTGACCGTCGGCTCGGCGTCGAAGTCGTTCTGGGGCGGCCTGCGCATCGGGTGGGTGCGCGCCGACCCCGAGCTCGTCGCGCGGCTCGCAGCCGAGCGCAGCCACGTCGACCTCGGCACGCCCGTGCTCGAGCAGCTGGTCGCCGCGCGGCTGCTGCTCGACGGCGCGGACGCGCTCGACGAGCGCCGCGCGTTCCTCCGCTCCCAGCGCGAGCTGCTCCGTGGCCTGCTGGCCGAGCGCCTGCCGGACTGGCGGTTCGCCGTGCCGCCCGGCGGCCTGGCGCTGTGGGTCGACCTCGGTGCGCCGGTCTCGTCCGCTGTCGTCGCGCTGTGCGCCCGGCTGGGCCTGCGGCTCGCGGCCGGTCCGGCGTTCGGCGTCGACGGCAGCTTCGAGCGCTACCTGAGACTGCCGTACACCGCCGACGACGACGCGCTCGGCCGCGCGGTCGCCATCCTGGCCGACGCGTGGACCGCCGTCGCGCGCACCCCGCCCTCGACCGCCGACGCACGCCTCCCCTACGCGGCGGTGGTGTAGCCGTGGACGCGCTCGGGTCGCTGCTCGACGCCGGGGGGCGCGCGCTCGGCGTCAGCACCGACCTGGAGGTCTCCGGTCCTCCGACGCTCAGGTCGGCCTACCCGGTCTCGGCGCTCGCCACCGCGTCGGTGGGTGTCGCCGGCGCGGCGGTGGCCGACCTGGTCGCGGCGCTGGGCGGTTCGCGTCCGGACGTCGTCGTGCACCGACCGCTCGCCGACGCCTGGTTCGCGGGGCCGACGACCGGCGTCGACGCGGCGCTTCCGTCGCCCTGGGACCCGCTGTCGGCCCCGTACCGCACGGCCGACGGGTGGGTCCGGCTGCACACCAACGCGCCCCACCACCGAGCCGCCGCACTGCGGGCGCTCGGCGCCTCGGCGGACCCCGCGGCCGTCGCCGCCGCCGTCCGGTCGCGCACGGCCGACGACGTCGAGGCAGCCGTGGTGGCCGCAGGCGGCGCGGCCGCGAGCCTGCGCACCGCCGCGGCGTGGGCCCGCCATCCGCAGGGCGCTGCGGTCGCCGCCGAGCCCCTGGTCGCGATCGAGCCGGGCGGCACGTCGACCGCGTCGTCTCGATGGGACGCTCGCCCCGACGCGCCGCTCGCGGGCCTGCGCGTGCTCGACCTGACGCGCGTGCTCGCCGGACCGACGGCGACACAGCTGCTCGCCGCGCTGGGCGCCGACGTGCTGCGCGTCGACCCTCCCGGCTGGGACGAGCCGGCGACGCTGCCCTCCGTCATGTGGGGCAAGCGCACCGCGCGCCTCGACGCCCGCTCGCCGGAGGGCGCGGCGACGGTGCGCGCGCTGCTCGCTACCGCGGACGTGCTGGTGCACGGCTACCGCGGCGGCGCGCTCGACCACCTCGGGCTCGGCGCCGACGAGCGCGCGGCGGTCCGACCCGGGCTCGTGGACGTGTCGCTCCGCGCCTACGGCTTCACCGGGCCGTGGGCCGGGCGGCGCGGGTTCGACTCGCTCGTGCAGTTCTCGTCGGGGATCGCGGACACCGGCATGGAGACCGCGGGCGCCGACCACCCGGTGTCGCTGCCCGTGCAGGCGCTCGACGTCGCGACCGGCTACCTCGCGGGCGCCGCGGCGTTGGCCGGCCTGGCGCGGCGCGTACGCACCGGGACCGGCTCGTCGTGGCGCCTCTCGCTCGCGCGCACGGCGGCGGAGCTCGAGCGGGCGAGGGCCCAGCCCCCCGAGGCCGTCGCCGAGGGAACCGTGCCCGTCGAGCACCCGCACGTGAGGGCCACGGCGTACGGCCGGCTGGCGGTCGCCGATCCGCCGCTCTCGGTGGGTGGCGTCGCGCTCCGGACCGGCGACCTCGGCGCGCCGCTCGGGCGCGACGACGCGGTCTGGCGCTGACCGCCGCGACGAAGCGCGACGCGCGGGCGTCAGCCCAGCGACAGGGGCGCCGTCGCCGGGGTGCCCTCGTGCAGGAGGGTGGCCGTGCGCACACCCTGTGCGGCCAGCGCGCGCCAGTGCTCGCCGATCCACTGCTCGGCGTCGTACTGCGTGGTGAACACGGGGCTCACGGGCCGATCGACCGTCGCGCCCTGCGCGTCGTCGAAGCGCCACTCCCACTGCGGCCGGACCACCATCACGCCTTCACCCTGCTCCGTGCCGCGGCGTCGCGCGCGGCGTCGGCCGCCAGTGCCCGGTTGATGCGGGTGGCCCAGAACGGCCCGCGGTAGATGAAGCCCGTGTAGCCCTGCACGAGCGTCGCGCCGACCGCGACGTACTCGCGCGCGTCCGCCGGCGTCGAGATGCCGCCGACGCCGACGATCACCGCCTCCGGGCCGAGCGCGGCGCGCAGCCGCGCCACCACGTCGAGCCCGCGGTCGCGCACGGGCGGCCCCGACAGGCCGCCGGGACCGAGGTCGTGCGCGATCGTCGTGTTCACCGCCACCACGCCGTCGAGGCCGAGCTCGGCGGCCAGCTCGGCGACCGCGTCGACGTCGTCGTCGGACAGGTCGGGGGCGATCTTGACGAGCAGCGGCACCGCCGGCCGGCCCGCGCGGACGGTGGCCTCGTCGGCCGCGACGCGCGTCGCCTCGAGGATCGGCCGCAGCGCCTCGACCGACTGCAGGTCGCGCAGCCCGGGCGTGTTCGGCGACGAGACGTTCACCACGAGGTAGTCGGCGTAGGGCGCGAGCCGGCGCGCGCTCGTCGCGTAGTCGACCGCCGCGTGCTCGGCGGGCGTCACCTTCG
Source organism: Cellulomonas alba (assembly GCF_030362835.1). Lineage (GTDB taxonomy): Bacteria > Actinomycetota > Actinomycetes > Actinomycetales > Cellulomonadaceae > Cellulomonas > Cellulomonas alba. The sequence goes on from NZ_JAUCGQ010000001.1 coordinate 358,956, forward strand.
TCTTGCCGATGTTCACGCCGATGACGAACCGCCGCCCCGCGGCCGTGCCGCGCAGCCGGCGCAGCCGTTCCGCGACGGCGGCCGAGCCCTCGTTGTTGAAGCCCATCCGGTTGCGCAGCGCGTGCTGGTCGAGGACCCGCCACAGGCGCGGCGGCTCGTTGCCCGGCTGAGGCTCGGCCGTCACGGTGCCGATCTCGACGAACCCGAACCCGAGCGTCGTCAGACCCGCGACGCCCACCGCGTTCTTGTCGAAGCCCGCCGCGAGCCCGAACCGCGCCGGGAAGCGTCGGCCCCACACCTCGACCGCACCGGCGGCGGGCGCCACGAACGCGCGCGCGACCAGGCCGCGCAGGACCGGCACGCGGGCCACGCCGCGGATCAGGCCGAAGGCGAGCTCGTGGGCGCGCTCGGGGTCGAGCCGGCGGAGCACGAGGTCGAAGAGCAGGCGGTACACGCCGCCAACCCTAGAGGTCGGCGGCGGTCGGCTCCTGAGCGGTCCGTCCCGCACGGCCGGTGTGCCACAGCCACCACAGCCCGAGGAACGGCAGGACGAGCGGGACGTAGCCGTAGCCCTGGCCGTACCCCGACCAGACCGTCTGGTCGGGGAACTCGCCGACGTCGGCGACCGAGAGCGTCCCGACCGTCAGGACACCGACGAGCTCGATGCCGACGGCGACCCATGCGAGCGTGCGCCACCCCTTCGCGAGCGCGATCGTGGCGACCACGTAGACGATGCCCGCGAACAGCGAGAGCACGTAGGCCAGCGGCGCCTCGTCGAGCTTGGTCGCCACCTGGTAGAGGCCGCGCGCGGTCGCCGCGATCGCGAGCACGCCGTAGACGGCGACGAGCAGCCGGCCCGGACCGGTCGCTGTCGCGGCGGACGTGCCCCTCGCCGGGGTCGGATCCGGCGCGGCCGGGGCGGTCGGATCGGTCATGCGAAGGTCCCCCAGACCTGCAGGAGTCGGAACTCGAGGAAGGCGACGACGAGCGCGGCACCGGCCAGCACCACGGAGCTCCAGCGGGTGCGCTCGGCGAACGCCCACGCCGCCGCGAGCGGCAGGATCACGAGCTGCGCGGCCACGTAGCCCCACAGCAGCACCCCCGACGCGTCGGTGCCGCCGCCGGCGGCCAGGACTCCCGCGACGACGGCCTGGACGACGAGCGCCCCCTCGACCACGGCGCCGCCCCAGAGCTGCCGCAGCACGACCGCTCGGTCGCGGATCACGTACCAGGCGGCCCACGCGGCGAGCGCCACGGAGAGCGCGACGACCAGCACGGCGAGGGGGACGATCACGGGCCCACAACCTACCTGCGGGACGGGGGTCACCCGATCCCGGTCCGCGCACGCGCCTACGATCGAACCCGTGACGCTCTCGCTGACCTCCAAGGACCCCGCCCGCCTGTCCGTCGACGCCGTCGTCCTCGGCGTCGCCCAGCAGGACGGCTCGCCCACGCTGCTCGACGCCGGGTGGCTGCCGAAGGACCTGCGCACCGCGCTGACCAAGGACGCGGCTGCACTCGGCCTCACGGGCGCCCCCGACGAGGTGCGCCGTGTCCCCGCGACGGGCCTGTCGGCCGGCGTCCTCGTGCTCACCGGTGTCGGCGCGGCCGACGCGATCACGTCCGAGGCGCTGCGCCGCGCCGCGGGTGCCGCCACGCGCGAGCTGGCGGGGACCGCCTCGGTCGCGCTCGCGCTGCCCGCGGACGACCTGGCATCCGTCACGGCCGTCGCGGAGGGCGCGCTGCTCGGCGCGTACGCCTACACGCGCTACCGCACCGCGGAGGCGAAGCCCGCGGTCGACCGCATCGAGGTCGTGACGAGCCGGACGCGGGACGGGTCGGCGAAGGAGGCGGTGGCCCGTGCCGAGGTGCTGGCCGCGGCCGTCCACGCGACGCGCGACCTCGTGAACACGGCACCCAACGACCTGTACCCCGCCGCGTTCGCCGACCTCGCGAGGGCGGCCGTCAAGGACGCCGGCGTGCGCTCGCTGAAGGTGAGCGTGCTCGACGAGAAGGCCCTCGCGGCCGGCGGGTACGGCGGCCTGATCGGCGTCGGGCAGGGCTCGGTCCGCCCGCCGCGCCTGGTCCGCGTCGCGTACGCCCCTGCCAAGCCGCACGCCACGGTCGCGCTCGTCGGCAAGGGCATCACGTTCGACAGCGGCGGCATCTCCATCAAGCCGGCGGCCGGCATGGAGGCGATGAAGTCCGACATGGCGGGCGCCGCGGCCGTGCTGCACACCGTGATCGCCGCCGCGCGGCTCGGGCTCCCCGTGGCCGTCACGGGCTGGCTCTGCCTCGCGGAGAACATGCCCTCCGGCAGCGCGCAGCGGCCGTCCGACGTCATCACGATCCGTGGCGGCAAGACCGTCGAGGTGCTGAACACCGACGCCGAGGGCCGGCTCGTCATGGCCGACGGGCTCGTGGCGGCCGTCGAGGAGAAGCCCGACGTCGTGCTCGACATCGCGACCCTCACCGGCGCGCAGGTCGTCGCGCTCGGGCACCGGGTGTCCGCCGTCATGGGCTCCGACGACGTGCGTGCCGAGGTCGTCGCGGCCGCGGGCGCGACCGGCGAGCAGTTCTGGCCCATGCCGCTGCCCGACGAGCTGCGTGCCACCCTCAAGTCGAAGGTCGCGGACATCGCGAACATCGGCGACCGGTTCGGCGGGATGCTCACCGCGGGCGTGTTCCTGCGCGAGTTCGTCGGCGGGACGCCGTGGGGCCACCTCGACGTGGCCGGCCCCGCCTTCAACGAGCGTGCGGCGCACGGGTACACGCCGGTCGGTGGCACCGGCGTCGGCGTGCGGACGCTGCTCGGGCTGATCGAGGCGCGCGCCGGGCGCTGAGCCTGCGGGTCGCCGCCGGGTGCTCGCGCCCGGCGGCGACCGCGCGCGTCGGGCGGCGCGGTCAGAGCGCGAGACGCGCGGGTCAGACCGCGTCGGCCTCCCGCCGCGCCTTCTTCTTCTGGCGCGTGTTCCAGTCGCGGTAGCGCTGCGGGTACCCCGTGCGCTGGACGTCGTACGACGGGATGCCGAGCGAGCGCGCGACCTCGTGCGCGGTGGGCGCGTCGGGCACACGCCGTCGCGTCCACTCGCCGTCGGTGGCGACGAGCAGCACGGTGGTCGGGTTCATCGCGTTCGCCGGCTCGATGTACGCCTCGACGCCGACCCGCGTCGTCACGAAGTCCGACAGGTGCGCGATCGTCGCCTCGCGCGCCTCGCGCGGCGTCGCGGACTCCGCCGCCGCCGCGTCCTGGTCGCGCTTGCGCCGCGAGAACAGACCCATGACGAACGAGGCTAACCGGCGCCGCGGCCGCAGGTGAGCCGCTCGGCGACCTGTTCCGAGCGTCACAGGCTCCGACGGCGCGGTCCGGGTCGTTCCGGTGGTGCCGGGATGACAAGATGGTCGGCGAGCCCACCAGCATCGTCATCACGAGGAGTCTGCCCGTGGCCGACACGAACGGCACCGCTTTCGACATCGTCGTCCTGGGAGCGGGAAGTGGCGGCTACGCGACCGCGCTCCGCGCCGCCCAGCTCGGCAAGTCCGTCGCCCTCATCGAGGCCGACAAGGTCGGCGGCACCTGCCTCCACATGGGCTGCATCCCCACCAAGGCGCTGCTGCACGCGGCGGAGCTCGCCGACAACGCCCGCGAGGGCCAGCACTTCGGCGTGCACACGACGCTCGACCACATCGACATGGCGGGCGTGAACTCGTACAAGGACAACGTGATCGGCGGCCTCTACAAGGGCCTGCAGGGTCTGATCAAGTCCCGCAACATCACGGTGATCGAGGGCCTCGGCCGGCTCGTCGCCAAGGACACGGTCGAGGTCAACGGCCAGCGCGTCACCGGCGAGCACGTCGTGCTCGCGACCGGCTCGTACGCGCGATCGCTGCCGGGCCTCGACATCGGCGGCCGCGTCATCACGTCCGACCAGGCGCTGCACCTCGACTGGGTGCCGAAGTCCGCGATCATCCTCGGCGGCGGCGTCATCGGCTCCGAGTTCGCGAGCGTGTGGAAGTCCTTCGGCGCGGACGTGACGATCATCGAGGCGCTCCCCCACCTCGTGCCCAACGAGGACGAGGCGATCTCGAAGGCGTTCGAGCGCGCGTTCCGCAAGCGCGGCATCAAGTTCAACGTCGGCGTCCGCTTCTCCGGCGTGACGCAGGACGACAGCGGCGTGCACGTCTCGCTCGAGGACGGCAAGACGTTCGACGCCGACCTCCTGCTCGTGGCCGTCGGTCGCGGCCCGCGCACGAGCGGCGTCGGCTTCGAGGAGCAGGGCATCACGCTCGACCGCGGCTTCGTCATCACCGACGAGAAGCTGCACACGGGCGTCGGCAACATCTGGGCCGTCGGCGACATCGTCCCGGGCCTCCAGCTCGCGCACCGCGGCTTCGCGCAGGGCATCTACCTCGCCGAGCAGATCGCCGGGCTGAACCCGCAGCCCATCGTCGAGTCCGGCATCCCGCGCGTCACCTACTCCGAGCCCGAGGTCGGCTCGGTCGGCGTGACCGAGGCGCGCGCCAAGGAGATCTACGGCGCCGAGAACGTCGAGACGCTCGAGTACAACCTCGCGGGCAACGGCAAGAGCAAGATCCTCGGCACGCAGGGCTTCATCAAGCTCGTGCGCCAGAAGGACGGCCCGGTGGTCGGCGTGCACATGATCGGTGCGCGCGTCGGCGAGCTCATCGGCGAGGGCCAGCTCATCGTCAACTGGGAGGCGTACCCCGAGGACGTCGCCGCGCTCGTGCACGCCCACCCGACGCAGAACGAGGCCCTCGGCGAGGCGCACCTGGCGCTCGCCGGCAAGCCGCTGCACGCCCACAACTGAGCTCAGGATCGAAGGAGACACGAGCCGACATGTCCGAGAACGTGCAGCTTCCCGCCCTGGGTGAGTCCGTCACCGAGGGAACGGTCACGCGCTGGCTGAAGAACGTGGGCGACCGCGTCGAGGTCGACGAGCCCCTGCTCGAGATCTCGACCGACAAGGTCGACACCGAGATCCCCTCGCCCTTCGCGGGCGTGCTCGAGCAGATCCTCGTCCAGGAGGACGAGACCGTCGAGGTCGGCGCGACGCTCGCGGTGATCGGCTCCGGCGACGGCGCGTCGTCCGCGCCCGCCGAGGCCGCACCTGCGGCGCCCGCGCAGGAGCAGGCCCCCGCCGAGCCGGCCCAGACCGAGCAGGCACCGGCCGAGGAGTCCGCCGCCGAGGCGGAGCCCGCGCAGCAGAGCCCTGAGGCTCACGAGGCCGCGGCCGAGGCTCCCGACGCCGAGGCGTCCGCGCCGCAGACCCCCGCCGCGGGCGGTGGCGAGGGCGAGCAGGTGACGCTCCCCGCCCTGGGCGAGTCGGTGACCGAGGGCACCGTCACCCGCTGGCTCAAGGCCGTCGGCGACGACGTCGCGGTCGACGAGCCGCTGCTCGAGATCTCGACCGACAAGGTGGACACCGAGATCCCGTCGCCGTTCGCGGGGACGCTCCTGCAGATCCTCGTCCAGGAGGACGAGACCGCACAGGTCGGTGCTCCGCTCGCCGTGATCGGTGCCGGCGGGTCCGCTCCGGCCGCCGAGCAGGCGCCTGCCGCGGAGGCGCCCGCCGCTCCGGCCGCTGCGCAGCCCGCGCCCGTCCCGGCCCCCGTGGCCGCTCCGGTCGCCGCCGCGCCGGCACCCGAGCCGCAGACCGCGCCGGAGCCGGCACCGGCGCAGGAGGCCGAGCCCCAGGCCGCGCCCGCGCAGGCCGCGCCAGCGCAGGCCGCGCCCGCGCAGGCCGCTCCCGCCCCGGCTGCTCAGCCCGCCGCGGCGCCCTCGGCATCGGGCTCGTACCTGACCCCGCTGGTCCGCAAGCTCGCCGCCGAGAAGGGCGTCGACGTCGCGACCCTGACGGGCACGGGCGTCGGCGGCCGCATCCGCAAGGAGGACGTCCTCGAGGCGGCCGCCCAGGCGGAGGCCGCGAAGGCGGCTCCGGCCGCGCCCGCCGCGCCGGCCGCCAAGGCTCCGGCCGCGCCGGCCGTCTCGCCGCTGCGGGGCACGACCGAGAAGGCCAGCCGCCTGCGCAAGATCATCGCCGAGCGCATGGTCGAGGCGCTGCACGAGCAGGCCCAGCTCACGACGGTCGTCGAGGTCGACGTCACGAAGATCGCCCGCCTGCGGGCCCGCGCCAAGGCGGACTTCCAGGCGCGCGAGGGCGTCAACCTGACGTTCCTGCCGTTCTTCGTGCAGGCCGCGATCGAGGCGCTCAAGACCTACCCGAAGGTCAACGGCCTGCTCGAGGGCGACACCATCACGTACCACGGCCAGGAGAACGTCGGCATCGCGGTCGACACCGAGCGCGGGCTCGTCGTGCCGGTCATCCGCGACGCGGGCGACCTCAACCTCGCAGGTCTCGCCCGCAAGATCGCCGACCTCGCGGGCCGCACGCGCGCCAACAAGGTGACGCCGGACGAGCTCTCGGGCGCGACGTTCACCGTCACCAACACGGGCTCGGGCGGCGCGATCATCGACACGCCGATCGTGCCCGGTGGCACGTCGGCGATCCTCGGCACGGGCGCGATCGTCAAGCGGCCGGTCGTGGTCAAGGACGCGGACGGCGAGGAGGTCATCGCCATCCGGTCGATGTGCTACCTCTGCCTCTCGTACGACCACCGGCTCGTCGACGGCGCGGACGCGTCGCGGTACCTCTCCGCGGTCAAGGCCCGCCTCGAAGAGGGCGCGTTCGAGTCCGAGCTCGGCCTCTGAACCTGCACTGACCGACGGCCCCGGGACCTGCATGGTCCCGGGGCCGTCGGCGTTCCCGGGTGCCGCGGCTCGCCCCAGGTGGAGCGCCGGCGCCCGCCGATCCCTTCACCGTGCGGCATCGACACCGTCGTCGCTGCGCGCCGAGCACGACGGCCTCGCGCAGTCGGTCCCCTCCGCCAGCAGGCGCACGCACCGCGCACGCGCCTAGGGTCGGAGCGTGCGGGTCGTCGTCGCGGGTGCCAGCGGGTTCATCGGGTCGCCGCTGGTCGCCGCCCTGCGGGCGCGGGGCGACGAGGTCGCGGTCCTCGTGCGACGCCCGCCACGCGCGGCGCACGAGATCGCGTGGGAGCCGGACGCCGGACGCATCGACGCCGACGCGCTGCGTGGCGTGGACGCCGTCGTGTGCCTGTCGGGTGTCAACCCGGGCTCACGGCCGCTGACGGCTGCCCGCAAGCGCCTTGTGCTGTCGTCGCGCGTCCGGACCGCCTCGCTCCTCGCCGCCACGCTCGCGGGCATGCACGACGGTCCGCGCGCCCTGCTGCAGGCGTCCGGCATCGGCGCCTACGGCGATCGGGGCGACGACGTGCTCGACGAGCACGAACCGCTGGGCTCGACCTTCTTCGCCGGCGTGGTGCGCGACTGGGAGGCCGCCTCCGGGCCCGCGGTCGACGCGGGCGTCCGCGTGGTCCACCTCCGCACGTCGCTCGTGCTCGGTCCGGGCGGCGGCGCGCTCGGCCGGCTGCTGCCGATCCTGCGGCTCGGACTCGGCGGGCGGCTCGGGTCGGGCCGCCAGTTCTGGCCCTGGATCACGTTGCCCGACGAGGTCGCGGCGATCGTGCACCTGCTCGGCGCGGACGTCGGCGGACCCGTGAACCTCGTGACGCACGCCGATCGGAACGCCGACGTGGTCGGCGCGCTCGCGCGCGCGTTCCACCGGCCGGCCGTCGTGCCGGTGCCCGCGTGGGCGATCCGGACTGCGCTCGGCGACTTCTCCTCCGAGGTGCTCGGGTCGGTACGTGCGGTGCCGACCAAGCTCGAGGAGAGCGGGTTCCGGCCGCTGCACGGTGACCTGGACACCGCCGCCACCTGGGTGGCGGCGGCTCGCGCGGCGCAGCAGGGCTAGCGCCCGCGCACGTCCCACACGCGCCAGCCGTCGGGCGTCCGCCGCAGGTCCAGCACCACCGTCCGGGGCGGGCCCGCCGGCACCTGCGTGCGCGAGCCGTCGGACTCGACGCGCCCGTAGGCCGACGTCGCCGACGTCACGACGACCGCCGCCCAGGCGGGTCCGGGTGCGACGCTCGGACGAGCGGAGACCTGCACGCGGACGCCGTCGAGGTGCGCGGTCCCGAGCGCGCGCACGAGCGCCAGGTCGGCGGCGAGCGCCGGGCTGCCGGGCGCGTCGACGCTCGTGAGCGCCCGCGCGTCGACGGCCGCGAGCGCCGCGGCGCGCGCCTGCGTGAGCCTGACGGCGACCGTGGCCGGGTCGTCACGAGCCGGGTCGTCACGAGCCGGGTCGGCATCAACCGGACCATCGGCTCTGGTGGCCGGCACCCGGCCATCGCCCGCCCAGGCCTCGTGCGCGGCCGCGAGGCCGACGACAGCAAGGCAGACGGCGACACCGCCGGCGACCGCCCGCCAGACGGATCGGCGGCCCGGAGCAGACCGCCGTCGGCGGCGCCGCCCGCCCTCGACCACGCGACGCTCGCGCCTCGACGCCGCCGCGGTCACGGCCTCGCGTGCCACCCGCTCGCTCGGGCCTCCCGCGCGCTCGACCACGTCGGCGGCGTCCGCCCAGGCCAGCGCGCCCGCATCGGGCGGCCCGACGGGCTCGGGCGCCGCGGCCGCGAAGCACCGTTCCACGACGGCGTCGGCCGTCACGGCGGGCGACGCGAGCAGCGCCTCGAGCTCGTCCCGCACCGTGGCCGTCGCAGCACGTTCCGCCAGCACGTCGACGTCGGCCCCGGGCAGCACGTCGAGCACCGTCGCGAGCAGGCGGCGCAGGTCGTCGTCGGGCGAGCCGGTGGCGAGCAGCACGCGGTGCAGGTGGGTCAGCACCGGCCGTCCGTCGGGATCGACGACCACGGCGTCGGGCCCGACGGCACCGTGCGCGAGGCCCGCGCGGTGCAGTGCGGCGAGCGCGCCTGCCAGCGGCACCGTCAGCGTCACGGCCTCGCCGTCGGAGAGCGGCGGGCGCGCCGCGCGGAGCCGCGCGAGCGACGTCCCGACGACGTGCGCCACGAGGAGCCCCGACCGACCCGGGCCCAGGGGCATGACGCTCCGCACCCGCGGCAGGTGCTCGTGCGCGAGCGCGGTGAGGGCGGCGGCGCGCGCGACGACGTGCTCGTCGAACGCCAACGCCACGACGTGGAGCTCGAGAAGGTCGCCCGCGTCGTCGGCCGGAGCCACGAGCCACGCCGCCGGCCCGAGCGACCGCGCGGGCCTCAGACCCGCGGCCGTCAGCACCGCGAGCACGTCCCCCGGCACGGCGAAGGCATCCATGACGGGATCGAACCTGATCGCTGCGCACCGCGGTGCGGCTCGTCCACAGGCACCGATCCCGTCGCACCGACCGCAAGGCGCGGGTCCACCCGGCGGAGGCCTCAGGCCAGGGTGACCACGCGCCCCTGCGTCGCCGAGACCACCGCGGCGTCCAGCACGTCCGCGGTGCGGACGGCGTCTGCGGGGTCGACGGGCGGCGGACCACCGTCGGTCACCCAGCGCACGACCTCGCGGTACAGCTCGGCGTGGCCCCCGGACGGCTGCGCGACGGGCGTGCGCTCGGAGCCCCGGACGAACCACCCGACGTGCACCGGCTCGCCGGGTCGCCGGCCCTCCTCGTAGGCGTCGTCGAGCACGGCGTACGGCGTGGCCTCGCCCTCGAACGTCGTCACGAGGTACGCGCCGTGCTCACCCAGCACGCGCGTGCGCGGTCCGGGTGCCCCGACGACGGCGCCCGCCTGCAGGTGGCTGGTCACGCCCGTGCGGTGCACGAGCGCGAGGAACACGTCGTCGGTCGCCGGCGTGCTCCGCGCGTGGAGCTCGGCGTACACCGACCGCACCGCGCCGAAGAGCTGGACCGCCGAGTCGACCAGGTGGGCACCGAGGTCGAGCAGCAGGCCGCCCGCCTCCGGGTCGTTCTCCTTCCAGCGGTCCTGCGGCACCGGGCGGAACCTCTCCCACCGCCGCTCGAACCGGTGCACGCGTCCGAGCCGCCCGGACTCGATCAGCCCGCGGAGCGCGAGCTGCTCCGGGTCCCAGCGCCGGTTCTGGAACACGGTCAGCCTGCCGCCCGCGTCCGCTGCTGCCTCGACGAGGCGCCGGCACTGGGCCGCGGTCGTCGCCAGCGGCTTGTCGACGAGCACGTGCACGCCGGCCGCGAGCGCCGCCTCGACGTGGTCCACGTGGTCGCCCGTCGGGCTCGCGACCACCACGAGGTCGAGCTCGGCGGCGTGCTGCAGCAGCGTCTCGACGTCGGGCGCGACCTGAGCTGCCGGCCAGTCCTCGTGCACGGCGGCGGCGCGCGACCGCGTCACCACCCAGGCGACCTCCTGGCCCACCTCGCGCAGCAGCCGCGCGTGGATGCCGCGACCCGCCCCGCCGTACCCGACCAACCCGATCCGCAGCGCCTCCATACCGGGCACCGTACCGACCGTGGCGCGGCTGGTGCCGCCGACCGGGGTTAGCCTGCCGCCATGCAGTTCGACGAGCTCGACCTCGGCACGCGCCTGCTCCCCTACGTCCCGACGTGGGAGCTCCAGCGGGCGGTCCACGCCGAGGTCGCCGCCGGTGATCGGCGCGACACGGTGCTGCTCGTCGAGCACGAGAGCGTGTACACCGCCGGCAAGCGCACGGCCCAGTGGGACCGACCGGTCGACGGCACGCCCGTCGTCGACGTCGACCGCGGCGGGCGCATCACGTGGCACGGGCCGGGCCAGCTGGTCGGGTACCCGATCGTCCGACTGGCCGAGCCCATCGACGTCGTCGCCTACGTCCGGGCGCTCGAGGAGGCGATGATCCGCACGTGCGCCGACCTCGGGCTCGCGGCCGTGCGCGTCGAGGGCCGCTCGGGCGTGTGGTTCCCGGCCGACGAGGCGTCCGGCGGTCGGCGCGCCCGCAAGGTGGCGGCGATCGGTGTGCGCGTGTCGCGGAGCGTGACGATGCACGGCTTCGCGCTCAACTGCGAGCCGGACCTCGCCGAGTTCGACCGGATCGTGCCGTGCGGCATCGCCGACGCCGACGTCACGTCCCTCACGGCCGAGACCGGACGTCGCGTCACGATCGCCGAGGTGCTGCCGCTCGTGCGCGGGCACCTCGAGGAGACGCTGACGCCGCTGCTGGCGGCCGTCCCCGCACTCTGACGCCGCGCCCCCCGCCCGGGGGCTACCGCGTGCCGGTGAGCGCGGCGCCGATGGCCCGGGCCCACTCGCGCACCTCGTCGAGGTCGCGGAAGTCGCCCGACGGCGCGTGCGTGAGCGCGACGAGCGCCCGCTCGGTCAGGTCGAGCCCGCCCCGGTCGAGCGCGCCGACGAAGCACCGCATGTCGCGCGGCTCGATCCGCGCCGACATCGCGTCGACGTCGTCCGGGACGTCGTGCGGCACCGGCGGGTCGCCGACCGGTCCCGACCAGAACAGCCAGACCGGCCGTTCGCGCAGCTGGCCCGCCTGGCGCCGCACCAGCTCGCGCAGGCCCGCGTCGAGCCGGCCCACGTAGACCGACGACCCGAGCACGACGGCGTCGTAGCCGGTCACGCGCTCCACGTCGTCGGGCGCGACGCGGTCGACGTCCAGCCCGGCGGCAGCGAGCTCCTCGACAACCAGGTCACCCATCTCGGCCGTCGCACCGTGGCGCGACGCGACCGACACCAGCACGGTCATGGCATCCCCCGTCCCGTTCGCCGGAACCCTCGACCGCTCCAGCGTCCCCCCGGCGGGCGCCACCGCTCGCGGGACCGAGGTCCCCTCGCGCGACGTGTGACGCGCGCCTCGGCGCTCGCCGCGGCCACCACCGCGACGCGCGGTTACTCTGACGGACGTGACCATCGCACCCGAGGGCCGTCGCATGCTGCGGGTCGAGGCGCGCAACGCGCAGACCCCCATCGAGAAGAAGCCCGAGTGGATCCGCACGCGCGCGACCATGGGGCCGGAGTACTCCGAGCTCAAGGGCCTGGTGAAGCGCGAGGGCCTGCACACGGTGTGCGAGGAGGCGGGCTGTCCCAACATCTTCGAGTGCTGGGAGGACCGCGAGGCGACGTTCCTCATCGGCGGCGACCAGTGCACGCGGCGTTGTGACTTCTGCCAGATCGACACCGGCAAGCCGGTCGACCTCGACCGCGACGAGCCGCGCCGCGTCGCGGCCTCCGTCCAGGCGATGGGCCTCAAGTACGCCACGGTGACCGGCGTCGCGCGCGACGACCTGCCCGACGGCGGCGCGTGGCTCTACGCCGAGACGGTGCGCCAGATCCACGACGTCAACCCCGGCACCGGCGTCGAGCTGCTGATCCCCGACTTCAACGCGGTCCCCGAGCTGCTCGACGAGGTCTTCGACTCGCGGCCCGAGGTCCTCGCGCACAACCTCGAGACCGTGCCGCGGATCTTCAAGCAGATCCGCCCCGGCTTCCGGTACGAGCGCTCGCTGTCCGTGCTGACGCGCGCGCACGACGCGGGGTTCGTCACGAAGTCGAACCTCATCCTCGGCATGGGCGAGACGTACGACGAGACGGTCGAGGCGCTCGCCGCGCTGCACGAGGCGGGTTGCGACCTCATCACGATCACGCAGTACCTCCGGCCTTCGGTGCGCCACCACCCCGTCGACCGGTGGGTCCGCCCTGAGGAGTTCGTCGCGCTGTCCGAGGAGGCCGAGCGGATCGGGTTCCTCGGCGTGATGGCCGGCCCGCTCGTCCGCTCGTCGTACCGCGCCGGCCGGCTGTGGGGGCAGGCCATGCGCCGCCGCGGGCTGCCGATCCCGGAGGCGCTCGCGCACCTCGGCGAGCCGACCACCGCGCGCCAGGAGGCCGCGAGCCTGCTCGCGCGCTGAGTCTCGCCGGTCCGTCGTCCTCCCCCGCGGAGTGACCAGGACGGGCCCCGGCGCTCGGTAGACTTCGGGCCCATGGCCCGCAACTCGTCCAGCTCCGACACGCCCGAGGTCAAGAAGACCCGCTGGTACCACCAGGTGTGGCAGGCGTACCAGATGTCCCGCCGGGTCGACCCGTCGGTCACGTGGCTCGTGCTCGCGACGTTCGTCGGCATCCTGGCGATCGGCGCGGTGGTCGGCCTGCTGATCGGTCAGTGGCTGTACTGGCTGCTGCTCTCGGTGCCCTTCGCGGTGCTCGCGGCGCTGTTCGTGCTCGCGCGCCGCGCCGAGACCGCCGCGTACACGCAGATCGAGGGACAGCCCGGCGCGTCGCGTGCCGCGCTCGGCACGATCCGCCGCGGCTGGACGTTCGGCGAGGAGCCCGTCGCCGTGGACCCGCGCACGCAGGACGTGGTCTTCCGCGGTGTCGGCCGACCGGGTGTCGTGCTGATCGGCGAGGGCCCGGCGTCCCGCGTCGGTCGCCTCCTCGAGCAGGAGCGCAAGCGCACGGCCCGCGTCATCTCCGGCGCGCCGATCACGGTGATCCAGTGCGGCAACGACGAGGGCCAGGTGCCGCTGCGCAAGCTGCCCCGCACCGTGCAGAAGCTCAAGCCTCAGCTGACGAAGGCCGAGGTCGCAGCCGTCGACAAGCGGCTGACCGCGCTCGGCGCGGTCCGCCTGCCGGTGCCGAAGGGTGTCGACCCGATGCGCGTGCGCCCCGACCGCAAGGGCATGCGCGGGCGCTGACCTCCGCCTCTCTGCGGGCCGCGCTCGGTACGGTGCCCGCGTGGCTGCGGACGGTACGAACGGCACCTGGAACCACAACACGCACTACCACCACCTCGCGCTGCGGCATGCCCGCACAGCCCGGTCGGCGGTCGACGTCGGCTGCGGCGAGGGGCTGTTGACGCGCAGGCTGGCTGACGCGGGCGTCGCCTCGGTGGTCGGCGTCGACGCGGACGTCGACGAGGTCGAGCGGGCGCGCGCCGCCGCCGACGGCCGCGCGGGTCTGCGCTACGAGGTCGGCGACGCGCTCGAGGTCCCCGAGGGGACGTTCGACCTCGTGACGTGCTTCGCGACGCTGCACCACGTCGACCTCGCCGCGGGCCTGCGGCGGCTCGCCGCGCTGACGGCGCCCCGCGGGCGGCTCGTCGTCGTGGGCCTCGCCGCCGTGCGCAGCCCGCTCGACGCGGCGCTCGGTGCGGCGGCGGTCCCGGTGGCGTTCGTGGCCGACCGGCGTCGTGGCGTGTGGGAGCACGGCTCCCCCATGACCGACCCGGCCGACGGCTACGGCGCCGTGCGCGACGCCGCGCGGCTCGCGCTGCCGGGCGTCCGGTGGCGGCGCAGGCTCTACTGGCGGTACAGCCTCGAGTGGACGGCACCGGCCTGACGACGAGCCGCCCGCGCGGGCGCGCGGTGCGTCACGCGCGGTGCGTCAGCGACGGACGATCGCCGTGCCGGCGGCCCGGTCGTGCATGCCGCGGCCGTCGCCGTCCCAGATGACCGCCGGGATGACGACGCACACCAGCACCGTCCGGATCGCGGCGGCGAGGAAGCCCGGCGCGTGCCCGTCGTCGACGACCGGCTCGGCGGGCGGCGTCGCGACGCGGCGCACGCGCAGACCGAGCAGCCGGTGCCCGATCGACGAGCCGATCGAACCGACCAGCACGACGTTCTCGAGCGCGAAGATCGCGAGCGGCCCCCAGGACCGGGACGCGCTGTCGTGCGGGAAGACGACGGACGCCACGAGCAGGGACGCGAACCAGTCGATCAGCAGCGCCACGATGCGCCGGCCCAGACCGGCGAGCGAGCCGCTGCCGTCCCGCGGGAGGCCGAGCCGCGCGCCTCGGTCGTCGCCCTCGCCACCCGCCGGGCTGCCCTCGAGCCAGGAGCCGATGTTCTCTCGCGTCACCACGCGTCCAGGGTAGGCGGCGCGAGATGGACGCTTGACCGGTCCGGCGACCGATCGTTACACAGGCACCGGGTCCGTAACGTCGTGGAAACAATCGCTACACGATGGAGAAACGGCCCCCTCGTACGGTCGGGCCAGCCCGATCGAACGGGCGACGACCAACCGAGGAGCAGCGGATGTTCAGCAAGCCAGAGGAAGTCCTGGCCTTCATCAAGAGCGAGGACGTCAAGTTCATCGACGTCCGGTTCTGCGACCTGCCCGGCGTGATGCAGCACTTCAACGTGCCCGCGGGCAGCGTGGACGAGAGCTTCTTCACCGAGGGCCAGATGTTCGACGGGTCGTCGATCCGCGGCTTCCAGGCGATCCACGAGTCGGACATGAAGCTGATCCCGGACGTCTCGACGGCCTACGTCGACCCGTTCCGCGCGGAGAAGACGCTCAACATCAACTTCCACATCGTCGACCCGTACACCGACGAGCCCTACAGCCGCGACCCGCGTCAGGTCGCCGCCAAGGCCGAGGCGTACCTGAAGTCGACCGGCATCGCGGACACCGCGTTCTTCGCGCCCGAGGCCGAGTTCTACATCTTCGACGACATCCGGTTCCAGACCCGCCAGGACGCGTCGTTCTACTACATCGACTCCATCGAGGCCGCGTGGAACACGGGCCGCGAGGAGGAGGGTGGCAACCTCGGCCACAAGACGCCGTACAAGGGTGGCTACTTCCCCGTCCCGCCGGTCGACCACTTCGCCGACCTGCGCGACCAGATCTCGCTGCAGCTCGACGCACTGGGCCTGCAGGTCGAGCGCGCGCACCACGAGGTCGGCACCGCCGGCCAGGCGGAGATCAACTACCGCTTCGACACGCTCGGCAAGTCGGCCGACAAGGTGCAGCTCTTCAAGTACGTCGTGAAGAACGTGGCGCACGAGAACGGCCGCACCGCCACGTTCATGCCGAAGCCGCTCTTCGGCGACAACGGCTCGGGCATGCACGTGCACCAGTCGCTCTGGAAGGACGGCCAGCCGCTGTTCTTCGACGAGAAGGGCTACGGCGGCCTGTCCGACCTCGCCCGCTGGTACATCGGTGGTCTGCTCAAGCACGCACCGGCGCTGCTCGCGTTCACCAACCCGACGGTGAACTCGTACCACCGCCTCGTGCCGGGCTTCGAGGCGCCCGTCAACCTGGTCTACTCGGCGCGCAACCGCTCCGCGTGCATCCGCATCCCCGTGACGGGTTCGAACCCGAAGGCCAAGCGCATCGAGTTCCGCGTGCCGGACCCGTCGTCGAACCCGTACCTGGCCTTCGCGGCCATGCTGATGGCCGGCATCGACGGCATCCAGAACCGCATCGAGCCGCCGGAGCCGGTCGACAAGGACCTCTACGAGCTGCCCCCCGAGGAGCACGCCCAGATCCAGCAGGTCCCGGGCTCGCTCGCCGAGGTGCTCGACAACCTCGAGGCCGACCACGACTGGCTGACCGCCGGCAACGTGTTCACGCCGGACCTGATCCAGACGTGGATCGACTACAAGCGCTCCGCCGAGGTCGACCCGATCCGTCTGCGGCCGCACCCGCACGAGTTCGAGCTCTACTACGACTGCTAAATCCCAGCGGAATCGTCCCGCCCCATGGCTGCTCCCATGAGGCGGTGACCTGCAAGAACGGCAGCCCAGCCACCCCTTCGGTGGCTGGGCTGCCGTCGTCTTGCCACAAGGTTTGCCACAAGAGTCGTGTGGCGATTGCGGCCCGCGGTGACCCCCGGACGTTCCGCGCCATGCACAGCAGACGCACACCGCTTCCCGAGATCTCCCTGGGCGATCCGATCTGGACCGTCGAGCACATCGCCCTGGCCCTGCGCCAGCAGACCCGCGCCACCCGGACCCTCATCGGCCGGCCCGACTTCCCGCCGGCGTTCCGACTCTGCGACGCGCCCAACGCGCGCAAGTACTGGCTGCGCGAGACCGTCCTGGCCTACCTGCCGACGCTCCTGCCCGTCGCCCCGGTGTCGATCGCCACCGGCCCCAAGCCGACGACGACGCCCGGTCCCACCGAGCTGGCAGCGCCGGTCCAGACCGCCGTCGACCCGCACGCGGCCGCCCTGGCGAAGATCGCCGCGCTGCCCCACGCGACCTCGCGGCGGGCGTCGTGAGCCGCGCGCACGGCCACCTGGTCGGCACCGGCCGGGTCACCCTGTACGTGCCCACCGGCAGCCGGCCGTACTACCGGCTCAGCTTCGTCGACGCTACCGGCGAGCGCCGGCACCGCAGCCTGGGCCGGGACCCCGAGTTCGCGCTCCACCAGGCCGAGGCGCTCGACGCGGAGCTCGCGAACCCGGACACGGGCTCGACGGTCGTGACGCTCGGCGAGCTCGTGCGGGAGTACGTCTCCACTCCGCGTGACCGCAAGCGGGACAAGGGCGGGCACTTGACGGGAGAGGACTGGACCGAGAGCAACCACGCCAAGATCGCGGATGATCTCGCTCGCGCCGTCAAGGGCATCGAGGGGCTGCCCGCCACCGACCTGGACCTCGCGACCATCAACCGTATGCGCAGCGCGTGCGGCACTCCTGGCATGGTGCGGCAGATGACCAGCGAGGTGCGCAACTTCCTCTGTTGGGCCGCGGAGTGCGAGGCCATCAGTTGGGAGCAGGCTGCTCTCCTTCCACAGCGGGCCAGGACGGTCGCGCCGCGGTTGCCCCAGGAGCAGCGCCGTCCCCGGCGTCGCGAGCAGGTGCTGGTGCAGGGCCAGGCCGCGTCCTACGTCAGCGAGGAGGACGCCCCGCACCGTTCCGCGTGCGTGGCCCTGGCCGAGACGATGCAGCTGCGGGTGCCGTGGGGTGAGCTGGCCGTCCACACAGCGATCGGCGCGGGCCTGCGCCAGGGCGAGCAGTTCCAGCTCACGGCCGACGACATCGTCCGCCGTGGGAACGGCTGGGTGATCCGGGTGTTCTGGCAGTGGTCCACCAACGCGGCGACCGGTCGGCGCCGCCTGCCTAAGAACCGCAAGCGCCGCTGGGTTCCAGTGCTGCGTCTGACGCGCGACGAGTACCCGCTGCTCGAGAAGCTGCTCGAGCGAGCGGAGGAGGCCCAAGCCGAGCAGCGTGCGGGTACCAACCCCGACGCGTTGCTGTTCCCGGCACCGCAGGGCGGCATGTGGTGGACGAGCAACCTCAACGAGCTCATCACCGAGTCGCAGAAGGCGGCCGGCTGGAAGTACACGGTCACGCCGGAGACCCGCACGATGCGTAACGGCGAGCGCCGTGCGGTGCTGGTCACGCAGATGGAGCAGCCCTGGCACACCCTGCGTCACCGGTTCGCCCGCGACATGGTCGACTGGATGGAGCTCAAGAAGGGTCAGCTCATGCAGATCGGCGGCTGGGACAACGAGGAGACGGTCAACTCGCGGTACTACCGCACCGGCGAAGAGCACCTCGACTCCGCTCTCGACCGCTTCTACAACGACTGAGCGGCATCAAACTGGTGGCCCGCGAGCCCCGCTGGCGCGAGGGCAGATCAGGGTACTGCGCCTCCACCTCAAGCGCGTCCCGGACGACGGGCGAGCCGAACACCCCTTGAGCGAACTGCTACGGCGCCGGCTCGCCGCCGCCCTACGGTCCGTGGTCGTGCCCAGGGGATGACGAGTCGCGTGGCGGCGGTCGGTCAGCGCTCGTAGGGCCCGTCGGCGACGCCACCGACGATGTGCGTTCGCTCGTATCTACGGGGTGCGACCCATCGGTCGACGAACCCGCGGTTGACGTACGTCTTGACGACCCGCTCGCCTTGTGGACGAACCGCGATGTACGTGCTCTTCGCGGGGATCCAGAACTCGGACGGCACCCTCGGCGTCAGGTCGCGGGCAAGCGGTCGGCTCTCGACGGGCACGCCGAGCGCGGCCATCGCGTCGTCGAGTGTGTCGTAGTACGTGCGGTCGGGCACGTGTCCTCCGAACCGTCGGTCGTGAGGCATGGGCAACGTTCAATGTCGCGCTTCCGGCTCGTGTGCATCGTCGGCGTGGCTGACCGCCTCCGACAACGAACCCCCCGACGCTGTTATCTTCGCCGCACCCTCAGCTCGTCGGGTAGCGCGTCGTTGTGGACGACCACGAGCTCACGGTTCGCTCGAGTCAGCGCTGTGTAGAGCTGACCCTGCCGGCCGAGATTGGGCGGGAACGCCCCTGGCTCGACGACGACGACACCGTCGAACTCCAGGCCACGTGCTGCGTCGGGATTGGTGATGGTCAGCAGCCGGCCGCCCTTGCGCCACTTGTTGCGATCGCCGCGGTCGGCCACCCACCCCAGCCGCAACGTCTCGGCCCGGACCTTCTCGGGCTCGACGTCGATGATCGCGACAGTGCCCTGCGGGTGCCTGTCCAGGAGCGCGATCGCCTGTCGCATCGCCTCCGGCGACAGCGACTTGGTCGGGACAACGACCGGATCGGGGCCCTCTCTTTGTAGCGACTCAAGCTCCCTCTCGGTGCGGGGCAGGAGCCGATTCGCGAATTGGATGATAGGTCGGGTCGAGCGGTATCCCCGCTGCAACGTCGTGACCGGGACCTTGGAGTCCATACGGATCCCCAAGTAGTCGGCGACCCGTTGCCAGCTGGCCACCGTGTGGTCCGAGCGCCGTTGGTTCAGGTCGCCGAAGATGGTCCAGGTTCCGGAGTTCAGCCTGCGCAGCACCTCCCACTCGAGGGGGTGGACGTCCTGCGCCTCGTCCACGATGACATGGCCGATGCCCCACAGCTGCTGGGGCAACTTGATCTGGGTGACGATCGAGGCCAGCAGCGGCTGCAGGGAGCGGTCGACGCGGGCCTCGCCGAACCTTGGCAGCGAACGAAGGTAGTGACGCCACTCCGCGTCGTTCGTCAGGGGCTCGGCCGACGAACCGTTGACCCGCAGAATCTCGTAGACCTGCTCCAGCGCCGATCGCATGTTCGGATGCCTGCGCCCAGTTCGCTTCGCCTTGGCGAGCGCCCGGCCTGCGAGGGCCGCAAGCTCGGTGTCGACGTCCTGCCACGTATAACTGGTCGGCCCCCGCAGATCTCGTTCATTCACCTGAGTCAGCAACCCGAGAACCTCGGGGACGGCGACGACACGGATGTCGGAGCTTCCGGGCGCCAGACTGGAGATCAAGCCCTCCACGTGGCGCGAGTACTCCCGCGACGGGCCGACGAGGAGCACGCTGCCTGTTGGCCGCAGGCTGGTATCGACCGCGGGACTGACGAGATACGCGGCCCGGTGCGCCGCAATGATGGTCTTGCCGGTTCCGGGCTGTCCCTCGACGACGAGGTCGGCTCGTCCCGGCGCCGTGACGATCTCGTACTGGTCGGGCTGCAGCGTCGACAGCACCGACGTGAGTCGTTCGGCCCGGGGTGCGGCGAGGCGACTCTGTAGGACCGACTCGGCCCTGAGCGGCGTCTTCGCACGCGACGTGGAAGCGCGAGGCGCCCCGGTTTGGTTCGCACGGGCGACAGCCGTCGACCCGGCCGACGTCGGCGCCGGCGTCTGTGGGGTCGTCCGGGGTTGCTGCTGCGCCGGCGGCTGCTTCGTGGGCAACCGGGGAATTGTCGGCCGGATCGGGGCCGTCGGGATGTTCAGCGCCCGCCGCGCGAACGGACGGCTCGGCGGGTCGTCGACGAGAGCCTCGTCGTGGAACTCCGTGAGCGTCCCGCCTGAGTGGACGAAGGTTCGGATCACGGCGACGTCATCGCACAGAGTGTGGTGAGTCGAGCCGCGGAAGAACGCACAGGCCACGGGCGCGGCCCAGCTGAAGATCTCGACACCGTCGAGGTTGTAATGGCAGTCGCCGATGTAGAAGTCCGAAGCCCCGTCGAGGTGCTCGTGCTCGGGTCCACGTAGGGCGACGCGTCCGACGAGCTCGCCGAACGCCGCCCGGCGCGCGATCGGCTGCCCCGTTCCCGTCCAGTACGTGCTGCGTGCCCCCTGCGTGGGCTGCGGCCGATCCGCGCGGCGGTGCATCGCCTCCGCATACTGCTTCTCTGCGGCGCGCTCGTCGCTGAGCTCGGCCGCACGATTGTCAGGTGCCATGCACAACCTCCAGCACGCATGCGGCCAGCGGCTGCAGGCGGATCTCGGGGTGAAGCTCGGATTCCAGGTTGGCGACCAGCACCCGGTACCGGTCGGTCGCACGTCGTCGCTGGCTCTCGAAGAGCCGGATCGCTGAGGCCTTGCGGCCTCGCTCTCGCGCCGTCCTGATGCGTTGGTCGATGGTCCTCGTCCGACGCTCGTACTGCTCAGCGAGCACCACTCGGCGCGCCTCGACGAGAGCCTGCGCCTCCCGGTCGCGGCGATGCTGCTCTCGCTCGTGACGCAGCTCGAGCAGATCGCGGGCCCGAGCCGTCGGCCTGACAAGGCGCGAGGCGTCGTAGGTGCCGGAACCCTGGGCCAACCTGCCCATCGCGAGTCCCGCCAAGAGCAAGTCGGCCACCTCGGTCGGTGCCTGACGGCCGTCGAGATCGACAGCGCAGCCCCAGATCTCGTCGCCCCCGCGCCGTGCGGATAGCGCCTGGCTCAGCACCACGACGTACGTGCCTTCAGGGGCCACGCCGTCGCCGGTGAGCCGGATGTCCGCGAACCTGGCCTGCCGGTGGCCGGGCACGTCGACGGCGGCCATGACGAGCGGGCTGGTGGCGGTGAGCAGGTCCCCTCCGCCGGTACGCGCGCGCTCCTGGTCGAGCACGAACGGCAGCGGCATCTCGGCTCGTAGCCCGGCCGAGAGGCGCTCGACCTCAGCCCGGGAACGGCGTCCGCTTCGCGCGAGCTGGTCGACTCGCTCGGCCATCGCAGGGGTACCGCGCAGCGAGAGTGCGGACCCGTCAGGGGTGAACTCCACTCCCTCGGCGCCATCCGTCCGCGCCCAGTCGTGCAACAGCAAGCCAAGCTCGCGCTGCCCGATGTACTTACCGGTGCGGATGAGGTCGTCCTCGAGGCCGGAGACGTCGACGTCGTTGCTGACCATGAGCGCGGACGATGCATCGGCCACTTCGCGCAGACCCGCTCGCTGGTTCTCGATCGCGGTGAGGACCTGCTGGACCTTGCGCTCTCGTTCCGCCGCGGTGAGCGTGAAGTCGAATGCGGCGCGCAGGGCCGGCATCTGCGCCTCGATGATCGGCTCGAGCGCGCCGATCGAGGACTCGAAGATCTTGATCCTGTCGAGCACCCGGCGCAGTATGCGTTCGTCGATCGTGGCCTCGTTGTAGAAGTTGACGACGAGGATCTTCTCCTCCGGCTGCCCGATGCGGTCGATGCGGCCGATGCGCTGCTCGATCTCCATCGGGTTCCACGGCAGGTCGTAGTTGATGACCGCGGAGCAGAACTCGAAGTCGAGGCCTTCACTTGCGACGCGGTTGGCGAGCACGACGTCGTACTCGCCGCGGCGGAAGTCCGCCATGATCCGCCGCCGCAGGTCACGTCGGACGCCGCCGTGGAGCACGGCGACTCGCATCGAGGTGCCGAGCCGTCCGGCGAGGTAGGCGAGAGTCGGCTTGGAGAACGTGAACAGGAGCACCCGTCTGCCCTCGGCGACGAGGTTCTTGAGGACCGGCGCCAGGGCGTCGAACTTGGTGTCGACGCCCTCCGGAAGAGCTCGCGCGGCGGCGACGAGCGCAGGGTGTGGCTCGACCTGCACCGCGTGCTTGTCCGACTCGAGGTCGGCGTCGGTGATCGCTCCAAATCCCGCCGGATCCAGGACAGACCGCCGAGCCATTGGGAGGCAGGCGCTCGCGAGCCGCAGGGGCATCTGCATCGCGAAGTAGACGGGCATGCCGACGGCGTCGGCGCGGTCACGGCACCAGCGCACGTACTCCTCGTAGAACGCCAGCTCAGCGGGGGTCCAGGTGACGTCGGCCGAGTGCGGGACGCGCAGCGCCTTGCGTTCGTCCACCTCGGCCTTCTTGGTGCGGGTGATCACGGTCGACAGGGAGTTGAGGTCCGCCAGGTACTGGCGCGCCTCGACGATGTCGGCCGGTGTCAGCGGCTCGCGGCCCAGCACTTCCAGAAGCAGCGGGTAGTCGGGTCGCTGCTGCAGGACGAGCCCGTATGGAGACCGCCCGAGGCGCGATATGGCCGCGAGCCGGTCGGGTGCTGTCGCGGAGCGGTCGCTGAGCATCCGCCCGACCTCGTGCAGGACGGCGTTCGGCTCCAGTCGCAGCTGCAGGTCGGCGAGGTCGTCGTAGTCCTCCGGCGCGAGGAGCTCCAGCAGGTTGAGCAGGTCTTCCTGTCGCAGATTGATGGGCGTGGCGGTGAGGAAGACCAGGGAGTCGGCCCACTCCGCGAGACGGGTTCCGAGCTCGTAGCTCTTGGTGTTCGAGTTCCGCATGGAGTGGGCCTCGTCAACGATCACGAGGTCGAACTCCGGCGGCGCCGCGGTCAGTTCTTCGAGCCCGTCCCAGGTCCGCAGCCGCTCAAGGCTGCAGATGTAGGCCTGCCGAGGTGGCAGGCGACCTTCTCGGAAGCGTTCCCGGAACGTCGCGAGGGCCGTGGTGTCGAGCTCGGTGAGCTCGAAGCCGAATCGTTCCTCCATCTCCTCCTTCCACTTGCCCAGGAGCGACGAGGGGCACACGACGAGGACGCGGTCCGCCTCCCGCCGCGCTTCGAGTTCGGTCCAGATCAGGCCGGCTTCGATGGTCTTGCCGAGGCCGACCTCGTCGGCGATGAGTAAGCGGGCTTTGCCGGTCTGGAGCAGCTTGAGCACCGGCTTGAACTGGTATGGGCGGAATGTCGTCCTCGTGGCCCGGAACGAGTAGACGGTGTCGGAGAACCTGCCACGCAACTTGCTGCGGGTGAGCGTCGCGCCGAACCGGTCGACGGTGGCCGGCTCCCCCTTCACCCATTCGACGGGGTCGTCGAGCTGCGGCGCCGGCGCGAGCTTCGACTCCAGAACCTGCTCGGATCGACCGTCGTGGAACACGGTGTAGCGCCATCCGCCACCGACAAATCTGCGGCTTCGGACGATGACATCATCGCCGCCGGGAACGATCAGCGCGGGCTCATGCACCGCGAAACGTGGTGTGGGGACGTCATCAGCGTCGGACCAAAAGTGCTCCGCCCACCCGAATGCCTGAGTGAGTGGATGCTCCTCGCTGAGCTCGTCAATCGCTATCGAGCTCGCCGCGCCCGGTGGTGCGCCACCGCCGACCTGCATCAGGAGCGGCTCGTCGATGCCGTCAAACCAGTAGATGCCCGCCGGCAGCGCCACCTCGGCGTCCCACAGGGACCTACACGCCGAGACGTGATCCACGAGGTCGCTGATCGGCTCGTCGAGCACAAGGGCACGGACGAACGCAGCACGAGGCAGCACCTCGCCGATCTCGTCGACGAGCGGGTGGTAGCCGAATGTCGGCGGACCTGCCTGTTCGCTCATGCCACTCCCCCGAATCGGTTGCCAGGCGCACCGAGCGTCATCCCCCACCCATCGTCAGGTCGAGTCGCAGTCTTGACCTGAGGCAGTCGCTGCACTTGCGACATGGCGGAAGCCACCTACACCAGTGCGGGCGAACCGGTCGAAGTCGCGCTCGCGGCCATCCGCGGAGCCATGCTCTCCATCTGCTCCATGACCAGTGCGATCGCGCCCGGCTGCTTGTCCGGCGGGTACTTGTACTTCACCAGCAACCTCTTGATCGACGAGCGCAGCTTGGCCCGCACGTCGTCGCGAACCGTCCAGTCCGTCTTGACGTCGCGACGCATCACCTCGACCAGCTCGCGGGCGATCTGAGCCAGCACTTCCTCGCCCTGGATGTCGACCGCGGACTCGTTGGCGGCGACCGCGTCGTAGAAGGCCAGCTCGTCCGAGTTCAACGGCGGCGTGAACTCCTCGCCCCGGCGCGCTTCCGCGGCAACTTCCTTGGCCAGCTCGATCAGCTCGGCGATGACCTCTGCCGACGTGAGCTGCTGGTTGGTGTAGCGGTTCATCAGCTCCTTGAGCTTCTCGGAGAACGCCCGGTGGCGGACCAGGCTGTTCTGCGTGACCCGCGCGGACTCCTCCGTGAGCAGGTCGCGCAGCGCCTCAATCGCGAGGTGCGCGTTCTCGGCATGCTGCGCGCGATGGACGTACTCCGGTCCGAGGTCGGACAGCGACGGCTTGGGCAGACCGGCGGCGTCGTAGATGTCGACGATCTCGCCGGTCGCGGTGGCCGTCGCCACGAGACCTGCGAGCAGCCGGCTGATCTCCTCGGGGACAGGCTCCCCGGAGGCCTGCCGCTCCTGGGCGTCGAACTTGGCCATCCAGACGCGGACTTCTTCGTAGAACTTCGCGGTCCGTCGCAGGTCGTCGAGTGTCTGGGAGCCCGCCGCCAGGGCCCAGGCGCGGGCGAGCTGGTTGGCGAGCCTGCGGAAGCGGGCACCAAGGGTCTCGACGCCGTCCGCTTCCTGGTTGCCGGGAGACGACGGGGAGCGCAGGTAGTTGGTCACGCCGACCGCCGCCTTGATCCAGCTCCGCGCGTCGTTCCCGAGCTGCTTCTGCCACGGGTAGCCGGCGCAGATCGAGTCGAGCGCGGCGACGAGCGTGCGGGCCAGAGCTGCCGCTTCGTCGATGTTGCGTCCGACGGGCTTGGCCTGCTGGTCCTTCTCGGTGTACTCGGCCAGGGCCTTGTTCAGGTTGTCGGCCAAGGGCGCGTATGCGACGAGCAGGCCGTCGGGCTTCCCGCGGAAAGTGCGGTTGACGCGAGCGAGCGTCTGCATGAGCAGCGCTCCCTGCAGCGGCCGGTCCAGGTAGAGCGTGTGCAGCGGCGGCGCGTCGAAGCCCGTCAGCATCATGTCCTTGACGATGACGACCTGCAGCGGGTCCTCGGCGTCCTTGAGGCGCTTCTGGATGACCTTGTTCTGGGCGTCGCGCCGCACGTGCTTGGCGACGAGGCCCGTGTCGGTCGCGGACCCGGAGTACACGACCTTGACGGCGCCCTTGTCGACGGCATCGTCGTGCCACCCCGGACGCCGGGCCACGATCTCCTCGTAGAGCTGGGCACAGATCTCGCGGGTCGCACCCACGATGAACGCCTTGCCGGGCGACTCGAGGAACGGGCGCATGGCTTCCGAACGCTTGTCCCAGTGGTCGAGCAGGTCATCGGCCAGCGCAGAGACCCGCGCGGGCGCCCCGTAGACGGCGTTGATGACGGCGACCGACTTCTCGATGCGCTCGCGCTCGACTTCGTCGAGCCCCGTCGATGCCTCGTCAGCGGCAGTGTCGAGATCCTCGTCCGAGACGTCCTTGGCGAGCTTGACGGAGATCAGGCGCGGCTCGAAGTACACCTGCACCGTTGCGCCGTCCTCGACCGCGCGCGTGAGGTCGTAGGTGTCGATGACCTCTCCGAACACCTCCTGGGTGTTGCGGTCCGCGAACGAGATCGGCGTGCCAGTGAACGCGATGAACGCAGCGTTCGGCAACGCGTCGCGGATGTGGCGGGCGTACCCGTCGAGGTCGTCGTAGTGGCTGCGATGCGCCTCGTCGACGACGACGATGATGTTGCGCCGGTCGGTGAGCAGCGGGTGGTCCGCGCCCGCCTTGCGCTCCTCGTCGGTCAGTCCGAACTTCTGCAGCGTCGTGAAGTAGATGCCGCCGGTCGCTCGGGTGGTCAGTGCGTCGCGGAGCTGTCCGCGCGAGATGACGTTGACCGGGCTCTCGGCGAGCAGCCGTGACCGGTTGAACGCCTCGAAGAGCTGGCTGTCGAGCTCGGTGCGGTCGGTGACGACGACGAGCGTCGGGTTCTTGAGCTTGGGCTGCAGCGCGACGAGGTGCGCGTACAGCTCCATCTCCATCGACTTGCCCGACCCCTGCGTATGCCAGACGACGCCGGCCTTGCCGTTGCTCTCGACCGCGGTGACCGTCGAGCCAACGGCCTTGGTGACCGCGAAGTACTGATGCGGCTTCGCGATCCGCTTCGCGTGCCCGTCCGCGCCCTCGTCGAACGCGACGAAGTTGCGCTGCAGCTGCAGGAACCGCTCGGGGTTGCAGACGCCGTCGATCAGCAGCTCGATCTCGAGGCCCAGGCTGTCGTCCCGCACGTCGACGCCAGGGGTGACGCGACGACCGTCGTCGTCGACATTCCACGGCGAGTAGTGGTTGAGCGGCGTGAACGGCGTGCCGTACCGGGCGGTGATGCCGTCGCTGATGATCGTGAGAACCGCGAACCGGAACGCCATCGGAAACTCGCGCAGGTACGTGTCGAGCTGTGCGTGCGCCGCCGACACGTCGGCGCGCTCGGCGCCGGCCTTCTTGAGCTCGACGACGACCACCGGCAGGCCGTTGAGATACAGCACGACGTCGAACCGGCGCTCGTGCTCCGCCGACCGGATCGTCACCTGGTTGACGGCGAGCCACTCGTTGTCCTCGACGCGGTGGCCGACGAACCTGATGGTCGGGTTCTGTTCGACGCCCTCGGGGTCGATGTACACGATGCCGCGGTATCCGTGGACGAGGACCTCGTGCAGCCGGAAGTTCTCGGCGATCGAGTCCTGCGACGCCGGCGCCAGGACCTCGGCCAGCGCCTGACCGAGGTACCCCTCGGGCACGAGCGGGTTCAGGCGCCGCAGCGCGGCGAGCGCGCGCTCGCGGAGCACGAGGTCGTCCCACGAAGAACGACCGAACTCGGCGCCAGGGGCGGTCTGCACGCCGGGCAACCACTCCCACCCGTGCTGCTCCAGCCGCTCGAGCGCGATGTCCTCCCATTCCGCCTCGCTGACCATCAGAGCACCTCCTCGACCTTCTTCTCGGCATCGCGGACGCGCACCTTGCCCGACAGAAGCAACGGCAGGAGGCCGGTTCGGGTCGACGCCAGGCGCGATGACTCCTCTACGAGCGCGCGCTCGTAGCCAACGAACGCCTGGACGCGTCTCTCGAGTTCGCCACGACTCGACGGCAGCAAGACTTCCAACGTCCGAAGGTTTCCCATGCTCAACTTGGGCTGGACCGCTCCCGTGACAAGGTGAGCTACATTCGACTGACGCAGCGCGACCCAGAGCAGTTCAGTTGAAATTCCGCGGCCTCGCAGGACGTGCGCGTGGTTGTTCACCCATGCCGGTCCCCAGATGTACTGGGTAACCGGCGATCCTCCATCCCGAACGACCGTGCCATCCTCGCCGACCAATAGCAGAGGCTCATCAAAGAGAGCTTCGTCCACAAAGCCGAGACGGCTCGCCGCTCCGTAGTAAGGCACGGCACCAATACGTGCTTCGCGCTCGCGCGAAGACAACGGCACCCGTCGGCGGTTGAGGAACTCTGCTAACTCTCCGAGCGCGACACGGTCGCCGCCCAACGCGAGTGCCTGCATGAAGCAGGCGTCGGCCAGCGCCGACTGAGTGCCGAGGATCGCATCGTTGGCGGCGATCTTGTCGTCGAGCGCCCCGAGCACGTCAGCGATCGCCCGTTGCTCATCCAGACCCGGAAGAAGGACCGGCAACGCGTAGAAGTCCTCGCGACTGGTCGACGGTATCGCCGAGCCAGAACCGATCGCGGCGATGTCGTCGGGCCTAATTGCGTAACTCGCCCATCGCATATCCATCGGAACGCGCGGCGTGACGTAGTAGGCCGTGTCGATCACCCAGAACGGCCCCGGTGAGTAATGCACCCCGCGGTACGCACCCTTTCGGCCGATAATGACGCCCGGCCCGTCAGATTGAGACGTGGACGTCCATCCAATGGGCCCGTTCGTCCCATAAACGCGAGTCGGTCCGGCCGCCAAGCGCTCCGATGCGCCGAGGGCTCGGCCGTACTGGAGCTCGACAACCGCGCCCCACGTCGACTTCGTCCAGTCAGACACCGAGTCTCTCCAACTGTGCGCGCACGAGAGCCTCGGCTTCTGCTGCTCGGTCAAGTGCCTCGAGAACGTCTTGAGTCAGTCGAAACACCCGTTGATCAATGGGGTCGTCTGCCTCGGCTTCTGTGGCTGATCCAGTGAATCGTCCCGGTGTGAGCGTGTAGCCGGCCGCTTCGATCTCGGCCAGCGGCACAGACCGACAGAAACCCGCGACGTCCTCGTACGTTCCGACCGCAGAAGACGAGCCACGCCACGAGTGGTACGTGTCACCGATCTTCTTGACGTCGTCCACGGATAATTCGCGCTCGGCGCGGTCCACCATGTGTCCGAGTGCTCGAGCGTCGATGAACAGGACCTGTCCGGTGCGGTCGATTGCGCCCTGGGCGCCCCGGGTCTTGTCCTTGGCGAAGAACCACAGGCACACGGGGATGCCGGTGCTGCGGAACAGCTGGGTCGGCAGGGCGACCATGCACGAGACGAGGTCGGCCTCGACGATCTGGCGGCGGATGTCGCCCTCGCCGTTGGAGTTTGACGACATCGACCCATTGGCCATGACGACGCCGGCGCGCCCGCCGGGGGCGAGCTTCGAGAGGATGTGCTGGATCCAGGCGTAGTTCGCGTTGGTGGCGGGCGGGACGCCGTACCGCCAGCGCGGGTCCTCAACGTTGCGGGCCCAGTCCTTGATGTTGAAGGGCGGGTTCGCCATGACGAAGTCCATCGGAACGTCTGCGTGCTGGTCGCGGGCGAACGTGTCGCCCCACCGCGCGCCCAGACCCTTGTTGTCAATCCCGTGGATGGCGAGGTTCATCTTCGCCAGACGCCAGGTCTCCTCGTTGAGCTCCTGGCCGTAGACAACGACGTTCTTCGGGTCACCATCGTGCTCGTACACGAACTTCTCGGTCTGCACGAACATGCCACCGGACCCACAGCACGGGTCGTACACGCGCCCCTCGTGCGGCTCAAGCATCTCGACGATCACCTTCACCACCGACGGCGGCGTGAAGAACTCCCCGCCACGCTTGCCCTCGGCGCGGGCGAAAGCCCCGAGGAAGTACTCGTACACCTCACCCATCAGGTCGCGAGCCTTGTGCTCGCCCTGCCGGCTGAACCTGGTGCTGTTGAACAGGTCGACGAGCTCGCCGAGTCGCCGCTGGTCGATGTTGTCGCGGTTGTAGATGCGCGGCAGCGTTCCGACCAGGCTCGGGTTCGCGCCCATGACGAAGTCCATCGCGTCGTTGACGAGCGACCCGATCGTCCGCGGCGGCTCGTTGCCGATCGCGGGCGTGCCCTTGGAGTTCTCCGACAGGTACGACCAGCGTGCCTGCTGCGGGACGACGAACACCCCGTAGCCCTGGTACTCCTCGTGGTCGTCGATCAGTTCGGTGATCTGCGACTCGTCGTATCCGTCGGCGAGCAGGTCGACCCGGATCGTCTCGCGCCGCTCCTCGTAGGCGTCAGAGACGTACTTGAGGAAGACGAGCCCAAGGATGACGTCCTTGTACTGCGACGCGGACAGGGAGCCGCGCAGCTTGTCTGCGGCCTTCCAGAGAGTGTCCTTGAGCTCCTTCATCGTCGAGGGAGCGTCAGGTGCGGACTTGGCGCGCGGTGGCATGTCAGCCGGCCTTCCGATTGGTGGTGGGGAGAAGAGCGAGGTCGCCGACAGCGACGCCCTGGACGAGGTGACGGATCAGGTCATGCATTGCGTCCTCACGGCGACGCAACTCGCCCAGGTGTGCGACCGCGGTCGTGAGCGCGGCCTCGACGTCGTCGACGTGGCGGGCGGACAGCCGCGGGACGGCCCAGGCGCGCCAGTCTCCGGCGGGCTCCGGAAGAAGGTTGATCCACTCGGCGAGTGCCAGAGGCCCGATCCCAGCCCGTTCGGTCAAGCGCAGGATGAAGCTCGGGGAGCGAACGAGGGCACCACCGACCTCGTCGACGACGGCTGAGGGTCGCGGCGACGTCGCGACGACGACGTCACCCGGCTCGGTCGGGAGTGCATGCCCGTAGTGCATGGCGGCGACGAGGGGGTCGATCTGCCACGTGGGTTCGGTCGCGACCGCGGAGAGAATCCGCGTGGTACCAGTGGTCTCGGTGTGGGCGGGGTCGATGCGTGAGCCTCGCAGCTTCCGGGCCGACCGTTCGTCCACCATCTGACCGAGCGATCGCGGCGCCGTGGCCAGCGCGGCGGCGGCGGGCGCGACGAGGATGTCGAACCCGTCGACGGGGAGGCTCGTCACGAGCGTGGCCGCGGTGACGGCGTCTCTGTGGCCCGGATCGACACCGGGTAGGCGCGCGGGGGCGATGCCGGCCGGGACGAGCGGGTCGCCGTCGACGGCGCGGTCGTACGGCAGTGCACGGCCGTAGCGATACTGGCGTCGGTCGGATTGCTCAAGCGCGCCGAGCACGTCGTCGACGACGTCGTCCACGACGACGTCCCGCCCGGTGAGGTCCGCCAGCAGAACACGGCGCGCAGGGGCACCGGCGTGCAGTACCCACAGTGCGAGAGTTAGGCGATGGGCCTCGGTCCACATCCCCCGCGGCAGGCGAATGGCGGCGACGAGATTTCCAACCTGGAGCGTGCGGCGGCGTCGAGCGTCCGCACCGCGCAGCCTGTCGCACAACACAGAAGCGGGCCCCAGGACCACCGCCACGCTTCCAGCGGGCAGTTCGTCTGCGATGTCATCGATCCGATCCAGCACGGCGTCATCGGCGCCGAGAAGGACCGCCGCTCTGACGACGGACGGTGCGTCCGGCGTCGTCGGGACGTTGCGGATCATCAGTCGGCGACGCGCCGCGCGATCGCTCGGCAGAACCACGGTCGTCCCGTCCGGGATGCATGCGAGCACCTCGGGCGCGGCGTCGAAGGCAACCGCAGCCCCCGGGATGTGCTGGACGCAGGCGCCAATCACCGCGACGAGGAGTTCGACGCCCTCGCGCGAGAGGCCGCGTCCCCCGCGCTCGCGAAAGAGTCGGCTCGATGTCAACCGGTCCAGCGCGTCGCCCGGGCCGTACGATGCCCCGAGAAGTTCGTCGACGTACGCCAGCACCTGAGGCGACGGGTCCAGCTCCGACACCTCGGCTGCAAGTACCTCGTCGTGCGGGTCGACGTCGATCGCGAGCCGCGCCAACTCATCCCTTGAGAGCTCGGCGATGTCGCGTGCCGTCTGGCTCCGCAAAGCGAGCAGTGTGATCGTGTCGTCGAGAGTTGCGTCGTCCGGCGGCGTCAGGGCGGGGGCGTCGAGTTCGACCTGGTCGTTCCGGCCGCGGCCCGTGACCTGCAGCCACGCGAGGACCTCGTCACGATCGAACCGCTCGACTCCGCGGACGGTGTCGACGGGAGCCGGGAACGGGACAGGACTTCCAAAGACGCTCGTCCGCCGTCGCCAGTTCGTGACCGCCTGGCGTGTCACGCCGGTCGCGATCGCGATGTCCTGCAACGTGATGCTGGCTCCCATGTCCCCTCCCTTCGCTCGACAAGGAGGGTAGGGCCGGACCTGTTTGCGGCCAAGGCCGCGCCCTGTTTAGCCGGGTAAACATGCTGTGGCGTTGATCCAGCGCCCTTGCGCTTCCCAGTCTGACCGTGCCCGTCGGGGCTCGCCGACGGCTCGACCGAGAGGAGCGAGTTCATGAGCGAAACGCATGCTGGAGCCCGGATCGACGAGACCGGACGGGCGCTGCTGATCGAGACGCTGCAGATCGCCGATGACGCGGTTCTGCGCGAGGCGCGGCGGTGGACCACCGGCGTCCGCGGCGAGCCGATCGAGGATGACCAGAGCGTGGCCGGCGCCGACGTCACCGCCTTCGCGACCGAGGCACTGACGCTCGGAGCTCGGGCGCTGACAGCGACCGCGCAGACGGTCGAAGCACGGGCACTCGAGCGCCTCGTCACTGACGTCGGCGCTCGGACGAACGCCGCAACAACGGCAGCCGCCGAGCTGACGACCCGCGCCACGAGGGACGCCACAGACGCCATCGCGAAGGTCACCGACCACGCTCGCAAGGCGATCGTGGAAGCCGATCGCACGACTCGGGACGAGCTCACGACCGCGGTGACGGCCTGCAAGGCGCAGCTCGTCGAGGAGACGCGGCGGCTGTTCGGCGGAGACAGCCCCGAGCTGCTCGAGCGCCTCCAGCCGGTGCTGAACGAGTTCGGGACCCAGCTCGAGAAGCACGTCAGCGACGGCGCTCGCCAGCTCCTCGAGCAGGCGGCCAAGCAGCTCGACCCCGCCGACCCGACGTCGCCGATCGCCCGGCACGCCGCAGGAATCACCGAGCAGCACCAGCAGCTCGCGCGCCGCCTCGAGGAGCAGAACACGGAGCTGGGGCGGAAGGTGGACGAGCTCGTGTCGCAGGTCAAGGTGCAGGACGCCCGCACTCGACTCGCGCAGGTGACGCCCATCAAGGGCGAGACGTTTGAGGGCAGTCTCCACGCCATCCTCCAGGGCGTCGCCGCCGGTCTCGGCGACGAGTACACCGACACCACCGCCACCACCGGCGCGATCCCCCGATGCAAGAAGGGGGACGGTGTGCTGGCGGTGGGCGGTCAGACCGCGAAGGTCGTGCTCGAGATGACGGACTCACCGCGTACCGCCTGGGGCGACTACCTCGACGAGGCGGAGCGGAACCGCGTCGCACACGCGTCGCTGGGAATCGTGAGAACCCCGGAGCAGAACGCCGGACTGTCCGTTCGGGTGCTCGGTCCGCGCCGGGTCGTCCTCGCGTTCGACCCTGAGGTCGACAACCCCGAGCTTCTGCGCACGGTTGTCCAGCTGCTGCGCACGGTGGCGATCGCGGAATCGCTGAGGTCGGGTGGAGTCGGTGCGGAGATCGCGACGGCTCAGGAGCGCATCACGGCAGCACTCGAGCAGCTCGAGAAGATCAGCGACATCAAGAAGGCAGCCGCCTCGATCGGTAGGCAGGTCACCACGATCGAGACGGGGTGCACGACCGTGACCCAGTCGATCCACCGGCTGCTTGACGAGGCGCTCGGGGCGCTCGCCGGCACGGGGAGCGACACGACGACGCCGGGCGAGCCGACGGACGCCGCGCACGCGGCATGACGTCGAAGACGGGCGGGACGAGTCGGTCCCGTCCACCATGCGGGTGGAATCTGGCCGGATCAGGGCCGGCGCACTGGGCCGACGCCAGGATGGGACGACGCCCCAAGGGATGGAGGCAACGATGGTCAGGCGCAAGCGCAGCCGAGAGCTCCCGTCGGCCGACGTGACCACGCCGCCGCTTGTGCCCGTGGTCGTCCCTCGGGGCGTATCGCGCGTCGCGAGGGACGACGACGCGCATGCGCTGGCGACACGACTGCTGACGCCCGGTCGCAGCTGGCCGGTCGCCGTGGTGACGATCGCGTCGGGGCAGACGGAGCCGTTCGTCGACGTCGACGAGTTGGCCGACGCGCTCCAGGGACTGGTCGAGGTCGTCGTCATGCCGACCTCTGATGTGTCTTGGGTGTTCTCCGCCGCGATGCCCAACCAGACGCAGGTCTACGGCGGGGCTTCGCGGGTCTACCCGATCGACCACGGATGGGTCGTCCGACCGAGTGTCGCTCCGCTGCGGTTCGCCTACTCGATGCGTGAGAGACAGTCCGCGACCGATCTACTCATCGGCGACGGCATGGCGTCCGCCGTGGCTGCCGGGCTCTACGCGCCGCGCTCGTCGAGCACCCAGCGCAGGGCCGCGGGCGAGGTCCTGGGTGTCCTCGGGCCTCGTGCGCTCATCCGCCTCGACGACGGCTCACCGGCGAGCTTGTGGGAGGAGCTGACCGGGTACGACGTCCCACTTGACCGGCTCGTCCGCGCCGGGCAGCCACTGAGCGGCACCGTCGACCCCGAGACGCGCAGGTTGGTACTTGACGCGCCGGAGCCGGCACGGTGGCCGGACCGGTACGAGGTCGGTGCCGTGGTCCTGGCCGAGGTTGTCGCGGCGGAACCGGCCCTCCTGACGCTGCGCCCGGTCTACGGCATCGACTGCGATCTCGACCGGGCTGCCGTGACGGGCAACGACAACGACCGGCTCGACGCCCTGTTCGCTCCGGGTGATGTGGTGGTCGCGCGGGTAGTCGGAGTCGAGCGACCAGCACTCTCCCTGCTCGACGTCGACGACGACGACCAGCCAGTTGACCCGCCAGCGATCCTCGCCGCCGGGCCACCGTGGCTGCTCATTCCTGCCGTACCGCAGATCGTTCCGCTCGAGGCCGCGGAAGACGCACCACCACCTGACGATGCGGATCAGCCGGCCTCCCCAACCACCCAACCCGTCGAGAGCACCCCGGTCCCCACGACGGCTGAGATCGCACCGAGTCCCGTACCTCGCTCCCCCACGCCCCTGGATCTTCGTGCGGGCAAGGCCTTCGCCCCACCGACGCCCTCCCCGGTCGCAGCGACGCCAAGAGTCGACGAGCCGGTCGGACCCGCGGTCAGGGATCTCTCGTTGTCTCTGCAGACCGCCCAGGCACGGATCAAGCATCTCGAGCGGGAACTCGCCACCGCGTCTGGTGCCGAGCACGAGGCTCGCCAGATGCGGGAGCACTCTCGGGCCCTCGAACGCCGGCTTGAGGTCTCCGAGGCGGAGCGCAAGGCATTCCGCGTGAAGTACCGGGACGCCGACCGCGCCCGACAGCGCCTGGAACACGACTCCGCGCAAGATCCGGTCGAAGTCGACACGCGAGCGTGGTTCGAGACGACCGAGGACGCACTTAGGTTCTCGGTGACTGCCGTCTGGGCGGCACGGGTCCCAGCGGGCGAGAAGTCCCGCTGGCCGTTGCGGGACTGGAGCATCGGTCCCGCGTTCGACGAGTCCCTCGAAGCACTCGGGCCGGTGTCGTGGCGCAAGCTCGCTGAGGTCGTGTGCGACGTCGTCATCGGCGATCCGCAGCGCTTGCGTGCGCTCGACCACCACGAGCTTCGCCTCGCGGAGAGCGGCGGAGCGCCTCCTGTCACGCGGGAGGATGGATCGACCTGCTTCCGTGTCGCCCTGCAGCGCAACAGTCCGTCGGCGCGGCGACTGCACTACTGGCGTCGAGGCGACTACGTCGAACTGTCACGAGTTGTCTTGCACGACGACCTGGCGCCGTAGTTCGGCAGCCGCCCCAGCCTCACCGCGCGATCACCCGGCCAGAGAGGCGCTTTCGATCGTGTTCGACCGCGCCCGCGCGATCGATTGTTCAGCTCGCTGACCTGCGACGACGTCGCCAAGCAAGATGGTTGCGACGTCGCGGCAACCCTGAACGGTCCCCTCCAGTCGCTCAAGTCGAGCGGCCGAAGGGAACGGGAAGAGCTATTCCCGTGCCCTTCAGGACTGGCCGGCTCCGCCCGGCCGGAAGGGCCATACCCTGATGCACATGCCGAACGCGGGAACCCCCGCGGCCGTCACCACACCGACCACGGGCACGCCGCCCGGCGGGCACCAGCCCGCCGAGGACGCCCGCCCTGGCGCCTTCACGCAGTTCCTGCACGACGGCACGCAGCGCGCCAAGAAGCAGCGCAAGCAGCGCAAGAAGAGCCGCAAGCACGACGGCGGCCGACCGCAGGACTGGGCCGACCCCGACCCGGGCGCCGCGATGGCGCTCCCGGAGCGTCGCCACCCCGTGCACCGGATGGTGGCCCGCAGCCAGCAGAGGTACCGCCGGGGCATCGCCATGGCGCTGCGCGTCGTCCTCGAGCTGCTGCTGGGAGTGCCCACCGGTTCCCTGCCGCTCTCGGCGGCGTTCGACCACCCGTGGCACCTGATGACGGTCGACGACGCGGCCGAGCTGCGCCGACGCATTTACCGCACCTACCCGCGGCAGACCACCCGCAACGACAAGGTCTCGCTGGTGCGGCGCGTGGTGTCGCAATGCCACAGCGCCGGCCTGATCAGCCCGCTGCGCCGCGACCGCCTGCTCGAGGAGTTGTACACGATCGCACCGGGCCCCACGGGCGCCGGCCGAGCCCTCACCGACCAGGAGATCGCAGACCTGATGGGTGCGTGCTCGAGCATCGGGTCACGGCGCGCCC
Organism: Cellulomonas alba; assembly: GCF_030362835.1. Classification (GTDB taxonomy): domain Bacteria; phylum Actinomycetota; class Actinomycetes; order Actinomycetales; family Cellulomonadaceae; genus Cellulomonas; species Cellulomonas alba. The sequence goes on from NZ_JAUCGQ010000001.1 coordinate 395,438, forward strand.
GCGCCAGGAACACGGCCATCGTCGCGGTTCTGCGCTCGACGGGGGCACGCATCTCGGAGGTGCTCAAGCTTGAGCTGGCCGACTGGGACCGTCAGCAGGGCACGTTGCTGCTGCGCAAGACCAAGAACGGGCGCGACCACCTCGTGTACCTCCACCCCGTCGCGACCGGCTACCTCGCGGCGTGGGCCCGTGTCCGCGGCGAGCGACCCGGCCCGCTGTTCAGCAACCTCAACGAGCCGAGTGCCACTGCTCCGCTGCACCCGGTGTCGATCCGGTACATGCTGCGGACCCGCGCGGCGGCGGCCGGCGTCGCGCCGTTCGGGACGCACGACTTCCGGCGCACCTTCGCCTCCGACATGCTGATGCGCTACGACGCGGCCCTGGTCAGCAAACTGCTCAACCACACCAAGCTGGACTCGACCCTCGTCTACGACCGGCGCGGCGACGACGTGCAGCGCGCCGCGGTCGGCTCCGTCCGGCTGCCGGGCCGCGCGGGCGGAGCCGCCGCGTGAACGCCACGACACTGCACGCGGTCACCGCGAAGGAGGCCCACCGGCTGGCCAAGACCGTCGCCCGCCGCGCCGACGCCCTGGGCCGCTTCCGGGGCCGCTACCGGCACAACAAGGAGAGCTCCCGGGCCATGACCGGAGCCCTGCGCCGGCTTGCGATGCGCTTCAGCGACGGCCAGCACGACGAGACATCGTTCCCCTGGGAGCTCCTCGTCGACCGGGACCTGGCCCAGCTCATGTGGTCGACGGTCGCCGCCGGAGTCTCGGCGGCCACCGCAACGCGGGACGCCTCCGCCCTGCGCGTGATGCTGCAGTGCTGCTACCGCGCCGGCCTGCTGACCTACGAGCAGTACCGCGACGCCATCACGTTCGAGGCGAAGGGGGGCCTGCCACGGCGCCCCGCGGGCACCTACCTCACGACGGCCGAGCTCGGTGCCGTCCTCGAGGCGTGCATGACCGGGCCGGGGAACGACGCCACCGGCGTCCGGGACGCGGCGCTGATCGCCTTCCTCGCTGGTAGCGGGCCGCGGCGGAACGAGGTCGTCAACGTTGACCTTGCCGACCTCGACCTCCCCGAGCTCAAGGCCTGGCTCGGCACGACAAAGGGCGGCGCGCCCCGCGATGCGTGGCTGCACCCCGCCGCCGCTGATTACCTCGACCGCTGGCTCGAGATCCGCGGCGGCCAGCCTGGCCCGCTGTTCGTGCCGCTGTCCCGCACTGGCCGGCCCCTGGTGGGGCATGGGCCGCTGTCGAGCCACCAGGTGTGGAAGATCGTGCGCACCCGAGGAGAGCAGGCGGGCATCACCGGACTGGCCCCGCACGACATGCGCAGATTCCTGATCAGCCACCTGCTGCCCACGACCGACATCACGCTGGTGGCACGCATCGTAGGGCACGCCCGCGTCTCGACGACGGCCAAGTACGACCGCCGCCCGCAGGAAGCCCAGCGGCTCGCGATCGCGTCGCTCGACCTGCCGGCCCCGGACCCGACGGCAGTGCAGTGCCTGGAGGAACTGAAGCGGCTGTCCCGTGAGCTCGGGCTCGCGCTGGGTGGCAGCGTGGTCGTGAGCCGGCTGCCGCGTGTCAGTAACGGGGCCGCAAGCGCACGCGTCACCGTCTCGGGCGGGCCGGACGACGAGGTGCGGGAGTTTGAGCTCACCGCCCCCGACCTTCAGGGTTTGGCGGACCGCCTGGCCATCACCGTCGACTACGTGCGGGGTCTTGAGCAGAACGACGTCGCCACGTACCGGAGCCTGTTCTTCGCCGGAGTCGACATCGACGAGCTCCGCGAGCTGACCGCGGACCTCCTGCGGTAGCCCCAGGGGGTAAGGCCGCCCGGCGCGCGCCCGACTGCCGCCGCCCGGGTGCGGCGTGCGCCGGGCCACTGGTCCGCGATGCGATGCGGGGCGAGTTGTCGCACACCTGGTGCGACAACTCGCCCCGCATCGCCCCGGAGCACGACCGGGCGCAGCGCTCGCACGGTCCCGAAGCTCGCCCGGATGCTTCCTCCGAGCACCCATGGCTCTCGTCCTTCCGTGGCTGAGAGCCAGCATCGATCCAGGACCGGTTCATATTGACCTTCTGGCAAGATGCCCGCGTGTCAGCCAAGGACCGGCCCCGGAGCAGCGACTTCGCGGCGATGACTCCACGCCAGCGAACGCGGGCTCTGCAGGCTGCCCGAGGAAGCGAGTCGCGATTGATGCGCCTGCGCCGGGCGGGCACGAAACTTACGGCGGAGCAGGCGTAGGAGCTCGCGCAGGCGCGTTCCGCGGCGCGCATCCTCGAGAAGCTCCCGCGAGCACACCCCGCCACCGGTCTGACACCCGAGGAGACGGCTGCAAGGCTCAAGGCGCTGAAAGCTGAACTCAAGCCGCTGTCTGGCAACCGGGGGTTGCTGTCCGAGGAGGAACGTGTCCTGCGCCGCGACTTGGAGAACGAGGTCGCCCGGTTGACGAAGACAATCGCGAAGAAGCCGCCGAGAGTCCAGGTCCGTTCCGTCGTCTCCGGAGGTCTACCTGGAATGGGACGGCGCGCCTGACAGCCGCGCGCCGTTCATTCCGCACGGGCTGCCAACCGGTTACGTCTCGAGTTGGTGCAACAGTCGCGCGGCCAGCGTGTTCTCCCGTCGGGTGGCACCACATGCCCCACCCGCACGCTGCGCGTGCGCGGCCGCGGGACCCGGGTTTCCGGCCACGCACGACCAGGCCTCGACCGCGCGCGGCACTGACGCGGCGTCACCGTCCGCAAGTCCCGCGGCCGGAGCGCGCCGTACCGGCTCGCGGCCATGACCGCCCAAGTCAGCTGAGCGCGTCCGCGACGGCGTCGTCGATCTGTTCCAGCGGTGTGCCGGCGCGGAAGAGCGAAGCCCACAGCGCGCGCTTCTCGGGTGTCATCGGCTTGAGGTGAGCGCACATCGTGGAGGCCCACACCAGGCTCTCGCATGCGTTCGTAGCGGGGATCGTGAAGCGCACCGCATGGACGCCCAGCCCCAGTTGCACAATGGAGTAGTCGTGCAGAGCCGGCCTGCCCCCAGGCCCGGTCACCACCACTACGCCCACAAGCTCACTCAGGTCGAGGAGCTGCGATATGCGAGTCTTCTCGACCGCATCAGGCGTCATTCGCCCCGCGAGCTCGAGCGCCGGCTTCTCGAGGGGATTCACCGCCATCGGGCGTCCCCTCTACTTCGCTCGACGTCATGCCAGCGCATCGCGGGTCACCGCGTCGAGCTGGTCGAGCGGCACGTGCTCGAAGAAGAGCTGCGCGTACAGGGTGCGGTGCTGCGCGTCCATCGACTCGATGTGCTCGGTCCAGGCGGTGAGCTTCTCGATGGCCTCTTCAACGTCGAGGCCCTCCAGCTCGAGCTGCCGTCCGACGCGCAACTCGAAGCTCGCGACAACGACCACGACGGCACCGGGCCCGCCGCGCTGCGGATCGACTACGGCGGCACCGCCGAGCGACTTGCCGAAACGGCGCACCTGGGCCGCCAAGCGAGCGGCCGGCAGGGCATGGTCCGGGCCCCAGTGCGTCACGTGTTCAATCCTCCCCCGTACATCCGACAGCGTCTTGCGGCACGGCGCTCACGCGGCGCCCACGCCCATGACCGGCTCGGTGGGCCTCGTCGGCGCGCAGCCGGCGCCCCAACTCCGGGTCGTCGCGATGGGCGTCGAACAGGACGTTCGCGAGGTGCGCCCGCGCCAGCTCACGGGCCTGCGACGGATGCGGTGAGCCAGCAGTAGTAGGGCTGTCTGGCGAGCTTGAGGACCCGGCACGTCACCGCGACGGGGATCCGGTCGGCGGTGACCTCACTCACGAGCGGGTAGAGCCTCTTCCCGGCAGATGCGCCCGGACCCGGTAGGCGGCGGCGCGGCGCAGGATCTGGCTCTCCTGCTCCAGCAGCCGGATCCGGCGGTTCGCTTCGCGCAGTTCGGTCGACTCCGACCTGATCACACCGGGACGATCGCCGCCCTCGACAGCAGCATCAGGCAGCCAGTCAGGCAGACACGACTCGGCGATCCCGAAGTCCGCCGCGATCTGCATTATCGGAGCCTCACCACGTCGGGCAACCGCCACGACGTCACGGCGGAACTCCATCGGTACGGCCTGGGTACGGTGCACATCCTTCCAGCGGCGCACTCAGCGCCACAGGTGAGATGTCACCTACTCGTGCAGCAGACCCGAGCGGACTCGGGCCGCCGAATGCCGGGCACTGGCTTGCTACGCCACGCGGGGGTCCGGTCAGGTGGTACAGGTGGCGGCCTCGGATGTCGCTCAAGACGAGAGTCGCCTCGGATGGAGCCGTGAGCTGCCCGTCCGTGCTCAAGAAGCTGCCGTCGCCGCGCCCCCAAGGAGGGTGGGGCGCGCTGGCCACCTCGGCGTGCGGGCGACTGGTGAGCCGCCTGCACCTCCGGTCGTCATTACGGGGGATGGGTCGGACCTATCGGCCTACCGCTCCGGGGTGGGTGTGGGCGTCCAGTCCGGGCAGGAGTCGCCGTCGCTCGTCTGCAGGACTGTGCGCGTTCGGAAGAGTCCCGAACGGCCCTCCTTCTCGCGATAGTGGAACTCGATCCCGTCCGCACGGGCGACATGTACGCCTGAAGCGAGGCCAATGCCGATGACGATGAGAGCTTGAGACTTCGGCGGCACAGTCAGCGGTGGGTTGGCTGGCATCGTGAAATCGCCACCGTTGACCGTGGTGCTCGCCGCGGACGGATCAGACAAGTAGTAGCCGGCGAGCGTGATTCCTGGTGTTGGGTTGACCAGAGTGGCGGCAGGGTCGGCGATGACCTCGTGCGAGGAGGTGTTGTCGACCCACCCCACCGCGAAGGTCACAGCATCACCGGAGAGCTGCTGAGCGCAGTACAGCTGAATGCCTGTGTCAAGGACGAGGGCGTTGGACGACGCAGAGCCGCCGCCCGAGCACCCCGCCAGCACAACGCTCGAAGCAACAGCTGCTGCGCAGATGCGGTGCAACCTCACTTGACTGTCAGCGCGCCGGCGTCGTTCTGGTTCCAAGTCCTCTTGGAGCCGCACAGCTGACCGCTCCTCTTGAGCGTGACCTTCAGCGATCCCGTCGTGCTGAAGCCCGTCTGCGACGACAAGTTGATGCCGATGACAGGCCCAATGGAGACACCGCCAGACATGGTCGTCTCGGTGTTCGTCGTCATCAACGCGTAGTTGTTGGCGCTGATGGGCGAGCAGTACGTCGCATTGAAGATGTCAGGTCCGCCCTCGTTGAGAACTGCACCCTTCCACTGAACGGGCCGCGCCGTGTAGTAGTACACGTTCCGCGGCGAGCAGAAGTTCTCGTAGTACTGCCCGTACTGCCAGGTGGTCCGGAAAGCGAGGTAGCCGTACACGCCGGATTGCGGCTGGAACCCGGCGGTAGACGACGCCGAGGACGATTGCGTGCCCCCGGCACTGAAGCTGCCGTATGCCCCCGTGCTCGAGATCCCCATCCCAAGGGTGCTGGACTGGGACTGCTTGTAGGTGTAGGTCGCGGCCCACTGGTTGTGCGTGCCGCTGACCTCTGCGAGCGTCACCTTCTGGTCGCCGTAGCTCTTCTTGTACACGCCGCACACTGAGGAGGCCGCCGCCGCGGTCACCGTCGCGTCGGAGGTGACCGACGCCGTCTTCGCCGTCGCCGCGGCGCTGCTCGCGGTGATCTTTGTGATCAGGTCGATGCCGACGGCGCCGGCCGAGGTGGGTGCGGCCGGCTGCCAAGTACCCGATGCGATCGCCGTAGTGAAGTTCTGCACCGGGACCGGAAGGCGCGGCGAGACGGTGGCGCCGGACGCGTCTGGGGCAGCGAACGTTGCTACGCCCCCGGCGCTGCCGGAGACACCGTCGACCGTCAAGGTCGTCGCCGCGACAGCGGCCGTCGTGTCTGTCGTCGCGGCGAGCTCGACGTTGATCTCGGCACTCGTGGGACGGGCCGCGAGCCACTGCTTCACGGCCGCTGAGTCCAGTGAGAGCGCGTACTTTCCTGAGGCGTCCGCGGACGTGATGCCGATGCGGGTCATCGGCACCGGGTCGCCGGGACGCAACTTGGCGAGCTCGGCGTCGGTCGGCCACGCGACCAGGGTGATCGTCGCATCGGGAACGGCGCGCCCGGACGGGTCCTTCACCGCGCCGGTGAACGCGACGGGTGCAGCCGCGCCGGCGAGGCTCAGGGCTGCACCGTGCGTCACGCTGCCCGCGGCGACCTTTGCCAGCGTCTCAGGCCCCGGCGTGTCGGGCGCGGCGACGGCGGGCGCCGCCACCAGGCCCCCGGCGACCACTGCGACCACCGAGATGGCCGCCGCATACGAGCGGCTCATGACTCCTCCAAAGCCTTGTCACAGGGAGACTTGACCGGGAACTTACAGTCGCGACACGTCGACGATGCCCGAAACGCGAAAAGTCACCCAGAGGAGTGATCGCCTGCGGTGCGAGCCCCGGACAGCAGGTGTCGCTGGGGATTTGCCGCGACCACAGCACGCGGTGCGCCTGGACCGCGAGCTCCTGCGTCAGGTCCGCTGGGACGTGGCGCGCGCAGCGCAGATCATCGAGGACGCCGGTCGGGACGTCGTCCTCTCGCTCGCCCCGCGGACGAGCGCTTTGCAGCCGATCGATCTCGCCCGCGAACCGGACCTTCGCGCTCTGCTCGAAGCGATCGACCTTTCCTACCTCGCCGAATGGGCCGCACCTGCGGACCGTGCGCGTCACTCCGCGGGACTGGCCATGTCCATGCGTGGCCGGCGTAGCGTCGTGTGGATGGAGAGCATCATCGCCGCTGACGAGTTGCGCGAACGGGCCGACGAAGTGATCCGCCGAGCTGCGGCTGGAGAGCGCTTCGTCCTGACGATGGACGGCCGGCGGGTTGCGGAGATCACGCCGTGCACGACGGACAGCTGGCGCACCGGCGATGATGTCCGGGCGATCTGGACCGGCCGGTCGTACGGTGCGCTCGATCGCGACCTCTTCGGCGAGCGGTGGAACGACCCGTTCGTCAGCGAGTAGCGCTGCAAGGTGGACGCGCCACGGAGAGCGGGCCGCGCCGCGGTGGCTGGTTCGGGATCTGACGCGCCCCAGCGGTCCGGTTGCGGTCGACCCACCGTGTCAGAGCGCGGTGCGACCCTCACCCCCGCGGCGCCCTCCCATGTGCACGTCGACGGGCCGACGGTCGCCGGCGGCACCGCGTACGACCTGGCCGAGCTGAACGACACACCGGAACCGGACCCGATCCGGACCGGTGTGCCTGGCCGGTTGAGACCGCCTACCGGTCGCTGCTCAGCCGCCTCGAGCGCCAGAGTTCACGCTCGTCTCAGTACCTCGTAGGGCTGCCAAGTTCTCGTCCCCGAGTGCATCGAATGCTGTTCACGCGCCGTCCGCCCGACCGCTCTGGCGTCGCCGTCACACTGCCTGAATGCCGAACACCCTCCGGTGTACCCCGCGTCGGAGTCGCCGCTGACTTGTCGGTCGGTCGGTCTACGATCCGAGCGTGAGCGACGCTGCGGGGGGCGGGGGCCGCCTTCGGCTGCACGTCGCCGAACGTGCCGACGCGTTGGTGACGAGTTTGGCGGCAGTGCTCAGCGCACCGCCTGCCGACCCGTTCACACCAGACGTGGTGGCAGTTCCGACGCGCGGGGTCGAGCGGTGGGTCGCCCAACGGCTGGCACACCACCTCGGGACCGGGCCGCGCGAGGACGGCGTCTGCGCGAATGTCCGCTTCGACCCACCGCGGACCATCGTCCGCGAGGCACTCGCCGCCACGATCGGGATCGAGCCCGACCACGACCCATGGCACCCCGACCGGCTGCCTTGGCACGTCCTTGCGGTACTCGACGAGGAGCACGGGTCCTCGTGGCTGGCTACGATCTCGCGCTACCTCGGTCAGGCGGACGACCACCTGCGCCGCAGCCGGCGCCTTCGGCTCGCGCAGCGCCTTGCACGCCTCCTGCAGTCGTACGACGAGCAGCGCCCCGCGCTGGTCCGCGCGTGGGCCGACGGGCTCGATCAGGACGGCGCCGGCACGCCGCTGGCCGCCGACCTGGTCTGGCAGGCAGAGCTGTGGCGGAGGCTGCGCAGCCGGCTCGACGTGCCCGCGCCCGCGCTGCGCATCGACGACGCGGTCGGCCGGCTCGCCGCTGAACCTGACGTCGTTGACCTGCCCGAACGCCTGTCGGTGTTCGGACCGACGGCGCTCCCCGACGCGCACGTGCGTGTCCTGCACGCCTTGGCCACGCACCGGGAGGTGCATCTGTGGCTGCCCAGCCCGTCACATCGGCTGTGGGAGCGTGTTGCCGCAGCGCCCGGCCCACCCGTCTCTCGGCGTCGTGACACGGGGCGGGTGGCTCAGCACCCGATGCTCGAGTCCATGGCGTCAGACGCGACCGAGCTCGAGTCGCGGCTGCTCGTTTTCGACCCGCTCGTCACGTGGGTCGAGGTCCCAGAGCCCCCTCGAAGCGTTCTGGGCGCGCTGCAGACTCGGCTTCGAGACGATCGATCGGGTGGCGCCCGGCATGACGCCGGTGCACACGATCGATCCGTGCAGGTGCACGCCGCCCACGGCCGCACGCGCCAGGTCGAGGTACTTCGCGACGCGCTCGCCGGGCTGCTCGCCGACGACCCCACGCTGCAGCCTCGGGACATCGTGGTCATGTGCCCGGACGTCGAGCTGTTCGCCCCCCTCGTCGAGGCCATTTTCGAGCCTGCTGTCGACGGCGATGCACCCGAGACGCACCCAGGTCGAACGCTTCGCGTGCGGATAGCCGACCGCGCGCCGGCACGCTCTAACCCTGTTCTCACCGTCCTGGCGACCGTTCTGGAGCTCGCAGACTCCCGCGTCACTGCGTCGGCGGTCGTCGACCTCGCAGGCCAGGCTCCGGTGAGGCGCCGCTTCGGGCTCGATGAAGACGCACTCAACCGCGTGCGCGCGTGGGCGCTGGAGTCGGGCGTGCACTGGGGCGAGGACGCGCAACGCCGTGCGCGTTTCCAGCTGGGCAATGTCCCTCAGGGCACCTGGTCGACCGCTCTCGACCGGCTGCTGCTGGGTGTCGCCATGGCCGAGGACGACAACCGCTTCGTGGGATCCGTGCTGCCCATCGACGACGTCCCGAGCACGGACGTCGACCTCGCGGGCCGCCTGGCCGAGTTTCTCGACCGCCTCACCGTCGCCCTCGCCGGGCTCACGGGTGCCCAGCCCGCGGAGCACTGGTTCGCCGCTCTGGAACGAGCCGTCGACCTGCTCACCGACGTGGCGCCCGCGGACCGCTGGCAGCGGGCGCAGGCCGCGCACGTAGTGACGACAGCACGTCTCGCGGCGACCAGCACCGCCTCGCTGCGACTCGCGGACATCGTCGCGCTGCTCGAACCGCACCTGCGCGGACGACCTACCCGCGCGGGCTTCCGCACGGGCGCGCTCACCGTGTGCTCGCTGGAGCCGATGCGGGCCGTCCCCCATCGGGTCGTGGCGCTGATCGGCATGGATGACGGGCAATTCCCTCGCGCAGTCGCCCCGGACGGCGACGACGTGCTCGCGCGCGACCCCCTCGTCGGTGAGCGCGACCCTCGGCAGGAGGACAGACAGCTGTTCCTCGACGCGGTCACGAGTGCAGAAGACTGCCTGCTCATCGTGCACTCCGGCGCAGACGAGCGCACGGGCGCCGTGCGCCCACCAGCGGTGCCCGTCGGCGAGCTGCTGGACGCCTTGGACGATGCGGTCGCTTACCCGGACGGCGCGCCAGCGCGGACGCATGTGGTCCACCACCCGCTGCAGACCGTCGACGAGCGGAACTTCACCGCCGGGGCGCTCGGCCGGCCAGGACCGTTCGCGTTCGACCGGCTCGACCTCGCCGCGGCCCTCGCCGCGCGCCACCGCGACTGGCAGGTGAGGCCGTTCCTGGCCGAGCCGCTGCCGCCGCAGGTGGACGACGATCTGGACCTCGAGGAGCTGGTCACGGCTTTGGAGCATCCGGTGCGCGCGTTCATCAGGGTCCGGCTGGGCGTGCGACTGCCGGGCGATGAGCCGCAGCTCGACGACCGGCTCCCTCTCGAGATGGGCGCCCTCGAGCGCTGGTCGGTGGGCGACCGGCTGCTCGCAGCCGGCCTCGACGGCATCCCGCTCGACCAGACCGCCGCCGCTGAGCGGCGCCGTGGCCACATGCCACCGGGTGCGCTCGGCGGGGCAGCGCTCGCCTCAGTGCGAAATGAGGTCGACCCCCTGCTCGTGGCCGCTCGACGGCACCTCGACGGCCCGGGCACGCCGCTGGAAGTCGACGTCGAGCTTCCCGGCGGCCGCCGGCTGGCGGGCACGGTGCACGGCGTGCGAGGCGACGTCGTCGCGCGGGCCGTGTACAGCCGGCTGGGGCCGAAGCACCGGCTGCGCGCATGGGTCCATCTGCTGGCGCTCACAGCGTCGCACCCCGACCGGCGGTTGACGGCGGTGACCGTGGCCCGCGGCGACGGCGCCAGCGCGCAGCCGCGAGTCGCCAAACTCCGGGCGCCCGGGCCAGACGACGCGATGCACGTCCTGCGCTCGCTCGTCGAGCTGTACGACGAGGCGCTGCGTGAGCCGCTCCCCCTGCCGCTGCAGACGTCGTGGGCCTACGCGCGCCATCGGGTGCGCGGTGGCGATGAGGAGGACGCACTGGCGGCCGCCCGCAAGGACCTCGGCTCCGCGGAGGACGCGCGCCAGGGGCGGGGCGGCTTCGAGTGCGCCGACGCCCATCACGTCCTGGTGTGGGGCGACGACCTGACGTTCGACGACCTGCTCGGGCCGCCCTCGCAGCGTGACCGCGAGCGGGCACCGCACGAGTCGACGCGCTTTGGAGCGCTGTCGGTCGCACTGTGGTCGGCGCTCGACCGGCACGAGGAGGTCGGGCTCGGATGACGTCACCGGTGTTCGACGTCGCAGGTCCGCTGCCGGTGGGCACGGTTGTGCTCGAGGCGAGCGCAGGAACGGGGAAGACGACCACGATCGCGTCGCTCGCGGCCCGGTACGTCGCCGAAGGTGCCGCGCGCCTGCCGGAGCTCATGCTCGTGACGTTCGGCCGGATGGCGACCTCGGAGCTGCGCGACCGTGTGCGGGCGCGGCTCGTCGAGGTGGAACGTGCGCTGCGCGCCTCCACCCCCCAGCCGACGGACGACGAGGTGGTCGCACTCCTCGCCGCCGTCGACGACGACGAGCGCCTGGGCCGTGCCGACCGGCTCGCGCGTGCCCTGGCCGAGTTCGACGCCGCGACGATCACGACGACGCACGGCTTCTGCCAGCAGATGCTGGCGACGCTTGGCACGGTCGGCGACGTCGACCACGACGCGACGCTCGTCCCGGACGTGGCCACCCTCGAGGCCGAAGTGGTGGATGACCTCTACTTGCGCAAGTACGTCGGCTCGGAGCAGCCGCTCGTGACTGTCGCCACTGCCCGACAGGTCGCGCACGAAGCGATCAGCGACCACAGCGCGCGCCTGGAGCCCGAGGACGCGCCGGCGGACACCCCGGGCCAGCTCCGGTACGGGCTCGCGGCCGCAGCGCGAGCCGAGTTCGTGCGGCGCAAGCGCGCGCAACGCGTCCTCGACTACGACGACCTGCTGGTCGTGCTGCGCGACGCGCTCGCCGACCCGGCGACCGGCGCGGCCGCGGCCGCGCGCGTGCGGGAGCGGTACACGGTCGTCATGGTGGATGAGTTCCAGGACACCGACCCCGTGCAATGGGAGATCCTGCGAACGGCGTTCCACGGGCACCGCACGCTGATCCTCATCGGCGACCCCAAGCAAGCGATCTACGCGTTCCGAGGTGCCGACGTCGCAACGTACCTGCGGGCGGCCGCGGACGCGCAGACGCAGACGCTGACCCGCAACTGGCGCGCCGACCCCGCCGTGCTCGCCGGCCTCGCACCCATCCTCGAGGGAACCGCGCTGGGCGACCCGCGCATCGTCGTGCACCCGGTCTCGCCCGGGCGTTCAGGCCGCCGGCTCAACGGCGGGCCGGGCGTGATCGTCCGCCAGATCACGCGGTCCGCGGTCGGCGCCGTGGGCCCGAAGGCACCCGCGGTTTGGCCGGTGCGCGAGCTGCTGCACCGCGACGTCGCTGCCCAGGTTGTGCGCACGCTCAGCCGCGCGCAGCTCCGCGATGAGGGTGGTTGGCGACCCGTCGAGCCGGGCGACATCGCGATACTGGCGCGCAAGAACAGGGAGGCCGTCGCTGTCCGCGACGCGCTCGCTGACGTCGGAGTGCCGGCGGTCGTGACCGGGCTGGCGAGCGTGTTCAATACCGCCGCCGCGCAGGACTGGCTCCTGCTGCTGTCCGCGCTGGCGCGGCCCGCCCTGCCGGGCGCCGTCGCCGCGGCCGCCCTCACGCCGTTCCTTGGCTGGGACGCAACCCGCCTCGCGCTGGCCGACGACAAAGAACGCGATGAGCTCGCCGACCGGCTGCGCGCGTGGTCGCGCGTCCTGGCGGATCGCGGCGTCGTGTCGATCCAGGAGGCCGCTGCGGCCGACGGCATGCGCGCACGCCTGCTCGAGCGGCCCGACGGCGAACGCCGCCTCACCGATCTGCGGCACGTCGGCGAAGCGCTGCACGCCGCCGCGACCGGCCAGGGCATGGGCGCCGCGGCGCTGCTGGAGTGGCTGCGGGCACGCATCGACGATGCCGAGAGCGACTACGCGGAGGAGCGCAGCCGCCGTCTGGAGACCGACGCCGCCGCCGTCCAGGTGATCACGGTCCACGCCAGCAAGGGGCTGCAGTTCCCCGTCGTGATGGTGCCCTACCTGTGGGACCGGTGGACGCCACGCACACCCGAGACGCTGCAGTTCCACAGCAACGGCGAGCGCACGCTCCACGTGGGCGGCGCGGGAAGCCCGAGGTACACCGAGGCGCGGGCGGCCTGGTCGGTGGACGACGCGGGCGAGACGCTCCGCTTGGCGTACGTGGCGCTCACTCGGGCGACGAGCCAGGTCGTGCTCTGGTGGGCGCCAAGCAGCAACTCTCCCAGTGGTCCGTTGACCCGCCTGCTCCAGGGCTCGCGGGCGGCCGATGGCACACCGCAAGACAGCGTGCCGACGACGACCGACGTAGCGACCGAGGCAGTGCTGCGTGATCTCGTCGCACGCGCTCCGGGCCACCTGCACCTCGAGGTGGTCCAGGACCAGCCGCCGACGACTCGATGGACCGCCCCGCTGCACACCGCGCCGACTCTGGCGGTCGACACGCTCGACCGGCCGGTCGACTCTGCATGGCGGCGCACGTCGTTCTCAGCCCTCACCGCACCCGCGCACGGCGGCGCGGTGCGCGACGCGGACACCGGGGTCGCAACCGAGCCCGACGTCGCGGGCCTGCAGGACGAGCCCGACGCACCGTCCCTGGTGCCGCCAGCCGCAGCTGCCGTGACGCCCGACGAGGCGATGCTCCGCACGCTGCCGTCGCCCATGGCCGAGCTGCCCGCCGGGACCACGTTTGGCACGGTCGTGCACCGGGCGCTCGAGCTGTTCGATACCTCGGCCACCGACACGCGCGCCGAACTCACGCTGCAATGCGACCGGGCCGGGACGGTTCCCGGCCTCGCACCCGCCAAGCTCGCCGACGCTCTGCTGCCCGCCGTCTCCACGCCGCTCGGCCCGCTCGCGCGCGGCGCCGCACTGCGCGATTTCGCCACGCGCGACCGCCTCGCCGAGCTCGACTTCGAGCTCCCGCTGGCGGGTGGCGACCGCGGCGGCCGCCCGCCAGCCTCTCTGCGCGATGTGGCAGCCCTGCTGCGCACGCACTTGCCCGCCGACGATGTCTTTGCCGGCTACGCGGACCGCCTCGCGGATGACGGGCTCCCACCGGGCCGTCTGCGGGGCTACCTGACGGGCAGCATCGACGCTGTCTTGCGCATCCCGGCCGACGCCCCCGGGGGGCATCGGTACCTGGTCGTGGACTACAAGACGAACCGTCTCGGCCCCGTCGACGAGCCGCTGTCGGCCTGGCACTACCGCCCGGAGGCCATGTCGGCGGCGATGCTCGACCAGCACTACCCCTTGCAACTCATGCTGTACTCGGTCGCGCTGCACCGCTACCTGCGCTGGCGCGTGCCGCCCTACGACCCGGACGTGCACCTGGGTGGCGGCCTGTACCTGTTCCTACGCGGCATGCTCGGGCCCGAAGCGCCCGTCGTCGCCGGCACGACGGTCGGCGTGATGGCATGGCGCCCACCCGCGGCCCTCGTCGTCGCGCTGTCCGACCTGCTCGACGGGCGGGGGTCGACACGATGAGCACGCCGAGCGCGACGAGCGACGTCGAGAGCAGCGAAGACCGGTTCTCCGCATCACGCCCCTGGCGGGCGAAGGGAGTGCTGGCGCGCCTGGTCGACGCCGACGCGCTCGTCTCAGCCGACGTCCATGTCGCCACCCGTCTCGGCGCGATCGGCGGCGAGGCCGACGAACAGGTGCTGCTCGCGATCGCACTCACAGTCCGCGCACTGCGCGAGGGATCGGTGTGCCTGGCTCTCGGCGAGGCTGCGACCCTCGATGGAGTCGACACCGCCCTGCTACCGGCGCTCGATGAGTGGCATGCCGCGGTGCGTCGCAGCCCCCTCGTTGCCGACGGGGTCACGGGCCCGGCCGACCGCCCCGTCCGATGGGTCGACGGCCGCGTCTACCTCGACCGGTACTGGCGCGACGAACAGGTCGTCCGCCGTGAGCTGCATGCACGCCTCGCGCTCGTACCCTTCGACGAGGCGGCGCTCAACTCGGCGGTCAGCCGGCTCTTCCCGCGGCCCGACGATGGGCATCAGCGCGAGGCGGTGCGTGCGGCCGCGTCCCGTCGGCTTCTCGTGCTGACCGGCGGCCCGGGCACGGGCAAGACCACGACGGTCGCCCGCATGGTGGCCGCGCTGGCCGCGACCGAGCCGGGCCTGCGGGTCGCGCTCGCGGCACCGACAGGCAAGGCGGCGGCACGGCTTCAAGAGTCGGTGGCCGCGGAGATCGAGCAGTTCGGGGCGACCGACCGAGATGCCGTCGGACACCTGCACGCGAGCACCGTTCACCGGCTGCTCGGCTGGCGCCCCGGCAGCACGACACGATTCCTCCACGGCACGCAGCGGCCGCTGCCGCACGACCTCGTGATCGTCGACGAGGCGTCGATGGTGTCGCTCGAGCTCATGGCCCGACTCGCCGAGGCCGTGCGGCCGGACGCCCGGCTCGTGCTCGTCGGCGACCCCGACCAGCTCGCGAGTGTTGAGGCCGGCGCGGTGCTGGGCGACCTCGTGGCGTCGCTGTCGACCGGCGTGGTCCGTCTCACGCGGGCACACCGCTTCGGCGCGGAGCTGGGGGCTCTCGCCGAGGCGATCCGCGCGGGCGACGCTGACGCGGTGCTCGCCCTCCTGCGTGCGGGTGACGAGCACCGAGAGTTCATCGAGACGGCCGGGGAGCGCGCGTCGGCCGCCGAGATCGCCGGTCTTCGCGCAGACGTCGAGAGCTGGGGCCACGCCCTCGTGGGCGCGGCACGCCAGGGCGACGCGAGCGCAGCCCTGGAGGCGCTGGGCCGCCACCGCCTGCTGCTCGCGCACCGCGAGGGACCTGCGGGTGTCGCGCACTGGGCCGCGCAGGCAGAGAGCTGGATCGCCGCAGCGACGGGTGCGCGCGCCTGGGGCATGTGGCCACTCGGCCGCCCGCTACTGGTCACGCAGAACGACCGCGCGAGCGGCCTGTTCAACGGCGACACCGGCGTGGTCATCAGCGATGGCGACGACGGCGCGCTCGTCGCGTTCGGCGAGCCGCACTCCCCCATGCTGGTCCGCACATCTCGGGTACCTGTGGTCGAGCCAGTGCTCGCGATGACCGTCCACCGCGGCCAGGGCAGCCAGTTCGAGCGGGTCACCGTCATCTTGCCTCCGGCGCAGTCGCCGCTGCTCACCCGCGAGCTGCTCTACACCGCGGTCACTCGGGCGCGGTCGTTCGTCCGCGTGATCGGCACCCCTGACGCCGTCCGCGCCGCAGTCGCTCGTCCGGTCAGGCGCGCCAGCGGCCTGCGTGAGCCGGAGTAGTCCGCACAAGGTCCCCGGCACGAGCCCGCGGTCGATCTGGTCCTGCCGCCGCCAGGTGTAGATCGACTCGGCACTGATGCCCAGGTCGCGCGTCACATCAGCGACAGACTGGCCGGCCGCCAGCAGATCGAGCACCTTGCGTCGGAACGCGGGTGGGTATCCACGACGTCCCACGAGGCCCTCCTCCGAGGGTCAAGTGGCACAAGAATCCAGGAATCGGACTCTGCGAAGCCCGGGACACACCAGCCTCCATGGAAGCCGGGGCGGTTCACGCGCCGAGCACCGCTCAGATGCGGGGGAGCAGATCCGAACCGACCGATCGGAGCGACCATCTCCCTCAGACGACACGGCCAGCTTGCCGATGATGGATGCGTGTCCAAGCGCGACGTGCCTCGCCGTCACGAGTGGCTTCCGACGGCGCTCCCCGTGATCTTCGGCGAAGAGCCGGAGTGGACCGACCCATGGCCCGGCTTGCTCGATGCTTTGGTCAAACTCGAGTCGCTCACCGTTGCGGTCAGCGAAGGTGCCCTCCACCGGGCGGAGGCGCTCGGCGCAGCTGGTGACGGACTTCTGGCGCCCCGCGATACCTCGGTCAGCACGGCACAGGGCGAAGCAGAGGACCTCGCCGCGCCGATGCGGATTGTCCTGATGGGTCGAACCATGGCAGGCAAGTCCTCACTTCTGACGGCCTTGACCGGGTTCCACCACGACCGCATCGGCGACGGGCGTCAACGCTTCTCCAGAGACGTCTTTGGAGCCGCGATGTCGGTGTCCGAACACATCGAACTGGTCGACACTCCGGGCGTCGGAGCCCACGGTGGTGCGGACGACACGGAGAAGGCGCTCGCGGCCGCTCTGGACGCCGACGTCATTCTCTGGGTGAACAGCAGCGACTCGATTCAGCAGGAGTCGGCGGCGGCGCTGAAGCTGCTCGGCCTGATTGGCAAGCCGATCATCGTGGCCCTCAACTGCCGCCAATCGCTCGAAGGCGTTGGACGGCTGAACCTTCTGCGCTTCCCCGACCGTGTCTTCGGCCACCGCGAAGGGCTCCTCGACGAGATCAGGCGACATATGGCCGTCGCCGGTGTCAAGCCGCTCGAAGTCGTCCACGTGCACGCCCTCGCAGCCGCAGAAGCTCTCGCATACGACGAAGTCGACACCGAGCTGCACGCTGCGAGCCGGATCGCAGACCTCACCGACGCGCTCCTGCGCGAACACGAAGCCCACAGAGAGAGCCGGCGCGCGCTTCGACTCATCGACAATCAGCGTCAACCGGCCGAAGAACTGGCGCGGTCGCTACAACTGGCCTCGGCCACCCTACGTGCCCGGGCGGAGCACAACCGTGGCATGTACAACGACATGCACGAACGCCTTCGTCGCGCCGTGCGTTCCACGGGCGAGGCAATGGAGTCGGACGTTGAGGCAGCCGTCGGACGGCGTCGCGACTGGCACCTCGATGCGATCGACTTCGGGAAGTCTCTTGAATCGGACTGGAACGACGCGGTCGAGGCTCTCCAGGACGAGCTACAGAAGACGCTGGAACACCGGCTGACAAGTCTGGCGGACGAAATCAGGTCCACGATCGAGGCTACCGACGCAGAATGGTCGAACGTTTCGCTCGACCAGTTCGGGCTGCGTAATCTGCCGGGGTTCGGCGCCGTGTGGGGCAACCGGCTGATCCGCGCAGGAGTCGGCGCGGGAGGCTCACTGTTGGGGTTCGCCGGGGGCGCGTGGCTCGGAGCTCAGATCGGCGGAGCACTCGGATTGGCGGCTGGGCCGGCTGCGATCGTCACCGCTGGCGCCGGGTTCGTCATCGGTGGCATCGCCGGACTTGCAGCAGGGCGGATCAAGAGTCTGGTCGACCACATCTTCCTGGGCAAGGACGGCGTCCTGCAAAAGCGGCGAGATGAGGTAGCAAAGCAGGTTGGCCCCATTCTCGACGAGCTGACAAGTAAGTACCGCGCAGCAATCGGCGATCAACTCAATGACATCCGTGATGTGCTCGGACGTGAACTTGCGCGCAGTCATGAGCAATCAGCCGCGCTGGAGCTCGTGGCATCAGAATGGACGAAAGGTAGCGAGAACCTGCAAGCCTCGGTCCGAGAACTGGACCGACAGACAACCTCAGCCCTGCTTCGGATCGACCGGAGAGAACGCCTCGCGCGCGCGGTGAAGCGGGCTACGCGCGTGCCAGGGGTCTGCATTCTCGTCGAGTTCGACGATGCAGGCTTCGCGGAGTCTTGGCTGTTCCCACCTGACGTCGGCGAGACACTCGCCGGTGGCAAGGCCTCAACTTCAGGTGGGGAGGCCGCCAGCGCCCTCTCGTACGCGCTGAGTTTCGTCGAAGCGCCCATGCGGCTCGTCAGAGCCGACGCCGCATCGGCCCTCCTGAGCATCGCTGCAGACATCCCCTCCGCAATCGCCGAGACCTGGGCCGTCGGCCTGGAGGCTCACCTCGCCCGACGAGTCCAGATCGAGACAACCTGAAGGATTGAGAGCTCGTGACCGTCAACCTGTTCAAAGAGTCCTCAGCGCGAGCGCGCGGATTGGCCGAGGAGCTACGCAACGTCCTCGCCGAGTTCGATCCGGCGCTCGCCGAGCCGCTGCTGGAACGGCTCTCGGTAGAGGCGCACGCCACCCCTCTGTTGGTTTTCACCGGCTACCACAGCAGCGGGAAGTCGACACTCATCGAAGCGCTCACCAACCGGGCCTTCCACATCCCGATCGGCTCTGGAGTGACCACCGACCAGGTCACGGAGTACAGCTGGGACGGGGACGTCCGCCTCGTCGACACTCCCGGCGTCCACGCTGATCGACCAGACCATGACGAGCGGGCTGAACAAGCGCTCCAAGCGGCGGACCTGGTGCTCTTCGCCGTGCCTGTAGAACTTTTCGACGACACACTTGTCGCCCACCTTCGAGATGTCCTGGGACGACTCGGGAAGTCGCACCAGACACTCATCGTGATCACCAAGGCAGGGACGATGGAGGCCGCCCCGGGTCATCGCGAGGCTGCGATCACGGAGGCGCTCGGCTCGTTCGAACAGGTCCCGTGGGTTGAGTGCGACGCCCAGTACTACCTCGACGGCCTCGACCTCGCGGATTCCGCTCCCGCCGACTCATCAGCCTTCGTCGAGGCGTCCGGGTTGGCAAAGGTCGCAGCCCTCATCAACGACTTTGCCAGACAACAAGGCGAGCTCGGGAGGCTGAGTCAGCCGTTACAGATGATCGCTGCCATCTCGCTCGAAGCCTCTGCGTCGCTGACGGACGACCCAAATGAGCAGGCCGCTCTGACGGTTCTGGGGCGGCAGCGTTCCGCTCTCTCCAAGAAGCGGATCCATCTCGGAGAACTGTTGGGGGCTCGATCGGCTCAGTTCCGCTCGGACGCTGTTCGGGCCGCCACGCAATTCGCCGATGCCATCGAACGGGATGAGCATGGTGGCGACCTTTCTGGGACGACGCTCGAAAGTCGCATGGCGACGCTCAACGAGAGCCTCGGCACGGCGCTCGAGCGATTCGAGAGCTCGGTCAAGCGCGTGCTGGAAATTCAGTTCGATGACCTTGCCTCGGAGGTCCTCGCGATCGAGGCAACGCCGTACGGGCGCCTCACACTCGAACTCGCCGACGTGGAGACCGCCGGCTTCGATGCGCCCGAGGTCGTGGTCCGACCAAGCCACGCTGCCGTTCCGACAGCTCCGGGGTGGACGCGCGACATGTCCAAGTACCTCAAGCAGTTCAACAAGTTCTGGGGCGCGGGCGGTGGAGTGAGGCCTTCGGCGGGCAGCAACGGCCACCAGGTTGTGCTCACGGTCGGCCGTGCCTTCGGCAAGAAGTTCAAGCCGTGGCAGGCGGTCAGGACAGCCAACACAATCGGGAAGGTCGCACGAGTCGGCGGAGTCGTGATCGCCGTCGGCCTCGAGGCATACGGCGTCTTGGCTGACGAGCGGGCCGCTGTGAAGGCTGAGCAGGCTCGTGCCGAGCGACGTCGCAGCATCACTCAGGAGGTCCTGGCTCAGGCCGCCACCATCGTGGCTGAGGCCCTCGAAAACTTCGGCAAGGACTTGGACGACATCTTCAAGCCGGAGTTCGAGCGCATTGACGCGATGGCCGGCGAGATCTACGGAGCGCGCGCGACTCGCAACGACCTTCGCGACCGCTTGAGCTCCGTGCAGAAGCGAGCTGGCACGGCCCTTGCTGCCCTGGCGGCCGCAGCAGGGTCTTCCGCCCCGGGTCCTGACCGACGACGAGGCAACGAGATGACGCCGTGACGAAGCTTCGCGTTGGCGCTGAGACGATCGACGCAGACGCGGCGAATCGCCTCGTCGTCACGTACCTCAATTCGCCATCGGATCACTACGCCTACCCGGCCTACGACGGGTATCCAGGGTCGGCTGGTCCGTTCATCGGACCCCAAGACTTGTTCGCCCCGACCTTGCTCAACGCCGGCGTCCGCACCTTGCGCGCTTACTACTCGTTGCTCGACGGCCTCGACGGGATCAACGAACGGCTCACCGAGGTGCGCGAGGACGTCGCCCTGGCGGATGCGGACGAGCGCGACTTGGCCGCGGCGGCACATCTGTTCGGGTATCTCGACGAGGCGACCCTGTTCCAGGTCGGCCTGACCAAGTTCGCCAAGATCGTGCATCGCAAGCGCCCCCTCTTGCTGCCACTGTGGGACGTGCGGATCGCGTGGTGCTACCGCGACCACCCGCACGCGCCAGTACCCCCGGTGAAGGGCCGAAGCTGGGAAAGGTTCGCACTGGAAGTCCTGCGGCACATGCAGGACGACTTGCGCGAGCGACCGGAGTCCTGGCACAGGCTCGCGCGTCTGACGCCGCCCGGCGGCCCAGCCATCACCGCGCTGCGCGCCCTCGACATCATCGGCTGGCACCTCGGAGGCCGCCGATCTGCCCGGACCAGCCCCGGCCGCGACTGACCCGCCCCCCGCAGCCGTGCGGACCTGCGAAAACCCGCTGGCCCACCGGACGTCGCCCGTCACGCGTGGTGATGACGCACTGGCGGGGCGTCGAAGCACCGGCGTGTCGCGAGTGTCACGGCGCCGCGTCGCTTAACGACATTTGTGCGTTGCCATGCGTGGCGAACTCGCGCTTGCGTCGAGACGTGAGCGTGATCCGGTGCTGAGCCCTGCGATGACGCTTGCGGTCCTCCGGCCACAGGGGTTCGATTCCAGTGACGTCGCCGCAGGTCATTCGCGGCGACGACCAAACTGCGAAGACCGAGGAGTCGGTGCTGGACGGCCTGGCCAACGTGGAGGGCCCTGGCTGGGTCGACCATTCGAGCGATCCGATCCAGGGCTTGTTCCCCCTCGCCGTCGAACAGTTCCTGAACGCCGCGGTGGCCGTCAACGTGCCTGGTGTCACGACCGTGACCAACACCGCTCGCTACTACGCCCTGCATGCCCTGATCGCCGATGAAGCGCAACGCCGACGGCTCGACGGTGGACAGGCGCGCAACCTTCTGCGCCGTACCGAGATCGTCTACGCCCTAATCTGCATGTCGCACCAGCAGAGCGACGGCCACGACTCGTGGTATCCGGCGGCTCACGGCCGTGACCGGATCCTGAGCTTTCTGTCGTCCGGTCAGGTGGATCTCGACGACGCCGCCGGGATGGGGCCAGGCAAGTATGCCAACGCAGCCACGGGCTTCCTCGGACCGTACTTCGGATCCGAAGTCAGCCTGGGCTGGCTGGCAGACGGCCCACTGTCGCCCGGCCCCGCTTACGACCGCCCCGTAGTGCATCGCGAACTGGGACCTGTCGTCGATCTCGCCGCGACGACGTCTTCTCTTGGCCTCGCCGACGTCGCGGATCTCGGCTCGATGTGCCTGTGCCGAGCAGCAACGTCCGACGACGGCGGCCTGCTCGCCGAACGGTTTGCTGGCCGTCCCGACGAGGCGGGAACCGTCGCGGGCAACATCGGGCAGCTCATGCGCCTCTTCGCGACCGCAATGGGGTCGTCGGAGGTTCGCACCGAGCGTGACCTTGGCGCGTTCGTCATGTTCAGTCCGGTGGTCGTCGACGACCCGCGCAGCACGGAGATCTGGCTGCGGTGGCGCGGCATCCGTACCCGCGCGGCCTCGGTCGCCGCCTGGCGCGAGCTGTTCGCTCACACCTGCCGCTACCTCAATGGGGGTCCGCTGACAGTCGACCAACTCGGACGACTACTCGCCGAGGACATGCCCGCGGGCACCTTGGCCGACTTCGTCGCGGGCCTCCCGCCTGTGGTCGACGCCCACGGCGCGCCACTCCCCGCCGAGCTCGAGATCGCCGACCGGCCCTCGCCTGAGCGACACCTGGCCACCCTCGCACTCGGCGCGATGCGATTCCGACTCCTGCATGACACAAGCGGACCCGTGCGACTCGGCCTTGCCGGTCCCCCCGGCCACCGTTTCGAGTCCGAGGAACTGTCACCGCAGTGGGTCTCGAACGTACTCAGTGACTGGGGTGCGCGACCGGTTGCAGAGTTCGCCCGTTGGCTTGCGTCCGTCATGGTCAACCGGGCTCACCGCGTGACCATGTCGAAGTCGTACTGGCGCCCGGGCCGGTACGTGATGCCACTGCGGATCCTCCTCCAGGACGACCTGGTGGTGAAGATGCACGGCGAGGCGACAGGTGAACCCCCATTGCGCTGGACACAGCTGCTGTCCATGGGACGCCAGACCGGGATCTTCAGCGTGAGCGACGCCGGCGTGTGGGAACTGGGGCCACGTGGCTACCTCCTCGAATGAGACGAGCCTGAAGGCGAAAGGAGTCGCCTCACTCCACTCCCGCTTGTTCGGACTGCCGGACATGCAGGACCGGCCCTACACCGAGGCCCTCTTCACCACCTTCAACTTCGATCTGGGCTACTTCGAGCAGCGCGTACTCGGGGTTGTTCGGGCCAGTGGGGCGGCGGTGACGGTGCTCTGCGACGCCGCGCAGTACAACCCGGATCCACAGGCGGTGCACGCGGCCGGCGCGAGCTACCTCATCGGCGTCGTCGCCCTGCCCGCCGCATTCCACCCAAAGCTGTGCGTCCTGGTAGGACCCGAGCGCGTCCTCGTCGCCGTCGGATCAGGGAACCTCACCACAGGTGGGTGGCTCGGCAACGACGAGACCTTGTGCGTGGCTACAGGCGACGCGGCCACCGGAGTACCCACGATGGTGGGCGAAGTGGCCTCATGGTTGGCGAGCGTCACTGAGCTGCAGATGAGCACTCCCGCACGCGCCGCCGTACGTCGCGTCCTCGCTTCGATCGAACGCCTGATCTCTACGTCGCCCGCCGTCGAGGGCGGGCCGCGGCTTGTGACAACCGCGTTCAGACCGATCCTCGACCAACTGCCGGAGGCGCCCGCCGACGAGCTGGCACTCCACGCCCCGTTCCACGACCCGTCCGGCACGGCGCTCGGTGCGCTGATCGACCGTTACCGCCCCCGCACCGTGAAGATCGCGGTCCAGCCCGGCCGAACCGTCCTCGACCCGGCCGCACTCGAATCTGTCGCCGCACAATGTTCGGTCGAACTCGTGTGGCAGGACGCTGGCGCACGGTACCGGCACGGCAAGCTGCTCGAGGCCGCGTCGCCGCAGCGGCGCTGGGTGCTCACCGGCTCGCCAAACCTCACCGGCGCGGCGCTTCTCCGGAGTGTCCGTGATGGCGGGAACTGCGAGGTTGGGGTCGTGTCCGACATGAACCGGTCGATCTTCCCCGGTCTCGGCGAACCGATCATGGCCGCCGCGATCCCCACTGTGCGGATCCAAGCCGCGCCCGGCGAGACCGTGAGCGGAGCCCAGCCGGCGCCCGTGCTCTTGTCTGCGACATTCGACGAGGCCGCAATCGTCGTTGAGCTCTCAAGCCCCGCACCCTTCCCGATACTGATCGATGCCAGTGAGTTCGAGGACCAGCCCGAGGTGACGTCGACGCTCGGACAGATCCCACCCGGCCAGCTGGTGGCCCGCTTCACGCCCACGCGCACGTTCGGGGCGCGCTCCCGGTTGCGGCTCAGGTACGAGCGCGACGGCGTCGAGCATCGCGGACCCTTCCACTTCCTGACCGACATCGAAGCCGTCGTCCGGCGGATCCCGCCCCGTCGATCCACGAGTGTCAACACCGACATGGACTGGCGAACCCTGTTCGACGACCACTCCGCGTGGCGCGATTGGTTGCGAACCCTGGATCGGGTGACGAGGGAGCAGAGGGCAGTGCCGGCCGCCGGCACCGCGCCGCACCGCACCGAGTCGCCGGCGGTTGTCTCGGGTGACAGAAACCGGCGGACCTTCGACGACGAGGAAGCCTGGGCGCGCTACTCCGACGAGGCCGTCGCGCGACTGGGTCCGACAGTCGCGCATGACGCGTCCAGCGGCCTCGTCTTTCCCCACCTTGCACGCCAGCTGCAACCCTCCGGCTCGTCACGACCGCCTCGATGGGCCGACCGATTCGATGCCGACGAGTCCGACTTCGACGACGTCCACTCCGCCGACGACCTGGACGCGGCCGAAGCGGATAGCGAGGGCGAGGAACACCGAAGTGAGCTGCCAGAGCTCAGCGCTGCTCAGAAGAATCACCTTCGACGTTGGGTCAGCAACGAAGTCATCAGAGCGATGGCCGCGCGGCCTGCGATCGACAGGCTGGCCTTGACCCGCCTCGTGCTGCTCGTATCTCTGGCGCGAGCGTGGGACGAGGACAAGGGCTGGTTCCACTCACTGGCGGAGGCCACAGCGAACCTTCCGGGCGACGACGTGCCAGCACGGCTCCAGCCGGAGGTGGGCTCGCTTGCGGCGGTCTGCCTCTACCGGCTCGATCAGGGAGCGTCTCCGATACGCACGACCGGCAGCGGGAAGGCCTACGCCGACCTCTTGGACGATCTCCGGCCGCATCTCGCACATGCGGACCCGAACCTCATCACCTCCATCGTGCGCGACATCTACGGTGCTTCATCTGTGAGCTCTTCGCCCCGCGCGGTCCTCGACCACCTCGAAGCCATGACGGCGAGCAGTCCGTGGCCGGAGATCACACGCCTCATCCGAGCCGCGCACCCCGGGTGGTCGGTAGACCTCGAGCGGGACGCACATCTGGTCATCGAGTCGCGCACCGGGCATCCGCTCACGATTGCCGCCACGGCGCTGCAGCAAGTTCCCACTGAGCTGACGGTTGCGATCCGAGTCATTGCGGGCGCCCGGCTCGAGGAGCGTCAGTACGTCCGTCACGAGAACGTCTTTGTCGCTCAGGACCATCTCGGCGCACGCAAGGTCTGGAAGTCGTATCGCCTGAGCAACCTCGTCTCCCCTACCAGCATCGCAAGCGGCGAATCTGAGGCGCGAGCCCGCATCGACCCGGCCCCATGGGATCGCGTCTCCTCGCCCGTTCAGGTCGCGCTCGCGGCCGCAGGGGTCGCCCCCTGAGCACCGCCTCGTGAGGTGACGGTGACGATGAGTGGCAGCGGATGGCACGAGACGCCCTCGCGTTCCTAATCGGCACACCAACGCCCGCATCCCCACGGAGCGGTTCACACCTGGGCTTCCGGGCTGGCGGGACACAGCAACATCGCGACAGGCGGTCGGGACCAATCATCCGCGGCCGGCTCGAGACGTGCGGGTGTCCGGAAGATACGACCTCGCTACCGTGGCGTTGTGCCCGCGACTTGGATCAGCCCGGTGGCCGTCCGCGCGCTCGACGGCTTCACCGTGGCAATGTGGTTCGAGAATGGCGAGACACGGATGCTCGACCTGGCCGACTGGTTGCGAGGCCCGTTCTACGAACCGCTGAGAGTCGATCGGGCGCTCTTCCGGCAGGTCCGGGTCGAGCACGGAACTCTGGTCTGGCCTGGCGAGATCGATGTCGCACCCGAGGGCCTCTACGCCGCCTCCCGGCCGACGATCCAGGCGCCTCCCCCGACACAGTCTCTGACCCTGGCCGACCTGTCCGCCGAGCAGCTGCGGTGGGCCCCGGCCGACGAGTCCGAGGCCTACCGGCAGTGGCCCTGCTCGACGCGCGTCGAGCTCTCGGACGGCATCGTGTTCACCAACGACGCGGACGGCTCCGCCTGGGACTGGCGCTCGGTCGTGACCGCCGCGCGTGCCTTCCCCGGCTGGCACGTCGAGCTCGAGTCGCCGGGACGCCTCCGCCTGCTTCGGCCGTAGCGCCCCGGGGTACCAGGGCGGGCCAGGGCGCCGGGCATCGGTCAGCGGGCGGATGCTCTTCCACCCTTGCCGCCTGTCGACGTCCGCGCGACGCTGATGTTTGCCACAACTCGTGCCACAACCTTGTGGCAACAGATGCACGCCGGATGCACCTCAGATGCACGGCGACGAACGAACGCCCTGGTCAGCGGACTGCTGACCTGGGCGTTCGGTCTTGGAGGAGCGATGGTTCAGGCTGTACTACGACTGCTGAGCCTGTGTGAGTCGCCCGATCTGAGAACCCCCTGGCCGCTGCTCCGGCCAGGGGGTTCTCACTTGGCGCGGGTGCCCGGGACCGCTCATGGCGTCATGCGGGCATGCCGGCGGCCGGACGCTCGGCGCTCGACCGATAGGTCCGGCGCCCCGCGGCGGGGCATCGCGCGTCAGTCCCCATGGGGGCGCGACGAACGTCCGGCGGCAGGTGACGCACGTCGAGGCTCGCCTGCCCCGGCCGCCGGCAGTGGCGGGCCTCGGGCACGCGAGTGAATTCCGAGCGTCGAACGCCGGTCGGCACCGCGGTGTCACCGGGGGTCGATACGCTCCGCCGGTGCCGCCGCCGTGGAGCACTGAGCAGGTGCTGTCCCTCTCCCCCGACGCCTCGTCGACAGCGGCCGCACGCAAGCTCGCCACCCCGGTGCCCTGGGGGTCGACCGGCGCGACCGACGCCGCGGTGTGGGGTCTGTGCGCCGGCTCCGGCAAGAGCCCCTACGTCACGGTCGTCGATCTGACCGGGCCCGCGTACTCGTGCTCCTGCCCGAGCCGGAAGTTCCCGTGCAAGCACGCGCTCGCACTCCTCGTGCTCTGGTCGCAGGGTCAGGTCGCGGCGGCCGTCGAGCCGGCCGAGTTCGCGCGCACGTGGCTGGCGGGCCGCGCCGCGCGGGCTGCCCGGCCCGCGACCTCGGCTGCGGCCGAGCCGGTCGACGAGGCTGCCGCCGCGAGACGGGTCACAGCTCGCGCCGACCGCGTCGCCGCCGGGGTCGCCGACCTGCAGCGGTGGCTACGCGACCAGGTCACCCATGGACTGGCCGGTGCCGACCGCGCCGGTTACCGGCACTTCGAGCCGGTCGCAGGACGCCTCGTGGACGCGCAGGCTCCAGGGCTGGCGGACACCGTGCGGACGTTGCCCGCCGCCGCTGCGTCCGGTGAGGGCTGGCCGGCACGCCTCCTCGAGGAGCTCGCGCTCCTGCACCTCCTCACGACGGCGCATGCGCGCCTCGACGAGCTGCCGGACGGGCTGGCGGCGGTCGTCCGTCGCCGCATCGGGTTCCCGACGCGTGCCGCTGACGTGCTAGCCACGCCCGCCCATCGCGACACGTGGGCCGTCCTGTCGGTGCACGACAGCAGCCAGGACCGCCTGAGCGTGCGCCGCGTGCACCTGCACGGCACCACGAGCGCGCGCGACGTCGCCGTCGTGTCGTTCGCCGCCGCCGGGCAACCGCTCGATGCGTCCCTGATGGCAGGCACGACGCTCGACGCCGACGTCCACACCTACCCCGGCGACCCGTTCCGGGCCCTGGTCGGTCAACGACACGGCGAGCCAGCGCGCCTGACCGCCCCGCCTGCCGGCGTCACCCTCCGTGACGCCGCACGACGATGGGCCGACGCCCTGACCGCCGACCCGTGGGCTGCCGCCATCCCCGTCGTCCTCGGACCCGCCCTCGTCGGCGTCGACGGGCACGGCGCCTTCTGGGTGCAGGACGACACGGGGAGGCTGCCCGTCCCGCTCGGTGTCCAGCCGTGGACCGCGCTCGCCGTCGCAGGCGGGCGGCCCGTCGTGCTGGCGGTCGACTACGGTGCCGCCGGAGCGACGCCACGTGCGGTCCTCGCCGGAGAGGAGCTCGTGGCCCTGTGACCGTCCGTGACGACCTCGCGACCGCCGCCCTTCTCGGCACCCAGCGTGCGGCGCTCGAGCGCGCTGCGCTGACGGGCGTGACCGGTGACGTCGTGCACGCGCTTCCCGAGCAGGACGCGTCGGACACGCTCCTGGCGGCCGCCGCCGTGCTCGCCGTCGCCCGTCGCGCCACCCCTCCTGCCGCGCCCGCCGCCACGCTGTGCGAGCCCGCGCCCGTCGAGGACCGGGACGCGGCGGGGCCGCGAGCGGCAGCACGGGCCGCGCAGCTGCTGAGCGACCCCGACCCCGTCGGACCCGACCTCCTGCTCGAGTGGCTCACCCTGCTCGACCAACGCCGGCTCCGCGTGCCGGCTGCGCTCCTCGGACCCGTGCTGACGTACGCGGCGGCAACGCCCCGCCAGGACGTGGCCGGCGCGGTCGTGGCGGTCATCGGGGAGCGCGGCCGCTGGCTCGCCTCCCAGCACCCGGGCTGGCAGCTCGTCGTCACCGCGCACACGCCCGCCGACCTCGACCTGACCGGCGACGTCCGCGACGACCCACGCTGGTCGCACGGGACCGCAGACGAACGAACGCACTGGTGGTCCACGCTGCGCGCGGTCGACCCGGCGCTGGCCCGGCAGGTGCTCGCCGAGACCTGGTCCACGCTCAAGGCCGAGGAGAAGGTCTCGTTCCTGCACGCGATCGCCGGGGACGTGACGGTCGCCGACGAGGACGTGCTGCAGCTCGCGTCGACCGACAGGGCGGCCTCGGTGCGTCGTACCGCGGCAGGCGTCCTCACGCTCCTGCCCGAGTCGGCGTTCGCGCGGGAGTGCGCCGCGCGCGCCCTGGCGACGGTGCGGCTCGAACGACGCCTGTTGCGCGAGCACCTCACGGTGACGCTGCCGACCCCTCGCGACTCCGACCCGTTCGCTCCCGCCCCGCCCGGCGTCGGACCGGGCGCCCACCTGCTGACCGAGCTCGTGGCCGCCACACCCTTGACCGCGTGGACCGACCAGCTCCGGCAGGACCCGCGCACGCTCGTCGGGCTCGCGCTCGACGCCAAGGCCCCTGAGCTCGTCGTCGGGTGGGTGCGCGCCGCGTTCACCCAGCGCGACCCGTCATGGGCGCTGGCGCTGCTCGACGCGGCGACGCCCGACCAGTGGGCCCCCGCGCGCGCCGGGCTCATCGCGCTCGTGCCTCCGGGCGACCGGCACCGGCTCGTGGAACGGGGCCTGCAGGCCGCCGGGCGCGGCAAGCCGGCCCTGGACGCGAGCGCGCTGGCGCTCCTCACCGCCGTCCCCGGCCCGTGGGCGCCCGAGCTCACCGAGACCGTCGCGACCTCGATCGCGGGCGCGACGGACCGGGCACGCGGCTGGGCCGTGCGCGAGCTCGCCGGCCTCCTCGCGATCCGGTCCCGGCCCGACGCCGCGGCCGAGGCCACCCTGCGCCGCGCCGCCGCCGCGAGCCCCGACGCCGCACCCGCGCTGAACCGCGCCGCCGACCTCGTCCACCTACGACGCCTGACCATCGAGGAGCTCTCGTGACCGAGACCACCGCGCTGCTGCGCCCGCACGCCGAGCAGGCGTTCGCCGACGAGCTCGACGCCCTCGCGCGCCTCGACGACCGCCCGCGGCCGCCCGCGTGGCGCCTGTCGCCATGGGCAGTCGTCACGTACCTGCTGGGCGGGAGCCTCGCCGACAGCACCGTGATCACGCCGAAGTACGTCGGTCCGCGGCGGCTCGTCGAGGTCGCGGTGGCGACGCTCGCGACCGACCGGGCTCTCCTGCTGCTCGGCGTCCCCGGCACCGCGAAGACCTGGGTCAGCGAGCACCTGGCGGCCGCCGTCTCGGGGCGCTCGACGCTCGTCGTGCAGGGCACGTCCGGCACGTCCGAGGACGCCATCCGCTACGGCTGGAACTACGCGCGGCTCCTCGCCGAGGGCCCGAGCGACGCTGCCCTGGTGCCGTCTCCCGTCATGACCGCGATGCGCGAGGCGTCGATCGCGCGCGTCGAGGAGCTCACCCGCATCCCGTCGGACGTGCAGGACGCGCTCATCACGATCCTCTCGGAGAAGTCGCTGCCCGTCCCTGAGCTCGGGGGCGAGGTGCAGGCCGCGAAGGGCTTCAACGTCATCGCCACCGCGAACGACCGCGACCGCGGCGTCAACGAGCTGTCGTCGGCGCTGCGGCGCCGGTTCAACACGGTCGTGCTGCCGCTGCCTGCGACCGCCGAGGAGGAGGTCGCGATCGTCGCCCGGCGCGTCGAGCAGCTCGGCCGCTCGCTCGAGCTCCCACCGGTGCCGGCCGCGGCGGAGGAGATCCGACGCGTCGTCACCGTGTTCCGCGAGCTGCGCTCCGGGCAGACGGTCGACGGGCGCACCGCGGTCAAGAGCCCGTCCGGGACGATGTCGACCGCCGAGGCGATCTCCGTCGTCACCAACGGGCTCGCGTTGGCCGCGCACTTCGGCGACGGCGTGCTGCGGCCGTCGGACATCGCGGCGGGCATCGTCGGCGCCGTCGTCAAGGACCCCCTGACCGACACCGTCGTCTGGACGGAGTACCTCGAGGCCGTCGTGCGTGAGCGCCGCGACTGGTCGGACTTCTACCGCGCGTGCCGCGAGGTCACCGCGTGACGCAGACCGACGCGGACGCTCCCGCGCCGACGTCCACGGCGGACGGCGTGCACGTCATGGGCGTGCGGCACCACGGTCCCGGTTCGGCGCGCGCCGTCGCCCGAGCCCTCGCAGAGCTGCAGCCCGACCTCGTCCTGGTCGAAGGCCCCGCCGACGCCGACGACCTGATCGGGTTCGCGCAGGCGGGGACCCTGACGCCGCCCGTCGCGCTGCTCGCCTCACTGACGGACGCGCCGGCGACCGCCGCCTTCTGGCCATTCGCCGCCTTCTCCCCTGAGTGGCAGGCCCTGACCTGGGCGAACGCGAACGACGTCCCGGCGCGCTTCATCGACCTGCCCGCATCTGTCAGCCTCGCGGCCCGCGCCGCGCCCCCGGATGCCTCGGTGCAGGACGACGAGGCCGGGCAGCCGCCGGTGTCCCTGGACCCGATCGCCACGCTCGCCGGCGCGGCGGGGTACGACGACCCCGAGCGGTGGTGGGAGGACGTCGTCGAGTCGCGGCTGACGGACTCGACACCGTTCGGCGTCCTCACGGAGGCCATGGCGCACCTCCGCGAGGCACATCCCCAGCCCCACGACCCGGACGAGGCGCGCCGCGAGGCGTACATGCGCCAGCAGATCCGAGCGGCGCAGAAGGCCGGCCACCGGCGGGTCGCCGTGGTCTGCGGCGCCTGGCACGCCCCGGCTCTCGCCGGAAAGCTGCCGCCCGCGAGCGTCGACACCAAGCTCCTGGCCGGCCTGCCCAAGAAGAAGACGACGCTGACCTGGATCCCGTGGACGTCCTCGCGCCTGGCCCGTGCGTCCGGGTACGGCGCGGGGATCACCTCCCCGGGCTGGTACGAGCACCTGTTCACGACGCAGTCCGACGTGACGGCCAGCTGGCTCGTCCGGGTCGGCGGCGCGCTCCGGGAGAAGGACCTGCCGGTCTCGTCCGCGCACGTGATCGAGGCCGTCCGGCTCGCGGAGACTCTCGCCACCCTGCGAGGCCGCCACATCCCGGGTCTGGCCGAGGTGACCGAGGCGACTCGGGCGGTCTTGTGCGACGGCGACGACGACCTCGTCGCGTATGTCACCGCGCAGCTCGTCGTCGGCGAGCACCTGGGTGAGGTGAGCGACCACGTACCGACCGTGCCGCTCGACACCGACTTGCGGGCCGTCGCGCGTCGGCTGCGGCTCTCGTTCGACGCCGCGCCGCGCACCCTCGAGCTCGACCTGCGCAAGGAGACCGACCTGGCCCGCTCCCGGCTCCTGCACCGGCTGACGCTTCTCGACATCGACTGGGCCCAGCCCGACCACCAGCGCAGCCGCAGCACCGGCACGTTCCGCGAGGCGTGGACGCTGCGCTGGCGCCCCGAGCTCGCAGTCGCGGTCGTCGAGGCGGCGCTCTGGGGGACCACCGTCGAGACGGCCGCAACTGCGCGGGTCGTCCACGACGCGGTCGAGGCACCACTGCCGACCTTGACCGCGATGCTGGAGCAGACACTGCTCGCCGACCTGCCGCGTGCGGCGGACGCCGTGCTCGAGCACGTCGACGTCCGGGCCGCCCACGACGGCGACATCGCCCGCCTCATGGCCGCACTGCCGGCGCTGGTCCGCGCCCACCGGTACAGCGACGTCCGCGGCACCCCGACCGCCGACCTCGGCCGCGTCGGCGACGCGCTCCTCGTCCGCGTCTGCGCCGGTCTGGCCGCCGCCGTCGCGGGCCTCGACGACGAGTCCGCGCTCGCCCTGCGGCGCCTGCTCGACGACGTGCACACGGCGGTCCAGCTGCGCGACGACGACACGGGCACCGCCTTGTGGCTCGACACGATCCTCGCCCTGGCTGGCCGCACGGACATCTCCGGCGCTCTCACCGGACGCGCCACGCGGCTGCTCCTCGACGCCCACCGCATCGACATCCGCGACGCCGGGCTGCGCCTGTCGCGGGCGCTGTCGTACGGCACGGTCGCCCGCCACCAGGCCGCGTGGGTCGAGGGCTTCCTCGCGGGCGGCGGCCTGCTCCTCGTGCACGACCGTGCCCTGCTCGCGGTCCTCGACGCGTGGGTCGCGACCCTGGCTGCCCCCACGTTCACCGACGTCATGCCCTTGCTCCGTCGCACGTTCGGCGCCCTGCCCCTCGGTGAACGGCGCAACCTCGGCGACGCCGTCACGCGACTGCCCCGGTCCGACGGCACCCCCGCGCCCGCGGCCGACGACGGCGTCGATCTCGAGCTCGCCGCCGGTCCGCTGCGCACGGTGGCACTGCTGCTGGGAGCGACCCGATGAGCTCGACGAGCGAGCTCGGGCCGGACCCGCTCGGCTCGGCAGCCCCACCGACCGGTGAGCTCGAGCGCGTCGACGAGGCGACGCGCCTACGTCGGTGGCGGCTCCTGCTCGGCGAACCCAGCCGCGTCGACGTCCAGCTGAGCGCCGGTGAGCAGGCGATGGACGCCGCGCTTGCCGCGCTCTACGACACCGGCGATGCCGGCACGCACGCCGCCGGCGAGCGCTCCGCCGGTCTCGGCGGCTCCGCGCCGCGCGTCGCCCGGTGGCTCGGCGACATCCGGACGTACTTCCCCACCAGCGTGGTCGAGGTCATGCAGCGCGACGCGGTCGACCGGCTCGGCCTGCGCCGGCTCCTGTTCGAGCCCGAGCTGCTGGCCGCAGTCCAGCCCGACATGTCGCTCGTGACGACGCTCCTCGCGCTGAACCGCACCGTCCCCGAGCAGTCGAAGGCCACCGCGCGGCAGGTCGTCGCGGCTGTCGTCGCCGACATCGAGCGACGCATCGCATCCGCGACCCGCTCCGCCGTCAACGGCGCACTGCGCCGCTCACGCACGCGCAGGCCGCGGTTGTCGGACATCGACTGGGACGCCACCATCCGGGCGAACCTGGCTCACTACCTGCCCGAGCACCGCACGGTCGTCCCCCACCGGCTGGTCGGGCACGCACGCCACCGCAACGTCGTCGCCCGCGACGTCGTCCTCGCGATCGACCAGTCGGGCTCCATGGCCGAGTCCGTCGTGTACGCCTCCGTGTTCGGCGCCGTCCTCGCGTCCCTTCCGGCGCTGCGGACCTCCCTGGTCGTGTTCGACACGAACGTCGTCGACCTCACCGACCAGCTCGCCGACCCCGTCGACGTCCTGTTCGCCACCCAGCTCGGGGGCGGCACGGACATCAACCGTGCCATCGCGTACTGCCAGACCCTCGTGAGCCGGCCCGCGGACACACTGTTCATCCTCATCAGCGACCTCATCGAGGGCGGCGTTCGCGACGAGATGCTCCGCCGCGCCGGCGAGCTCACCGCCTCGGGTGCACAGGTCATCGCCCTGCTCGCCCTCTCCGACTCGGGCGCACCCGCGTACGACCACGACAACGCGGCCGCGCTCGCCGCGATGGGCATCCCCGCGTTCGCGTGCACACCTGACCGGTTCCCCGAGCTGCTGGCGATCGCGTTGTCCCGCGGCGACGTGGGCGCGTGGGTCGCCCGGCAGGTGCCATGACGAGCCACCAGGCGTCTCGCCGCGGGGTCGTGCACGACCTGTGAGCAGTGCCGCTCGCTGACGCCCTCGCGCGTCCGGCGGTTTCGGCGCGTTCGAGCGGCGCGGCATCTGCGGTACCACGTCTGAACACCTCGCGACGCTCGGAACAAGGCCATGCAGGGTGTCGCCGTCGGGCGCGTGCGCTCCACGGGCCATTGTCGGCGATACGGGCGCGTTATTTCGGCGCGCCGCACTTTCCCACACTGAAAAGAGAAGCGCGCCGATCTCCTCGCGACACCGCTGGTGAAAGACGCGCGGTCTGCCGACAGGTCCCCGGGAGCGCCGCGCAGCTCGAACCCTCTCGGCCGTGCGCGAGAAGGCCCCGTCGTCCCCCGCACCTGAGGCTCGCGCGGTCACGGGGCGCCCTGCCAGGCGACTCGGAGCCACACCGTGGTCGGTACCCCACCGCAAGCACGGGTGTGCGCCGCCATACGGCGATGGCCTGCGGAGATATCCCGCACCGGCACGACGACGTGGGCCCCACGCGGACCCCGGCACGGCGTCGCCGTCCGACCCGGAGGTGCGGACCGGGCGTCGAGGTGGCACGGTGACCACGGTCGACGCCGACCGGTTTGCCCGGTCTCGTCGCGCACCGGAGAGCGACGCCGATGGCCGTTCGCACGACCTCCTCCCAGCCGTTGACCGGCCCCCGGCACCGAGGTAACGTGCGTCACGCGCTATATGTTAGCGGTAACAAACCGCCTTACCCCGTCGGAAAAGGCCCCCGAGCACAGCGACGACGCTGGCTCGCGCGCGCCTGGAATGAGGCTCGCCGAGGTAGGCGGTCGGCTGACAGGAATGAGGAATGCCTTCATGGTGAGAATCGGTTCCGTGCCCAGGGCGACCACGGCCGGCAGGAGACTCCGGACGCGGCGGACACCACTCGTCGGGCTCGTCGTGACAGCACTGGTGGGCAGCGGCCTGATGGTGGGCGCCCAGGGCGCGACCGCGGCGGCGCACCACGTGCCGGCGTACCAGGACCGGTCGTTGCCGTTCAGCGTCCGGGCCGCCGACCTCGTGTCGAGGATGACGCTGGAGGAGAAGCTCGACCAGCTGCGCGCCATGCAGCCGCACGCGACCTGGGCGCCGAAGCCCCAGGTGATCTCCCGGCTGGGCGTCACGTCGTACGGCTACTGGGGCGAGGCGAACCACGGCATCTACTTCCCCACCCTCCCGGGGAACAACGACTACACCCAGTACCCGCAGAGCACGTCGATCGCGTCCACGTGGGACGCCCCGCTGACGCAGAAGATCGCGGGTGGCATCGCGGACGAGGCGCGCGTCACCTACAACACCTCGTGCCCGCCGGGCAGTGACGCGCCCGTCCTCCCGGGCGGCGCCTGCTATGGCCTGACGTACTGGTCACCGAACCAGAACCTCAACCGCGACCCGCGCTGGGGACGGGCCGACGAGTCGTACTCCGAGGACCCCGAGCTGACCGGCGGCATCGCGAGCGCGTTCGTCACGGGCATGCAGGGCGACACGGCGTCGCGTCCCGACACGGTGCCGACCAAGCCCGACGACTACGTCCAGGCCGTGGCGACCCCGAAGCACTACCTCGCGAACAACTCCGAGGCGAACAGAGACTTCGGCACGTCGAACCTCAGCGAGCGGTCGCTGCTGGAGTACTTCGTGCCGCCCTTCGCCGCGTCGGTGGCCGGAGCCGGGGCGCGGTCGATGATGACCGCGTACAACGCCGTGAACATGGTCGAGGACTACACGACCGACTACCCGTCGGCCGCGAGCTTCCCGACGACGTGGAGCCCGGACGACCAGGTGACGCCGAACGGCACCCCCGGCACCCCGATGGCGGCGAGCCGCTACGCGATCGAGACGCTGATGCGTCGTTCGTTCGGCTTCGACGGCTACGTCGTCTCCGACTGCGGCGCCATCACGCGGGTGTACGGCACCGGCACGCAGGGCCACTCGTGGCACCCGGCCCAGCTCGGCGGCGACACCCAGGTGAGCAAGCCGCTCGGCAACGCGTGGGCGCTCAAGGCCGGTACCGACCTCGACTGCTTCGGACCGGACTACCCCTCGGCCGACGGTCTGCCCGCCGCGCAGGACCAGGGCTACGTCACCGAGAGCGACGTCGACATCGCCCTGGTGCGAGCGTTCACCGCACGCTTCCAGACCGGCGAGTTCGACCCGGCCGCGGACGTGCCGTGGGACAACGCGTCGTACTCGCTGTCGACCGCCGGCAACCCGGACGTGAAGCTGGCGTCGGCCGCGCACCGCGCGGTGGCCCACGAGGCCGCGCTCGAGGCGCCGGTGCTGCTCAAGAACGCGGGCTCGACGCTCCCGTTCGCCGGCGCGACCACCGGCACGACCGTCGCGCTCGGCCACGTCGACAGCCTCAACACGTTCCAGTCGGGCTCCTACTCCGGCCCGACCGCCGTCAGCACCACGTTCGCGCAGGCGCTGGCCGAGGAGACCGGTGGGAGCACCTCCGACATCACCCCGGGCTCGGCGACGCCGTACCTCTCGGACCACCTCTCGGTGTTCCCGGACGTGCTGAACAAGGCCGGCACCGCCATCACGACCTCGACGTGCTCGAGCGACCCGTGCGACCCCGTCAAGGACGCGGCGACCGCCGAGTACCGCATCTCGCAGGCGGACAACGTCGTGGTCGTGGTGGGCCATCGCAACGACGACGGCGGCGAGGGCACCGACCGCACCACCGTCGCTCTGCCGCGCATGCAGGCCGAGCTGATCCGGGACTCGATCGCGCCGCTCGCCAGCAAGTACGGCAAGAAGATCGTGGTGTGGATCCAGGGCAAGACGATGGTCGACCTCAGCGAGTTCAAGAACCTGCCCACCGTGGGCGGCATCGTCTGGTCGTCGTTCAACGGGATGTACCAGGGCCCGGCGATGTCGGAGCTGCTGTTCAACGACTCCGTGAAGCTCGAGGACGGTCGCACCGCGATCGCGAACTTCTCGGGCAAGCTGCCGCTGACCTGGTACTCGGACGTCGACGCCCAGCTGGGCAAGGCGACCGCGCCTGACCTCGCCGTCGAGGACTACCGGCTGACCAAGGCCGAGGGCGCGACCTGCGGCCGCACCTACCTCTACTACCAGGTCGGTGCCGGCTGCGCCGCGCCCGACTACGCGTTCGGCAGCGGCCTGTCGTACTCGCGGTTCGACTACGGGGCCCCGACGCTGTCGGCTTCGCGGGTCACGCCGAACCAGTCGGTGACGGTCGCGGTCCGCGTGTCGAACCGGGCCGCGAGCCACCCGGGCAAGGCGGTCGTGCAGGTCTACGCCAAGGCGCCGAGCGGCGCTGACGGCAACGAGCGGCCCCTCAAGCAGCTCAAGGGCTTCGTGAAGACGGACGTCATCGGGGGCGGGTCCCGGACGGCGCGCATGACGATCAAGCCCGGCGACCTCTGGTTCTGGGACGACGTGACGCACAAGAAGGTCTTCCCGACGGGTGACTGGACGATCCTGGCGGGCCCGAGCTCCGCGGATGCCGACCTCAAGGCGACGACGCTCCACGTGAGCGGCGCACGCAAGGCGGGCGTCGAGGTGGTGTCGGCACAGCCTGACGGCACCCAGCTGCGCCTCGACACCCCGGACAACCGGATCAACGCCCAGCTGTCGGTGACCAAGCACGACCTCGCCTTCTGGAACCTCGACGACCGGGCGCTCAAGGTCGAGTACAAGTCCTCGAACCCGGCAGTCGCGAAGGTGGACCGGACGGGTGCTGTCGCACCGAAGCGGGTCGGGACGGTCCTCATCACGGCCACGGCCACCGCCGACGGCGAGACGAGGTCGACCACGTTCCCGGTCGTCGTGACGGCGGGTGCTCCCGACGCCACCGGCAGCGCGTTCCCCGACGCCCACGCGGCGGCGGTGGACTTCGCCGACCGGAGCGTGCCGGTTCGCGACGCGGCGGCAGGCGTCCAGCTCTCCGCGCGGCTCGTCCCGGCGGCCTCCGGCACCACGTACAGCTACCGGATCGCCCCCATGGACACGAACAGCGCCGGGGCCGCGGTGACCACCACCGGTGTGCTGACGGCGACCGAGCCGGGGCACGTCAGAGTCACCGTGACCGCGACGTCCGGCGGGGTGAGCACGTCGGAGTCCGCGCTGGTGACAGTGGCGGCGACGCCGAGGCACCACGGTCACGGCCCAGGGCCGGGACACCCTGGCCGGCACGGCTAGGAGCGCGGCCGGCGCAGTGACCGCAGCGGTGGCGGGGGTGGCTCAGGCCGCCCCCGCCACCGCTGCGCTCACGTCTCGGCGGCAGCCCGTCGCGCCTCGGCCGCCTCATCCACGGCTCGCTGCGCTCGTCGGAGAGCGTGCTGCGCGGCGACCGCGGCCCGCTCGTCGTCGTGGAGAGCGCTCTCCGTCCGGCTGACGCGCTTCTCGGCGAGCCCGACGTCCTTCTGCGCCCGCGACAGCCTGCGACGCAGGTCGGCGAGCGCCTCGGTCAGCTCCTCGACCAGGTCGGACGCCGCTCGCGCGGCGCGCTCCGCGGCCTCGAGGTCGGCGCGCCGCTGGTCGCGCCGGGCGATCGCTGCGTCGCCGTCGGCCTGCGCACGCTCGAGAGCCTCTGTCGCGCCCTGCCACGCCGTGTCCGCCGCGCGTCGTCGCTGCTCGGCGGCGCGGCGCTCTCGCTCGGCGGCGCGGCGCTCGTGCTCGGACTCACGACGCTCCGTGTCCGGACCGGCCGTGGCGCGCTTCGTCGACGCGCGTGCCTGCTCGAGACCGCCCTCCGCGCCAGCGCCCGCACCCGACCGTCCACCCGCCTCCCTCACCGGGTGCGGCCCGCGGGCGCCGGCACGCTCTCCCGCCGGCGGGCGCGCCGGGCTCGCCTCCCGGTCGCGGGACTGCCCGCCCGCGCGCGGCGCCGGACCGGCCAGCGACACGTCCGCCGCGCCGAACCCGACGTACTGCTGCCCCTCCGTGAGGCGACCCGAGGTGACCACCTGCGCGACGTCGGCGTCGGCGAGCGCGGCCGTGAGGGTCGCGTCGACCTCCTGCAGCGCCGCGTCGCCGACGCGGTGCCCGTCCGTGATCGCCAACGAGCGGGCTCTCGCGACGAGCGACGAGACGAGCGCCCGGCGTTGACGCGACAGGTCGCGCAGGGCGACCCCGTCGAGCGTCCGCTCGGCCTCGCGCAGCCCCTCCCCGAGCGCGACGATCTGACCGGCGAGGTCGGCGTCCTCGCGGACCAGCAGGTTGACGAGCCACGCGGCGACGGTCGGCTTGCGCAGGGCGGCGATCTGACCGGCCAGCGCGCGGTCGCCGTCGGCCCGGGCCGCGCGAGCAGCGGCATCACGTGCGGAGACGAAGCCGTCCGGCCGACCGGCGTACAGGTCGTCCACGACCTCGTCGAGCGACGTCATCGGTCCGCCGCGCCCGGATCGACGCGGGGGCCCCCGTCGGGGCGGCGCGAGCCCTTCACGGACGTCGCACCGACCTGCGGGCGGGCCCACGCGTCAGATCGCACCCCATCCACGGCCTCATCGTGCCGCCGAGAGCCGGCGTCCGCTCCGCACCGGCTCGCGGCCCGCTCAGGTCGTCACGTTCCCCGCCGCGTCGAAGGCCGTCCACCGTCCCTCGGACACCACGCGGACGGAGCCGTCCACGACTGCGATCGCCGTCTGCTCGTCGATGGCGTACGCCGGGACGCCGAGGCCGGCGGCCCACCGTTCGGCGTGCGCACGGGTGTTCGTCGGGAACGCGTCGAGGTGCGGGAAGATCGCGAAGTCGACCACGCCCAGCGTCCGGTCGTCGGGTGCGCCCGACCACTCCACGAAGGAGTCCTCGATGCGGGGCGCCATCACCATGCTGCCGGCGCTCACCCCGACCCAGACCGTGTCGGGCATCGACGCGAGCAGGTCCGCGAGCCCGGACTCCCGCATCCAGTGGTGGAGGTACGTCGCGTCGCCGCCGTCGACGAGCAGCACGTCGGCCTCGCGCACCCACGGGACCCAGCGCTCCGGCCCGACGCTCGGCAGCGCCGTCAGCTCGAGGACTCCCAGCGACGCCCAGCCCAGGCCGGACAGATGGCGGAAGTCGGGCTCGGCGGCGAGCAGGCCGCGCACGGACTCCGGGCCGCACATCGGGTGGCCCCACTGGGCCGTCGGGATGCACAGCGCCCGGCTCTCGGCCACGGGCTTCCCGAGGAGCTCGACGAGAGCGCGGTGGATGCTCGGGTTCGTGACGCCACCCGAGGTGAGCAGGAGCTTCAACGTTCCTCCGGGGGTGTGGCGGCCGTGCGGCGGCACGCCACACAGAAGCGGGTCGGCGCCGGGCCGTCCGGCGAGCGCGGGGCCCGCTCGATCATGCTGCGTCGACGCGCCGGTGGGAAGGCGGTCCGAGGCGCGCCGTGCGCGGTCGTGGGCCCGGCGCGGTTGCGGGGTGGTGCCGACGACTGTGCAATGCCACGGGGGGCTGTCCGATCGGAAGGAGAGCACCGTGAGCACGTCAACGATCATCTGGATCGTCGTGGCAGTCGTCGTGGTCGCCATCGTCATCGCCGTGGCGGTCGCACTGTCCCGCAGGTCCGGGGCCCGGCGCGTCGAGGCGCAGCGGGCGAAGGCCCAGGAGATCCGCGAGAAGGCGGCGGTCGACGAGGTCGAGGTGCGGCGCCGCGAGGCCGAAGCCGCGCGGCTCGAGGCGCAGGCCCGGCTCGCCCAGGCGGAGGCGGACGCACGTTCCGCCGACGCCACCGCGCTCGCGCAGGAGGCCCGGAGCCACGAGGAGCTGGCGAGCGGCGCGCGCGCCGACCTCGACGACCGGCTGGGCCACGCCGACCGGATCGACCCCGACGTCCCGACGGCGGACGACGCCCCCGTCGAGGACCGTCGTTCCGACGCGCCCCCGGTGGACGACGTCCCCGTGCAGAGGGGCGACGACGGGCGAGCCTGACCGACGGCGCGCTCCGCAGGTCGGGCCGGTGACAGCCGGCACGTCGGCCTGACCTGCAGTGACGTGCGTCACCGTGCGTCCTGAGCGACCGCGGGGCAACCGTCCACCCCCGTGGCTGCGGCCGACCGAGTGACGGGGCCGCGACACGCCGCACGTGC
Organism: Cellulomonas alba; assembly: GCF_030362835.1. Taxonomy (GTDB): domain Bacteria; phylum Actinomycetota; class Actinomycetes; order Actinomycetales; family Cellulomonadaceae; genus Cellulomonas; species Cellulomonas alba. The sequence goes on from NZ_JAUCGQ010000001.1 coordinate 436,641, forward strand.
GCGTGAACGGCGGGGTGATCCCGCCCGGTAACCCTCGTCCGGTCGAGGGCCGGTGCGCCACCGTTGACGACGTGGGGGAAGACGATTCGTGGGTCGTGCGCGTCACGGACGAGGACATCCGTGCCGCGAAGGCCGACTGGGAGCGAGCACGCGACGCGGGGGCGGACCCGCGCCGCGTCGCCGGGCTGCACGACGACCTGCGCCGGCTCGTCGGCGCCCAGGCGCAGCAGCTCGCGGACGAGTTCCGGCGGCGCCGCGCGGGCTGACGCGTCCCGGGACGCGCCGACCGCGCCTTCTCAGTCGCCGGCGGTGGCGAGACCCGCCGGGTCGTCACCGCTCTCGGCGAGGTAGGTGCCGTGCCCCGCGACGACCTGCCCGCCGGCGAACCGCAGCACCTCGTCGACGAGGCTGCCGACCTGGTTGCGGTAGCTGATGACGAGGACGTCGACGCCTGCGAACACGCGCTCGACCGTGAAGTGGAGGTCGGGGACGAGCCGCAGGCCCTCGGCCCAGTAGCGCCGCAGCTCGTCCTTCCCGCGCAGCACTCCCCCGGTCTCGGGCAGGATGCGCGCGGCGACCGGCGAGGTGAAGACGACGTCGTCGGCGAAGTGCGCGAGCACCGCGTCGAGGTCGTGCGCGTTCCACGCGGCCACCCACGACGCGCTGAACCGCGCCGCGTCCGGGGTCACACCCGGCGCCCGGCTCTGTCGCCCGACGGACGCGACAACAGCTGCACGACGCCGAGCACGAGGAGGGCGACGACCGCGACGCCGAGGACGTACTTCGGCGTCAGGTGCCCGGCCAGCACGAGCGCGAGCGCGGCGCCGATCGCGACGACGACACGGATCAGCACGCGCTGCTCGTCGAGCCACACGCCCACCGCGCCGGTCCCGACGCCGTGGCTGTCGCCGAGGCCACGGACCCACGCCGTCGAGCGCGTGTAGGCGCCCCGCACCGCGACCGCCGCGGCGCTGCCCCCGGCGAGGAACGCGACGATCGCGACCACGATCCCGAGCACGAAGCCGGTGCGGATCGCGACCTTGAGGAACGACACCATCTGGTCGTACACGTCGAGCGCGGCGTCGCGCCGCTGGACCGTCGCGGGCAGCGAGGTGACGTAGAGCGAGCGTCCGATCCCGACCGCGAGGCCGTGGAGCAGCATCGCCCCGGCGAAGGCGAGGCCCGCGGCCATCACGGCGCGCGACCGGTTGTACGCGCACATGACGCCCGCGGCGAGCAGCGCCACGACGAGCCACGGGAGCCACGTGCCGAGCACGTCGAGCGCCTGGTACGCGTTCTTGAGCCGCACGAGGTCGGAGTTCTTGACGAGCGGGAAGGTCGCGTTGATGGTCGGCAGGCTGTTGACGATCGTGAAGCCTCGGTCGGCGAGCGACTGCTTCACCGAGTCGACCACGGGCGTGAGGTCGACGCTCAGCGTGCCGTTCGAGTCGATGCTCGCGATCGCGTCCGGGTCTCCCCGCATGACGGCGACGAGCTGCTGCTGCGCGCTGCGGTTCGCCTCCTTCCACGCGTTCGAGAACGCGTCGGACGTGACGATCCGGTTCACCTGCGTGTGGATGAAGTTCGTGGCGGCGTTGACGATCGGCTGGTCGAGGCCCTGGACCAGGTCGGCGACGCGCGGCGGGAGGCCGAGGTCCGCGACGGCGGCGGTGCCCTGCGCCACGAGCTGGTCGAGGTTGATCGCGTCGACGATCGCGCCGGTCAGCCGGTTCGTCACGGCCTGCTGGATCACGGGGTCGTCGACGAGCGGCCCGACGGTTGCGAGGTAGCGGTCGGTGTTGGTGATCGTCTCCTTGGCCCACGTGACCGTCACCGCGACGGGCGCGAGCAATGCGCCGAGCAGGATGAGGACGACGGCCGCCGTCGTGCGGCCCCACCGGTGGCGGGGGCGCCCCGTGACAGCCCCGACGGGTGCCGTCGCGGGCCCCTCTCCGGGCAGACCACCCGTGGCGCGCAGGTGCGCGTTCTCCGCCTCGAGCGCGGTCAGGCGCTCGAGGAGCAGCTCGCGCTCCCGCTCGGACGTCGGGGCCGCGGTCGCTGCGCTCCCCGCCGGGGCGTCGACGACGACCGGCTGCGTGTCGGCGAGCGAAGGCGTCACGTCCGCCGGGGGGCCGTCGACCGGGTGCCCGACCGGCACCGGCTGGGTGTCGCCGTCCGCGGGCTCGTCGCCCTCGGCCTCGGCCTCGGCCTCGGCCGGCAGCTCGTCGTTCGTCGGTACGGGTCCGACGACCGCCTCGGGCGCGGGGCCCTCGTCCGCCGGACCGGCCTCGGCGGGAGCGGGGCCGTCGGCGCCGGTCGCCGCCGACCCGGGCTCGTCCGGCAGGTCGGGCGCCCCCGCGCCGCTCGCGTTCTTCCTGACAGCCACGTGCCCTCCCGCTGCTGGGGACCCTTGCTCCGAGCATGGCCCGCGGCCGTCCGCTTTGCGACAACGGGGGCGCATTTGCACCCTTCGCGGGTGGTCCTCCTGCGCCCCGAGGGCCGGCACGTCCCGTCTGGGGGCGTCAGCCGTAGAAGACGCGCTCCACGACGGCGCGCGCCCGGCGCGCGGTCCGCAAGTACGTCTCCTCGAGCTCGCCGCCCGAGCCGGACGGGTACCCGAGGACGCGCGCGACGCCCGCGAGCGTCTGCCGGTCGTGCGGGAGCTGGTCCGCGTGGGCGCCCTCCGCGCGGCCCGTCCACAGCACGTTCGCGTCGCGGAGCCGGCTCGCGAGGTCCCAGGCCTCGACCAGCACCTTCGCGTCGTCCTCGTCGAGCACGCCCGCCTCGGACGCCGCCTGGAGCGCCTCGATCGTCGCCGTGGTGCGCAGACCGGGCACGGCGTGCGCGTGCTGGAGCTGGAGCAGCTGGGCGGTCCACTCGACGTCGGAGATACCGCCGCGGCCGAGCTTGAGGTGCCGCGCCGGGTCGACGCCCCGCGGCAGGCGCTCGGCCTCCACGCGCGCCTTGATGCGCCGGATCTCGCGGACCGTCGCGGTGTCGAGGCCTCCGGCCGGGTAGCGCAGCGGCGCGACGAGCGCGTCGAACCGCTCACCGAGCTCGACGTCGCCCGCCACGGGGCGAGCCCGCAGGAGGGCCTGGCTCTCCCACGGCGACGACCAGCGCTCGTAGTACTCGGCGTACGACTCGAACGTCCGCACGAGCGGGCCGTTCCGGCCCTCGGGGCGCAAGTCGGCGTCGACGGCAAGGCTCGGCTCGGGCCCGACGGCGCCGAGCAGCGCGCGCACCGATGCCGCCGCCGCCAGCGCGTACTCCTGCGCGGCCACCGGGTCCGCGCCGTCGACGGGGTCGTGCACGAACAGCACGTCCGCGTCGGACGAGTACCCGACCTCGCGCCCGCCGAGGCGGCCCATCGCGACCACGAGCATCCGCGTGGGAGCCGCGTCGAGCCCGCGCTCGACTCGCGCGTCCCACTCCGCGATCCGCAGAGCGCCCGCGAGCAGCACGTCGGCCGCGACGCTCAGGCTCTGCGCGGCGCGCACACCCGTGACGGCGCCGAGCACGTCGGCGACGGCCGTCCGGGCCAGCTCGCGCCGGCGCAGCGCGCGCATCGCCGTGACGGCGTTCTGCCGCGCGTCGGCACGCGTCAGGATGGCGTCGGCCTCGGCGTGCAGCCGCTCCCAGGTGCGGGGCTCGAGGTCGGCGTCGTCGTCGAGCCACGTCACCGACTCCGGCGACCGCATCAGCGCGTCGGCGACGTAGCGCGACGTCGAGAGCACGTGCGCGAGCCGGCGGGCCGCCGTGCCGGAGTCGCGCAGCAGCTTGAGGTACCAGTGCGTCGCGCCGAGCGTGTCCGAGAGGCGCCGGAACGCCAGCAGGCCGCCGTCAGGGTCGGCGCCCTCGGCGAACCAGCCGAGCATCACGGGCAGCAGCTGGCGTTGGATCGACGCGCGCCGGGAGACGCCCTCGGTCAGCGCGGCGAGGTGGCGCATCGCGCCGGCGGGGTCCGCGTAGCCGATCGCCGAGAGCCGCGCCTGGGCCGCCTCCGGCGCGAGGCTCGCCTCCTCGGCGGAGAGCTGGGCGGTCGCGGGGAGCAGCGGTCGGTAGAACAGCTCTTCGTGGAGTCGGCGCACGTCGCGGCGCACCTGCCGCCAGCGCTCGAGCAGGCCGTCCGGCCCCTCGACGCGCAGCCCGACGGACCGCGCGAGCCGCCGCAGGTCGTCGTCCGCCGTGGGCATCAGGTGCGTGCGGCGCAGGCGGTGGAGCTGGAGCCGGTGCTCGACGGTCCGGAGCCACCGGTAGCAGACGGCGAGCTCGGCGGCGTGCTCGCGGCCCACGTAGCCCGCCTGGGCGAGCGCCGACAGCGCCGTGAGCGTGTTGCCGCTGCGGATCGAGTCGTCGGCGCGGCCGTGCACGAGCTGGAGCAGCTGCACCGTGAACTCCACGTCGCGCAGGCCGCCGACGCCGAGCTTGATCTGCCGGTCCGCCTCGGCGGCCGGGACGTGCTGCTCGACGCGCCGACGCATCGCCTGCGAGTCCTCGACGAAGTTCTCCCGCCGCACGGCGGCCCAGACGAACGGCTGCGTCGTGTCGACGTACGCCCGACCGAGCTCGCGGTCCCCCGCCATCGGGCGGGCCTTGAGCAGCGCCTGGAACTCCCAGGTCTTGGCCCAGCGCTCGTAGTACGCCCGGTGGCTCGCGAGCGTCCGGACGAGCGGGCCGTCCTTGCCCTCGGGCCGCAGCGCGGCGTCGACCGGCCAGAGCGCGGGCTCGACGCCGACCGGGGATCCACAGGCACGCGCCAGGCCGGTCGCGAGGCGGGCGCCCGTTGCGAGCGCCTCGGCCTCGTCGGCGCCGTCCACCGGCTCGACGACGTAGACGACGTCGACGTCGCTCACGTAGTTGAGCTCGCGGCCGCCGCCCTTGCCCATGCCGATGACGGCGATGCGGACGTCGCGACCGTGGTCGTCGAGCTCCGCGCGAGCGATCGCGAGCCCCGCCTCGAGGGCCGCCGCCGCCAGGTCCGCGAGCGCCGCCGCGACGCCCGGCAGGCGCGAGAGCGGGTCGGTGCTCGTGAGATCCGTCGCGGCGATCCGCAGCAGGCGCGTCCGGTACGCCCGCCGCAGCGCGTCCGTCGCGGGCGCGCCGCCCGACGCCGCCACGGGCACCTCCGCGTCGGGGTCGGCACCGACCGCGCGGAGCAGCTCGGCGCGCACGTGCGCGACCGGGACCGCCGTCCCCGGTGTCGGGTCGAGCAGCACGGCGAGGTTCTCGGGGTGCGCCGCGAGCGTGTCGCCGAGCGCGACGGACGCGCCGACGACGGCGACGAGCCTGTCCCGAGCGGGCCCGTCGGTCAGCAGCGCCTCCCGCAGCGCGTCGCGCAGCAGCACGTCGCCGCGGACGACGCCGGCGACCTTCGCGAGCGCGAGCAGCGCCTGGTCCGGGTCGGCGGCCTCGCTCAGCGGGCTCAGCAGCACGTGCGCCGGGTCGTCGAGCAGCGCCACGAGCTGCGCGTCGCCGAGCAGGCGCTCTGCCCGTGGCACGTCGGCGATGCCGGCACGCAGGAGGCGGCTCGTCAGCGACGGGCCGCGGCGGTCGGGCTGCACGCTCACCGCGCGCCTCAGAGGACCGGCAGGAACCGCCGCAGCTCGTACGGCGTCACCTGGGCGCGGTACTCCTCCCACTCCTGCTTCTTGTTGCGCAGGAAGTAGTCGAAGACGTGCTCGCCCAGCGTCTCGGCGACGAGCTCGGAGCGCTCCATCACCGTGATCGCAGCCTCGAGCGACGACGGCAGCGGCTCGATGCCCAGGGCCCTGCGCTCGGCGTCGGTGAGCTCCCACACGTCGTCGTCGGCACCCTCGGGGAGCTCGTAGCCCTCCTCGATGCCCTTGAGGCCGGCGGCGAGCATGAGCGCGAACGCGAGGTACGGGTTCGTCGCGGAGTCGACCGCGCGGTACTCGATGCGGCTCGAGTTGCCCTTGCCCGGCTTGTACATCGGCACGCGCACGAGCGCCGAGCGGTTGTTGTGGCCCCAGCAGATGTAGCTCGGCGCCTCGGCCCCGCCCCAGAGCCGCTTGTACGAGTTGACGAACTGGTTGGTGACGGCCGTGATCTCGGCCGCGTGGCGCAGCAGGCCGCCGATGAACGACCGCGCGACCTTCGACAGCTCGAGCGGCGCACCCGGCTCGTGGAACGCGTTGCGGTCGCCCTCGAAGAGCGACAGGTGCGTGTGCATGCCCGAGCCCGGCTGGTCGGCCAGCGGCTTCGGCATGAACGACGCGAACACGCCCTGCTCGAGCGCGACCTCCTTGACGACCGTGCGGAACGTCATGACGTTGTCCGCGGTCGTGAGCGCGTCGGCGTACCGCAGGTCGATCTCGTTCTGGCCCGGGCCCGCCTCGTGGTGCGAGAACTCGACCGAGATGCCCATCGACTCGAGCATCGTGATCGCGGCACGACGGAAGTCGTGCGCGGTGCCGCGCGGCACGTGGTCGAAGTAGCCGCCCTGGTCGACCGGCTGCAGCGGCTGCGCCGGGTCGGCGGGCGCGTCGAACAGGTAGAACTCGACCTCGGGGTGCGTGTAGAAGGTGAACCCCTGGTCGCTCGCCTTGGAGAGCGCGCGCTTCAGCACGTGGCGGGAGTCTGCCAGACTCGGCTCGCCGTCGGGCGTCAGCAGGTCGCAGAACATGCGCGCGGTGCCGTGCCGCTCGCCGCGCCACGGCAGCACCTGGAACGTCTGCGGGTCGGGGCGCGCGATCATGTCGGCCTCGTAGACGCGGGTCAGGCCCTCGATCGAGCTGCCGTCGAACCCGATGCCCTCGGAGAACGCGTTCTCGAGCTCCGCCGGTGCGACCGCCACCGACTTGAGGATGCCGAGCACGTCGGTGAACCAGAGCCGGATGAAGCGGATGTCCCGCTCCTCGACGGTACGGAGCACGAACTCCTGCTGCCTGTCCATGCGGTACATCCTGCCTGATCGGACCGGGCGGAACGGTGACACGCCCTGCACCGATCTGCGACAGGGCGACTTCGCACGGATGTTCGGACGCCGCGCACAGGAAAACGGTGCGCACCGTCCGACGACAGGTGCGACGCCGGCGGGGTCCGCGCTCCGGTCACCGCGCCGCGAGACCCGCGACGCGATCCGCCCACAGCCCCGCTCGGAGCCCCGACGTCGGCAGGCGGGCGGGCCGGCGGAACGGCCGGGAATCCAGAGCGGCAACCTGCTCGTCATGGTGCGCGCTCTTCCTGCGGAGCTCGAGGTCGTGGCGGCTGCGCAGTCGGGTCTGCTCACGCGTCAGCAGCTGGCTTCAGCGGGGATCGACGCGGCAAAGCTCCGGCGGAGGCTCGAGTCGCACTGGCGGCTCGTCCTCCCCGGCGTCGTGCACCTCAGCCGCGCGCCACTCCGTGCCGAGCAGCGGCCGGTCGCCGCCGTCCTGATGGCCGGTCCGGCGAGCGTGATCACCGGTGCCGCGGCTGCCGCCTGGCACGGGCTGCGCAACGGTCCGGCTGTGGCACGTGTCGACGTGCTGGTGCCCTCCGGCCGTGACCGCCGAGCCGCCTTCGTCCGGATCACGCGAACGACACGTCCGCCCTCCGAGGTTCACCGCGACGGCGTGCTGGCGGTCACCGCAGTCGCACGTGCGGTAGCGGACCTGTGCCGCGGTACGCGCGACGCCCGGCAGGCGCGCGCGGTCGTGATCGAGGCCGTCCAGCGACGCATGACGTCGACGGCGAAGCTTCGCCACGAGCTCCACGCCGGAGCACGTCGAGGCTCGGCGGTCCTGCGGCTCGCCATCGAGGCCGCCGAGACGGGCGCCTGGTCCGTCCCAGAGCACGACCTGCTCATGCTGATCGCAGGCAGCTCCACGCTGCCGACCGCCTGGCCGAACCCGGTGCTGCACGGGACGGACGGGCGCCGCCTCCCCTCGCCCGACGTCTGGTTCGACGAGGTCGGCGTCGCAGTCCAGGTCCACTCGTCCGCCTACCACTCGTCGGGCCCCGACTGGGACCGGACGGTCCGCTCCGACAGCGCGTTGGCCGAGGCCGGCATCCTGCGGCTGGCGGTGACGCCACGCGAGATCGCGCTCTCGCCGGAAGAGACCGTGCGCCGCATCGAGGCGATCTGCGCGACCCGCTCCCCTGCCCAGCGCCCGCCGGTCGTGATGACCCCGCGCGCGGCGGGCGTCACCGACCGAGTGCGACCCTGATCCGGCCCGACGCCGCACTCGTCGCTCCGTGCGGGCGAATCGCGGGTCGGCCCGGGCTCGGGCTCCAACGCCCTGCGACCCTGACCCGGCCCGACGCCGCACTCGTCGTTGCACGCGTGGTCGGACGTTTCGCGCCGTCGGGCGGTGCGGAACGTGCGACCACGCGTGCAACGAGCGGCGGACGACGAGCGGGAGCAGGCGATCGCCCCCGGGCGAACCGAGTGGCGGTCCGGCGGCGTGGGCACGGGTGTCCCTTGCGTCGGCGCGCACGGCGGTATCCCTTGCGTCGGCGCGCACGCGGTATCCCGTGCGGCGCGGCGCACGCGGGTGAGCGGGCTCACCGCGGCGGGTCTGCGCGGCGTGACTAGGCTCGACGCATGCCCTCCGACTCCCCCGCCCGGATCGCGCTCGCCCAGGTCGACACGTGCGTCGGGGACGTCGACGGGAACGCGCGGCTCGTGCTCGAGTGGGCGCGTCGGGCCGCCGAGGCAGGCGCCGACCTCGTCGTCTTCCCGGAGATGACGATCACGGGGTACCCGATCGAGGACCTCGCCCTGCGCGCGTCGTTCCGGCGCGGCGCCGAGGCCGCGCTGCTGCGCACCGCGGAAGCCCTCGCGGCGGAGGGGCTGGGCGAGCTCGCGGTGCTCGTGGGGTCGGTCGGTGAGATCGCGCCCCGGCCGACGGGCGAGCCGACGCAGCCCGACGACGACCGCGCCGACACGCGCCACCGGCCCACGAACCAGGCGGTGCTGCTGCGCCACGGCCGCGTCGAGACGCGCTACGACAAGCACCACCTGCCGAACTACGGCGTGTTCGACGAGTACCGGATCTTCGCGCCGGGCGACGACCTGTGCGTGGTCGACGTCGCCGGGGCGCGCGTGGGCGTCGTCATCTGCGAGGACATCTGGCAGGACGGCGGGCCGGTGTCGCGCATGGACGCCGCTGACGTCGACCTGCTCGTCGTGCTGAACGGCTCGCCGTACGAGGAGGGCAAGGGGCACGTCCGCACCGAGCTGGCCGCGCGGCGCGCTGCCGAGGTCGACGCCCCCGTCGCGTACGTCAACCTCGTGGGCGGGCAGGACGACCTCGTGTTCGACGGCGGCTCGTTCGTCGTCGGGCGCGACGGCGAGCTGCTGGCGAGCGCGCCGCAGTTCGTCGAGCACCTGCTCGTCTGGGAGCTCGGCGGACGGGGCCCGTTCGTGCCGCCGCTCGAGCCCGACGAGGAGGTCTACCGCGCGATCGTCCTCGGTCTGCAGGGGTACGTCCGCAAGAACGGCTTCCGCTCGGTGCTGCTCGGGGTGTCCGGCGGCATCGACTCGGCGCTGACGGCGGCCGTCGCCGCCGACGCGATCGGCGGCGAGAACGTGGTCGGCGTCTCGATGCCGTCGGCGTACTCGTCGGAGCACAGCAAGGACGACGCGGCCGACCTGGCGAAGCGCATCGGCGCCGACTACCGCGTGCAGCCGATCGGCCCGATGGTCGACGCGTTCCGCGGCGAGCTCGAGATGGAGGGCGTCACCGAGGAGAACCTGCAGGCGCGCGTGCGCGGGGTGCTGCTGATGGCGATCTCGAACCGCGAGGGGCACCTCGTCATCGCGCCCGGCAACAAGTCGGAGCTCGCCACGGGCTACGCGACGATCTACGACGCCGGCAGCATCGGTGGCTTCGCGCCGCTCAAGGACGTCGACAAGTCCCGCGTCTGGGCGCTCGCGCGCTGGCGCAACGACCGCGCGGCCGACGCGGGCGAGATCCCGCCGATCCCCGAGTCGTCGATCACCAAGCCGCCGTCGGCGGAGCTGCGCCCCGGCCAGCTCGACCAGGACTCGCTGCCGCCGTACGCGCTGCTCGACGAGGTGCTGGACGCCTACGTCGAGCACGCCGAGGGCCGCGCGGAGCTGCTCGCCCGCGGCTACGACGCGGCGGTCGTCGACCGCGTGCTGCAGCTCGTCGACCGCGCCGAGTGGAAGCGCCGGCAGTACCCGCTCGGCCCCAAGGTCACCGCCCTCGCGTTCGGCCGGGACCGGCGGCTGCCCGTCACGAACCGCTGGCGCGAGCCGTGAGCCCCGGCGCCTCCCCCGACCCGACAGCCCTGAAGGAGCACACCCGATGACGACCAAGCGCGTGCGCGTCCACCACCTGCGCGAGGCGAAGGAGCGTGGCGAGAAGCTGACGATGCTCACGGCGTACGACGCGGTGACGGCGCGGATCTTCGACGAGGCGGGCGTCGACCTGCTGCTGGTCGGCGACTCGATCGGCAACACGATGCTCGGCCACGAGACGACGCTGCCGGTGACGGTCGACGAGCTGATCCCGCCCGCGCGCGCCGTGGTGCGGGGGGCGCAGCGCGCGCTCGTCGTCGTGGACCTGCCGTTCGGCTCGTACGAGGCCGGTCCGGCGCAGGCGCTCGCGACGGCCGTGCGCGTGATGAAGGAGACGGGCGCGGCGGCCGTGAAGTTCGAGGGCGGCCGGCGGGTCGCCGCGCAGGTGCGCGCGCTCACGGACGCCGGCATCCCCGTGGTCGGCCACCTCGGCTACACCCCGCAGTCCGAGCACCTGCTCGGCGGCCCGCGGGTCCAGGGCCGCGGCGACGCCGCGGCGGAGCGGCTGTCCGAGGACGCGATGGCGATCGCCGAGGCCGGCGCCGTCGCGATCGTGCTCGAGATGATCCCCGCACCCATCGCCGCGCGGATCACCGAGCTCGTCGCGGTCCCGACCATCGGCATCGGCGCGGGCGCGGAGTGCGACGGCCAGGTGCTGGTCTGGGTCGACATGGCGGGCATGGGCGACTGGTCGCCGCGGTTCGCCAAGCGGTTCGGCGAGGTAGGCGCGGCCCTCCGCTCGGCCGCGAGCGCGTACGTCGACGAGGTGAGGGCGGGCTCGTTCCCGGACGCGGACCACAGCTTCCAGCAGTGACCCTCGAGCGCGAGCGGGACGTCACGCCGTCCGCGCCCGTCCGGCGCGCGCCCGCGCACCCGGCGTGGCGCGCCGCCGGCGTGGTGCTCGCCGCGCTCGCCGGTGCCGCGCTGCTCGTGCTCGCCGTGCCGCTGGCCGCGGGCGTCGCGCCCGTCGCGCAGCTCGTCTCGTTCCGGGCGCTCGTCGGCCTCGGTGCGCTCCTGGCGGCCGGCGTCGTGCTCGGGGTGCCGTGGCTCCGCCGCCGCGTCCTCCCGCTGGGGCTCGTGCTCGTGCTGGGCGGGCTCGCCCAGGCCGCCGTGCTCGCCGGGCGCACCGTGGGGCAGCAGCCGGGCGGCGCCGCATCGGGCGACGGGCTCGTCGTGCTGGCGTTCAACACCGCCGACGTCGTCGACGCGCCGACGCTGGCTCGCCTGGTGGAGCAGCAGCGGGCCGACGTCGTGGCGCTGCCCGAGACGTCCCGGTCGACGACCGCGCGCACCGCCGCCCTGCTCGGCGAGGCCGGGCGGCCGATGGTCGTCGAGTCCGGCGCGAGCACGGTCCCGTGGATCCAGGGCACGACGATGCTCGTGTCCGCCGCGCTCGCGCCCGGCCCGCCGACGACGGTCTCGCTGCCGGTCGGCGGGGTGCAGGTGGCGGCGGAGGGCGGTGTGCTCGTGGCCGGTCACACCACGTCGCCGACCGCGCGCAGCCAGATGGCCGCGTGGCGCGCCGACACGCGCGCGCTCGCGCAGACCTGCGCGGCTCAGCCCGGCGCCGTCGTCGCGGGCGACTTCAACGCGACGCTCGACCACCCCGGGCTGCGCGACCTGGGCCCGTGCGTCGACGCCGCGGCCGCCGTCGGGCGCGCCTCCTCCGGGAGCTGGCCCGCGAGCGCGCCGACCTGGCTCGCCGCGCCCATCGACCACGTCCTCGTCGACGGGCGCGCCTGGTGGGTCGAGTCGTTCGCCGTGCTGGCGCGGACGGGCGGCAGCGACCACCGGCCGGTGGTCGCCCACCTCGTGCGGCGCTGACGCGGTCCCGGCGGCTCGGCGGACGCCGCCGTCAGCGCTCGGCCTCCTCCTCCGCCTCCCAGGCCTTGGCGCGCGCCTTCGCCTTCTCGATCGCGTGCGCCGCCTCCTCGCGCGTCGGGTACGGACCCATGAGCTTCGACGCGTCGCTCTGACGGCCCTCCTCGACCTCGTGGGTCTCGGTGTTGAACCAGTACTCGCCTGCCATGGCCTGCTCCTTCGCGGGTCGCGGATGCGTTCTCTTCGTAGACTGCCAGGTATGTCGCCCGTGCACGCGCGCTCCGCCCTCGTCCCGGGCACCGTCTCCCCCCGCCGCCCTGTCCCCGCCTCGATCGCGCGGCCGGAGTACGTCGGCAAGCCCGGCCCCGAGCCGTGGCGCGGGCCCGACGCGTTCGACGCCGAGACCGTCGAGCGGATCCGCGTCGCGGCCCGGATCGCCGCGCAGGCGACCGCCGAGGTGGGCAGGCACGTGCAGCCCGGCGTCACGACCGACCAGCTCGACGCCATCGGCCACCAGTTCCTGGTCGACCACGGCGCGTACCCGTCGACGCTCGGCTACCGCGGCTTCCCCAAGTCGCTGTGCACCTCCGTCAACGAGGTGATCTGCCACGGCATCCCCGACTCGACGGTGATCGAGGACGGCGACATCGTGAACCTCGACATCACGGCGTACATCGGCGGCGTGCACGGCGACACCAACGCGACGTTCCTCGCCGGCGACGTCGACGAGGAGTCGCGGCTGCTCGTCGAGCGCACGCAGGAGGCGCTGAACCGCGCGATCAAGGTGGTGCAGCCGGGCCGGGAGATCAACGTGATCGGCCGCGTCATCGAGAAGTACGCGGCACGGTTCGGGTACGGCGTCGTCCGCGACTACACCGGCCACGGCGTCGGACCCGCGTTCCACACGGGCCTCGTCATCCCCCACTACGACGCCGCCCCGGCGTACGACAGGCTCATCGAGCCCGGCATGGTCTTCACCATCGAGCCGATGCTCAACCTCGGCACGCCCGACTGGGTCATGTGGGACGACGACTGGACCGTCCTCACCGCGGACGGCCGCCGCAGCGCGCAGTTCGAGCACACCCTGCTGGTCACCGACACCGGAGCGGAGGTCCTGACGCTGCCATGAGCGACGACAAGAAGGACAAGAAGAAGCACCACCACCTCGCGTTCGGCATCGACATCGGCGGCAGCGGCATCAAGGGCGCGCCGGTCGACCTCAAGGCGGGCGAGTTCGCCGCTGACCGGCTGCGCATCCCCACGCCCGAGCCGTCGACGCCCGACGCGGTGTCGAAGACGGTGGCGGCCGTCGTCGAGTCGTTCCAGCTGGACAAGGACGTGCCGATCGGCGTCACGTTCCCGGCGGTGATCCTGCACGGCGTCGCACAGTCGGCCGCGAACGTCGACAAGACGTGGATCGGCACGGACGTCTCGAAGGCGGTCCGCGAGACGACGGGCCGCAAGGTGCTGGCCGTCAACGACGCGGACGCCGCCGGCTACGCCGAGGTGAGGTACGGCGCCGCGAAGGGTGTCGAGGGCGTCGTGATGGTCGTGACGCTCGGCACCGGCATCGGCTCGGCCCTGATCGTCGACGGCCACCTCGTGCCGAACACCGAGCTCGGTCACCTCGAGATCGACGGCTTCGACGCGGAGTCGCGGGCGGCCGACAGCGCGCGCGACCGCGAGGACCTCGACTGGGCGCAGTGGGCCGAGCGCCTGCAGCGGTACTTCTCGGTGGTCGAGAACCTGTTCTGGCCCGACCTGTTCGTGGTCGGCGGCGGTGTGAGCAAGCACCACGAGAAGTTCCTGCCGCTGCTCGACCTGCGGACCAGGATCATCCCGGCGGAGCTGCGGAACGCGGCGGGCATCGTCGGCGCCGCGGCGCTCGCGGCGGAGGCCGACCGCTGACACGCGCGCTCGACGAGGTCGCTCCCGGCGTCCTCGTCGCGACGAGCGCGGTGTACGCGACGACGTCGACCGTGCTGGTCGGCCGGGCGGGCGCGTGCCTGCTCGTGGACCCGGGCGTGACCGCGGACGAGCTGGTCGCACTGGCCGCCGAGCTCGACGCGCGTGCCCTCCGTCCTGTCGGCCGCGTCGTGACGCACGCGCACTGGGACCACGTGCTGACGACCCCGGCCTGGGTCGGCTTGCCCGCATGGCGGGGCCCGAGCGACGACCGGGTCGGGGCGGCGTCGGCGGACGCCTTCGCACCAGGCTCGTGGCCGAGAGCGCTCGAGGCCGAGCGCGACGCGGACGCTCACCTCGCGGCCGTGGCGGGCGGCCGGCCGGCGGTCCTGGCGGAGCCGCCGCTCCCCTGCCCCGGCGCGGTCGCGCCGGACGGCGGCGTCGAGCTCGCGTGGCACGGCCCGCGGACCCGCTTGCTCCGGACCCCCGGCCATGCGCCGGAGCACACGTCGGTGTGGCTGCCCGAGCTCCGCGTGCTCCTGGCCGGCGACCTGCTCTCGGACACCGAGGTCCCGCTCCTCGACACCGCCGCGCCGGACGCGCTCAGCACGTACGGCGTGACGCTCGACCGGCTGCGCGCGCTCGGGGCGGGCGTCGTCGTGCCGGGCCACGGCTCGGTGGCCCACGGACGAGACGTCGCCGCGCGCGTCGCGGCCGACCTCACGTACCTGCGCGATCTCGCGGCGAGCCGCGAGCCGGACGACGCGCGGCTCGAGACGCCGTGGGTCGCGGCCGAGCACGCCCGGCAGCGGACCGCGCTGCGGGTGTGACGAGCCGCCCGGCGGCTCGCGGTCGCGCCGGCGGTGGGTGCGACGATGGGGGCATGGGATGGCCCGTCGTCGTCGCGATCGTCGTGGGCGTGGCGCTGCTGCTGCTCGGCCTCGACCGCGCCGTCGCGCGCGGGTGGTTCGACCGGCGACGGCCGCGGCCGGTCCGCGTGCCGTCCGGCTCGGCGGCGTCCGGCATGTTCGACGGGATCCTCGACGTGTTCCAGCCGGGGCACGCGAACCTCGTGGCCGAGCAGGAGCGGCAGAAGCTGGACATCCGGCAGTCCGGCGACGACGCGCCGCCGTTCGACCTCGACTCGGGTGTGGTCCGCCTCGACCGGCCGACGCGTACCGTCCCGCCGCCGGACGCCTGAGTGCCGACGCGCGCGTGTCGGTGGCCGGCCGTAGCGTGCCCGGCATGGCCCCCGTCGTCTCGCACCTCTCGATCGACTGCGCCGACCCGCACGCCCAGGCCCGCTGGTGGGCCGAGGCCCTGGGCTGGGATCACGTCTGGGACCCGGACGAGGACGACGACGAGGTGGCCATCGCGCCGCCCGACAGGGCCGCGACCGGCTGGCTGTTCCTGCGCGTGCCCGACGTCAAGAGCGTGAAGAACCGGCTGCACGCCGACCTGCGCCCCCCGGACGGTTCCGACCAGGCGACCGAGCTGGCGCGGTTGCTCGAGCTCGGCGCGACGCAGGTGGACATCGGCCAGGGCGACGTGACGTGGCAGGTGCTCGCGGACCCGGAGGGCAACGAGTTCTGCCTGCTGCGCTCGACGCCGTCGCAGCTGGCCGCCGCGCTCGCCGCCCAGCCGCCGGGCTGACGTCGTCGCCGCGGCGGGGACGTTCACGAACCCCGTCCGCGGCCTCCACGCCCCACGGCCGTGGTCGGCCCCGCCCGGCGTGTTTGCTGGTCACGTGCCCGACGCTGCGCTGCCGACGCCCCCTCGCCACCCGCGCTCCGAGCTCACCGTCGTCGAGGCGCGCATCGACGCCTGGGCGAACCGCCGGCTCGCGCGCGTGGGCGCGGGCCGCGTCGCACGTGCGCTCGTCGAACTCGTCGTCTTCGTCCTCAAGCAGGGCTGGGCCGCGGTGTTCGGCGGCGCGATGCTGGCGGCGATCGCGCTGGCGCACGTCGCGTACCCCGACTCCCCGCCGCTCGCGCGCAACGACGCGCTGACGCTCGTCGCGGTCGGCCTCCAGGTGGCGATGCTCGCGTCCCGGCTCGAGACGCTGCGCGAGCTGCGCGTCGTGCTCGTGTTCCACGTCGTCGGCACGGCCATGGAGCTGTTCAAGACCGACGCCGGCTCCTGGTCGTACGCGACGGACGGCGTGCTGCGGATCGGCGCCGTCCCCCTCTTCTCCGGCTTCATGTATGCCGCCGTCGGCTCCTACCTGGTCCGCGTGTTCCGGATCTTCGACCTGCGCTTCGACGGGTACCCGCGCCGGTCTCTCGCCGCGGTGGTCGCGGCTGCGGCGTACGCCAACTTCTTCACGCACCGCTGGGTCGCCGATGTGCGGTGGTGGCTCGTCGCCGCCGTCGTGGTGGTGTTCGGCCGCTGCACCATGCACTACCGCGTGCACCGCGGGCGTCATCGGATGCCGGTGGTCGTCGCCTTCGGCCTGGTGGCGTGCGCGATCTGGGCCGCCGAGAACGTCGCGACCCGGTTCGGCGCGTGGGCGTACCCGAGCCAGGTCGTCGCGTGGCACCCGGTGGGCATCGGCAAGGTCGGCTCGTGGTTCCTGCTGATGCTGATCTCGGTGGCGCTCGTCACCTGGGTCTATCCGCCTCGACCTCTCGCCGGGGCGACCGCAGAGCCCGCGACGGCGCCTGCGCCGGCGCCGGCGACGAGCCGCGCCGCGGCGGCCGACGCCTGAGGCGCCCCCGAACCGAGGGGCGCACGCGGCCATCCGGCTGACATCACACGGCGGGTGGCGACCCGGCACGGTCGTCGCTCGTACACTTGTTCGACATGAGCGGCGTCGACTGGAGGGGCAACGCCCCGAGCTGGGACCAGACGCGGCCGCAGTGGCAGAAGGTCCGCAACGAGCGCCCGATCCCGCCGCGCGAGTCGCAGCAGACCATCTGGCCGCCGATCCGCGTCACCGCGTGGATCGTCTGGGAGCACGACGGGCTCGAGCTGATCGACACGACCGCCCACCTCTACGCCGGCCGGGACGTGCAGGTCGAGCTCGTCGACGCAAGGCGCGAGCAGATCAAGTGGGTGTGGCTCGCGTCGCAGGACGTGCGGCGGCGGTAGGGGTCTCAGGCTCGTCTGCGCCCGGGTCTGGGAGCTCGAACCGTGGCCGCCCGTGCCGGAGCGGCCTACTCTGACGAGCGCGTTGTGCAGCAGCGCGGCAGGGCGTCCCGGAGGGAACCACCATGACGTCGGACTTCCACGGCTCGACGTCGGCCCGCGCCGCGGCGGTTCGCCAGGCAGCTCGTGAAGACGCGCTCCCGTGGAGCGCGAGCGAGCAGTCGGTCCGGACCAGCGCGAGCCGCCGCGGCCTGAGGCTGGCGAAGCGCGACGGACGTGGGATACCGGCCGGTGTGTCGTCGACCTACTGGCTCGTCGACACGGACAACGGCGTCACCGTCTATCCCGCCGGCGACGACCTCGGGGACTCGCTGGGCGGCATCGCCGCGTGGCTGGCCAACCCCATGTGGGGATCCCGCGGCCGTCCCCGGCGCAGGTGAGCGGAACGACCTAGCGGCGTGTCCGCAGGTCAGGGCCCTAAGGGCGGATGAGTCAGTCGATACGCCGGGTTGCGGGCATCATGCCGCTGACCTGCGACGACGTGCGCTTGGGGGCTCCACGTCAGCGCCGGGGAGTCACGAGCGGCGAGTCCGCAGCAGACCAGTGGTCCGGGTTGCTGTACGGGCACGTGAAGTCGGTGCACTGCGGTCTGCTCCGCGCGTAGTCGGGCACACCATCGGATCCTTCGTTGACCCACGCGAGCCGGACACGGGTTCGGCCGCAGCCGGGGCAGTAGCGCACATACGCACGACGCGCGCTCGTCCATGCCGTGAGGCTACGAAGGATCACGCGACGACCGCCTGACGTGGGCGTGCTGTACGTTTCCGCCACCGGCGGCGCGCTCGCGTGAGCCGACCCCGAGAGGAAGCGCGATGGCCGGCATTGTCGTTCTGTGCGTCGTTGTCGCTGCGTGCACCGTCGCGCCGGCGCTTCGAGGCGAGATCTCGTGGGTCGAGCGCGCGGCGTGGGCTGTGCCGCCGGTGGCCGCCTTGCTCTTCACGTGGTCGCAGGGCATGGGCTTCCACCCGCTGGTCTTCACGTTCGTCCCGAGCCTGATCGCGCGGTTCGTGATCGAGGACCGCATGCGTCGTCGGGGGCTGGCGAGCGAATAGGTCGTCACGCCTGGACCGGCGGCGCGTCGTCCGGGTTCGCGAACACGGGGCAGTCGGGCAGGTGACCCCACTCGGAATCCAGGATGCTGCCGTGCCCGTCGGTGTGGAGCAGCACGCCAAGCTCGGGACAGGTGCAGACGCTCATCGTGCAGGCGAGCGCTGTGACGAAGTCCCGCACGGTCTTGCTGTTCTCGATGTCGCGCTGAGCCTCAGCCACGACCGGACCTCCGCGCGCTCTGTGACCGGCGCCCACGCGAGTCCGTCAAGACGGTGCAGGAGCGTCTCGGGCACGCGTCTGCCACCGAGACGCTCGACACGTACGCGCACCTCTGGCCGGACTCTCACGACCGCACGAGAGAAGCCGTCGAGAGCGTTCTCGGCGCGAATCCTGCGGACTCTCTGCGGACTAGCAGCGTCGGCGTCTAGCGTTTCCGCAGGTCAGAGCCCGAAGGGCGGATGAGTCAGTCGATACGCCGGGTTCTGTCCCCGCGCCGGGTTGCCCCAGCGCGGGTGGCGGCCATCCCTCTACGACGTACGTTGCCGCACGCCTCCAGCGGCCTACCCGGGAGCTCGGGCGGGCAGCCCTCGAACGCTCCCTGTCTGGCCTTGCTCCGGGTGGGGTTTACCTAGCCGCACCGGTCGCCCGGTGCGCTGGTGGTCTCTTGCACCACCGTTTCACCCTTACCGCGCCCTCCGGCGAACCGGACGACGCGGCGGTCTGTTCTCTGTGGCACTGTCCCGCGGGTCACCCCGGGTGGGTGTTACCCACCACCCTGCCCTGCGGAGCCCGGACGTTCCTCGGCAGGCCCGAAGGCCCGACGCGACCGCCTGACTGACTCATCCGCGTCGCCGAGTCTAGGGCCGTCGCGGCGGTCGCGCGGCGCTCGACGCCTTAGGGTCGGGGCGTGCTGCTGCTCCTGCCGCCGTCCGAGGGCAAGACCGCGCCGCGCCGCGGGGCGGCCGTCGACCTCGACGGGCTCTCCTCCCCCGGTCTGACCCCGCTGCGCCGCAAGGTGCTCGACGCGCTCGCGGAGGTCAGCGCGCGGTCCGACGCGGCGACGGTGCTGGGCGTCGGGGCCAGCCTCGAGGCCGAGGTCGCACGCAACGTGCAGCTGTCCACCGCACCCACGGCTCCGGCCGCCCGCGTCTACACCGGCGTCCTGTACGCGGCGGCGGGCCTCGATCGCCTGACGGCGGCGCAGCGGCGGCGTGCGCACGAGTCGGTGCGGGTCGTCTCGGGGTTGTGGGGCGTCGTCGCACCCGGTGACGCGATCCCGGCCTACCGGCTTTCGATGGGCACCGACCTGCCGGGGGTCGGCCCCCTCGCGGCGGCGTGGCGTGACGCGCTCGCCGCGGAGCTCGACCCGCGCGCGCAGGGCGACCTCGTGGTCGACGCACGCTCGGCCGCGTACCTCGCCGCGTGGCACCCGCCGCGCGGGACCGCGTGGGTGACCGTCCGCGTCGAGCGCGACACCGACGGAGTCCGCCAGGTGGTGTCGCACCACGCGAAGCACACGCGCGGCGTGCTGACCCGGCACCTGCTCACGCGCCGCGCCCGACTGCCGCGAACCGCGGACGAGCTGGCCCGCGCCGCCCGCGAGCTGGTCGGCCCGGAGCTCGTCGACGTCGAGCTCGGGCCGGCCGTCTCCCGCGGTGCCCGCACCCTGACCCTCGTCGTGGCCTGACGCGTCGCCGTGGCCGCCCGGCGTCGTCGGTTCCCGTGGTGGGCCCTCGCGTGCGTCGTCATCGCCGTCGTCCTGGTCACCGGCGCGCTGCCGGCTGACGACGCCCGCGAGCTCGCTAACCGCACGGTACCGGTGCTCGTGTTCGTCGCGGCGTTGACCGTCGTCGCCGAGCTCTGCGCGGGCGCCGGGCTGTTCGACGCCGCCGCGTCGCTCGCGGCGCGCGTCGCGCACGGCCGCCGATGGGCCCTGTGGGTCCTCGTGGTCGTGCTGGCGACGCTGAGCACCGCGGTCCTGTCGCTCGACACGGCCGCGGTGCTGCTGACGCCCGTCGTCATCTCGCTGGCCCGCCGGAGCAAGACGCCGCCGCTGGTGCCGGCGCTCGCGGTGCTGGCGCTCGCGAACACCGCGTCGCTCGTGCTGCCGGTGTCGAACCTGACGAACCTGCTCGCGGACCACACGTTCCAGCAGCAGGACATCGGGTTCGTCGGCCTGATGTGGGCGCCCGCCCTCGCCGCCATCGTCCTGACGGTGGTCCTGCTCGGCGTCCGCGACCGGCACGCGCTGGCCGGGCGGTTCGAGACGCACCCGGCCCGGCGGCCGGCCGACGCGGTGCTGCTCCGGGTCACGGCGGGCGTCACGGCCGCCATCGCCGTCGCGTTCGCCGCCGGCGCTCCGCCCGCGCCGGTCGGAGCCGCGGCGGCTGCCGTGCTGCTCCTCGTCACGCTCGCGCGCCGGCGACCGCTGCCCGTGCCGGCCCGCGACCTCGTGCCGTGGCGCACGATCCTCGTCGTCGCCGCGCTGTTCACGGTCGTCGAGACGGCGCACGCCCACGGCCTCGGCACGGTGCTGGCCCGCGCCGCGGGTCAGGGCGACGGGTTCCCCGAGCTGCTGCGGCTGGCGGCGGTCGGGGCGCTCGCCGCGAACGGCGTCAACAACCTGCCGGCGTTCCTCGCGCTCGAGCCCGCGGCGGGCACCGACCCGCTGCGGCTGGCGGCGCTGCTGATCGGCACGGGCGTGGGACCGCTCGTGACCCCCTGGGGCTCGCTGGCGACGATCCTCTGGTGGCAGCGCTGCCGGCAGGTGCTGCTCGACGTGCGCGCGCGGACGATCGTGCTCCAGGGGTTGCTCGTCGCCCCGGTCGTCGTGGTGGGGGCGGTCGCGGCGCTGGTCGTCGTGCACTGACGGGCCGCACCACCGCACCCGCCGCGGCTAGGGCCCCCAGCCCTCGCTCGGTGCCCCCGCGACCGCGATCTCGTGCCGCTTGTCGCTGAACAGCCGCACGATGCTCACCGACGCCGGCGCGACCCGCAGCTGGCTCCACGACGACGGCTGCGCGCCCATCGCCACCCCGAGCGCCGCGCGGATCGCGACCGCGTGGCTGACCACGACGACCGTGCGCCCGCCGCCGCCGGCGAGCAGCTCGTCGAACCCGCGCCGCAGCCGCACGCCGACGTCGGCGATCGACTCGCCGCCCGGCGGCCGCACGTCGGCCTTGGTGTGCCACGGCGCGAGCTGCCCCGGCCACCGCGCCTCGATCTCCTCGGCCGTCAGGCCCTGCCACTCGCCGAAGTCCGCCTCCTGGAACGTGGCGTCCACGCGCACGCCGAGACCGAGCCGATCGGCGATGATCCCCGCGGTCTCCTGCGTCCGCACCATCGGCGACGCGACCACCTCGCTCGGGAACTCGATGTCGCCCCACAGGTCACGACCGACCCGTTCGACGAGCGCCGCGGCGGCCCGAGCCTGCCGCCGGCCGACCTCGTCGAGCGACGGTCCCGGCTCGCCGGAGCCGGAGTACCCGCGCGCGACGGTCATGCTCGTCTGGCCGTGCCGGACGAGCACGACCGTCACTGGCAGGTCCTCGTCGAACCGCACGCCCGCGCCCGACGGGCGGGGCGCTCGACCCGTCCCGGGCTCCGGCAGTGCCGCGCCGGCGGGACCGACCGCGCCCGAGACGTCCTCCTGCTCGCTCACCCCGGCAGTCTCGCGACCGGGCCGGCCGGGCGCCACCGGGGAGCGACGCCGACGGTCGGCGCCCACCTCTCCCGCCAGGGTCCGTCAGGCCTCGTCGGCTCCGCGGACGAGGATCCGGCCGCACTCCTCGCAGCGCACGACCTGGTCGGCGGACGCCGCGCGGATCGTGTCGAGGTCGAGCGGGTTGAGCTCGAGCCGGCAGCCTTCGCAGCGGTTGCCGCGCAGGCGTGCCGCGCCCTGGCCGCCGAGCTGACCGCGCAGGCGCTCGTAGAGGGCGACCAGTCCCGCGTCGAGCCCGTCGACCGCTTTGGCGCGCTGCGCGCGCACCTGCTCGGCCTCCGCGTCGATCGTCGCGACCGCGGTGTCGCGCTCCCCCTCGACCACGGTGCGCTGCCCGACGAGCTGCTCGTGCGCCGAGCTGACGTCGGCGAGCGCCTTCTCATGCGCCTCGAGCCGCTCCATCACCTCGAGCTCGACCTCCTCGAGGTCGCCCTGGCGGCGCGCGAGCGACTCGAGCTCGCTCGTCAGCGCCTGCAGGTCCTTCGCCGTGCCCTGGCCGGAGTCGATGCGGGCCTGGTCGCGCGCGGCGCGCGACCGCACCTGCTCGACGTCGGCCTCGGCCTTCGCGACCTCGCGGCGCAGGTCCTCGACGGCGGTTCGCGACGTGACGAGCGCGGTGTGCAGGTCGCCGACCTGGCCCTCGAGCTCCGCGATGCGCGCCAGCTCCGGCAGCGTGCGGCGCTTGTGGGCGAGCTGGTCGAGCCGGGTGTCGAGCTCCTGCACGTCGAGCAGGCGGCGCTGGTCGGCAGCGGGGGCAGTGGCCACGAGGGTCCTTCCGGGTGGGACGAGCGGGTGCCGAGGTCCGGCGTCAGGCCTGCGGGGACGGGACGTGCCCGGTCCACGGATCGGTACGCCGGGTGCTCACGCGGGTCTCCACCGTAAGGCCTGCGGCGGCGGCGTCGGCCTCGAGCGTCCGCGCCGCGCGAGCGAGCCACGGCCACTCGGACGCGAAGTGCGCGGTGTCGACGAGGTACGGCCGTCCGCCGGCCTCGTGCGCCGCGCGCTCGCGCTGCTCCAAGGCAGGGTGATGGCGGAGGTCCGAGGTCACGTAGGCGTCGACCGCGGCCGCGCGGACCGCGTCGAACAATGAGTCCCCGCTGCCGCCGACCACGGCCACGCGCGTGACGAGGCCCCCGGGGTCGCCCGCGTACCGGATGCCCTGCGGCGTCGCCGGCAGCGCCTCGGCCACCCGCCGCGCGAACGCGGTGAGCGGCTCGGGCTCCGCGAGCCGACCGACCCGTCCGGTCCCGGTCGCGCCGGGCCAGGACGCGAGCTCCAGCACGTCGAACGACGGCTCCTCGTACGGGTGCGCCGCGCGCATCGCGGCGACCACCGCACCCCGCAGCCGGCGCGGTGCCACCATCTCGACGCGCGCCTCGTCGAGCCGCTCCGTCTGGCCGACGCTGCCGATCGCGGGCCGAGCGCCCGGGCCGGGCGTGAACGTCCCCTCACCCGTCGTCACCCACGCGCAGCGCGTGTACGCGCCGATCGCCCCAGCACCGGCCGCAGCCAGCGCGTCGACGAGCACCTCGGACGCGTCCACCGGGACGAACACCACGTGCTTGTCGAGCGGCTCCGCCGGGACCGGGACGAGCGGCTCGGTGTCCACCAGCCCGAGCACGTCAGCGAGTGCGTCGGCCACCCCGCCGGTTGCCGCGTCTGCGTTCGTGTGCGCCGCGTAGAGACCGACCCCGCCGCGGACCAGCCGGTGCAGCAGAGCGCCCTTGAACGTCGTCGCCGCCATCGAGTGCACCGGACGCAGCAGCAGCGGGTGGTGCGTGACGACGAGGTCGGCGCCCCACTCGAGCGCCTCGTCGGCAACCTCGGCCACGGGGTCGACGGCGAACAGCACGCGCCGCACGGCGTCGGCGGGTTCGCCGACGACCAGACCGACCGCGTCCCACTGCTCGGCGGTCGCCGGCGGGTACCGCCGCTCGAGCCATCCCACGACGTCGGCCAGCCGCGCTCCACTCACGCCGCGAACCTACCGGCAGCGCGCGGGCCCTGTGCCGGATCCCGCCGCCGGTGACGAACGCACACTCGGCGCCAGGCGCGCTCCTCGAGGCGCGCGGCTCGGCGGAATGGGCCGGTTCCGCGCGTCCCGGCCGCGTGCCGGCGTCACGTGCCGGCGCACGGCGCCCGCGTCAGGCGTCCGCGACCTCCACCGCGTCGCCGACGGCGACCCGCCCGGTCGTCACCGGCACCATGCGCACGCCGAACCAGGTCTTGCCGTCCCACCGCCGGTGCCGCGCGAGCGTCCGGATCGGCTCCTTGCCGGTGCGGAGCGTCTCGAGGTCGATGGTCGTCATCACGCACCGGTCGCACTGCTCGGCGAACCGCAGCTCGACGTCGCCGACGCGCATCGAGCGCCAGGCGTCCTCGGCGAACGGCTCGTCCGCCCCGTCGACGACGAGGTTCGGCCGGAACCGCTCCATCGGCAGCGTGGCGTGCTCGGGATGGGCCTCGCGGATCCAGGCGTTCAGGCGCTCCATCGACGCGGTCGTCGTGACGAGCAGCGGGCCGTCGTCGGCGAAGCTGAGCGTGTCGCCGGGACGGCCACCGTGCTCGGGGGCGACGGACCGCCGCGTCGGGTCGTCCAGCCAGACGAGCCGCGCCGGCCGGTCCAGCGCCCGCGTGAGCCAGGCGTCCGCAGCCTCACCCGCGGGAGTCGCGGTGCCGACCCGCGACAGGCCGACCTCGATGCGCTCGACGTCCGTGCCCGGGGCCTCGACGTGCAGGTCGGGCAGCCCGGCGGCGCTCAGCCGCAGCCCGGCGGCGCCGTCGGCCACGGCGCGGACGCCGAGCATGGGCGGGTGCTTGCGCGCCGTGAGGTTCGACCCGTCGTGCTCGATCACCATCCAGCGCCGGTCGCCGCGCAGGCCCTGCCGCTCGACGTCGGCGGCGCCGACGTCCATGCCGCGGAGCGACTTCACGGGGTACACGTGGAGCGAGGCGATGCGCACCGGGAGAGGTTAGCCGCGCGGGCACCGTGCGCGACCGCGCCGACGCGCACGGTGTGGGCCCGGCCGGTTTCGAACCGGCGACCTCCGCGGTGTAAGCGCGGCGCTCTGACCAGCTGAGCTACAGGCCCCTCGTCGCGGAGGCGTGCGGCCCCGCGAACGGCGGCTCAGCCTACCGGCCCGTCGGCCGTCGGAACGGCCCACGCGGGTGCCCGGGACGGGCCGCGAGCCCACCGGCGCGGCCGCTACAACGCGGCGAGCGCCTCGCGGTACGCGGCGATCGGCCGCGCCTGCCCCGCCTCGTTCACGACGGCCCACCGCACGACGCCGTCGGCGTCGATCAGGAATGACCCGCGGTTCGCGCGGCCCCGGACCGCGTCGAACACGCCGTAGGCCTGCGCCGCGGCACCGTGCGGCCAGAAGTCCGAGAGCAGGTCGAACTGGTAGCCCTCTGCCTCGGCCCACGCACGCAGGGAGAACATCGGGTCGCACGAGACGACGAGCAGGCGGACGCCCGCCGTGTCGAACGCCGCAAGGTTGTCCCGCAGCTCGCACAGCTCGCCCGTGCACGTGCCCGAGAACGCGAACGGCACGAACACCACGCACACGGGGGCGCCGCGCAGCGCGGAGAGCGCCACGGGTGTGCCGTGCGTGTCGGGGAGCGTGAAGTCGGGGGCGACGTCGCCCGCGACGGGGCTCACTTGCCGCGTCCGCGCGTCCCGAGCCGCGTCGCGGACCAGTCCGGCGCGATCGACATCGTGCTCATCGCGTGCAGGCCCGAGGTCGTCGCGGCCTCCTCGATGTCGCTGTGCGACACGTGGCCCGGCCGGCCGGCCTTCGGAGTGAGCACCCAGATCGGGCCGCTGTCGTCCAGCACCGTCATCGCGTCGACGAGCGCGTCGGTCAGGTCGCCGTCGTCCTCGCGGAACCAGATGATGGCGCCGTCCGTCACGTCGTCGTAGTCCTCGTCGACCAGGTCGTTGCCGGTGACGGCCTCGAGCCCGGTACGGAGCTCCTCGTCCACGTCGTCGTCGTAGCCGAGCTCCTGGACCACCTGCCCTGCGGTGAAACCCAGACGCGCGGCCGCCTGCGCGGCGTCGTCCGTGGTGGATGACACGTCCCGACCGATCCTCTCGTCGTGCTCTCGCCCACGTCCGGGCGCCTGCCGATGCGGCACACGGTAGCCCACCGCATGCGCCTCGGCCCTGGCAAGAGCGCTGCACGGTGCAACGGACGTCACAGGAACCAGGCGGCCGCTTCGTGTGACTTTCGGGGCCGGTCGGACCGAGAATGGGGCGTTACCCGCCACCCGCCGGAGCGCAGACGCACGCGCCGCGCAGGGAGCGGCCGAGAAGCGCAACGACGCCTCACCGGCATCCGCGCGCGGACGAGAGCAAGGAGCACTGGTGGCTTCGATCGACGAGACGGGACCGCTCATCGGCGGCCTGCTCAGCCAGGTACCCGACATCGACCCGAACGAGACCGGCGAGTGGCTCGAGTCGCTCGACGGGCTCATCGACGACAAGGGCGGCCCCCGCGCGCGGTACGTGCTGCTGAGCCTGCTGCGCCACGCGCGCCAGCGGAACGTCGCGATCCCGGTGTCGATGAACACGCCGTACGTCAACACCATCGCGGTGCACGACGAGCCGTACTTCCCCGGCGACGAGAACATCGAGCGCCGTTACCGCTCGTGGAACCGCTGGAACGCGGCCGTCATGGTGACGCGCGCGCAGCGGCCCGGCATCGGCGTCGGCGGCCACATCTCCTCGTACGCGTCGGTCGCGACGCTGTACGAGGTCGGCCTCAACCACTTCTTCCGCGGCAAGGACCACGCGGGCGGCGGCGACCAGGTCTACTTCCAGGGCCACGCCTCCCCCGGCGTCTACGCCCGCGCGTACCTCGAGGGCCGGCTGAGCGAGCACCAGCTCGACGGGTTCCGCCAGGAGCTGTCGCACCCGGGCGGCGGCCTGCCGTCGTACCCGCACCCGCGTCTCGCGCCCAGCCTGTGGGAGTTCCCGACCGTCTCGATGGGCCTCGGCCCGTCCGGCGCGATCTACCAGGCGTGGACGAACAAGTACCTGCACAACCGCGGCATCAAGGACACGAGCCAGCAGGACGTCTGGGCGTTCCTCGGCGACGGCGAGATGGACGAGCCCGAGAGCCGCGGCCTGATCCACCTCGCGGCGCAGCAGAACCTCGACAACCTGACGTTCGTCGTCAACTGCAACCTGCAGCGCCTCGACGGCCCGGTCCGCGGCAACGGCAAGATCATCCAGGAGCTCGAGGCCGAGTTCCGAGGCGCCGGCTGGAACGTCATCAAGGTGATCTGGGGCCGCGAGTGGGACGTCCTGCTCAACGCCGACAAGGACCGGGCGCTCGTCAACCTGATGAACGTCACGCCGGACGGCGACTACCAGACGTACCGGGCCGAGGACGGCGCGTTCATCCGCGAGCACTTCTTCGGGCGCGACCCGCGCACGAAGGCGCTCGTCGAGAACATGACGGACGACGAGATCTGGGCGCTCAAGCGCGGCGGCCACGACTACCGGAAGATCTACGCGGCCTACAAGTCGGCCCGCGAGCACACCGGCCAGCCGACGGTCATCCTCGCGCACACGATCAAGGGCTACGGCCTGGGCTCGGGCTTCGCCGGGCGCAACGCGACGCACCAGATGAAGAAGCTCAAGGGCGACGACCTCAAGATCCTGCGCGACACGCTGAAGATCCCCTTCACGGACGCGCAGCTCGAGGAGAACCCGTACCTGCCGCCGTACTACCACCCCGGCATGGACGACGAGGCGATCCAGTACATGCTCGAGCGCCGCCGCCAGCTCGGCGGGTTCGTGCCCGAGCGCCGGTCGACGTACAAGCCGCTGACGCTCCCGGAGCCGAAGGCGTACGAGGGCCTGGCGAAGGGTTCCGGCCACCAGGAGGTCGCCTCGACCATGGCGCTCGTGCGCCTGTTCAAGGACCTGCTGAAGGACAAGGAGATCGGACACCGACTGGTGCCGATCATCCCGGACGAGGCCCGCACGTTCGGCCTGGACTCGATCTTCCCGAGCGCCAAGATCTTCAACACGGTCGGCCAGCACTACCTCGCCGTGGACCGGAACCTCATGCTCTCCTACAAGGAGTCGGAGTCCGGCCAGATCATGCACACCGGGATCAACGAGGCCGGCTCGGCCTCGGCGTTCCAGGCGGTCGGCACGTCGTACGCGACGCACGGCGAGCCGCTGATCCCGTTCTACTTCTACTACTCGATGTTCGGGTTCCAGCGGACGGGCGACCAGTTCTGGGCGGCCGGCGACCAGATGGCCCGTGGCTTCCTGATCGGCGCCACGGCTGGTCGGACGACGCTGACCGGCGAGGGCCTGCAGCACGCCGACGGCCACTCGCCGCTCATCGCGGGCGCGATGCCGCACGTCGTGCACTACGACGCGGCATACGGCTACGAGCTGCGCCACATCGTGCGCGACGGCATCGAGCGCATGTACGGCCAGGACAACGGCGGCCGCGACCGCGACGTCGTCTACTACCTCACCGTCTACAACGAGCCGATGGTCCAGCCGGCCGAGCCCGAGGGGGTCGACGTCGAGGGCATCCTCAAGGGCATCCACCTCCTCTCGCCGGCCGAGGGCGACGGGCCGCGCGCCCAGATCCTCGCGTCGGGTGTCGGCGTGCCCTGGGCGCTCGAGGCGCAGAAGCTGCTCGCCGAGGACTGGGGCGTCCGC
Source organism: Cellulomonas alba (assembly GCF_030362835.1). Classification (GTDB taxonomy): domain Bacteria; phylum Actinomycetota; class Actinomycetes; order Actinomycetales; family Cellulomonadaceae; genus Cellulomonas; species Cellulomonas alba. Next base: position 465,243 of record NZ_JAUCGQ010000001.1, read on the forward strand.
GCCGCGGTGTGGTCGGTGACGAGCTGGTCGGAGCTGCGGCGCGACGGCCTCGCCGCGGACGAGCGCAACTACCTGCACCCGGGCGAGGAGCGTCGCGAGGCGTACCTGACGACCAAGCTCGCGGGTGCCGAGGGGCCGTTCGTCGCGACGAGCGACTACGACCACCTGGTGCAGGACCAGATCCGGGCCTGGGTGCCCGGACGGTACGCGACGCTCGGCGCCGACGGGTTCGGCTTCTCCGACACCCGTGCGGCCGCACGTCGCCACTTCAAGATCGACGGCCCGTCCGTCGTGGTGCGCGTGCTCTCGGAGCTCGCACGCGACGGTGCCGTGGCCGCCGAGGCGCCGGCGCAGGCGATCGAGCGGTACCGCCTGCACGACGTGACGGCGGGCACCTCCGGCAACGCGGGCGGCGAGTCCTGACGGGCCGCACGGCCTGGACGACGAGGGCCGGGTCCTGCGGAGGCGTCCGCGGGGCCCGGCCCTCGTCGTTCGTCCGGGTGTGCGCGTGCCGTCGGTCCGCGCACACCACGCCGGCAGTCGTCAGGTGCCGGGGATGCGCTGCTCGGCCTGCGCGAGCGCCTGCTGGAGCTCGGTACGCAGACCTGCGACCGCCCCCTGGTCGGGGTAGAGGTCGAGCGAGCCGATGAACTGCTTCGCGTCGAGCGGCCGACCCGCCTCGATCGCGGCGTGCACCAGCTCGCGGGCGATCGTCGGGTCGTGCTCGCGCGGGTGCCAGTGACCGACGCCGAGCCCGAGCGCCGCGACCGGGTCGCCCGCCTGCCGCAGCAGCGCGAGCCCCTCCGCCAGCGCGCGGCCCGACGAGTCGCGCTCCGCGGCCGTCGTCAGGCGACGCAGCGTGCCCTCCCGGTCGTCCCGGACCGAGAGCCGCGCGACCTCGATGAGCGGGTACCAGGCCCGGGGGTTGCCGGCGAGCTCCTCGCCCAGCGACCACACCGCAAGGTCCGCGGCACGCTCGCGGTCCTCGCCTGGCGCGGTCAGCGGGTCGCCGTCCGGGCCGATCTCGGCGGCGCGCCGACGGACGATCTCGGCCAGCGCACGGAAGGCCCGCTCGTTGTTCGGGTCGTCGCTCAGCATCGAGCGCAGGGCGTCCTCGTGGAGCGTGTCGCCACGGCGCGCAGCAGTCGTCGGGCGGCGCGCGCCGACCCGCGATGCGGACGACGGGCGTCGCATGAGCTGACGCAGCCGAGGCAGGAGTGCCATGTCGTGACCCTAGCCGGAACGGGCCGCGAGCACCCGGCGTCGCGGTCCGACGACCCGCGGCGGAGCACCGGCCCGTTTGTCGACTTCCCACAACAACGCCCCTATGCTCGGCCCATGTCGAGCTCGCCCCGCTCTGCCGCGAACCCGGCCCGGCCGACCCCGGAGCCCACGCCCGACGCGGGTTCGACGCCGGCCCGTCGGCGGCGACCGGAGCCGCGTGCGCTCGCGCTCGACGGCCACGCGACGCCGGAGACGCAGCGGCGCGTCCGCGACGGAGCGGGACTTCTCGCCGCCGCTGCGATGCGGCGCCTCGACGAGGACCTCGACTGGTACCGCGCGCTCCCCGCGGAGGACCGCTCCTGGGTCGGCCTCGTCGCCCAGGCCGGCATCACGGCGTTCGTCACGTGGTTCGCCGACCCGTCGCGACCGCCGCACGGCGTGGGCGAGATCTTCGCCGGTGCGCCGCCCGAGCTGACGCGCTCCATCTCGCTGCAGCACACGCTGCAGCTCGTGCGCATCGTCGTCGACGTGGTCGAGACGCACAGCGACCGGCTCGCGGCACCGGGCGACGAGCGCGAGCTGCGCGAGGCAGTGCTGCGGTACTCGCGCGAGGTCGCGTTCTCCGCCGCCGAGGTCTACGCGCGGGCCGCCGAGGTGCGCGGCGCGTGGGACGCCCGGCTCGAGGCGCTGGTCGTGGACGCGCTGGTCCGGGGCGACGCGGACGACTCGATGCGCTCGCGCATCGCGGCGCTCGGCTGGAGCGGGCGCGGGTCGACGCTCGTCATGGTCGGGACGACGGCGTCGCCGCTCGACGAGGTGCGCGCCGCCGACCTGCGGCGGGCCACGCGGCGCGCCGCCGACGACGCGCTGGTCGGGATCCAGGGCGAGCGGCTCGTGCTGTTCCTGGGTGGCGAGGGCGACCTCCGCGCCGCGGCGGCGTCGCTGCTCCCCCGGTTCGGGCCGGGCCCGGTGGTGCTCGGGCCCGTCGTGACCGACCTCGCGGACGCGGCGCGGTCCGCGCGGGCGGCACTGGCCGGCCTGCAGGCGGCGCCCGCGTGGGAGCACGCGCCGCGCCCGGTCCAGGCCGACGAGCTGCTGCCCGAACGCGTGCTGGTCGGCGACCAGACCGCGCGCCGCGCCCTCATCGCCCAGGCCTACGCGCCGCTCGCGGCGAGCCAGGGCTCCCTGCTCGAGACCCTGTCCGCCTATCTCGGCACCGGCCGCTCGCTCGAGGCCGCGGCCCGGTCGCTGTACGTCCACCCGAACACCGTCCGGTACCGCCTGCGCCGCGTCTCGGACGTCACGGGGTGGGACCCGCTGGACGCCCGGGAGTCGTACGTCCTGCAGACCGCGCTTGCGCTCGGCCGGCTCGAGGCGGTGCGTCACCCGGACGACGCGGCCCACGCCTGAGTTGTAGGAGCCCCACAAGGTCGCTCCGCAAGCTTCGTGCTCGCCGTGACCCGGTCCGGCTCGAGGCACCCGGCAGGCTGGTCGGGTGCTCGTCGTCGTCTGCCCCGGTCAGGGTGCCCAGTCCCCCAGCATGCTCGCCCCCTGGCTCGAGCTGCCCTCCGTCGCCACCTCGCTGACCCGCGCGGCGCAGACCACGGGGCTCGACCTCGTGGCGCACGGCACGACGTCGGACGCCGACACCATCCGCGACACCGCCGTGGCGCAGCCGCTCCTCGTCGCGTCCGCGCTCGCGACGCTGCGTGCCGTCCTCGAGCTCGATGCCGACGCGGCGCTCGCGCCGGCCACCGCCCGGGTCGCCGGCGCGACCGCCGGCCACTCGGTCGGCGAGCTCGCGGCGGCCGCGATCGCCGGCGTGCTGACCGAGGACGAGGCGCTGCGTCTCGTCGCGCTGCGCGGCGCCGCGATGGCGCGCGCGGCGGCCGCGACGCCGACCGGCATGAGCGCCGTGCTCGGCGGCGACCCCGACGAGGTGGCGGCGGCCCTCGCGACGCACGACCTGGTGGGAGCCAACGTCAACGGCGGCGGCCAGGTGGTCGCCGCCGGCACCCTCGAGGACCTCGCGGCCTTCGCCGCGGAGCCCCCGGCCCGCGCCCGCGTCGTGCCGCTGCAGGTCGCGGGGGCGTTCCACACGCGGCACATGGCGCCCGCCGTCGACGAGCTGCGCGGCGCCGCGGAGGGCATCACGCCGGGCGAGCCGCTGACCCCGCTGCTGACGAACTCCGACGGCTCCGTCGTGGCGTCCGGCGCGCGCGGCCTCGAGCTGATCGTCGCGCAGGTCGCCAACCCCGTGCGGTGGGACCTGTGCCAGGAACGGCTCGTCGCGCTCGGCGTCACGGGCCTGCTCGAGCTGGCGCCCGGGGGCGTCCTGACCGGACTGGCGCGGCGTACGCTGCCCGGTGTCGAGACCGTGGCGCTGAAGTCGCCCGCCGACCTCGACGCCGCGCGCGACCTCGTGCGCCGCCACGCCGGCACCGGCACCCCGAGCCCCCAGGAGGACCTGTCGTGACCCGCCCCACCCTGACGCAGGCGACCGGACCGGCGCACACGCGGATCCTCGGTATCGGCGGCGTCCGCGGAGAGAACGTCGTGACGAACGACGACATCGCGGGCCCGATCGACTCGTCCGACGAGTGGATCCGCCAGCGCACGGGCATCGTGACGCGTCGCCGCGCCGGCGCCGACCGGGACGTCATCGACCTCGCGGTCGAGGCGGCGAACGCCGCGCTCGCGCACGCCGGCCTCAGCGGCGCGGACATCGACGCGGTGATCCTGTCGACCGTCACCTACTTCCACCAGACGCCCGCGGGCGCGGCGATCGTGGCCGACCGCATCGGCGCGACGCCCGCGGCGGCGTACGACATCTCGGCCGCGTGCGCCGGCTACTGCTACGGCATCGGCCAGGCCGACGCGCTCGTCCGTGCCGGCACCGCACGCCACGTGCTGGTCATCGGTGCCGAGAAGATGAGCGACTTCATCGACCCGACCGACCGGTCGATCTCGTTCCTGCTCGGCGACGGCGCGGGCGCGGTGATCGTCGGCCCGTCGGACACGCCGGGCATCGGCCCGACGGTCTGGGGCTCCGACGGCGCGGCGGCCGACAAGGTGCGCCAGACGCACTCGTGGCTGCAGTGGCGCGAGAACGCGGAGCTCGGCTGGCCGACCCTGCGCCAGGAGGGCCCCGCGGTCTACAAGTGGGCGGTCTGGCAGATGGCCCCGGTCGCGCAGAAGGCGCTGGACGCCGCGGGCGTGACGGCCGACGACATCGACGCGTTCGTCCCCCACCAGGCGAACATGCGCATCATCGACCAGATGGTGAAGACGCTCGGCCTGCCCGAGTCCGTCGTGATCGGCCGCGACATCGCCGACACCGGCAACACGTCCGCGGCCTCGATCCCGCTCGCCACCGAGCGCCTGCTCCGCGAGGGGCAGGTCGCCAGCGGTGCGCTCGCGCTGCAGATCGGCTTCGGCGCGGGCCTCGTCTACGCGGCGCAGGTCGTCGTCCTGCCGTAGCGACCTGGCCGACCCGGGCCCGAAGCATCACCCCTGTACCGTTCGACCGACCCGTTCATCACCCACCAAGGAGAACCCGATGGCGCACAGCGAGCAGGAGATCCTGGCCGGCCTGGCCGAGATCGTCAGCGAGGAGACCGGCCTCCCGACCGACTCCGTCCTGCCCGAGAAGTCCTTCACCGACGACCTCGACATCGACTCGCTGTCGATGATGACGATCGTGACGCTCGCCGAGGAGAAGTTCGACGTGCGGATCCCCGACGACGAGGTCAAGAACCTCACGACCGTCGGCGACGCCGTCTCCTTCATCGCGAGCGCGCAGTCCTGAGCCGACCGGCTCCGCTGGCCGCCCGGGCGCCGTCGCACGACACGCGCCCGGGCGGGCACCCGCACCCGACCGCCGACCTGGAGCACCGATGAGCCACCTGACCGACGTCGTCGTCACCGGACTGGGCGCGACCACGCCCCTCGGCGGCGACGTGCGCAGCACGTGGGACGCCGCCCTCGCGGGCGAGTCCGGTGCCCGCCTCTTCAACCCCGAGTGGGTCGAGAAGTTCGGCCTGCCCCTGACTTTCGCGGCGACCATCAAGGTCGCCCCGTCCGAGGTCCTCACGACTCCCGAGCTCAAGCGCATGGACGTCTCCGCGCAGTACGCGGTGATCGCGGCGCGCGAGGCCTGGGCCGACGCCGGCTCGCCCGAGGTCGACCACGACCGCCTCGGCGCCGTCGTGTCGTCGGGCATCGGCGGCATCCAGACGATCCTCGACGCGTGGGACACCATGACGACGAAGGGTGCCCGCCGCGTCCTGCCCATGACGGTGCCCATGCTCATGCCGAACTCCCCGACCGCGTACGTGTCGCTCGAGTTCAGCGCCCGCGCCGGCGCCCACGCGCTCGTCTCCGCCTGCGCATCCGGTGCCGAGGCGATCGGCTACGCGGCCGACATGATCCGCTCGGGCCGTGCCGACATCGTGATCGCGGGCGGCACCGAGGCTGCGATCCACCCGATGCCGATCGCCGCGTTCGCGGCCTCCCGCACGCTCTCGTTGCGGAACGACGACCCCGCGGGCGCGTCGCGTCCGTACGACGTCGACCGCGACGGCTTCGTGCTCGGCGAGGGAGCGGGCGTCGTGGTGCTCGAGAGCGCCGAGCACGCGGCCGCCCGCGGCGCTCGCGTCTACGCCAAGATCTCGGGCGTCGGCCTCTCCGCGGACGGGTACCACATCACGTCCCCCGAGCCGAGCGGGGACGGCCAGATCCGTGCGATGCGCGCTGCGCTGGCGGAGTCCGGCGTCGCGCCGCGCGACGTCGTGCACGTCAACGCGCACGCCACGTCGACCGTGGTCGGCGACCTCATCGAGGCGCGCTCGATCCGCGGCCTGCTCGGCGACGACGCGGACCACGTGGCGCTCTCGGCCACGAAGTCGATGACGGGCCACCTGCTCGGCGGAGCCGGCGCGCTCGAGACGATCTTCACCGTGCTCGCCGTGAACGAGCACCAGGCGCCGCCGACCATCAACGTCGACAACCCGGACCCCGAGCTCGTGCTCGACCTGGTCCGCGACAAGCCGCGTGCCCTGCCCGACGGCGACATCGCCGCGGTGAACAACTCGTTCGGCTTCGGCGGGCACAACGTCGCCCTCGTGGTGACGTCCGCCTGACGCCTTCCGCCTGACCTGACGCACGAGAAGGGCCGCCCCTCCGGGGGCGGCCCTTCTCGTGCCCGGCCCGGCGCGCGCTGCCGCGTCAGCGGACCGAGGCACCGCGATCGCGCAACGCGAGCGTGGGTTCGCGTCGTGCCGACGCGCGATCGCCGTGCCGACGACAGCGCGGGCCGACGCGCGGTCCCCGGGCCGATGGCGTCAGCCGACGCGGTGCAGCCACCGGACGGGGGCGCCCGCGCCCGCGTAGCGGAACGGCTCGAGCTCGTCGTCCCACGCCTGGCCGAGCGCGAGGTCGAGCTCGGCGCGCAGCCGGGCCGGGTCGTCGGCCTGCTCGAGCGCAGCGCGGATGCGGTCCTCCGGGACCACGACGTTGCCGTGGACGTCCGTCTGGGCGTGGAAGATCCCGAGCTCGGGCGTGTGGCTCCAGCGCGAGCCGTCGACGCCGTGGCTCGCCTCCTCGGTGACCTCGTAGCGCAGGTGAGCCCAGCCGCGGAGCGCCGACGCGAGCCGCGCACCGGTGCCGGGGACGCCCTGCCAGGAGTGCTCGGCGCGGAAGAAGGCCGGGCCGGCAGGCTGCTCGGTCCAGTCGAGGCTCACGCGCGTCCCCAGCGCGTTGCCCGCCGCCCACTCGACGTGGGGGCACAGCGCGCGGGGCGCAGAGTGCACGAAAAGTACACCGCGGGTGATCGCACCTGCCATGTCGTCCTCCTGAGCGGCTCGAGGTTCGTCTTCCCCAACGACCTCGTCGCGCCCCGGGAGCGTTGCATGGGCTCGCGGCGTGCTGGCACAAGTGTGCCTGACGTGCGCGGACGCCGCCAAGCGTCCGCGCCGATCGACATCGGATCGCGCGAGCCAGGCGGCGCCGGGCGGGACTAGAGCTGCTCGCGCACCGCGCGCATCGCCTTCTTGCGCACCGACCGCTCGAGGCGGTCGAGGTAGAGCATCCCGTCGAGGTGGTCGACCTCGTGCTGCAGGCACCGCGCCATGAGCTCGGTGCCCTCGACGACGACCTCCTTGCCGTCGAGGTCCGTGCCGACCACGCGGGCGTACCAGGCACGTGTCGTCGGGTACCAGAGGCCCGGGACCGAGAGGCAGCCCTCGTCGCCGTCCTGGTACTCGTCCTGCGAAAGCTCGACGATCACGGGGTTGAGCACGTAGCCGATCTCGTCGTCGATGTTCCACGAGAACGCGCGCAGGCTCACGCCGATCTGGTTCGCCGCGAGCCCCGCGCGGCCGTCGTGGTCGACCGTCTCGAGCAGGTCCTCGACGAGCGACCGCACGCGGTCGTCGACGGTGGTGATCGGGTCGCACGGGGTGCGCAGGACGGGGTCTCCGACGGTCCGGATCTCTCGCATCGCCATGGCTCGATCCTCCCATGCGCGCCACGGGGTCCGTGGCGATCCAGGGCGGGCGGGCGCGGTCGGCGAGGACGTGTGAGCGAACAGACGCCGGCACGCGCCTGCGCGCCGACGAGGCGGGTCTAGTATTTGTACTGACTGGTCAGTTTGGAGATGCTGTGACCCTCACGGAACGCCCCGCCCACTCGGACGTCGACCACACGCCGCAGCCTGCGGCCCCCACCGACGAGCCACTCGAACGCCCGGCGCCGGTCGTGGTCGCGCGCCGCCTCGCGCTGCACGGCGAGCGCGGCACCGTCTACGGGCCGGTCGACCTCGACGTGCCGGCCGGCACGCTGACCGTCCTGCACGGCCCGCAGGGCGCCGGCCGGACGAGCCTCCTGCTCACGCTCGCGGGCCGCATGGTGCCCGACCGCGGCTCGTCGCTGACGGTCCTCGGCCGGCCGCTCCCCCACGCGCGCCGCGAGGTCCAGCGTCGCGTCGCGGTCGCGGGGTTCAGCGGGATCGACGACCTCGACGACTCGGTGACCGTCGCCGCGCACGTCCGTGAGCGGATCGGTTGGCTCTCGCCCTGGTACCGCCGCGTGCCGCGTGCCGACCAGGCCACCGTGGACGGGGTGCTCGCGCCCGTCTTCGGGACGCGTGCGGTGCCCGCCGCCTCGACCGTCGTCTGGCACCTCGACGAGGTCGACGCGCTGCTGCTCCGGATCGCGCTCGCGATGGCGCAGCGCCCCCGCCTGCTCGTCGTCGACGACGTCGACCGCGTGCAGGACCCCGCACGGCGCGCGGTCGTGTGGCGCCACCTCTCCCACCTCGCCGAGACCGGCACGACCGTGGTCGCCGCGACCTCGTCGTTCGACACGGCCCGCGACGCGACGCCCGTCGTCCGGGTCGTCGCCGTCGCCCCCGCTTCCTGAAGGACCGCCATGCTCTCCCTGACCTCCGGCACCGAGCTCCGTCGCTTCCGCCGCGGCACGCTGCCCAAGCTCGCCGTCGTCGTGATGCTCGGCATCCCGCTCCTCTACGGCGCGCTGTACCTGTGGGCGTTCTGGAACCCCACGCAGCACCTCGACCGGCTGCCGGTCGCCCTCGTCGACCTCGACCGCGGCGCGACCGTCCAGGGCGAGCCGCTGCACGCGGGTCACGACGTCGTCGAGCGGCTCGTCGCGTCCGGCGACCTCGACTGGGCCGAGGTCCCGGCGGCGCGTGCGAGCGACGGCGTCCGCGCCGGCGACTACTACTTCGCGGTGACGGTCCCCGCGGACTTCTCGTCCGCGCTCGCGTCCGCCGGCGGGGACGCCCCGCGCTCGGCGCGGCTCGAGGTCACCTACGACGACGCCAACTCCTACCTCGCCACGACGCTGGGTCGCAGCGCCATGCAAGAGGTGCGCGACGCGGTCGCGGTGACGGCCGGCGAGCAGGCGGTGGACCGGGTCCTCGTGGGTCTCGGCAAGGCACGCGACGGCATGGCGGACGCGAGCGACGGCGCGGTGCGGCTCGCGGACGCGGCGGACACGCTCGGAGACGGCCTGCGCCAGGTCGCGTCCGGCGCCGCCGCGGCGCACGACGGCGCAGCGACGATCGCGGCCGGCGCGGCGAAGGCGGACGACGGCGCGGCCACGCTCGCGGCGAAGGCCGACGACCTCTCCACCGGGACCGCGCAGCTCGCGGACGGCGCGTCCGCCGTGGCCGGCGGTGCCGGCGACGTGCAGGCGGCCGCAGGCCGCCTCGCGGACGGGACCGCCCAGGTCGCCGCCGGCGTCCACGAGACCGTCGGAGAGGTCGACGCGCTGGCCGACGACTGGTCCGTCGCGCAGCAGGACCTGACCGCGGGCCTCGGGGACGTCGGTCGGTACCTGGCCGCGCGCGCCGCCACGGGCGACGCCCAAGCGACGGCGCTGCTCGGCGGCCTGCAGAAGGTGACGGCCGAGCTGCCCGACACGGCGGCGCTCGCCGGCGCCCGGGAACGACTCGGGGAGCTCGACGCGGGCGCCTCGGCCGCGTCGGACGGCGCGGCGGCGCTCGAGCGCGGGACGGGGAGGCTCGCGACGTCGACGCGGACCCTCGCGTCGGGCGCGTCGACCGCGTCGGACGGCGCGTCGCGCCTCGCGGACGGCGCCGGCGAGCTCGCCTCTGGTGTCCACGGGCTGCACACCGGCGCGCGGGCACTCGCGACGGGCACCGCGTCGCTCGCGACCGGCGCGGACCAGGCGGCGTCGGGCGCGGACCACCTCAGCGCGGGGGGCACGACGCTCGCCGACGCGCTGCACGACGGCGCGGCGCAGCTGCCGGACGACACCGCCGCGCAGCGCTCGGCGCGGGCAGCCGCCATCTCCGACCCCGTCACGCTCGACTCGACGTCGCTCGCGCGCGCCCACGGCCTCGGCGAGGGGTTCGCGCCGCTGTTCCTGCCGCTCGCGCTGTTCGTCGGGGGCATCATCACGTGGCTGCTGCTGCGGCCGCTGCCGAGCCGGGCGCTCGCCACCCCGGCGGCCGGCTGGCGCGCGGCGCTCGCCGGCTACCTGCCCGCGGCGGCGATCGGCGTCGGGCAGGTCGCGCTGCTGCTCGGGGTCGTCGTGCTCGCGCTCGGCCTGCACGTCGCGAACCCCGTGGGCACGGTGGCGTTCCTCGTGCTGGTCGCCGCGACGTTCCTGGCGGTGCAGCAGATGCTCATCGCCGTGCTCGGCTCGGCGGCGGGCAAGGTCGCGACGATCGCACTGCTGATGCTGCAGCTCACCTCCGCGAGCGGCACCTACCCGGTCGAGACGACGCCGGCCTTCTTCCGTGCGCTGCACCCGTACCTGCCCATGACGTACGCGGTCCAGGGGCTGCGCGACCTGATCACCGGCACCGCCGACGCGCGGCTCTGGACGGGCGCCGCCGTGCTCGTCGTCATGCTCGTGGCCTCGCTCGCGGTCACGTCGTGGAAGGCTGCGCGGATGCGGACGTGGACCATCGGCCGCCTCCACCCGTCGCTGTCGATCTGAGGACGACCATGGCCAGCAGCACGCGCCAGCACATCGTCGACGCGGCCCTCGCTCTCGTCGCGGACCGCGGCGTCGCGGCGACCTCCGTCGACGACATCGCCGCCGCCGCGGGCGTCGCCAAGGGCAGCGTGTTCTACAACTTCGGCAGCAAGGAGGCGCTGTTCGAGGCGATCATCGCCGAGGGCGTCGGACGGCTCACCGCCGCGCTGCGCGCAGCCGCCGCGGGCCTCGAGGGGCGCGCCGCGATCGAGGCGCTGGTCGGCGAGCTGCTCGCGCAGGTGCAGGCGCACCCCGACTTCGCACGGCTCGCGGTCGCCGAGGCGTTCCGGACGGGCCGCACGTGGCAGGACTCGATCCGGCAGCTGCGCGAGGACGCGATGGGCACGTTCGCCGCCGTCGTGGCGAGCGCGTGGCCGGAGCGCGACGCGAGCCTGACCGCGGCCGGTCTGTTCGGCGCGACACTCGTCGCGGGGCTCGACTGGCTCGTGTTCCAGCCGGAGCGCTCGCTCGCCGACGTGCGGGAGGCGGTGCTGGCCACGGTGCGCTGAGCGGGCCGGCGGTCGCGGCCGGGTGCGTGCGCGGCGCGCCGGAGCTGTCGGACATGACGCGAGGCCCGGTTCGCATCGCTGCGGACCGGGCCTCGTGGAGTCGTCAGGCGGAGGTCACTCGCCCGTGCGCTGCTGCGGGATGCCCGTGAGCAGAGCGCGGACCTCGGACTCGTGGAACCGGCGGTGACCACCGAGGGTCCGCACGGCCGAGAGCTTGCCGGCCTGCGCCCAGCGCGTGACCGTCTTCGGGTCGACGCGGAAGAGGACGGCGACCTCGCCGGGGGTGAGCAGAGCGCCCTGCGAGAGCGGGGCCTGGGGGGCGTCGAGCGCCATGATCCTTCTCCTGTCGTTCGGTAGCTCGGCTGACCCTGTGGGCCCCGTGGCTTTGCGTCCCCACCTTGCGGCGGGTTTGCCGTTTTCGCTGACTCCTGAACTATGTCGGAACCTGGACATCTGTGCAAGAACCTCGCGTCGCACGTTTCGGGTGCAAACGGGTGATTTTCAACCGGACGGAACGGGACGAGACTCCCTGACCTGCGGCGTTACCTGGACGCGCGTCCAACACTTTGACGACGGGTCGTCTCGACCTGTGACACAGATCACTTGCCCCGAGCGCGCGTGATGCCGCCGGACGGGTGACGGCGCAGGTCCGCCCGCGTTCGCGCGCCGGGCGGGTCGGCTCTCCCCCATCCCGGGGTAGTGCTACCTCGACCACGGGTTGGGGGGTCAGGCCCAGTGCGCCCCGCCCGCCCGGCACGGGAGCGTCCTGGTGTACGGCCCGGTCAGCGGGCCGACCGACCACGGAGGACCTCATGACCGACCGGCCGGGCACCATACGGACCACGCGCGCCGAGCGGCGCCCCGCGACCGTGCGCGTCGCACGCTGGAGCGCGGAGCACCCGTGGCGCGCGATCACCCTCTGGATCGTCCTCGTCGCCGCCAGCCTCGCCGCGGGTCAGCTCGCCGGCATGCGCTCGCTGGCCGACGTGGACCAGGGTGTCGGCGGCTCGGGGCACGCCGCGCACGCGCTGCACGACGCGGGCCTCGAGGACGCGAGCACCGAGGACGTGCTCGTCACGGCGCGCGAGGGCCAGAGACTGGACGTCACCGCCGCCCGCGCCGCGGCGAAGGACGTCACCGAGCGGCTCGCGGCGCTGTCGGGCATCACGAAGATCGACAGGGCGGTCGTCGCTCCCGACGGCTCGGCCGTGCTGGTGCAGGCGACGCTCGCGGGCGACCCCGCCACGGCGAGCGACCGCGTGCAGCCGCTGCTCGACGCGACGGCAGCCACGCAGCGCGCGTTCCCCCAGCTGCGCGTCGAACAGGTCGGCGGCGCCTCGCTGGACGACGCCATCAACGCGCAGGTCGGGTCCGACCTCTCGGCCGCTGCGACGATCAGCCTGCCCGTGACGCTCGCGATCCTGCTCGTCGCGTTCGGCGCGCTCCTCGCGGCCGGCGTCCCCGTGCTGCTCGCCCTCTCGTCGGTCGCGGCGGCGACTGGCCTCAGCCAGCTCGCGTCGCACCTGATCCCCGACTCCGGGACGACGTCGAGCATGATCCTGCTCATCGGCATGGCCGTCGGCGTCGACTACTCCCTGTTCTACGTCCGACGAGCGCGCGAGGAGCGCGCGGCGGGCCGGGACACGCTGTCGGCCGTCGAGATCGCGGCCGAGACGTCCGGCCACTCGGTGCTCGTGTCCGGGGTCGCCGTGATCGTGTCGATGCTCGGGCTGTTCGTCGCGGACCAGCCGGTGTTCTCGTCCCTCGCTGCCGGCGCGATCTTCGTCGTCGCGGTGGCCGTCATCGGGTCCCTGACGGTGCTGCCCGCGTTCCTCGTGCTGCTCGGCCCCCGCATCGACCGCCCGCGCGTGCCGATCGTCTGGCGGCTCTCGGCGCGTGCCGACGGGCGCGAGTCCCGCCTCTGGTCGGCCGTGCTGCGCGGCGTGCTCGCCCGCCCCGGCCGCACGCTCGTCGTCACCGTCGTCGCACTGCTCGCGCTCGCCGCGCCGGCTCTCGCGCTGAAGCTCCAGACCGGCTCCGCCGAGACGCTGCCCCGGTCGATCGCCGAGGTGCGCACGCTGGACCGCCTCGCTGCAGCGTTCCCCGGCGAGCAGACGCAGCACGTCGTGGTCGTCGAGGCGCCCGCGTCGCGCGCGTCCGACGTCGAGACCTCGCTCGCCGCGCTCGAGCGGCACGTCGCGACGGACCCGCTGTTCGCGCAGGGGGCGACGGGCGCAGCCGAGGTGCGGGCCTCGTCGGACCGCACGGTGCACGCGCTCGCGCTCGCCGCGCCGTTCGACCCCGACTCGCCCTCGGCGCGCCAGGGTCTCGACGAGCTGCGCGACCAGCTGCTGCCCACGTACCTCGACCCGGTCGGCGGTGCGACGTGGTCCGTCGGCGGCGACACCGCGACGAACCTCGACGAGTCGCGCCACCTCGCCGACCACCTGCCGTGGGTCGTCGCGTTCGTCGTGCTCGTGACGATGGTGCTGATGGCGAGCATCTTCCGGTCGGTCTGGCTCGCGGTCGTCACGGCGGTGGCGAACCTGCTGTCCGCCGGGGCCGCGTTCGGCGTGCTGGTGCTCGTCTTCCAGCACACGTGGGCCGAGGGGCTGCTCGACTTCCGCTCGACCGGCGCGATCATCTCGTGGATCCCGCTGTTCACGTTCGCGGTGCTGTTCGGGCTGTCGATGGACTACCACGTGTTCGTCGTCAGCCGGATCCGCGAGGCGGCCGCGGCCGGCCTCTCGACCCGCGACGCGGTCCGGGCCGGCGTCCTGCGGTCGGCGGGCACGGTGACGAGTGCCGCGCTGATCATGGTGTCGGTGTTCGCGATCTTCGCGGCGCTGCACATGACCGAGATGAAGCAGCTCGGCGTCGGTCTCGCGGCCGCCGTGCTGGTCGACGCCCTCGTGGTCCGGACCGTGCTGCTGCCGGCGGCGATCGCGCTGCTCGGCGAGCGGGTCTGGTGGCCCGGCTCGCTGTCGCGCCGCGCGGCGCCGGCGACCGACGAGGTTCTCGAGCTCGCGGGGGTGCGCGGGTGACCGCGCCGACGGGTGGGGCAGGTGGGGCTTGAACCCACGACCCACGGATTATGAGTCCGCTGCTCTGACCGGCTGAGCTACTGCCCCGGGGCGCGGTCAGCGTACCCGCGGGACCCCGCGCACCGAGGCCAGGCGCCGTCGACGACACCGGTCGGCGGCGCCTGGCCTGGGGCGTCCGGAGCCGCGGGTACCGTGAGCGGGTGCCCGTGACCTCCCGCCACCTGGCCGCCACCGACCGGGCGCGGCTCGACCTGAGCGACGACCGGGTGCTCGCCGCCGTCCGGCTCGCCGACGGGCGGCGAGCCGTCGTCAGCCGCCGCGCGTTCTTCGTCCTGACCGACGACGCGGTGCGCCGTGACGCGTGGTGCGACGTCGACCGCGGCTCGCTCGACCCGGAGTCGCGTGCGCTCACGGTGCGCTGGGTGTCGGGCGAGGGCGACGTTCTCGTGCTCGGCGACGAGCGCTCGTCGGTCGCGTTCACGCAGATGTTCCGCGAGCGCGTGCAGGCGTCCGTGGTGCACGCCGTGTCCGTCGAGCTCGGCGGTGGGCGGGCTCCCCTGCGGGTCGCGCTGCGGCGCGACGAGGACGGTGCCCTGTTCACGCAGGTGGTCGGCGACGCGGGCGTGGACCTGTCGGACCCGGCGACGCTCGCCCGCGTCGAGGCTGCTGAGGGCGAGGTGCGCGAGGCGGCCGGGCTGCGACGCTAGGCCGTCAAAGGCACCCCTGGGCGGCTGCTAGAGTTTCTCCCCGTTGCGATCCCCCGTAGCTCAATTGGCAGAGCATTCGACTGTTAATCGAAGGGTTACTGGTTCGAGTCCAGTCGGGGGAGCAGAAGAGGGCCCCTCACCTGCGGAAACGCCCGGTGAGGGGCCCTTCACCATCTCCGCTTCATGGTAGCGGTCGACGTTTGACCGACGACTATGCAAGGCGAACGCCCCTGTCGACGCGCCTCGTCGGCAAGCCGCTGGCTCGAGCCTCGGGCCCGAGCTGCTCGACCACCTCGCGACGATCTGGTGCCACCGCGCCGGGGCGACGTCGCGCCGCGCCGGCAGCGCGCAGCTCCGGCTCGGGACACCCGGCGGTGTCGCCCACCTGGTGCCAAGCGCCCCCGCCTTCGGTCTGGCCGGCACCGCGCCGGCCGCCACTCGGACGGGCGAACTTCAGGCGGTTTGTCGGACTTCGACCGGCTGCCGTCGCTACGCTCCCGCCGTGCGGCGCGCTCCGCTCCGCCAACGTGACGTTGGGGTGCGTGATGGTCTCTGCCCGTGCTGTTCGCGTGATGTTGCGGCGCGTCGCTGTGGTTCTCGCGGCGGTCTTGACGCTGGTGCTCGTCGTCGGGGCACCGGCTGACGCGGCATCTACGAAGACGCTCACAGCCAGGCCAGTGCCGACCGTGACCGGCACGGTGCAGGTCGGCAAGACGCTGACCGCGCACGCCGGCAAGTGGAAGCCCGCGCCGGTCAAGCTCACGTACCAGTGGAAGCGGTCCGGCGTCGCCATCTCGGGGGCGACGAAGAGCACCTACAAGCTCGCGCCGGCCGATGCGGGCAAGAAGATCACGGTGAAGGTCACCGGCAAGAAGGCGGGGTACAAAAGCGCCGCGAGGACCAGCAAAGCCACCGCTGCGGTCAAGCTCGCGACGTTCGCCTCGGCGTCGAAGCCCACGGTCTCCGGCACCGCGACCGTGCACGGGACGCTGACCGCCAACCCCGGGACGTGGAACCCGACCGTCACCCCGAAGTACCAGTGGCTGCGCAACGGCGTCGCAGTCGCCGGCGCGACCGCCAAGACGTACGCGTTGACCTTCGCCGATGAGTTCGCGGCACTGGCTGTGCGCGTCACGGGCGCTCGAGCCGGATACGCCACCAAGGCAGTCACGTCCGCCTCGGTCACCGTCACCGCGCCCGACCAGCTGCTCAACGGTGAGGTGCTCGGCGCGGACAAGTGGCTGCGGTCCGCGAACGGTGCGTACGGCCTCGTGATGCAAGCCGACGGGAACCTCGTCCTGTCGGGGCCGACCGGGGTGGTCTGGGTCGCAGCGGCTTCCGCCGGTGGCGATCACGTGGTCATGCAGTCCGACGGCAACCTGGTGATCTACTCCGCCGCCGGTACCGCCCGGTGGGGGTCAGGAACCGACGGGTACGGCGCAGGGGTGAGCTTGCTCGTCCAGGACGACGGCAACCTGGTGCTCTACAGCGGCGCGACACCGATCTGGACGAGGGCCGTCGTGCGGTGGATCACCGTCGGAGCGAACGCGAAATCCGGCAGCACGCCCGGCACGCAGAGCCAGTCGGGGCCGACGCTGAACAGCACGTTGTTCAAGGTGTACCCGCCCAACACCCGTGTGCCCATCGTGTGCGGCACCACGAGCGGGCAAGGCGTCAAGGGCGCGTACTCCTCGGCATACGACTACACGTGGCACCGGCTCCTCGGCGGGGACTGGGTGCCAGACGCGGACTTCCTCACCGGCACGAACGGTCTCGTGCCTGGCGAGCCGGACTGCACCCCCGCGGGCGGCGGGGCTGGCGCGTCGAAGCTCGACGCGTACGTCGCCGCGCACCCGGCGGGTACTCAGGTCGGCACCGGGCAGTGCGTGGCGCTGATCAAGGACTACCTCGGCTCGGTGTGGGGAACGCCTCCCGGCGCCATCGGGAACGCCGTGGACTACCAGGCCGGCCGCACCGGTGGGAACTTCTTCGCGAGCCACGGGTGGGTGTGGCACACCGACCAGAGCTTCCAGAACGGGGATGTCCTGGTGTGGTCGCAGACGAAGCTGCGCGACGGCAGCATCAACACCGCCGGGCACGTCGCCATCTGGTACAACGGCAAGCGTTACGACCAGAACGGCGCAGGCGGCGCGCTCAAGATCGGGTTCGGGAGCTTCTTCAACGGGAACGGCAACGTCTACGTGGGGTACTGGCGACACAGCTGAGCGCCGGCCCGACGGGAGTCGTCCCAGCTCACGTCCGGCCCGAGCCCAGCCGGCTCAGAGCATGGCACCGGCCGGCCCCGCGCGCCGCGCACGATGTCAGTGTCACCGAGCTCGCCTCGGCGGGAACGTCTCGGCTGGTGTGCGCAGCCGTGGTGATGTGAGGGTGCGACGGTGCGATCGTTCGAGGAGCTCGTGGCGGAGGCCGCGACGGCCGACGTCAGCGGGTGGGGTTTCGGCTGGCTCGAGGGACGCGCCTCGGAGGAGCGGCCGCCGTGGGGCTACGCGCGGCTGCTCGGCGCACGGCTCGCGCAGGTCGCCTCCGCGCTCGACATCGACACCGGCGGCGGAGAGGTCGTGGCCGAGGCGCCGCTGCTGCCGGCCCGGATGGTGGTCACCGAGGGGTGGCAGCCCAACGCGCGGCGCGCCCGCGCGCTCCTCGGTCCGCGCGGCGTGGAGGTTGCGGACACCCTGGCGGGTGCCCGGCTGCCCTTCCCCGACGCGTCGTTCGAGCTCGTCACCTCACGGCACCCGGTCGCACCGGACTGGCCCGAGATCCGTCGCGTGCTCCGACCGGGCGGCACCTACCTCGCGCAGCACGTCGGGCCGAGATCGGCGTTCGAGCTGATCGAGAGGTTCGTCGGCCCGCTCGACGGCCCGGCCGCGCGCGAGCCGGGCGACGAGGCGGCTGCCGCCGAGCGCGCCGGTCTGGTGGTCACCGACCTTCGCCGGGCGCGGCTGCGCATGGAGCTGCACGACGTGGGGGCCGTCGTCTGGCTGCTGCGCAAGTGCGTGTGGTGGGTGCCCGACTTCTCCGTCGACCGGTACGACGGCACCTTGCGCCAGCTGGACGCGCAGCTGCGCAGGGGTGAGCCGCTGGTCGCGCACTCGACGCGCCACCTGATCGAGGCACGAGCGCGCGGTTGACGACGAGGTCCCGACCACACCCGTCGTCGGGCCGTGGTCGGGACCTCGCGTCATCCTTCGTCAGCGAGGACCGTCACCGACCGTGGTGATGGTGGTGGTGCTTCTCCGGCGCGGCCTTCAGCAGGCCGAGCAGACCGTGCTGCTCGCCGTTCGGACCTGCGCTGAACCACACGGAGTCGGCGCCGCCGGCGACGGCGTCACCCACCGTGAGGCCC
Source organism: Cellulomonas alba (assembly GCF_030362835.1). Lineage (GTDB taxonomy): Bacteria > Actinomycetota > Actinomycetes > Actinomycetales > Cellulomonadaceae > Cellulomonas > Cellulomonas alba. The sequence continues at coordinate 483,619 of NZ_JAUCGQ010000001.1, forward strand.
CACAGACCGTCGATCGCGAGCGGCTTGCCGTTCGTCCCCCGCAGGGTCCCCTCGAGGTGACCGGTGCGCGCGTCGAAGGCGTGGATGCGCCCGTCGCCGAAGTTGCCGATCAGGAGGTCCCCGGCGAACCGGCCGAACGCCGCGGGGGCGATCGTCAGGCCCCACGGCGAGTTGAGCACGCCGCGTGTCGCGAACCGGTGCAGGAACGCGCCCTGCTCGGAGAACACGTCGACGAACCCGTGGCCCGGACCGGCGACGTCGTCCTCGCGGTCGGCGTCCTGCTTCGCGTACGTGACGACGACGCGGCCGTCGATCTCGGCGACGTTGAACGGCGCGTACCCGGCGGGCAGGAACGGGTCGTGGAACATGCCGGGCGTCGGGACGGGCATGAACGACCCGTCGAAGGCGTCGATCCGGTTGTCGTGGAAGTTCGCCGCGAGCAGCATCGGGCCGGACGCGGGGTGCACGAGCGCGAGCCCCTTGTAGACCGCGCCGTCTGTGTGACCCACCGCGACAGCGGACGGTCCGCCGTTCCACGCGCTCAGGTCGCCGTCCTCGCCGATGAAGATGAACCGCGCCGCCTGGCCCGTGCCGGGGACCATGAACGCGGTCGTGTCGTTGAAGACCTGGCCCGTGGGCGCGCCGCCGGGGATCGCGACGCTCAGCACCTTGGTGACGGGGGCACCTGCCGTGTCGGTGCGGTACAGCGTCGTGACGTCCGCACCGTTGTCCGAGACCCAGACCGGCGTGTTCGGTCCGCGCGACATGCCCCACGCGTTGACGAGCTCGGGGTCGGCCAGCGCCGCGACGCCCGGCTGGTCCGAGACGAGGTTGACCTGCTGGAACGTGTGCGGCCGAGGCTTGTCCGCCGCAGCCGCGGGACCCGCGACCGCCACGCCCAGCGCCATCGCGAGAGCGGCGGACGCTCCGATGTAGGTCGATCTGGCAACCATGACATGCGCCTCCTCGAGGTCGGGGGCCGCAGACGCGTACCCCTCGGTGGCACACGAGGCCGTGGCCGCCGCGGTTCACCCCCTGCGGGCGAGACCTGCGGCCATGACCTCGCCGCGGAGGCGCGGCTCTGCCACGATCGCCCGATGGCAGCCGGCGCGTGGACCGATCGGTGGGTACGGCTGCGCGGGCACCGTGTGCTCGTCCGGACCAGCGCGGCCGTCGACGGCGCGACGCCGATCGTCCACGTCCACGGCTTCGCGATCTCGGGGCGCTCGCTGATGCCGACCGCGGAGCGACTGGTGGGCACCGCGCAGAACCTCGTGCCCGACCTGCCGGGCTACGGCCGCAGCGAGGACTGGGAGCAGACGCTCGGCATCCCGGCGCTCGCCGGCGCGCTCGAGGAGCTGCTCGACGTGCTCGGGCACGAGAAGGTCGTGCTGCTCGGCAACTCGATGGGCTGCGCCGTCGCGCTCGAGCTCGCGCACAGCTCGCCGGACCGCGTCGAGCGGCTCGTGCTCGTCTCGCCCGCCGGCGGCGTGCACAACCAGCCGTTCGCGCGGGCCATCACGCAGCTCGCCCGTGACGGCCTGCGCGAGAGCCCGCGCATGGCGCGCAGCGCGGTGCCCGACTACCTGCGGTTCGGGCCGCTCAACGCGCTCTCGCTGTTCAGCGAGCTGACGCGCTTCCCTGCCCTCGAGCGGTTCCTCGGGGTCGAGGTGCCCGCGCTGGCCGTGATCGGCTCGCGCGACCCGCTCATGCCCGAGCCGCGCCGGGTCGCCGAGCTGGCGCGGCTGGCCGACGGGCAGATGTCGTTCGTGCTCGTCGAGGGCGCCGCGCACGCGATGAACTTCAGCCACCCCGGCGAGCTCGCGCACGTGGTGCGGTCCTGGCTCGCGGGCGTCCCGATCGTCGACGACCCGGACGAGCCCGGGCTGACGCGCGTGCTCCACCTCGCCCGACGCTGACCCGTCACCCGCTGGCCGGCAGGCCGAGCGCGTCCGCGAGGACGGCGTCCAGCCGGGGGTCCATGAGCGGCCGGAAGTGCCCGGGCGTCTCCAGCTCGACGTCGACCGCCCCCGGCAGCCGGCTGCCGCCCGGCACGTGCGGGTCCCATCGGCTCTGCACGTTGACGATCCGCTCGTTGACTCCCAGCTCCGCACCGAGCTCGCGAATGGTGGGGTGGGCGGGCCGGAACGCCCGCAGCGCGGGGCTGAGCGTCCACCGCGCGAGCGTCGAGCCGTCGAACGGCGTGTTCACCGCGACCATCCTCGCGATCCGGCCGTCGGGGTCGTACCGCAGCATCGCGAGCTTCCCGATGAGCCCGCCCTTGCTGTGCGCCACGAGCACGACGTCGTGCAGGTCCCGCGAGACGAGGTACGCACCGAGCAACGCCGCGGAGACCGGGATCGGGCGGGCGTTGCGACCGAGCGCCGGGACGACGTGGACGCGCACACCACGCGCGTGCAGCCTCTCGGCGACCGGCCGCAGGAACAGCCAGCGCTCGTACACGCCTGGGACGAGCACCACCACGGGACCGACCGGGTGCTCCGGGCGCTCCCACCCGCCGGGCGCGCCGCGGCGGAGCAGCGCGCCCGTCTGCCAGCGCACGGCCACGTCGTAGTCGCGGAGCCGCCACGCGAGTCGCGCGGCGTGCGAGTCGTCCGGCACGCGCACATCCTCGCGCAGGGCGCCCGCGACCGCGGTTCGGGCGCCCTACGATCGCGCCATGCCGCCCACCACCCACCCCGCCGTCGAGCTCGTCACGGCCGCGCTGCAGGAGCACGGCGTCGAGCCGCGCGTGCGTTGGCTCGACGACGCGGTGACGACCGCCCAGCTCGCAGCCGACGCTCTCGGCGTCGAGGTCGGGCAGATCGCGAACTCCCTGGTGTTCCTGCTCGACGACGAGGCGGTGCTGGTGCTCACGTCCGGCGCGCACCGCGTCGACACCGACTGGCTCGGCGCCCGCCTCGGCGGCACGCTCGGGCGCGCACCGAAGGAGCGCGTCAAGGACGCGACGGGGCAGGTGATCGGCGGCGTCGCGCCCGTCGGGCACCCGGCGCCCGTGCGGACGTTCGTCGACGTCGCGCTCGCGCAGTACGACGAGGTCTGGGCGGCGGCGGGTGTCGCCCGCACGGTGTTCCCGACCACGTTCGACGAGCTGGTGCGGATCACGCGCGGGACGCCCACGGCCGTCGAACCGGCCTGACGCCGCTCCGAGGGGTTTCCACCCTGCGGTCCAGGTGTCCGACTTGTCCGGTCTTGACCTTTGTCGCGGACGGGCGTGGGATGTGGGCCACCTGTGAGGAGCTGCCATGCGCGCGCTGCCCGGTGTCGCGAGAGCCCGCTGGTCCTCCCGCTCGTGGGTGCACCGCCGCACCGCGGGCGCGGGAGCCGCGGTCGCCGCCCTGGCTGTCGCGTGCGCGCTGCTCGCTCCCCCGCCCGAGGCGCGGGCCGACGACCCCCGGCCGGCCTTCACGGTCGTCGCGCTGCCCGACACGCAGTCGTACACGAAGTCCGCGACGAACTACTGGATCATGGGCGCGCAGACGCAGTGGGTCGTCGACCATCGGGCCGACCTCAACACGCAGTTCGTCGTGCAGCTCGGCGACCTCGTCGAGTGGGAGGACCGCGACTATGACTGGGGCAACGCGTCGCAGTACATGGCGACGCTCGACGCCGCCGGCGTCCCGAGCTCGGTGGTGCCCGGCAACCACGACATGGAGCTGACGGGCGGCGGCCTGAGCCACTTCGCGCAGCGCTTCCCGCCGTCGCGCTACCAGTCGCTCACGTGGACGCCGTCGACCGCGACGTACGGCGGCTACCTCGGCCAGAACCAGTTCGGTCCGGACCCGGTCGACCGCGGTGACGGCGACAGCTACTCGCTGTTCTCGGCCGCCGGCATGGACTTCCTCGTGCTGAACCTCGAGTACAACCCGCCCGACTACGCGATCGACTGGGCGAAGCGGGTGCTCGCCGCGTACCCGGACCGCCGCACGATCCTCGTCACGCACAGCTACCTGGACCTCACCGGGTCGCTGTCGACGCAGGTGCTGCGCCAGGACGGGATCGGCAACTCGGGCCAGGCGCTCTGGAACAAGCTCGTCTCGACGAGCTGCCAGATCTTCCTCGTGCTCAACGGCCACTTCTACTCCGGCGACCAGGGCGAGGCGCGCCGCACCGACACGAACACGTGCGGCCGGCCCGTGCTCTCGGCGCTGTCCGACTACCAGGCCCGCGCGAACGGCGGCGACGGCTGGCTCCGCTACTACACGTTCCAGCCCGACCAGAACGCGATCGAGGCGTACACCTACTCGCCGACGCTCGGCCAGTTCGAGACCGACGCGGACAGCCGGTTCACCCTGGCGTACGACATGGGAGGCACGGGCTCGCCGCCCCCGCCCACGACCGTCGCGTCGGATGACTTCGAACGCTCCGTCACCTCCGGGTGGGGCTCGGCGCAGACCGGCGGCCCGTGGTCGCTCGCGGGGACGTCGACCAGGTACAGCGTGGCGGGCGGCGTCGGCCGGCAGGCGGTGCCACCGGGCTCGACGCTGACGTCGACGCTCGCGACCGTCTCGTCCACCTCGACCGACCTGAGCGCGACGCTCGCGCTGGACCGCGTGCCGGACCAGACCTCGTTCGTGACGGTCTCGGCGCGGCTGCTCGCGACGAACGACTACGGCGCGCGGCTGCGGATCAGCCCGAACGGGACGATCCAGCTCGCGCCCGAACGGTCGGGCACCGTGATCGGCGGCGGTGCGGTCGCCGGGGTCACGCTCGCCGCCGGCACGCGGCTGCACGTCCGCGTGCAGGTCGACGGCACGTCGCCCACCACGATCCGCACCAAGGCGTGGCTCGACGGCACGACCGAGCCGTCGGCGTGGCAGTACACCGCGACGGACTCGACGGCCGCGCTGCAGGCCCCGGGCGGGATCCGGCTGTCCACCTACCTGAGCAGCTCCGCGACCGGCGGCGCGCTCACCGCGTCCTGGGACGACGTCTCGGCCGTGCCGGTCGGTGGCGCGCCGCCACCGCCGCCGCCGAACCAGCCGCCCGTCGCCGCGTTCACGCCGACGGCGAGCGGTCTCGCGCTCGCCGTCGACGGCACCGCGTCGCACGACCCGGACGGGACCGTCGCGAGCTGGTCCTGGACGTTCGGCGACGGGGGCACCGCCACCGGCTCGACCGCCAGCCACACGTACGCCGCGACGGGTACGTACCCGGTGACGCTCACGGTCACCGACGACGACGGCGCGACCGGGACGGCGACGCAGCAGGTGTCGGTGACCGCGCCGCCGCCCACCTCCACCGTCGCGTCGGACGCCTTCGCGCGCACGGTCGCGAACGGGTGGGGCAGCGCGGACGTCGGCGGTGCCTGGACGCTCACCGGCACCGCGTCGAGGTACTCCGTCTCCGGTGGTGCCGGCCGTGTCGTGGTCCCGACCGGATCGACCATGACTGCCGCGCTGGGCTCGGTCTCGTCCACCGCGGTCGACGTCGGCGCGACGGTCGCCGTCGACCGGCAGCCCGACGTCACCGCGTACCTCGCGCTGTCGGGCCGCGTCGTCGGGTCCAACGACTACGCGGTGCGGCTCAAGCTCGCGGCGGGCGGCACGGTCCAGGCGAGCATCACGCGCTCGGGGACCGCACTCACGGCCGTCAACCTGCCCGGCACGCTGGCGCCGGGAACCGCGTACCACCTGCGGCTCCAGGTGCAGGGCACCGGGACGACGACCTTGCGCGCCAAGGCGTGGAAGGACGGCACCGCCGAGCCGACGACGTGGACCACCACGACGACGGACACGACCGCCGCGCTCCAGACGGCGGGGTCGCTCAAGGTGCTCGGCTACCTCAGCTCGGGCTCGGCCAACGGTCCGCTGACCATGGCGTGGGGCGCGCTGACGGCGACCGCGCTGAACTGACGGCAGGGGGCCGGGTCAGGCGCTCTCGCGCAGGGTGCGCCGCGCCGACTCGAGCGCGATCAGCTCGGCGAACGCCGCCTGGTACGCGGCCGGGTCCGCCGCGGCGTCCATCCGCTGGAGCCGTCCGCGCAGGTCCGCGATGCGCCGCGTGTAGCCGACCTCGACGAGGCGCAGCACGACGTCGCGGACGTAGGCCGGCAGCACCTCCGGCCGGTCCTCGGGCAGGGGCGCGACGGCGAGCTCGGTGACCAGCGACCGGACGGGCGCCGCTGCCTGCTCGAGCACCTGGCCGACCCACGCGGTGGCGCTGTCGGTCGCGCGCGCGGCGACCAGGCCACCCGCCGCCCGCACCGCCTCGTGGACCGCGCGGTACGCCGGCGCGGCGAACGCGTCGGCGGCCAGGTCGTCGAACTCGGCCGGCACGAGCGCCGGCTGCTGGAGCACGACCTCGAGGGTCGTGCGCTCGACCTGCGCCACCGGGTCGCGCCGGTCGGGGACGACGAGCCGCGCGGGCGCGTCCTGCGCCGGCACCTCGCGGCCCGCGTCGGCACCCGGGCGGCCGGGCCGTCCGCGGTCGCCGCCGGGGCGGCCGTTCGGGCCGCGGTCGCCGCCGGGGCGGCCGCTCGCGCCGCGGTCGTCGTGGCCGCCGGTCCGCGGCCGCGCCGCGCTCACCGCGCGGCGGACCGTGTCCAGGTCCTCGATGCCGAGCCAGCCCGCGAGCAGGCGGCTGTACTCGGGCCGCAGCGCGGTGTCGCGGATGCCGGCGACGACGGGGGCCGCCGCGCGCAGCGCACCGACGCGGCCCTCGGCCGTCCCCAGGTCGAACCCGGCGAGCGTCGTGCGGATGACGAACTCGAACAGCGGCTGACGCCCGGCGACGAGCGCGCGCACCGCGTCCGGACCCTTGGCCTGGCGCAGCTCGCACGGGTCCATGCCGGTCGGCTCGACCGCGACGAACGTCTGCGCCGAGAAGGACTGGTCCTCGCCGAACGCGCGCATCGCGGCCTTCTGCCCGGCGGCGTCGCCGTCGAAGGTGAAGATGACCTCGCCGCCGACCGACGTCCCGGACGCGAGCTGCACTCCCCCGGCCCCGCCGGCGTCGCCGACGAGCCGGCGCACGATCCGCGCGTGGTCCGAGCCGAAGGCGGTGCCGCACGTCGCGACGGCCGTCCCGACGCCCGACAGGTGCATCGCCATGACGTCGGTGTAGCCCTCGACGACGACGACGCGGCGCTCCTTCTGCATGTCGCGCTTCGCGAGGTCGAGGCCGTACAGCACCTGCGACTTCCGGTAGATCGGCGTCTCCGGGGTGTTCAGGTACTTCGGGCCGTTGTCCTCGTCGAACAGACGGCGCGCACCGAAGCCGATGGTCTCGCCCGTGACCTCGCGGATCGGCCACACGAGGCGGCCGCGGAACCGGTCGTACACGCCGCGCTGCCCCTGGCTGACGAGGCCCGACGCGAGCAGCTCGGGCTCGGTGAAGCCGCGCCCGCGCAGGTGGCTCAGCAGCCCGTCCCACCCCTGGGGCGCGAACCCGACGCCGAACTGCTCGGCCGCGGCACGGTCGAACCCGCGCTCGGCGAGGAAGCGCCTGCCCGCGGTGGCCCCGGGCGCGGCCAGCTGCTCGCGGTAGAACGCCTCGGCGACGGCGTGCGCCTCGACGAGCCGACGCCGCCGGCCCGGCTCGTCGCCCGTGCGCGTCGTGCCGCCGCCCTCCTCGTAGCGCAGCTGCAGGCCCACGCGACCCGCGAGGTACTCGACCGCCTCGACGAACCCGAGGCCGTCGGTCTTCATCACGAACTCGATGACGTCGCCACCCTCGCCGCAGCCGAAGCAGTGGTACCGGCCGACCTGGGGGCGCACGTGGAACGACGGCGAGCGCTCGTCGTGGAACGGGCACAGGCCCTTGAGCGAGCCGATGCCCGCGGTCCGGAGCTGCACCCGCGCGCCGACGATCTCCTCGATGCGCGCGCGCTCGCGGACGGCCTCCACGTCGTCCTGCCGGATGCGCCCCGCCACGGCCGCGAGTCTAGGTGGTCCGCGGCGCGGTCACGGCTGCCCCGGGGGTGACGCGCGCTGCGACGTCTGGCATGCTGATGAATCGAACACCTGTTCGCACGACGGCCCGTGAACTCGACGAGGAGCGCCCATGAGCACGCTGCATCCCAACCTGGCGGTCGACGACCCGAAGGCCGCCATCGACTTCTACCGACGGGCGTTCGGCGCCGAGCTCGTCTACGCGGTCGAGGCCTTCGGCACGGTGGTCCACTCGGACCTGCGGCTCGGGGACTCGACGTTCACCGTCGCGGCGGCGATGCCGTCGTTCGGCTCGGTCGCACCGACCGCGGACGGGCCCGCGCACGTGTCGTTCACCATCGACGTCGAGGACACGGATGCCGCGTTCGCGCGCGCGGTCGAGGCCGGCGCCACGGCGGTCGACGAGCCGTCCGACGCGTTCCACGGCGGGCGCACCGCGCAGCTGCGCGACCCGTTCGGGCACCGATGGTTCCTCAACCACCAGGTCGAGGAGGTGTCTCCCGAGGAGATGCAGCGGCGGACCGACGAGTGGGTCGCGTCGCAGGGCGGTGCCTGACGCGGGCGCGAGCGGCGGGGTGCTGCTCTGCGCTCAGCGGCGCGGCGGCGGTACCAGGCGCGCGTGGAGCTCGGCGGCGGAGACGTCGGTCAGCGACGCGACCTGGTCGATGACGACGCGCAGTCGCGCCGCGTCGTCCGCGGCGGAGCGCCAGTCGGCCGCGAAGGGCGGCTCCAGCGCGAGCGGTGCACGGTCCGCGAGGACGCGGACGAGGTCCGCGAGGACCTCGCGCTGCCGGTGGTAGAGCGGCTCGAGCTCGCGGGGCGCCATCACGTACGCCACGGCGAGGCCCTTGAGCACGAGGATCTCGGCCTGCGTCTCGATCGGCACCACGAGGTCGGCGGCGTACCGCGTCAGCGGCCCGGGGCCGTGGCCGGCGCGCGTCGCCTTCTGCGAGGCCTTGGCGAAGCGGCCGATCAGCTGGCTGGTCGCGTCCTTGAGCATCGCGAGCGCGGCGCGCGACCCGTCGAAGCCGGGCCGCCAGAGCCGCGCGGCGACGAGCCGGTCCATCGCGTCGTGCAACCCGTTCGCGTCGACGGCGTCGCCGTACCAGGTCTCGACGGCCTCGACGATCCGCTCGCGCTCGACCTGGCTCCGCAGCACGTCGAGATCCAGGCGGCCGCCGACCACCGCGTCCTCGACGTCGTGCACCGAGTAGGAGATGTCGTCGGCCAGGTCCATCACCTGCGCCTCGAGGCACTTCCGGCCCTCGGGTGCGTCGGCGCGCAGCCACGCGAACACCGGCAGGTCGTCCTCGTAGACGCCGAACTTGTGCGTCGGGCGGCCCGTCTTGGTGAGCGGGCCGCGGCCGTAGCGCCACGGGTACTTGACCGACGCGTCGAGGCTCGCTCGCGTGAGGTTGAGGCCGACCGCCGTGCCGTCGGGCGCGACGATCTTGGGCTCGAGCCGCGTCAGCAGCCGCAGCGTCTGCGCGTTGCCCTCGAACCCGCCGATCCCGCGCGCGAGCTCGGCCAGCGCCCGCTCGCCGTTGTGGCCGAACGGCGGATGACCGAGGTCGTGCGCGAGGCACGCCGTGTCGACGACGTCGGGGTCGCACCCGAGCGCCTTGCCGATCTCCCGTCCGACCTGCGCGACCTCGAGCGTGTGGGTGAGCCGCGTGCGCACGAAGTCGTCCGAGGACGGACCGAGCACCTGCGTCTTCGCGCCGAGCCGGCGCAGCGCCGACGAGTGGACGAGACGTGCGCGATCGCGCTCGAACGGCGTGCGCTCGCGCGACTTCGACCCTTCCGGCACCCACCGGGCGCGGTCGGCGTCGACGTACCCGTCCACCGACAGGTTCTCGTCGAGCGCGGTCACGCGGCCCAGCCTAACGAGCGCGACTCGCGCGCCGGGCCGGTCGTCGTCCCCTGGCGTCAGGCCAGGCGCCAGACGTGCACCGCCGGCCCGTCGCCCGGCAGGCGCAGCACACGCCCCCCGGCCGACCCCTCGACGCGCAGCTCGCGGTCGCCGTACATCGTCGCGGGCGCACCGGACCCGAGCAGCCCGACGTCGGGCACGTCGACCCCGCGCCACGGGGCGCGCGCGAGCAGCACGAGCACGCGCTCGTCGCGCGTCTCGCGCACGTACGCGATCGCGTCGTCGTCGACGACGAGCCACCTCAGGCCGCCCTCCCGCAGCGCACGGCTCGACCGGCGCAGCGCGACGAGGTCGCGGTACACGGCGAACGTCGCCTCGTCGCGATCCCCCGGCCGGTCCCAGGGCATCGGCGTCCGCGACTCCTCGCCGTTGCGGCCGACCAGTCCGAACTCCTCCCCGGCGAACACGACGGGCGTCCCGGGGTAGGTCAGCAGCAGCGCCGCCGCGACGTGCGCGACGTCGCGCGAGCCGGCGATCGTGCGCAGGCGCGGAGTGTCGTGCGACGCGAGGAGGTTCCACTGCGCGCTCGTGACGGTCCACGGCACGGCGGCGGCGAACTCGCGCATGGTGTCGACGACGACGGTCCCGCCGCGGCGCGGCATCGGCCCGGGCAGCTCGAGCGACCGCGGCGCGCCCTCCGCGGGCGCGAACCAGCTCCACGCCGGCCGCGTGAACGCCGCGTAGTTCATGACGGCGTGCCACCCGAAGCCCTGCGCGTCGGCGCCCGCGTCGTGGAAGTGCTCGCCCACGAGGAGCGCGTCGGGGCGGACGTCCGCCATCGTGGCGCGGATCGCGCGCGCGACGGCGTGGGCCGCGTCCTCGTCGCGGTACCGGCCGGTCATGTTCGCGACGTCGACGCGCCAGCCGTCGAGGCCGTCGCCGCCACCACGGAGCCAGCGCGCCACGACGCTCTCCGGACCGGCGTACATGCGGCGACCCACGTCGTCGGACGCGTACCGGAGCTTCGGCAGGCTCGCGTGCCCGCGCCACCCGACGTGCTGCCCGTCGGCGTCCCAGTAGTAGAGCTCGCGCTCGGCGGCGCCCGCCGTCGCCTGCGCGAACCACTCGTGGCCCACGCCGGTGTGGTTGGTCGTCAGGTCGCCCATGAGCCGGATGCCGCGGGCGTGCAGCGTGCGCGCCAGGTCGGCGAGCGCAGCATCCCCGCCGAGCAGCGGGTCGACACGGTCGAAGGTCGTCGCGTCGTACCGGTGGTTGGACTGCGCCGGGAAGAACGGCGTCAGGTACACGACCTCGACCCCGAGCCGCTCGAGGTGGTCCACGTGGTCGGCGATCCCCCACAGGTCGCCGCCGTACAGCTGCCGCGCGCGATCGCGGCCGTACCCGTCGACGGGGTCGTCCCACGCGCGCGGCAGGGCCCAGGCGGGCAGCGTCTCGGTGACGCGCCCCGAGCGCGCGAAGCGGTCGGGAAACACCTGGTAGACGAGGCCGCCGCGCCCCCACGCGGGCGCCGGCGGGGCGACCGTCAGCCGGAAGTCGGCGGCGTCCGGCACGTCGCGGTGCTGGACGCCGCGCCCGTTGAGCCAGCGGTAGGCGTGCGGATCCGCGGGCGCGGGGCCCAGGAAGAACCGGTACTGCGCCACCGGGTTGTGCACGGGCACCTCGGCGACGAACCACGTCTCCGCGCCGGTCCGCCGGTCGACGCGCGCCGGGAACACCTCGGGCTCGCCGTCGATGACGACGCGCACCCGCACGCCGTCCTCCCCGGGATCACCCGGACCCGCCGGCACACGCAGGCGCACCGGCACGACGTCACCCAGCGCGGGCGTCCCGTCGGGGATGTACCGCTCGCTCCCGTCGTGGTGCGCCTCGTGGACGAGGACGCGCGGGTCGGAGGTGCCGCTCGTCATCCCTTGACGGCGCCCGAGACCAGGCCGGACACGATGTACTTCTGCAGGAAGAGCGTGAGCAGCACGATCGGGATCGCGGCGAGCACCGCGCCGGCCGCGAACAGGCCCCACGGCGCGTTCCGCTCGTCGGACGCCCAGGTGTACAGACCGATCGCGAGCGTCCACTTCGAGCTCGACGTCAGCACCGTCTTGGCGATGATGAACTCGCCGTAGGTGCTGATGAACGACAGCAGCCCGACGACCACGAGGATCGGCGTGACGAGCGGCATGATGATCGTCCAGAAGATCTGCGCGTGCGTCGCGCCGTCGATGCGCGCGGCCTCGTCGAGCTCGCGCGGCACCGTGTTGAAGAACCCGTAGAGCAGGAACGTGTTCACGCCGAGCGCGCCGCCCAGGTACACGGCGATGAGGCCCGGCAGCGAGTTGGTCGACAGCAGCGGGAAGACGTCCTTGAGGTTGATCAGCAGCAGGAAGATCGCGACGACCGCGAGCAGCTGCGGGAACATCTGGACCAGGAGCAGGCCGGTCAGCGTGCCGCGGCGACCGCGGAACCGGTAGCGCGAGAACGCGTAGGCCGCGGCAGCGCCCATGAGCACCGTCCCGATCGACGTGACGACCGCGACGATGATCGAGTTCCGCGCCCAGTCGCCGAAGCCCTTCGACCACAGCGCGCCGTAGTTCGCCCCGCTGATCGTGCTGAACAGGTCGTTCGAGCCCGTCAGCGTGCCGCTCGGGTTCAGCGACGCGGACAGCACGTAGAGGAGCGGCAGCACGCAGAAGACGATGGTGACGACGCCGACGAGGTGGCGCCAGCCGAGCTCCTTGCACCACCGGCCGAACCGGACGGGGGCCGACGCGCGGGGCCGGCTGCCGGGCACCGCGGAGCTGCGCGGCTCGACGGACGTGGTCGTGGCCATGTCAGAGCTCCTCGAGGGTGCGCGTCTGGCGGAAGCCGAGCCAGGAGATCAGCCCGACGACCAGGAAGATGAGGATCGAGACCGCCGCGGCGAGGCCGTAGTCGTGGCCGCCCGTGCCGAACGCGATCGAGTAGACGAACGAGATCAGGATGTCGGTGTGCCCGACCGGCACCGGCGCGCCGACGAACTGCGGGCCGCCGTTGTTGAGCATGTAGATCAACGTGAAGTTGTTGAAGTTGAACGCGAAGCTCGCGATGAGCAGCGGCGCGACCGAGACCATGAGCAGCGGCAGCGTGATCGCGCGGAACACTCGCAGCGGACCCGCGCCGTCCATCCTCGCCGACTCGGTGACGTCGCCGGGGATCGACTGCAGGGCACCCGTGCAGATGATGAACATGTACGGGAACCCGAGCCACGTGTTGACGAGCAGCACCGAGAACTTGGCCAGCCAGGGGTCGCCGAACCAGTCGATCTGCGCCCCGCCCAGCAGCACCTCGTTGACGAAGCCGAACCGCGGGTTGAGCATGCCGCGCCAGACGAGGGCCGCGACGAACCCGGGGAACGCGTACGGCAGGATCAGCAGCGCGCGGTAGACCTTCCGCCCCCGCACCCGCGGGTCGTTGAAGACGATCGCGAGGAACAGGCCGAGGAAGAACGTGATCGCGACCGACAGGAACGCGAACGCGAACGTCCAGACGATGACCTGGGCGAAGATCCCAGACAGGTCCGAGTTGCGGAACATCTCGGTGAAGTTCGAGAACCCGACTCCGACGCGCCAGCCCGGCTCGAGCTTGTCGCCGCTCGACGAGACGAAGTAGCCCTGGTCGCTCGCGGTGTAGGTGACGCCGGTCTGCGTGTTGGTGAAGGTGTCGGTCTTCGCGTCGTACTCGAGCACCGGCGCGAAGACGTACGCGATCGTCCCGTTCTGGGTGCGGAGCGTGCCGTCGGCGGCGTCCTCCGAGACCGGGACCGCGAGCGCGGTCACCTCCTGCGAGCGCTGGGCGATGTCGGCGAAGCTCAGCACCTGGTAGCCGGGCACGGCGGTGACCTGCTGGCCGGCGACGGTCGCCCCCTGCGCGGGGGCGAGCGGCTCGTCGGCGGTCCCGACGACGGCCTTGCCGTCCTGGACCACCGCGAAGCCGAGGTCGTTGCCCTGGAGCACGACCGTGACGGGGTACGCGGGCGAGCCCTCGACGCGCACCTGGTTGCCCAGCTGGATGGCCGAGATCGCGTCCGACTTCGTCGAGTTGTGTCCGTCGCCGTAGTTCGTGAAGGCGATGTAGCCCGTGTAGAGCATGACGAACAGCTGGTAGACGAGCAGGAAGATCAGGCCCGGCACGAGGTACTTCGCCGGGACGGCGCGCCGCGAGAAGTACGCCCAGTTCACCAGCGCGAGCGCGAAGACGAGGAAGACGACGATCCACCACGCCTGGACGCCGCTCGCGGCGAGGATGCCGTACACGCCCAGCGCGTCGACGAGGCCGACGAGCACGAGCTTGACGATCCAGCCCGGTGAGAACCGGCGCGCGTGCGCGTTCTCGTCGGGGTTGCGGGTCCTGCCTGTGCCGTGCGCGGTGCCGTCACCGGCGTCGTCGGTCCGCGGGGGCTCGACCGTGGTCAGCTGAGGGTCGGACATCGTCTGCTCTCTCTGGGGGGGCGCTTCGTGGCGCGGCGCGGCAGCGCTGCTGCGGTGCGGTCGTCCGCCGGCCCGCCGGGGTGGGGCGGGCCGGCGGACCCTGCGTCAGGTCAGCCCTTCGACTTGTCGATGGCGGCCTGGATGTTCTTGATCATCGTGTCCCAGGCTGCCGACGGGTCCTTGGCCTGGCCGGAGATGATCTGGGCCTCCGTGGTGCCCCAGTACTGCCACACCGAGTCCATGGCCGGGATCGACGGCATCGGCGAGTTGCCCGCCGCGTCGGAGAAGCCCTTGGTGATCGGGTCGGTGACCTTGTCGGCGGCGGCCGTCAGCGCCGGCATGCGCTGGCCCGCGGTGTAGAGCTCGGTCTGGACCGGCTCCGAGGCGAGGAAGTTCGTCACGAAGTCGTTCGCGACGATCGCGTTCTGCGTCTTGGCGCTGATGAACGCGCCCTGGACACCGGAGAACGGCTGCGCGTCCTGGCCGCCCGCGCTCGGCACCGGCAGGACCGAGAAGTCGACGTTCGCCTTCTTGAACGCGTCGACGTTCCAGGGGCCCGTGATGATGTACGGCGTCTGGCCCTTGGTGAACGCGTCGGTCGCCTTCTGCGAGTCGATCGCGGTGTCGAGGACCTTGTCCTTGCCGAGCTTCTGCAGGTAGGCCGCGAACTTGTGGCCGGCGTCGCCGCTCATGCCGATCTCGTCGGAGTACGAGCCGTCGGAGTTCTGCTTGAACACCGGGGCGCCGAACGAGGTCTGCAGCGGGTACAGGTGGTACGGGTCGCCGTTCGCGCCCTGCTGGATGACGAGCGAGTACTTCGTCTTGAGCGACTTGCCCTGCTCGATCAGCTTGTCGAGGGTGTCGGGCGTCGAGGTGGCGAGCTTGTTGTTGCGGACGAGCGCGATGTTCTCGATGGCGTAGGGCACGCCCCAGACCTGGCCGTCGTAGGTGAACGCCGAGATCGAGACCTGCGAGAAGTCCTTGGTCTTGTCACCGAGCTGGACCGGCTGGATGGTGCCGTTCGTGACGAGGTTCCCGATCGCGTCGTGCGCCGTGACGATGATGTCCGGGCCCTGACCGGTCGGCTCCTGCTTGACGAAGTCCGCGCGGATGTCGCCCGACGGCTTCTGCACGACGTTGAGCGTGACGCCGGTCTTCTGCTGGTACTCGGCACCGAGCTGCTTGAAGACGTCGATCCGGGTCTCGTCGACCCAGACGGTCAGCGAGCCGGTGAGCTTGGGGGCTGCCGAGGTCGGCGCCGACGTGGCGGTCTCGCCGGATCCGCTCGAGCCCGACGAGCAGGCGGCGAGCGCGAAGGTGGTCGCGCCGACCGCGAGGACAGTGAGGATGCTCCGTCGCATCGTCGATCTCCTGGTTCGGTGGGGTTGCCGTAGCGGCGTGTTCCCACCGCCGTCGGCTTGATGAGACGCAACGTAACCTCGTTGCCACCGGCGTTGCAAGCCGTTACGGTAACTTTCAGGCAACGGTTGCAGAGACTGGTGACGACGCCCGTCCGTGCCCGTGGCCCGACCCGAGGAGCGTCACGGAAATGCCCGCTGACCAGCACACGAACGGCTCAGGACGAGGAGGTCCGGTGTCACCTACGCTGCACCCCGTGCGCACGCGTCTGACCGACCTGGCCGCCCAGGCCGGCGTCAGCACGGCCACGGTCTCGCGCGTCCTGAACGGCAAGGCGGGAGTCTCGAGCGATGCGCGTCAGGCCGTCCTGACAGCGCTCGACGTGCTCGGGTACGAGCGGCCGGAGAAGCTGCGCGGGCGGTCTGCCGGCCTGGTCGGCCTCGTCGTCCCCGAGCTGTCCAACCCGGTGTTCCCCGCGCTCGCGCAGGTGATCGAGTCGATGCTCACCGAGCGCGGGTTCACGCCGCTGCTGTGCACGCAGGTCGCCGGCGGCACGACCGAGGACCAGTACGTCGACGTGCTCCTCGAGCACGCGGTCGACGGCATCATCTTCGTCTCCGGCCTGCACGCCGACACCTCCGCGAGCAAGGACCGGTACCACCGCCTGCGCAGCCGCGGCCTGCCGATCGTGCTGGTCAACGGCTTCGCCGACGGCGTCGACGCCCCGATGCTCTCGACGGACGACACCGTCGCCCTCGACCTCGCGTTCCGGCACCTCGTCGCGCTCGGGCACCGCTCGATCGGCCTCGCCATCGGCCCGCAGCGGTTCGTCCCGACGCAGCGCAAGCGCGCCGCGTTCGCCGCGAACCTCGCCCGGCACCTCGGCATCCAGGACGACTCGGCGCACGTGGTGTCGACCCTGTTCACCGTGGAGGGCGGCCAGGCCGCGGCGCAGCAGCTCGTCGACACCGGCCACACCGCGATCATCTGCGGCTCGGACCTCATGGCCCTGGGTGCGATCCGGTCGGTGCGCTCGCGCGGCATGTCGGTGCCCGATGACATCTCGGTCGTCGGCTTCGACGACTCGCCGCTCATCGCGTTCACCGACCCGCCGCTCACCACGGTGCGGCAGCCCGTCACCTCGCTCGGGCACGCGGCCGTCGCCGCGCTGCTGTCCGAGATCGGCGGCACGCCGTCGACGCGGACCGAGCTCACGTTCCACCCCGAGCTGATCGTGCGTGGGTCGACGGGTGCCGTCCGCGCCGCCGAGGCGCCCGCGCCGGTGGCCGCCGCGCACGTCGCGCTCTGACGGCACGCGACCCGACGCGCGCCACCCGCGCAGGGCCCGCTCCGACGCGCCCGGCCCGGTCGCCCGCCGGCGGCGCTCCCCCGAGACCTTCCGCACGACAGTCCCCTCCGCACCACAGCACGAATCGAGGCACGCCCCCGTGACGACCGACGCCCTGCCCACCACCGCACTCGTGCACGCGCCGGGCACCTCCGACGCCGCGTGGTGGCGCGACGCCGTGATCTACCAGGTCTACCCGCGCTCGTTCGCCGACGCCTCGGGCGACGGCATCGGCGACCTGCCCGGCGTCACGTCGCGGCTCGACCACCTCGCCGACCTCGGCGTCGACGCCGTCTGGCTCTCGCCGTTCTACCGCTCGCCGCAGGCCGACGCCGGCTACGACGTCGCCGACTACCGCGACGTCGACCCGCTGTTCGGCACGCTCGCGGACTTCGACGCGCTGCTCACCCGGGCGCACGGGCTCGGGCTGCGTGTGATGGTCGACCTGGTGCCGAACCACACGTCCGACGAGCACGTCTGGTTCCAGCAGGCGCTCGCTGCCGCCCCCGGGTCGCCGGAGCGCGCGCGCTACCACTTCCGGCCCGGTCGCGGCGCCGACGGGTCTGAGCCGCCGAACAACTGGCAGTCGATCTTCGGCGGCCCGGCGTGGACGCGCCTGCCCGACGGCGAGTGGTACCTGCACCTGTTCGACTCGCGCCAGCCGGACCTCGACTGGGACCACCCCGAGGTGCGCGCCGAGTTCGAGGACGTGCTGCGGTTCTGGCTCGACCGCGGCGTCGACGGATTCCGGGTCGACGTCGCGCACGGCATGGTCAAGGCGCCGGGGCTGCCCGACTGGGCCGGCCACGTGTCGATGATCGAGGGCGCCGAGCCCGTCGACCGCGCGGACGAGGTGACGGGCAGCGGCAACCAGGGCCCGATGTTCGACCAGGACGGCGTGCACGAGATCTACCGCGCCTGGAACCGGGTGCTCGCGCAGTACGACGGCGACCGGGCGCTCGTCGCCGAGGCGTGGGTCGAGCCGCTCTCGCGCCTCGCGCGGTACGTGCGCGCCGACGAGGCGCAGCAGGCGTTCAACTTCGCGTTCCTCGCCGCCGGCTGGGACGCGGCCGCGATCCGCTCCGTGGTCGAGGCGTCGTACACGGTGAACGACGCGGTCGGCGCACCGACGACGTGGGTGCTCTCGAACCACGACGTCGTGCGGCACGCCTCGCGGTTCGGCCTCTCCGACCCCACGGCGCGACCCAACGGCATCGCGCGCACCGACGAGCAGCCGGACGTCGAGCTCGGGCTGCGCCGTGCGCGCGCCGCGACGCTGCTGATGCTCGGCCTGCCCGGCTCGGCGTACCTGTACCAGGGCGAGGAGCTCGGCCTGCCCGACCACACGTCGCTCGAGGACGAGTACCGCCAGGACCCGGCGTTCTTCCGCACCGGCGGGCTCGAGCGCGGCCGGGACGGGTGCCGCGTGCCGCTGCCGTGGTCGGCCGGCGAGCCGGGGCACGGGTTCTCCCCGACCGGCGTCACCTGGCTCCCCCAGCCCGCCGCTTGGGCGCGGTACGCCGTCGACGCTCAGCGGGGGATCCCCGGCTCGACGCTCGAGACGTACCGGGCGGCGCTGCGCACGCGCCGCGCGGAGGCGCTCGGCAGCGGCGGCCTCGAGTGGCTCGCCGAGCTGGACGGCGCTGACGCGTTCGGTCCGGACGTCGTCGCGTTCCGCAACCGCGACGTCGTGGTGCTCGGGAACCTCGGCGACCGGCTCCTGGTGCTGCCCGCCGACGCCGCGGTGCTCGGCGCGTCGGTCGAGCTCGAGCGCGACGCCGCCGGCGCGCTCGTCCTGCCGGCCGACACGACCGTCTGGCTGCGTGCGCAGGCCTGAGCCCGCGCACGACCGGCAAGGCCCGGCCCCCGCTCCCGGGGCCGGGCCTCGCCGTCGTCGGCGCCAGTCCGACGCAGCGCGCTCGTCCCCGGGCACGTTCGGCGGTGCGGCCTCCGGAGCGACGGAGAGCGCCTAGCGAGCCCGGGCCGCGACGTCGAACGCCTGCGCGGTCCGCGCCGGCACCTCCACCGCCACCCGGCCGTCCTTGACGCGGACGGCGGCGTCGCCGCAGCCGGTGCCCGGCGCCGCGGCGGTCAGGACGTCGCAGTAGCGGCCGTCGGGCAGCCGGGTCGCCAGCGTGGTCGTCAGCGGCGCCTGGCCGTTGTTGACGACGACGAACCCGCGCTCGCCACGGCCGAACGCGACGGCGTCGCCCTGACCCCACCGGTCCACGACCGGTGCGTCGCCGACGACGCCGCGCCACGCGACCATGCCCGCGATCTCGGCCCACCGGTGCTGGCACACCCAGTCGCCGTCCGAGCGCTGCGCCGCCGGCCCGGGCGAGGCGGCGCACCGGGCGTCGACGACCGCGCCCCGGGCGTCCTGCACGGGGCCGGCGTCGCGGTCCGAGAACGCGTACCCGGAGTAGACCATCGGCTCGCCGTACGCGCCGCCGAGCATCAGCACGTTCGCGAGCGCGTACTCGGCGCCGTCGGCGTAGCTCAGCGTGGAGCCGTCGCGCTCGGTGTCGTGGTCGTCGACGAACACCACGGCGTCGTCCGAGGGCAGGTACCCCGCCTTGCCGAGGTCGAGGGCCGCGCCCGGCGTCCCCGCGAGCACGCCCTTGACGTCGCGGCCCCAGGCGAACTCGAAGACCTTGCCGTTGCCGGCGTAGTCCTCGGGCTGGATCGGCTCGCCGCTCCCGCGGATGACCTCCTGCACGATGGCGGTGCCGGCGGGCAGCGCGCCCACGATCGCGGCCACGTCGGACGCCGGCATGTGCTTGGCGGCGTCGATCCGGAAGCCGTCGACGCCCAGCGAGAGCAGGTCCTTCAGGTACGCGACCTCGGTCGCGCGCACCTTCGGCGACGACGTGTCGAGGTCCGCGAGGTTCACGAGCTCGCACGTCTGCACCTGCTGCGCGTCGAGGTAGCTCGCGATGTCGTCGTCCGGCGTCAGGCCGCAGTGGTGGAAGTCGGCGCTCGTGTAGAGGCCCGGGTAGTCGTAGTGCGAGTACGACGATCCCGCCCACCCGGTGCCGGGCGCGTCCTGGCCCGTCATGTGGTTGAGGATCGCGTCGGTCCGGACCTCGACGCCCGCGCGGTGGCACGTGTCGGCCATCGCCGCGAACTGCTCGCGTGTGCCGAGCCGCGACTCGACCTTGTAGCTGACGGGCTGGTACGCGGTCCACCACGCCGGGCCGAGGATGTGCTCCTGCGGCGGCGACGTCAGCACCCAGGCGTAGCCGGCCGGCCCGAGGTCGTCGGTGCACTCGCGCCCGATCGCGTCCCACGTCCACTGGAACAGCTCGACGCCGACATCGTGGCCCGAGCCGTCGGTCGCGGGGCTCGCGTCCGGGTCGGCAGGCGGCGAGCCCGAGCACGCCGACAGGAGCAGCGCCGACGCGGCGCCGAGGGCGAGCGCTGCGCGGGTGAGCGGGCGGCGCCGGGCACGGCCGGGTCGCACGGGCGGGTACGTCATCGTCACCACCGGGTGAAGGCTGCAACATGTTGCAGCAAGTTTCAGGATCGGCCCACCCTAGCGGCCGTCGCCGCGTACGGTGACGCACGTGCCTCGCGTCCTCGTCAACGGTCCGGCCTCCTGGAACACCCTCGTGCGCGTCGGCGCGCTCCCGGACGCGCGGCCCCAGACGCTCTTCGCGTCCGGGCACCGGGACGCGCTCGGCGGGACGTCCGCCGGCAAGGCCGTCACGCTGGCGGCGCTCGGCGTGGACGTGACGCTCCGGACGGTGCTCGGCGAGGACGACGAGGCACGGCACGTGCGCGCCGCGCTCGACGTGCCGGGCCTCCGGCTCGAGGCCGTCCCCGCCGCGGCCGGCCGGACCGAGCGTCACCTCAACCTGATGGCCGACGACGGCTCGCGCGTCTCCGTCTACCTGGAGCTGCCGCAGGCATGGACCGACGCCGGCGCGGTGGCGGCGCTCGCCCGCGACGCCGACGCCGTCGTCCTCGACCTGGCGGACCACAGCCGCGAGCTGCTCGACGCGGTGCGCGCCACCGGCCGGCCCGTGTGGTGTGACGTGCACGACCACGACGGGCTCGCCGACTACCAGCGACCGTTCGTCGAGGCCGCCGACGTGCTGCTCGTCAGCGACGCGCGCCTCGCGGACCCTGCGGAGTACCTGCGGCTCGCGCGCGCCGGCGGATGCGGCCTCGCCGTCTGCACGCGCGGCGCGGAGGGCGCGCTCGCGCTCGACGCCGACGGCTGGTGGGACGTGCCGGCCGCACCCGCGCCCGCGGTCGTCGACACGAACGGTGCGGGCGACGCGTTCCTCGCCGGGCTGCTGGCCGCGACGCTCGCGGGCGCGCCGACGCCCGTCGCGCTCGCGCAGGCGTCGGCCGCGGGGGCGCTGGCGGTCGGGACCGAGGAGCTGGGCGCGCCGCACGCCAGCACGGCGGCCGTCGCTGGGCTCGCGCGGCGCGTGGACGTGCGGCGCATCGCGTGACGCCGCGGCTCGCCGCGACCGCCGACGCGCAGGGGCGGGTGCGTCAGCCCCCGGAGACGGACAGCTCCGCCTCGTGCAGCGCGCGCCGGAAGTCCTCGGACAGCTCGCGCGAGTCGAGCCAGCCCTCCGGCAGGATCGGCCGCTTGGGCGCTCCCGCCCGGCCGCGCTGGCCCTCGGCGGGCTCGCCCGGGTAGGGCTGCGTCAGGTCGAGCTGCGCGATCAGGTCGTCGAGCTCGACGAGCGTCGAGACGAGCCCGAACCGCGCGCGCAGCTCGCCGCCCACCACGTAGCCCTTGAAGTACCAGGCCATGTGCTTGCGCATCTCGCGCATCGCCTTCGACTCGTCGCCGAAGTGGGCGACCATCAGCTCCGCGTGCCGGCGGATCACGCGCGCCACCTCGCCGAGGCCCGGACGCACGCGCTCCGGCCGCCCGGCGAAGGCCGCCACCAGGTCGGCGAACAGCCACGGCCGACCCTGGCACCCGCGCCCGACGACGACGCCGTCGCAGCCCGTGTGCTCGACCATCGCGAGCGCGTCCTCGGCCGACCAGATGTCGCCGTTGCCGAGCACCGGGATGTCCGTCACCGTCTCCTTGAGCCGCGCGATCGCGTCCCAGTCGGCCGTGCCGGAGTAGTAGTCCGCGGCCGTGCGCCCGTGCAGCGACACCGCGGCGACGCCGACCTCCTGCGCGACGAGGCCCGCCTCGAGGTACGTGAGGTGCTGCTCGTCGATGCCCTTGCGCATCTTGACGGTCACCGGCACGCCGTACGGCGCGGCCGCCTCGACGGCGCCTTGGACGATCGCGCGGAACAGGTCGCGCTTCCAGGGCAGCACCGCTCCCCCGCCGCGGCGCGTCACCTTCGGCACCGGGCAGCCGAAGTTGAGGTCGACGTGGTCGGCGCGGTCCTCCGACGCGATGAGGTGGACCGCAGCGCGCACGGTCGCCGGGTCGACGCCGTAGACCTGCACCGACCGCGGCTGCTCGTCGGGCTCGAACGAGATGATGCGCATCGACTCCTCGCCGCGCTCGACCAGCGCCCGGCTCGTCACCATCTCGGCGACGTACAGCCCGGCGCCGGACTCGCGGCACAGCCGCCGGAACGCGGCGTTCGTCACGCCCGCCATCGGCGCGAGCACGACCGGGGTGTCGACGGTGAGCGGCCCGATCCGCAGGGGCGGCAGCACGGCGCCCGCGGGCGCGCTCGTGTCCTGGGTCGTGGCGGTCATCGCGCCATTGTCCCATCCGCGCTCAGGCGAGCAGCCAGCCGTTCTCGTCGGCGATCCGCACCGCCTCGGCGCGGGTGCGCCCGCCCGTCTTCGCCATCGCGGCCGAGAGGTAGTTCCGGACGGTTCCCTCGGACAGGAACGTGGCGCGTGCGATGTCGGCGACCGTCCCCCCGCCCGACGCGGCCACCAGCACGTCCCGCTCGCGCTCCGTGAGCGGGCTCGTGCCGACCGCGAGCGACTCGACGGCCAGCTCCGGGTCGACCACGCGCAGCCCGCGGTGCACGCGACGCACCGCATCGGCGAGCTGCTCGGCGGGCGTGTCCTTGACCACGAACCCGCTCGCGCCCGCGTCGAGCGCGCGACGCAGGTAGCCGGGCCGGCCGAACGTCGTCACGACGAGCGACCGACAGGTCGGCACGTGGGCACGCAGCGCGGCGGCGGCGGCGATGCCGTCGAGCCCGGGCATCTCGACGTCGAGCAGCGCGACGTCCACCCGGTAGTCGCGCGCGGCGGCCACGACCTCGTCGCCGCGCCCGACCTGGGCGACGACGGTGAGGTCCGCCTCGAGGTCGAGCAGCGCCGCGAGGGCGCCCCGCACGAGCGCCTGGTCGTCGGCGAGGAGCAGGCGGATGGGTTGGTCGGTCACGGGAGGGTCCGTCCGGGGTCGGTGCCGGTCACGCGGTCGGCGTGCCGGGCGTCAGGGGTGCGGCGGGCGCGGCCGGCGCGGTGGAGATCTGCAGGCGGTAGCCGCCGAGCGGGCTGCGGGACACGGCCACGTGGGCGCCCGCCGCGCGGGCGCGCTCGGTGAGGCCGCGCAACCCGTTGCCGGACGCCGGATCCGTGCGCAGGCCCTGCCCGTCGTCGTCGAACGTCAGCGTGTCGGCGGTCATCGTCACGCGGACGCGGGTCGCGTCGGAGTGGCGCAGCACGTTGGTCGTGCCCTCGCGGATGGCCCACGCGAACAGCTGGCGCAGGTCGTCGGGGACCTGCTCGATGCTGCCGGGGACGTCCGCGGCGATGCCCGCCGAGTCGAACGCCTGACGCGCGCCGGCGAGCTCGCCCGCGAGCGTCACGGCCCGGGTCGCCGTGACCATGGCGCGCACGTCCGCGAGGGCTGCACGGGCCAGCGCGTTCACCTCGACGATCTCGGCGCGTGCGCGGTCCGCGTCGACGTCGAACATGCGCGACGCGAGCTCGGCCTTGACCGAGATCACGGTGAGCGAGTGGCCGAGGATGTCGTGCATGTCGCGCGCGATCCGTTCGCGCTCCCGCTCGACCGCGAGCACGGCGACCTCGTCACGAGCGACGCGCAGCTGCCGGTTCCGCTCGACGAGCTGCACGAAGCCGTACACCGCGAGCGTCGCGAGGAGCAGCGACATGATGATGCCGTTCTCGGCGTCCCACCCGACCAGCGGCGGCACCACCAGCACGATCACGCTCGCGATGATCGGGAGCAGCAGCACGCGGGGCTCGCGCAGCAGGAACACCGCGCTGACGCACACGAACACCAGCCCGCCCAGCCCCTCGGTGTGCGCGCCGAGCGTGGAGATCGCGACCAGCACGACCTGCACCCCGAGCACGAGCCACGCCGTGCGCCGCGGCACCGGGTCGTCGAGCGGGCGGTTGCGGACCACGACCCACGCGAAGGTCAGCGCGAGCAGCACGATCGCGACGAGCGACACCCACCGCACGACCGGGTCCGGGTGCTTCGCCGCGACCTGCGCCGGCTGGAGCAGGAACACCGCCCAGACCACGCCCATCGACGGGCCGACGACGCGCATCACCCGTCGCGTCCGCGTCGGCGGTCCGTCGGGGTCCGCGTCGAAGGTCGAGCTCCACTCCTCGCGGCGCGGCTGGTAGGCGGCGCTCCACACGTCCCGGCGCGGCGTCAGCCGCCGGCGTGGGCGCGCGCCGTCGCCCGGCTCGGTGCTGCGCGTCACGGCGCTCACCGTAGCCGGGCGACGGGTTCCGCCATCGAGGCGCGTCGTCACACCCGTGCCGTGTCCTTGCGGAACCGCCACGCCGCGCCGACCGTGAAGATCGTGGCCCACACGACCACGTTGAGCACCGCGAGCGCGAGGTTGCCGGTGTCGATGTCCGAGCCACCGCCGGTGCCCGTCAGCGGCCACCGCGCGAGCTGCGCGACGCCGTAGGTCGGGATGAACTTGGCGATCGTCGCGAACAGCCCCGTGCCGAGCGGCACGAACAGCCCGCCGGCGAACGCGAGCAGCGCGAGGATCGGGCCGAGCACCTGCATGACGTTCTCCGACGGCAGCAGGTACCCCATGAACAGGCCGAACGCTGCGAACACCGCCGAGCACACCCAGGCGAGCGCGGTCGCCGCCGCGATGCGACCCCACTGACCGTCCATCGACGGGTGGAGGCCGAGCGGCTTGGCGCCCTCGACCAGGCCGACCGTCGTCGTGACCAGCACGGACGCCAGCCCGAGCACCATCGCGGACACGACCTTGGTGAACACGTAGCTCGCCGGCCGCAGGGGCGTCAGCCGCAGCTGGCGCGTCCAGCCCTGCGACCGCTCGATCGAGACGCTCGCGCCGCCGCTCGTCGTGGCGAGCATCGCGCCGTACAGCGCCATCGAGACCATGATCCAAGCAGTGATGTTCGCGTACCCGACGGACTTCGTCTTGTACTCCTGCACGGTGCCGAACAGCAGGAAGAACACCGGCGGCATGATCAGCGCGAAGATCAGCGTCCGCCGGTTGCGGAGCAGGCGGCGCAGCTCGATCTGCAGGTAGGCCAGGTTGACGAGGCCGCGGCGCGGGGCCCGGTCGGCGGTCGTCGCCGGCGCGGTCGAGGTGATGGTGCTCACGAGAGGCTCCCGGTGGTGTCGGTCTGGGTGTCGCCGGTGAGCGCGAGGAACGCGTCCTCGAGGCCGCGGGCGGTGATCTCGACGTCGGTGGCCGCGGTCTGCGTCAGCAGGTGCCGCGCGACGCCGTCCGAGTCGGACGTGCGCAGGATGACCCGGTCGCGGCGGACCTCGAGGTCGAGGACGCCCGGCAGGGCGCGCAGCGCGGCGACCTCGGGCGCGTCGGCGAGCAGGCCCGGCAGCGTCGCGCTGACGATGCGGCCCGCGGTCAGGCTCTTGACCTGCGCGGCCGAGCCGTCGGCCACGATCCGGCCGTGGCTGATGAGGACGATGCGGTCCGCGTACGCGTCCGCCTCCTCGAGGTAGTGCGTCGCGAACATGATCGTCCGGCCGCGCTCGGCGTCGGCGCGCAGCGCGGTCCAGAAGTCGCGCCGGCCCTCGACGTCCATGCCGGTGGTCGGCTCGTCGAGCACGATCAGCTCGGGGTCCGGCAGCAGCGCGAGCGCGAACCGCAGGCGCTGCTGCTGGCCGCCCGAGCACTTCTCGACGCGGCGGTCCGCGATGTCCGCGATGCCGGCTCGCGCCAGCACCTCGGAGGTCGAGCGGGCGCTCGCGAAGAACGACGCCGTGAGCTCGACGGTCTCGCCGACCGTGAGGTCCTTGAGCAGGCCGCCGCTCTGCATGACGGCCGAGATGCGGCCCTCGGCGATCGCGCGCGTCGGGTCCATGCCGAGGACGCGCACGTCGCCCGCGTCGGCCTGGGCGAGACCGAGCAGCATGTCGATCGTCGTCGTCTTGCCGGCGCCGTTCGGCCCCAGGAAGGCGACGACCTCGCCGGGCTGGATCACCAGGTCGATGCCGTCGACGGCGCGCACCGGGCCGAACGCCTTGTGCAGGCCGCGCAGCTCGATCGCCGGTGCTGCGCCCGCGGCCGGGCGGGGCTGGCGGGTGGTGTCGGTGGAGGTCATGGGGACGATCCTGGCGGCCGGACGGCCGCCCGGCCACGCCTGTCCGTCATCGCGTCGGGATGACGAATGTCATCCGCGCGACAACCCTCGGACCTGCTGCTGCGTCTCCTACGGTGTGACCACCATGCCGATCCCGATCGTGCGCCGGAGCACGGGCGAGCCGCCCGCCCCGCGTACCGCGCGCGTCCGGCAGCGCGACGCGGACGAGGACCGGAGCGTGGTCGCCGACGAGACGCTCGCGGTCGTCTCCGCACGCACGCGCCCGACCCCGTCGGAACGCGACGCCGAGTTCACCGCGTTCATGACGAGCCACTCGCAGACGCTCCTGCACACCGCGTGGCTGCTGACCGGTGACGCGCACCGCGCCGAGGAGCTCACGCAGACCGCGCTGGTCCGGACCTACGCCGCGTGGGACCGCGTCTCGACCGACCCGCTGGCGTACGCGCGCCGCATCCTGGTGAACCTGCGCGTCGACACGTGGCGTCGGCGCCGGCGCGAGGTCCTGCTCGACGCGGTGCCCGAGTCCCACGCGCCCGACCAGCACGGCACGACCCACGACCGCGACCAGCTCGTCCGTGCGCTCGCCCTGCTCACCCCGCGGCAGCGGCGCGTCATCGTGCTGCGTCACCTGGTCGGTCTCCCCGAGGCCGAGGTGGCCGCCGAGCTCGGCGTGAGCGTCGGGACCGTCAAGTCCACCGCGTCGCGTGGCTTGGCGCACCTGCGCGAGGTCCTCGTGGCCGAGGGAGCCGAACGATGACGGACCTGCGACCCGACCCGATGCTCGCCGCGCGAGCCGCCAGCGCGGCGCCACCGATGGAGCTCGACCCCGACGCCGTGCTCGCGGCAGGGCGACGGTTCGTGCGGCGTCGCACCGCCCTGCGGCTCGCCGGCGCGGCCGGCGGCGTCGCGGCGCTCATGGCCGTGACCCTGGTGACCGCCGACCTGCACGGGAACACGTCGGCTCCGCCCGCCGACGGCGACGCGCAGCGAGCGCACCCGATCGGCAGCGGTCGGACGACGGAGGTCGCCGAGGGGCTCGTCGCCACCAACCTCCCCGGTCCGGCGCACCGGCAGCCGCCGGCCGTGGCCGACTACTACGGAACGGTTCCCGCCGCTGCCCTGGAGACGTCGATCGACCTCGGGCTCGCGACGGGAGGTGGCGAGATCAGGCTCGTGGTGGGGCCGGTGCAGAACGGCGTCCAGAGCGGCTCGGTCGACTCGACGGACGGCGGGGCCGCGTGGATCTGGGGCACGCCGCCGCGCGACTCGATCGACCCCGGCTTCCTCGGCGCCCCGGCGGACGGCGGCACCTGGTTCGACTCGTCGACGAACGACGGGGGGCGGCTCGGCGTGGCCGTCGTCCCGCTCGCGCTGCCCGACCCCCGGGTCGTCGTGTGGAGCGCGGCCGGGTTCACGGTCGGCGACGGGTCGACGTCCCACGCGGTCGAGGTCCCGACGTTCTCGGACGGCAGCCACCACCTGCTCTCGGTGTGGCGGGCCACCGGTGCCGCCGCCGGCGCGTTCGCCACGGGAGCGACGGGCGTCGTCGTGGTCGGCTCGGACGGCCGGGTGGTGGCCGAGCCGTGCGAGGCGCCCGGCGGCGCGGCGTGCCCGCAGCTGGATGAGGTGCCAGGTCTGGCCGCGGCGGTCCGGGCCCTCGGCGGAGCGCTCGACGGCGTCCCCGCTCCGACGAACGGCGGACCGGTGTCGACGCCCTCGCCGGCTGCGACCTCGAGCGCCGCGGGAGTCGCGCAGGTCGTCGCGCCAGACGTCTTCGCCACGACGGTTCCGGTGCTCGTCGGACGGAACCTCGAGCTCGGCACCTTCGGCGGTCTGGCCGCGCGCCTCCAGCCGTCCGGCGCGGCCGAGGGCCGCGTGCACCTGGACGTGGAGGTCGGGCCCGGCACCGCGGTCACCGGACCGGACACGGACCTGACGGCGGACCCGGTGCTCGGCGCGACGTCGGTCTCGGCTCCGACACCGGCGATGTTCACCTACGGCTCGGTGCCGCAGGACCTGCCGTCCGCGCGCGCGTTCTACGTGTCGCTCGCCGGCTTCCGCCTCGCCGACGGCCAGGTCGCCCACGCTGTCGAGCTCCCCCTGTTCCCCGTATCGCACACGGAAGGGGGTTCGCTCCGCGCGGGCCGGTGGTTCGCCGTCGGCGCCGTCGGGGAGGCGGCGACCCGGCTGCTCGACACGGAGAGCGGCGTGCTCTTCGGCCTGCCGGACGGCACGGTCGTCGACCCGGCGTGCAGCGGCACGTGCGACCGCGCCGACGCCGAGACGTTCTTCCCCGCGGTCCGTGCGCTGATCGGCGCTCCTCACCGCTGACCGGCGCGTCGTGCGTCGGCGCGATCGTCGTGCACGCACAGCGGGGCGCGACCCGGAAGGTCGCGCCCCGCTGTGTCCGTGCGTCAGGCGCCGATCAGGTGCTGGGCCAGGTAGCCCGCGACCTGGTCGAGCGCGACGCGCTGCTGCGACATGTCGTCGCGGTGGCGGATCGTCACGGCCTGGTCGTCGAGCGTGTCGAAGTCGACCGTGATGCAGAACGGCGTGCCGATCTCGTCCTGCCGGCGGTAACGGCGGCCGATCGCGCCCGCGTCGTCGAAGTCGACGTTCCACGCCTTGCGCAGCTCGGCGGCGAGGTCGCGCGCCTTGGGCGAGAGCTGCTCGTTGCGCGACAGCGGCAGGACCGCGGCCTTGACCGGCGCGAGGCGCGGGTCGAGCTTGAGCACGACGCGGGTGTCGACGCCGCCCTTGGTGTTGGGCGCCTCGTCCTCGGCGTACGCCTCGACCAGGAACGCCATGAGGCTGCGCGTCAGGCCGGCCGCGGGCTCGATGACGTACGGCACGTACCGCTCGTTCTTGGCCTGGTCGAAGAACGACAGGTCCTGGCCCGAGTGCTCGGTGTGCGTCGACAGGTCGAAGTCCGTGCGGTTCGCGATGCCCTCGAGCTCGCCCCACTCGCTGCCCTGGAAGCCGAACCGGTACTCGATGTCGACCGTGCGCTTCGAGTAGTGGCTCAGCTTCTCCTTCGGGTGCTCGAAGTGGCGCAGGTTCTCGCGGCTGATGCCGAGGTCGGTGTACCAGTCGGTGCGCGTGTCGATCCAGTACTGGTGCCACGTCTCGTCGGTGCCGGGCTCGACGAAGAACTCCATCTCCATCTGCTCGAACTCGCGCGTGCGGAAGATGAAGTTGCCGGGTGTGATCTCGTTGCGGAACGACTTGCCGATCTGGCCGATGCCGAACGGCGGGCGCATGCGCGCCGCGGTGTAGACGTTCTTGAAGTTGACGAAGATGCCCTGCGCCGTCTCGGGCCGCAGGTAGTGCAGGCCGGACTCGTCCTCGACGGGGCCGAGGTACGTCTTGAGCATCATGTTGAAGTCGCGGGGCTCGGTCCACTGGCCCTTGGTGCCGCAGTTCGGGCAGTTGACGCCCGCGAGGCCGCCCTCGGGCTCGTGGCCCTTGCGCTCGGTGAACTCCTCGACCAGCTGGTCCTCGCGGAAGCGCTTGTGGCAGCTGAGGCACTCGGTGAGCGGGTCGGTGAAGACGCCGACGTGGCCCGACGCTACCCAGACCTGGCGGGGCAGGATCACCGCCGAGTCGAGACCGACGATGTCGTCACGGCTCGTGACCATCGCGCGCCACCACTGGCGCTTGATGTTCTCCTTGAGCTCGACGCCGAGCGGTCCGTAGTCCCACGCGGAGCGCGTACCTCCGTAGATCTCGCCGCTCGGGAAGACGAACCCACGCCGCTTGGCGAGGGAGACGACGGCGTCCAGGCGGGAGACAGCGGCCACGGGAGACTCCAGGTGGTGGGCCCGCGGCTGGGTGTCGCGGGCGGACGGGATGCGCGGCGGGAGCGCCGCGACGAGCGCCCTCAGGCTACCGGGCGACCGCATCCCGGTTTTGACATTCGTTCTCAGCAAGATGAGAATGATCGTCATGAGCATTCCGGCCGCCGCACACGCGTCGCACCGGGTGCCCACCCGCGGCGAGCGTCCCCCCTCGCGCCGCGGGGCCGGCGCGAGCCGCCGCGGCCGAGCGCGGTCGTGGGCGGCCGCGCTGGTTGTCGCCGTCGCCGCGCCGTTCGCGCTGGCCGGCTGCGCGCAGAGCGCGCAGGCCGACGACGGCCACCTCCAGGTGATGACGTCGTTCTACCCCCTGCAGTTCGTCGCCGAGCAGGTCGGTGGCGACCTCGTCCACGTGCGGTCGCTGACGCCGCCGGGGGCCGAGCCGCACGACGTCGAGCTGTCGCCGCGGCAGGTGTCGCAGCTCGAGACGGCCGACCTCGTCGTGTACCAGTCGGGCTTCCAGGCGGCGGTCGACGACGCGGTCGAGCAGGTCCGGCCGAAGCGCGTCGTCGACGCGTCCGCGCACGTCCACCTCATGACGGTCGACGAGGAGCACCGCCACGGCGCGCGGTCCGGCGACGACGCCGACCACGAGGCGGACGACGAGTCGCACGACGCCCACGTGGGCGTCGACCCGCACTTCTGGCTCGACCCGGACCGTCTGCGCCCGGTCGTCGACGCCGTGGCCGACCAGCTCGCCGCCGCCGACCCCGCCTCCGCCGAGACGTTCCGCACCCACGCGGCCGCGCTGGACGCGCAGCTGGCCGACCTGACCCGCGCGTTCACGACCGGGCTCGAGACGTGCCGCACACGCACGTTCGTCACGTCGCACGAGGCGTTCGGGTACCTCGCGGAGCGCTTCGACCTCGTCCAGGTCGGCATCTCCGGCCTCGACCCCGAGTCCGACCCGTCGCCCGCGCGCCTCGCCGAGGTGGGGCGCCTCGTGAAGGATCAAGGCATCACGACGATCTTCTACGAGACGCTCGTGAGCCCGAAGGTGGCCAAGACGCTGGCCTCCGAGCTCGGCGTCACGGCCGAGGTGCTCGACCCGATCGAAGGGATCACGACCACGGGCGACGACTACTTCTCTGTCCAGCACCGCAACCTCGACGCCCTCCGCGGCGCGCTGGGGTGCTCGTGAGCGCCCTGGCCGGCGGCCCGACCACCGGCGCCGCGCGGACCGCTGATCTCGACGGCGCCGCCGTGCCGACGATCGCCGCCGAGGACGTCTCGGTCGTGATCGGCGGCCAGCCGATCCTGTCCCACGTGTCGGTGACGGTGGCGCCCGGAGAGGTGCTCGCGCTGCTCGGTGCGAACGGGTCGGGCAAGTCGACGCTCGTGCGCGCGCTGCTCGGCGTCATGCCCGCGACGTCCGGGACGGTCCGGCTCTTCGGCGCCCCGCTGGGGCCCACCGTGCCGTGGGACCGCGTGGGCTACGTGCCGCAGCGGCTGCCCGCGGCGTCGGGCGTGCCCGCGACCGCGCTCGAGGTCGTGACGTCGGGGCTGCTGCACGGGCGGCGGCTCCGACCGCCCCGCGGGGCGCGCGCCCGGGCACTCGCCGCGCTCGAGTCCGTGAGCCTCGCCGACCACGCGCACCGGCGCGTGCAGGAGATGTCCGGCGGCCAGCAGCAGCGCGTGCTCATCGCACGGGCGCTGGTCAGCGACCCCGACCTGCTCGTGCTCGACGAGCCCACCACGGGCATCGACGTGCCGACGCAGGCCACGTTCGTCGACACCGTCGCGCGGCTGCACGACGCCGGCACGAGCGTCGTCGTGATCCTGCACGAGATCGGCGCGTTCGCACCGCTGATCGACCGCGCCGTCGTGCTGCGGCACGGCCGCGTCGTGCACGACGGCCCCCCGCCGGCCGCGCGGGCCGACCACGCCGGCGCGCACCACGTGCACGAGCACGCCCACCCCGACCCCGAGCCGCCGCCGACGGGGCCGACCCTGAACGTGGAGGTGCCATGAGCCCGGTCGTGGAGATGCTGACCTCGCCGCTCATGCAGCGGGCTCTCGTCGCCGCCGTGCTGGTCGGTGCCTGCGCGCCCATCGTGGGCACGTTCCTGGTGCAGCGGCGCATGGCGCTCATGGGCGACGGCATCGGGCACGTGGCTCTGACGGGCGTCGCGCTCGGCTGGCTCGTCGGCAGCTGGGCCGGCGTCGTGCCCAACGACGCCCTCGCCGTCCCGGGCGCTGTCGTGGCAGCCGTGGTCGGGTCGCTGGTCATGGAGCTCGTCCGCGAGCGCGGCCGGACGTCGGGCGACCTCGCGCTCGCGCTGATGTTCTACGGCGGGATCGCGGGCGGCGTGCTGCTCATCAAGGTCGCGGGCGGCACGAACGCCAACCTGATCAGCTACCTGTTCGGCTCGATCGCCACGGTCTCGGCGTCCGACGTCTGGCTGACGGTCGCGCTGGCCGCGGTGATCCTCGGCGTCGGCCTCGGGCTGCGCAGCGCGCTGTTCGCCGTGAGCCACGACGAGGAGTTTGCCCGTGCGTCGGGCCTGCCCGTGCGCGTGCTGTCGATGCTCGTCGCCGTGATCGCCGCGCTGACGGTGACGATCGCCATGCGCGTCGTCGGCCTGCTCCTGGTCAGCGCGCTGATGATCGTGCCGGTCGCCGTCTCGCAGCTGTACGCGCGCTCGTTCGCTCGGACGATGCTCGGCGCCTCGGTGGTCGGAGTGTCTGTCAGCCTCGTCGGGCTCGTCATCACGTACTGGTGGGACATCCCGCCGGGCGCGACGATCGTCGTCCTCGCGATCCTCGTCTACGGCGCCGCCGCGGCGCTCCGACCCGTGCTGCGCCACCCCGCCCCGGTGCACGACCCGCACCCCGAGGTGGTCGACGACGTGCTGCTCGCCGACGAGCCGGAGCTGGCCCGCGACTGAACGGCCCGCCTCAGCCCTGCGCGACGCAGAACTGGTTGCCGTCGGGGTCCGCGAGCACGACCCACGAGAACCCGCCCTCGTCGTGTGCCGCGACGTACGTCGCGCCATCGGCCACGAGGCGGTCGACCTCGGCTGCGCGGTCGGCAGCCATGAGGTCGAGGTGCTGACGGTTCTTGCCCGGTGTCGGGTCGCCGACCTTCTGGAAGCCGAGCCGGACGGCGCCGCCCTCGACCGTGACGAACCAGCCGTCCGCCTCGTCGCGGACCGCGCCACCGGTCTGCCGTGCCCACCACGCGGCGAGCGCGCGCGGGTCGAGCGAGTCGAACGTCACCATCTCGAGAGCCAGCGTCATGCCGGGCAGGCTAGCGGCGGCCACCGACAGCACCGGCGTCGCGCGCCCCGCCTCCAGTCCGCCCCGCGTTACTCCCCCGAGGGCTGGTCCACCGCGCCGCCGTAGCGCCGGTCGCGCCGCGCGTACTCCTCGACAGCGCGCCACAGGTGACGACGGTCGACGTCGGGCCACGGCTCGTCGAGGAACACGAGCTCCGCGTACGCGGCCTGCCAGATCATGAAGTTGCTGGTCCGCTGCTCGCCCGACGACCGCAGGAACAGGTCGACGTCCGGCAGGTCGGGCTCGTCGAGGTACTTCGCGACGAGCTTCTCGTTGACCTTGTCCGGCTTGATGCGGCCCGCGGCGACCTCACGCGCGATGGCCTGCGCGGCGTCGGCGATCTCCGCGCGCCCGCCGTAGTTGACGCACATCGTGAGCGTGCAGGTCGAGTTGCCCGCGGTCAGCCGCTCGGCCTCCTCGAGCTCCGAGATCACCGAGCGCCACAGCCGTGGCCGGCGGCCCGCCCAGCGCACGCGGACGCCCCAGCTGTTCATGAGGTCGCGGCGGCGGCGCAGCACGTCCCGGTTGAAGCCCATGAGGAAGCGCACCTCGTCGGGCGAGCGCGCCCAGTTCTCCGTCGAGAACGCGTAGGCCGACACGTACTCCACGCCGATCTCGATCGCGCCGGCGACGACGTCGAGCAGCGACGCCTCCCCCGCGCGGTGCCCCTCGGTGCGCGGCAGCCCGCGCGCGTTCGCCCACCGGCCGTTGCCGTCCATGACGACCGCGACGTGGCGCGGCACGAACTCCTTCGGGATGGCGGGCGGGCGCGCGCCGGACGGGTGCGGGTACGGGGGCTGCGGCACGCGCCCATTCTGCCCGGGGCCGCGTCAGACCTCGGGAGGCTCCCACCCGGCGAACCGGCGGGCGGTGTCGACCAGCTCGACGCGGTCCAGATCGTCGACCTCGCGCGGGCTGAACCACGCCGCCTCGTCGGTCGAGCCGTCGGCCTCGTCGGTCAGCTCGCCGCCCACCACGTGCGCGCGGTACACGATGCGCAACAGCTGCACCGGCTCGTCGGCAGTCGGCCGCTGGTCGGCCGGGATCACGATCGAGTCGACGCCGATCAGCTCGTCGAGCTCGACGGCGTACCCGGTCTCCTCGCGCACCTCGCGGACCGCGGCGTCGGCGGGGTGCTCGCCCGGCTCGAGGCCGCCGCCGGGGAGCGTCCACGCCGAGCGGCCCGGGCCGTCGTTCCAGTGCGCCAGCAGCATCGCCTCGTCGTCGCCGATCACCACCGCGTACGCCGCGACCCGGAGCTCCACGTCAGACCCT
This sequence comes from Cellulomonas alba, assembly GCF_030362835.1. Lineage (GTDB taxonomy): Bacteria > Actinomycetota > Actinomycetes > Actinomycetales > Cellulomonadaceae > Cellulomonas > Cellulomonas alba. The sequence goes on from NZ_JAUCGQ010000001.1 coordinate 518,487, forward strand.
CTCGACGAGCGGCAACGAACGCAGCTGGCGCTCGAGGTGGAACTGGCAGAACGCGGCGACGAGCCCGTTGCCCTCGCCGCGGTGCCGCTCGGCGCTCGCGTCGGCTGTCGCCCAGTCCCCCGCGAGCAGGGCCGCGAGCAGCGCGAACGTCTCGGGCGCAGGTGCCGCGGACCCCGGCGGCCGGCACGCGGCGCAGACAGCGCCGCCGGACGCGACCGCGAACGCGTGGTGCGGGCCCGGCTCGCCGCAGCGCGCGCAGTCGGTGAAGCTCGGCGCCCAGCCGGCGACCGCGAGCGCGCGCAGCAGGTAGGAGTCGAGCACCAGGCCCGGGGCGTGCTCACGGCCCGCGAGCGCCCGGACGGCTCCGACGAGCAGCCAGTACTGCTGCAGCGCGGGCTCGTGCTCCGCCTCGACCAGCCGCTCGGCCGTCTCGAGCATCACGGTGCCCGCGGTGTACAGCGCGTAGTCCTCGCAGACGGGACGCCCGTAGGCGCCGAGCGTCTCGGCCTGCGTGACGATGTCGAGGTTGCGCCCGCTCGAGAGCTGCACGTCGACGTGCATGAACGGCTCGAGCCGCGACCCGAACCGCGACGTCGTGCGGCGCACTCCCTTGCCGACGGCGCGCACCTTGCCGTGCGAGCGCGTCAGGAGCGTGACGATGCGGTCGGCCTCCCCCAGCTTGTGGGTGCGCAGGACGATCGCCTCGTCGCGGTACAGGGGCACGCCGCCATTGTCCCCCGTGGCACCGACATCGCCCGCGGGCTCGCCGCCGGGCGCCGGGTGACGGACGTGCGGCGAGCGTGCGGTCCAGCCCGAACCTCTGGACCGCACGCTCGCGAGCGGTGCAGGCGCTGCCGCTGGAGTGGGTGGCGGCGCCGGTGTCGTGAGCCGCACGCGCCGGATCGGCGCGCACGGCACGGCGTGCGCGGACCGTGCACGGGTTCGCCGAGGCTCGGCCCGACGCGCCCGGTGCCCCACGGGGGTGGTGCAGGGACCGGGAAGTCGGGTGCGAGCAGCCTCAGCGCTCGTGCCGGTTGACCGCGGAGACGATCGCCTTGAGCGTCGCGGTCGTGATGGACGGGTCGATGCCGACACCCCAGAGGATCTCGTCGCCGATCGCGCACTCCACGTACGCCGCGGCGGTGGCGTCACCACCCGACGAGAGCGCGTGCTCCGCGTAGTCGAGCACCGCGACGTCGGACCCGATGCTGCGCAGCGCCTGCACGAACGCCGCGACGGGACCGTTGCCCGTGCCCTCGACGGTGCGCGGCTCACCGCGGTCCAGCAGGTCGACGGCGAGCGTGTCGGCGCCGGCCTCGACCGACGTCGAGCGCGTGCCGCGCAGCGCGAACCGGCCCCACGGGTCGAACGGGCTGCCCGGCTCGACCGGGAGGTACTCGTCGTTGAAGATCTGCCACAGGTCGTCGGCCGTCACCTCGGTGCCGAGCCGGTCGGTGTGCTTCTGGACGACCTGCGAGAACTCGATCTGCAGGCGACGCGGCAGGTCGAGGTCCTTCTCCGACTTCATCAGGTAGCTGATGCCGCCCTTACCGGACTGCGAGTTGACGCGGATGATCGCCTCGTAGCTGCGGCCCACGTCCTTCGGGTCGATCGGCAGGTAGGGCACCGCCCAGACGATGTCGTCGACGGACTTCCCCTCGGCGGCCGCGCGGACCTCCATCGACGCCAGACCCTTGTTGATGGCGTCCTGGTGCGAACCCGAGAACGCGGTGAAGACGAGGTCACCGCCGTACGGGTGCCGCTCGGGCACCGGCATCTGGTTGCAGCGCTCGACGACGCGGCGGATGTTGTCGATGTCCGAGAAGTCGATCTCGGGGTCGATGCCCTGGCTGAACAGGTTCATGCCGAGCGTCACCAGGCAGACGTTGCCGGTGCGCTCGCCGTTGCCGAACAGGCAGCCCTCGATGCGGTCCGCGCCGGCCAGGTAGCCCAGCTCGGCGGCGGCGACCGCGGTGCCGCGGTCGTTGTGCGGGTGCAGCGACAGGACCACGTTCTCGCGGTGGTGCAGGTGCCGGTTCATCCACTCGATCGAGTCGGCGTAGACGTTCGGCGTCGCCATCTCGACCGTCGCCGGCAGGTTGACGATCACCTTCTTGTCCGGCGTCGGGTTCCACTCGTCCAGCACGGCGTTGCAGATGCGGACCGCGAACTCCAGCTCGGTGCCCGTGTACGACTCGGGGCTGTACTCGTAGAACACCTCGGTGTCCGGGATCAGCTCCTCGTACTTCTTGCAGAACCGCGCGCCCGAGACCGCGATGTCGACGATGCCGTCCTCGTCCGAGCGGAACACGACCTCGCGCTGCAGGATCGACGTCGAGTTGTACAGGTGGACGATCGCCTGCTTGGCGCCCGCGATCGCCTCGTACGTGCGCTCGATCAGGTGCTCCCGCGCCTGCGTCAGGACCTGGATGACGACGTCGTCCGGGATCCGGTTCTCCTCGATCAGCTTCCGGACGAAGTCGAAGTCCGTCTGGGACGCCGACGGGAAGCCGACCTCGATCTCCTTGTAGCCCATCTGCACCAGCAGCTCGAACATCTCGAGCTTGCGCGCGGGGTTCATCGGCTCGATCAGGGCCTGGTTGCCGTCGCGCAGGTCGACGGCGCACCAGCGCGGTGCCTTCGTGATCGTCCTGCTCGGCCAGCTCCGGTCCGGCAGGTCGACCTTGATCTGCTCGTGGAACGGCCGGTACTTGTGGATCGGCATGGGCGACGGCTGCTGTGCGCTCGTCTCCAGGTAGCTCATCGGGGTTCGTCCTTCGGTCTCGGCGGGAATCAGCCGGCACACCGAACACCGCGACGAGGATCCGGCCTAGAAGGCCCCGCCGCGGCGACGAAGAAGGAGCGTGCGCCCGAACACGAGTGGAACCCTACCCTGCGGACGGCGCCCGGGCGCAAGCCGACGTCCGCTGCCGCCGCCGCCGCCGGCCGCCGGACGGACGCCGGGTCAGCCGTAGACAACGATCGAGTCGGCTGTCCGCGCGACGACATGACCTGCGGCGACGCCGACGCTCACGACGTGGCGCGGCAGCGCGACGGTCCATGCCGGCACGCCGTCCCCGAGGTGGAACGCCTCGAGCCGCAGCGCACCGGTGGGCGAGTCGCCCGGGCCCATGACGAGCGCGCCGTCGGACAGGGGCGGCCACGGCACGGGCTCCCCGAGCGCGACGGACCACAGCTCGCGGCCGTCGCGCGGGTCCAGCACGCCCCAGCGGTTGTCGCCTGCGACCACGAGCCGGTGCGACACGCGCGACACGAGGTCCATCACCTGCGGCTGCGACCAGAGCGCGTGGCCGTCGGCGGGGTCGAGGCCGCGCAGGGTCGTGCCCGAGTCGACCACGAGCAGGCGGCCCGTCGAGCCGTCGTCGGCCGCCGCGAGGGTCGGCGCGCCCGGCAGCCGGTACCGCAGGGTCCCGTCCAGCTTCGTGACGAGCCAGCCCGTGCCGATGTGCCACGTCGCGATGTCGCCGTCGACCGGCACCGCCCGGACGTTCTCGAGCGACGGCTCGTCGAGCAGCACCGCGCCGGTCGCCGCGTCGAGGACGAGCGTCCCCGCGCCGTGCACCACGAGCCATCGGCCGACGACCGTCACCGTGGTGGCCGGCGTCGCGCGCGCCAGGTCGAGCAGGTCGTCGCTGCGCACCGCCCAGCGCGTCGTGCCGCTCGCCGCCGCCCGGCGCTCCACGCCCAGGTAGCCGTCGTGGTCGTAGGTCACGAGCACGAGGTCGTCGTCGATGCGGGCGACGTCGAGCACCGCGTCGGTGGTCTGCCACCGCCCGAGCGCGCGGCCGTCGTCCGCGGCGAACGAGAGCGCGGTGGTGGGCGTGCCGGACCGACGGCCCGCGCCGGTCGCGTACAGGCTGCGCGCCGGGGTGACCACGCACGCGACGAGCGGTCCGACGTCCCCGCCGTCCGACGGGCAGAGCACCTCGGGACCCTCCGTGTCGCCGGTGGGTGCCTTGGCCAGCGGCCGCCTCCAGTGCTCGGCGCCCGAGGTCAGGTCGCGTGCAGCGAGGACGAGCTCGTCGCCGACCTGCGAGACGACAGCGAGCCGACCGTCGGCAGCCTCGACGCCGGACGTCGCCGACAACGCCGGCGCGGTCCACAGCGCGCGGGGCGGCCCGTCCAGCGGGCGGACCAGACCGGGGACGGCGGTGATGCGGCGCACGTACGCGCGGTCGTGCGCCGCGCCGATCTGCCACGCGGCGACCACGGCGCACACGGCCGCGACGACGACCAGCCACCAGCGGCGCGGCAGCCGACCGCGCCTCGCGCCGCCAGGCGTCGGGGGCACGGGACCGGGCGCGTCCGGCAGGCCGGCCTCGACGGCGAGCGGCTGTCCGGGCGCGACGGCATCGACCTCGTCGACCCGGACGAGCTGCATCCGTGCAGCCTGGCGTCGCTCCGCCATGGTCCGACTCTAGGCCAGGGATCACGGCGCGGGCGGCGATCCCGGGCCCCGGACCAGGCGCAGCGCGCAGTCGCCGAACACCACGACCGACCCGACGCGCAGCCGCACGCGCTGGTCGACGCCGCACCGCACCTGGCCGCCGTCGGGCAGCGTGACGACGGTCCCGTTCGTCGAGCCGCGGTCCGCGACCCAGACCCCGCCCGGCTCGACGCCGATCTGCAGGTGCGTCTTCGAGACCGAGCGGTTCGGGTCGTGCACGCGGATCGCGCGGACGTTCGTGCGGGCGACCGGGTTGCGGCCGACGAGGGCCGTGCGCTCGACGTAGAGCCGGCGGCCGTCGGAGAGCTCGATCTCGGCGGTCTCCGGGCCGGTGAACGGCAGCGTCTCCTCCGAGACGTCGTCGAGGCCGAGCGCGTCGGGCCGCGGCACCGCTCGGTGGGTGAGCTCGAGCTCCGGGTCGAGCGTCGACGGGGTGCCGGCCGACGCCGCGACAGGCGCCACCGCGGTGACCTGCTCGGCGACGGCTTGCACGGGTCCGGCGGCGCGCGCCGCGAGAGCAGCCGCTCCGGCCGGACCCGCAGCGTCGGGCGCCGCCGCGCCCGGCGTCGGGACGTCCGGCGCGAAGCCGGCCGGTGCGGAGCCGGCCGGCGCGGACGCGGCGCGCACGACCGGGATCGCACGGGTGTCCAGGTCGGGCCCGCTGCGCTGCGGGGCCAGCGGGGCGAGCCGCAGCGAGCCCGTCACGGCCGGCATCTCGTGCTGCGCCGACGCCGACCACGGGCGGAGCGCGGGCACGTCGGTCGGCGCGAGCACCGAGCTGGCCCAGGCCGGCACGGGCGCCGCGGGCGTCCCGGCAGTCACCTCGTCGGGCACGTCCGGCGCCAAGGAGGTCGAGCCACCGACCGCGACGCCGCCCACCGCGCGCGCGGCTCGCGTCGGAGCAGGGTCGTCCGCCGCACCGGGCCGCAGCGCGCGCGCGTCGAGCACCTCGTCACGCGCCGCCCGGTCGTGCCAGCCGCGCCGCCTGCCGGTCGGGTCGACGAGCGGCGACGCCAGCACCAGGAAGGCGCCGACCAGGCACGCGAGCGCGCCGGCCGCGACGACCAGACCGCGTACCAGCACGCGGCCCATCCCGATCGGCCTGCGCGTCTCGGCGTCGACGGTCCGGATGTCCGTGAGCAGCCGACCGAACGTCCAGCCCCGCCGACCGTGCAGCACCCACTGCACGACCGCGAGCACGACGCCGAGCCCGCCCGCGGCCGCGAGCACCCCGACGGGCAGCGCGTCCCCGTCCGCGGGTCGCACCACGAGCGCCACCCAGCCACTCGCGGCGAACGCGAGGACGAGGTCGACCACGAACGCACCGACGCGGCGCGGGTAGGACGCGAGGTCCGCCTCGGACGCCGGGCGTCCCGGCCGCGGCGCGTGGTCCACGGCCGGCGCGTAGAGGTCGTCGGCCGCGGTGCGCGGGTCTCGGGCGTGCTGCGGATCGGTCATCGTGTTCCTCGGCGGACGTGCGGTTCAGCGGGTCGGCGGGCGCCACGGGGCGCGCGGACGGGTGCGGCGGTCGGCCGCGGCCGGGCGGCCCGACGGCGCAGCGACGCCGTCGACAGCCGGGCGCGCACGCGGCGGCGCCAGCGCACGGAGCGCGACATCGCGGACAGCGCCGCATCGACGTCGGCCCAGTACGCCCGGGTCTCGGCGTCGCTCGGCGTGCCCGGGGCGAAGACGGCGCGGTCGGCGGCGCGGGCGAGCGCGTCCACGCGGGTCGCGACGCCGGCGCGCGCGGGCGCGTCCGCGAACGCCGTGGCCAGTGCGCGGGCGGCCTCGACGCGCGTCGCCGTGGGGGGTACCGGGCGGCGCAGGTCGCGCGCGCGGTCCAGCACCTCGGCGTACCCCCCGGCGACGCGCGCCACGGGGTCGCGGTCACGGCGCCGCCGGCGCCGGCGCCGGGCCTTGAGCAGGCCGATCACGACGAAGGGAAGCGCGACGACCGCCAGCGGGACCGCGACCGCCCCCGCGACCGTCGCGACGGTGCGCCAGCGGTCGTCGGCCGAGTCGGCCCGCGGCGGAGCGTCGGTCTGCGGCTGCTCGGTGTCGACGTCGGGCGGCTTGACCGCGGCCGGGGGCACGGGCGGCGGCTGGACGACCTGCGGGTCGGGCTCGGCGGGCTTGGGCTTCTGCTGCTGCTGCGGCGTCTGCTGCGCGGGGGGCGTCGCGTCGAACGGGACCCAGCCGTAGCCGACGAAGTCGACCTCGACCCAGGCCTGGACGTCCCGGCCCTTGACGGCGACGGCGCCGCTCGCGGCCTTGCCGTCCGACGTCGAGCCCGCCGCCTTGTCCGACGGCGTCCCCGAGCCGGGCACGAAGCCGAGCACCACGCGCGCCGGCAGGCCCATCGCGCGGGCCATCAGCGCCATCGCCGAGGCGTACTGCTCGCCGTCGCCGACCATCACGTCGGAGCCGAGCAGCGTCGTCATGCGGTCGGCGCCGTGGCCCGAGAGCGACGGGAAGTCGCCGCGCGTCGTGATGCCGTGGCTGAAGTACCCCTGCGTCGACAGCCAGGTGGCGAGCGTGCGTGCGACCTGGACCGGGGTACCCGCGTCGCGCGCGACGTCGGCGGCCGTCACGGAGACGCTCTGCGGCGCGCCGTCCGGGTCGCGCAGCGTGACCTTGGCCAACCGCGCCTTGGCGAGCGTGGTGTCGTCCGGCACGGGCGGCACGACGACGTCGACCGAGTACGCGTCGCCGGGGTGGACGCCCGACGTGAGGACCGCCCCGCCGGTCGCGTCGTTGTAGCGCAGGTCTGCAGCGTCCGCGGCCGCGAGGTGGAACGAGCGCGCGTCGCCGACCGTCGGCAGCCAGACGCCGGTGAGCTTGTCGATCGTGACCCGGACGCGGGCGGCCGTTCCCCGCGCCGTCGTGCCCGTCGTCGCGCCGACGCGGCGGAACTCGCCCGACGCGGCCGACCCGTCACCCGACACGTTCCAGACGACGCCGTCGTACCGGTCCATCGTCGCGAGCCGGATGCGCCCACCGGCCGGCAGGCCGGACACGGTGAACAGCGTCTCGTCGTCGTCCTTGACGAACGCGCGGAACGCCGACAGCGGGCTCGGGTAGGCCGACGGGTCGAAGGGCGGCACGACCTCGTCGCGCACCACGTACCGGGGGGTCGAGCCGACCGCGACCGGGCCGCCCAGCGCGGCCGCGCCGAGCCCGACGAGCACGACCAGCCCGGTCGCGACCACGCGTCTCGCCCGCAGCGTCCCCGCGCGCCACGCCGCCCAGCCGAGCAGCAGGGCGGCCTCCACGACGCCCGTCAGCCGCGGCGCGGGGTGCGGCCACCGGGTCCCGAGCACGATCACGGCCACCGTCCCGGCTACCGGGACGAGCGCGGCGAGCGTCGCGACCTGCGGGTGGCGTACGCGCAGCGCGATCGACAGCGCGGCAGCCGCGCCGACGAGCGCGAGCAGGTAGGCGGGGACGAGCACCGCGCCGGACGAGCCGAGCGGGGTCGTGAGCGTGACGACCTGCTTCCAGCCCGACGTCGCGCCCGTGACCAGCGCGCGCGCCGTCTGCGCCGTGGGCACGACCCCCGCGACGGTGGTCGCCGGGACGGCGAGCGCTCCCCCGCCGAGGACGCCCACCACGAGGAGGAGCGCGACGGTCGTCGCCGCCGACCAGCGCCGTGCCGCGCCCGCCGCGGCGACGCCGGCGCCGAGCAGGAGCCCGCCGACGAGCGCAGGCAGCGCCGTGGCTCCGCCGTAGACGCCGAGCAGAGGGGCGAGCGCGAACCCGAGCGCCGTGAGCAGGCACAGCGCGTCGACAGCACCCTGCCGGACGCCGCGGCGGGCGGGGCGTCGCGCGGCGCGGCGCGTCACGGGAGGCGCCGTCCGGGGCGTCGGCGCGATCGTGGTGCTCATCCGGTCGCCCGCCGCAGCAGCCGGGGCAGGTCGGCGAGGGTGCCGAGCGTCGCGAGGCTGAGCGACCCCTGCGTGCGCACCTCGACGTCGGCGCCGCGCGCGCACCGCACGACGAGCACACGCGTGCCCGCCGGCACGTGGCGGGCGCCGAGCCGCAGGTCCGCGTCCGAGGGCCCCGAGCCGGTGACGAGCACCGCGACGGACGCGCCTGCGGCCTCGCGCGCGACGCGGCGGCCGAGCAGCACGACGCCCGCGTCGCCCGCCGCGAGCGCGAGGCCCGAGCAGTCGTCGAGCAGGCGGGGGGGCGTGTCGACCCGGAGCGCACCGGGACCCGCCAGGACGGCCAGCTCGCGCTCGTCGCGCAGGGTCTGGACGCCGATCGACGCGACCGCGCTGACCGCGAGCTCGAACTCGTCGTCGTCGGTGTAGTCGGCGGGGCTCGTCGCGAGCGCGAGCGCCGTCAGGGTGCGGCGCGTGTCCTCGAACTGCTTGACCATCAGGCGGTCGTGCCGCGCCGAGCTCCGCCAGTGGATGTTGCGCCGGTCGTCGCCCGCGACGTAGTCGCGCAGCGCGTGGAACGACATGTCGGACTCCGACAGGTCGCGCGTGGCCTGCCCCTCGAGGTCGCGCAGCAGGCCCGCGTTCGCGCCCGCGAGCCCGACCAGCGCCGGGTGCACGAACAGCTCGACGGGCTGCGTCCAGCGCACCGACCGGCGCACGAGCCCGAGCGGGTCGCCGCGGACCGAGCGCACGGGCCCGACCACGATCACCGCGCGGCGCGAGGTGGGGATCGAGAAGAGCTCGTCGTGGCTCGCGCCCGGCGCCAGGCTCGGCACCGCGAGCTCCGCCACGCTCGCGCCCACCGGCAGCTCGACGCGCGACGGCAGCGCGCGCCGGCGCGCCGCGTTCCGGATCTCGAGGCCACCCGTCGCGCGGTCCCCGACGCGCACGCGGTGGTCCGCGAGGTCGAGGTCGACGGCGTACCGCGCCCGGCCGATCGTCATGAGCAGCGCGACGACACACACGGCCGCGCACGCGGCGCCGACCGCCGCGAGCTCGAGCCAGCCGAGCCGCCGGCCCACGACGAGGCCGAGGACCGCGACGACCGCGGTCCCCCAGCCGAGCGGGGTGATGCGCATCAGACCGTCCGCAGCACCGGCGGCGCGACCTGGTCGAGCAGGCGGTCGAGCACGTCGAGGCTCGTGACGCCCGCGAACTCCGCCTCGACGTCGAGCACGAGCCGGTGCGCGAGCACGGGCTGTGCGAGCTCCTTCACGTCGTCCGGCGTCACGTACTCGCGCCCCGCCGCGGCGGCCCACACCTTGGCGCAGCGGACCAGCGCGAGACCGCCGCGCACGCTCGCGCCGAGCGAGGTCTGCGCGTCGTCGCGCGTCGCCTCGAGCAGCCGCGCGACGTAGTCGAGCACCACCGGGTCGACGTGCACGGCCTGCGCGAGGTCAGCCATGGTGCCGACGACCTCGGTCGTGATGCGCGGGGTGAGGCCGGCGGTCCGGTCGCGTGCGCCGCCGAGGATCTCGATCGACGACGCGCGGTCCGGGTACCCGAGGCTCGTCTTGACCAGGAAGCGGTCGAGCTGCGCCTCCGGGAGGCGGTACGTGCCCGCCTGCTCGATCGGGTTCTGCGTGGCGATGACCATGAACGGCCGACCGACCGGGTGCGCCACGCCGTCGACCGTGACGTTGCCCTCCTCCATGACCTCGAGCAGCGCGGCCTGGGTCTTCGGCGAGGCCCGGTTGATCTCGTCCGCCAGCACGACCGACGCGAAGATCGGCCCCGGGTGGAACTCGAACGTGCGGCTGCCCTGGTCGTAGATCGTCACGCCGGTGACGTCGCTCGGCAGGAGGTCGGGCGTGAACTGGATGCGGCTGTGCGTGCCCTGCACGGTCGCGGCGAGCGCCTTCGCGAGGCTGGTCTTGCCGGTGCCGGGCGCGTCCTCGAGCAGCACGTGGCCCTCGGCCACCAGCGCCGTGAGCACGAGCCGGACGGGCTTCTCCTTGCCGAGCACGGCGCGCCCGACGTTGCTGACGAGCGCGCCGAACGTCTCGGCGAACCAGACGGACTGCTCGGGGGTCATGGGGGTCCTTTCGGGGGTGGCCGGTCGAGTCGCGGGTGGTGGGGGCTGCTCAGCCGCCACCCGGGCCCGCCGCGGGGTCCGAGATCGTCACGGTCAGGGCGGTCGACGTGCCGCGCGCGCTCGCGCCCACGTCGTTGGACGCGCGGATGGCGACCGTGATCGTGTGGTCGCCGGGGGTCGGGTTCGGCCCGAGCACCTTGTCGATCGCGACGGGTGCGGTCGGCGCGTCCTGCCACGCCGTCCACGCGCCGCCGTCGACCTGCCACTGCACGTCGTGGCCGGTGATCGGCAGGCCGCCGGTGTCGGTGGGGTCGGTCCACGCGACCGTCAGCTGCGTCGGGTCCGTCGCCTGGTCGGGGGTCAGCGTGACGTCGGTCACGGCGCCGGGCGCCGAGCCCCAGGTCCCGATCGTGCGCGTCGCCTTGCCGGCGTCGCTCGTGAGGGTGGTGCCCGACACGACGGTGGTCGCCGTGACGCTCACCGTGACGGCGGTGCCGCCGACGGGCCAGTTCCAGCCGCTCACGTCGATGCCCGGCACCGACGTGTCGGTGGTCGTTCCCGACCTGGAACCGCCCTTGCCCGTGACGGTCCAGGTGTACGACACGGGCGCCGAGGAGCCCGGCGCCGGCGCGGACCAGGCGATGTCGAGCGCGCGCGGCCGCCCGGACGGGGCGGTGTCCGACACCACCGGGTCGGACACGTTCGGCGTGCCCGGCGGTGTCGTCGCCGTCGCGGACGCCGGGTCGCTCCAGCCGCTGACGTAGCCGGCGTCGCCCCCGCCACCCGCGTTCTGCGCCTGCACGACGAAGACGTAGCTCTGACCGCCGGTCAGGTGGTCGGCGGTGTAGCTCGTCCCGCGCACGGTGACCGGGTCGCCGCCGTTGATCCGCACGTGGTACTCGGCGATCGGCGAGCCGTTGCCGTCCGACGGTGACCAGCTGACGTCGATCGCGCCCGCGCCGACGCGCGCGACGGCCGACACGTTCTCCGGCGTCGTCGGGGCACCGAACGTCGTGGCGTCCACGGTCGCCGCGGGCCCCCAGTCCGCGCGGTTCCGGGCGCGCACCGCGAAGTGGTATCCCACGCCGTTGCGCGCGTCGAGCAGCGCGTACGACGTCGTCGCGGTACCGTCGAACGTCTTGACGAGGCTCGAGCCGTTGCCGGTGATCGTCAGCTCGTAGCCGGAGATCGCGGCGCCGTTGTCCGCGGGCTGCGTCCACGACACGGAGATCTGGCCGCCGAGCGGCGTGCTGGCGCGCTGCGCGACGAGGTCGCCCGGTGCGTCCGGCGGCGCGGCCGGCGTCTCCTGCGCGGCCGGCGACCACTCGCTCGGGTCGGGCGCGCGGTTGTGGGCCCGCACCTGGACCGCGTAGCGCGTGCCGTTCGCGAGGCCCTCGAACGTGTAGGACGTCGACGTCGTGTCGACGGTCGACGGCCCGGACGGCGGGGCGGGCGTGATCATCAGCGTGTAGCCCGTCACCGGCGACCCGCTGGAGTGCGGCGCGACCCACGACGCCTCGATGCGCCGGTCGCCGAACCGGAGCGTCGGTGCCGCCGGCGCGTCGGGCACGGTGTCGGGCCGCGCGCTGCCCGACGGCAGGCTCGGGTCCGACGTGCCGACCGCGTTCCGCGCGGCGACGGTGAACGTGTAGTCCACGTCGTTCGTCAGGCCGGTGATCGTGCACGTCGTGGCGGGGCACTGCTGGACGACGTGGCCCGGGCTCGCCACCACCTCGTAGCCCGTGATCGCCGCGCCCCGGTTGTCGGGCGCGACCCAGGACAGCACGACCGACCGGTCGCCCACCGAGACCACCTGCGGGGCGTCGGGCTGCGCGGGCTTGCCACGCACGACGACCGTGATCCGGCCCTCGACGGCGCGGTCGGGGTCGCCCGTGACGTCGCGGACCGTGAACCGCGTGACCATCTGGCCGATGAAGCCGACGGCGGGCCGGACCGAGACGGTGCTGCCCGTGACGCCGGCCGTGCCGGCGTCGGGTGTCTCGACGGCGGCGCCCACGACGAGGAGCGGCTGCCCCGGGAACGGGTTGTACGCGCCCTCGAGCACCGCGACCGTGCGCGCGACCCCCTCGACGCCGTCGGCGATGGTCGTGTCGACCACGCGCGCGGTGGGCCGCGTGCTGGCCACCACGCGCAGCGGCACGCTGACGTCGAGGTGGCCGGAGGTGCCGTAGCCGATCCGGAGGTCGACCGAGTCGGTGCGGCCCTTGGGCGTGCTGACGGCGGCGCCGACCGACAGGACGCTCCCCTTGAGCGACGCGGTGAAGCCTGCCGGCACGGCGGACGACACGGTGTACGTGTACGCCGCGGCGGCACCCGTCGCGCCCTCGGGCCCGTGCGTGAACGCGCGCAGGTCGACCGCGAGGGGCTCCTCCCCCGGCGCCACGTCGATCACCGAGGCGTCGAACGCGGGCGGGTGGTCGTCGACCGCGAAGACGGTGATGGGCAGCGTGATGACCGCGGTGTGCGCCGTGGAGTCGCCCGCCGACCGCGCGTCGGTGACGGGCACCGTGATCGACGCGGGCCCGGCGTACCCGGCGGCCGACGTGAACTGCAGCTGCGTCGAGCTCTTGACCAGCGACGAGCCGTCGGACCGCGTCGCCGTGACGCCGACCGGGTCGGCGACCGACGGGCTGCGGCCGGGCGCGACCTGGATCTGCTCGTCCAGCGAGATGACGAGCGGCTGGCCCGACGCGACGCGCAGCTCGGGCGCCTTCGGCCGCGGCGTGGGCGGGAAGAACCCGAGCGCCGGGACGGTGATGAACGCGTACGACGACGCCTTGCCGCCCGGCGAGGTCGTGTTCGTGAGCAGGAACGGCACCGTCTGCGCGTGGTCCGCGAGGGTCACGACGACCTTGCCGGTCGCGTCGACGCGCGCGACCGCGGCGAACGCCGCGGGAACGGACGCCTGCAGGTCGGACAGGGGGCCGCTCGGGTTCTGCGCGACCGCGAGGACGTCGACGACGACCTCGGTCCGGTCGATCGTCTCGGTCGCGGGCACGACGACGTCGCGCGCGATCGGCGGCAGGACGGGCGCGTCGGACACGACCTTCACGGTGAGCACCGCCGAGTCGTGGCCACCGCGCTCGTCGCGCGCGGTGTAGGCGATCTGGATCGTGCCGTCCTTGCTGGGCGCGTGGACGACGATCCGGCGGCCCTCGACGTGCGCGTCGGTGCCCTGCGGCATCTCGAGCGACGCGTCGAGCGAGAGGTCCGCGCCGCTCGAGTCGACGTCGTTGGCGAGCACCCGGACCTCGACCGTCTGGTCGGGCTTGACGGTCACCTCGTCGTCGCGCGCCACGACCGAGGAGGCCGACGTCGGTCGCGGGGCGATGCCGATGCGCACCGTCGCGACCGCGCGCTGGCCGGTCCAGTCCTCGACCGCGTACGTGAACGCGTCGGTGCCGACCGCGTCGGCGTACGCTTCGAACTCGAGCCAGTCGGCGCCCTGGTCGACGACGCGGCCCTGCTTCGGCGCCGACGCCTGGCCGAGCAGCGTGACGCCGTCGCCGTCGGAGTCGATGCCGACGAGCGGCACCGAGACGCGCACCGTGTCGCCCGCGAACACGCGCGCCGTGAGGTCCTTCGGCCGTGGCGGCGCCTTGGTGGACGCGTCCGACGCGTGCACGTGCACCGTCACCTGGGCCGCGGTCCGGTTGCCCGTCGAGTCGATGACCTCGAACGTCGCGCGCACCGTCCCGGGCGTCCCGGACGCCTGGTAGCGCAGCACGTCGCCCGACACGAACATCAGGCCGACCGGCGGCGGCTCGGGCAGCTGCGTCTCGAGCGCGATGTCGTCGCCGTCGGGGTCGTACGCGGTGTCGAGCACCGGGATCGTGACGACACCGCCCGTGCGCACCTCCGCGTCGACGTTCGGCACGACGGGCGCCTGCGAGGACGAGCGCGGCGGGACCGGGTGCACGACGATCTCGCCGACCGCGCTCGCCTGGCCGTTCGAGATCGTGTAGCTCAGCGAGACCGGCCCGTCGAGCGTCCGCTCGCCGCGGATCTGCACGAGGTCGTGGTCGATCACCGCGACCTTGAGGCCGGACCCGGACGGCACCGCGACGTCCTGCACGACGAGCACGTTGCCCGCGGGGTCCGAGTCGTTGGCGAGCGGGTCGATCGTCACCTGGCCGCCCGACGGCAGGAACGCGGCGTCGCGCACCGCGACCGGGGGCTCGGCCTTGTCGGGCCACGGCAGCACGTCGATCCGCGCGAGGCCGGTGGCCTGCTGCGGCGCCGCGACGACGAGGAACGAGACGTAGTACGTGCCGGCACGCGCGGACGCGAAGCTGAAGGTGCCGCCCTGCAGGTCGGGCGTGATCGTCGCGCCCGCCGCGTCGTCGACGCTCGCGAGCCGCGGCGGCTCGGCCGAGCTGCTCCGCACGGCGTCGAGCGGCCGCACCTGCACCGGCTGGTTGACGTACGTGACGGCGTGCACGGGGTCGATGTGCGGCGCGAGCGAGCCCGCCGGCCGCACCTCGACGTCGAGCGTGCCGGTCGTCTTCTCGGTGCCGTCGGAGACCTCGAGCGTCACCGTGGTCCGGCCCAGCCGCGCGGACGCGCCCGCGACGAACGTCAACGACCCGTCCTGCTTGAACCGCACGGTGCCGGCCGCGCCACCCGCCGCGAGGCGCGCGCCGGTGAGCAGCAGGTCGTCGCCGTCGGGGTCGGTGAAGTCGGCGAGCACGTTCTGCTCGGCCTGGCCGCCCTGCTCGACGCGCAGCAGCCCGGTCCGCACCTGCTTGGGCGGGCGGTTGCCCGCCGGCGTGGCGACCAGGTGCACGTGGGCGGTCGACGGCGTCGAGCCGCGGCCGTCGGTGATCGTGTAGGTGAAGTCGGCGGAGCCGGTGGCGCCGGCCGCGACCTCGACCTGGAGCGCGCGGCCGCCGTAGATCTTCTCGATCGTGCCGAAGTCGGGGTCGAGCTGGTCGAACTGGGAGACCACGAGGATGCCGCAGTCGGACGTCGAGTCGTCGTCGAGGACCGGCAGGATCGTGGTGCGGCCGGGACGCACGCCGAACTCGTCGTCGGCGGCCGTGGGCGGCGCCTGCTCGTGCGTGCACTCGGTGACGAGGTCCTGCGTGGTGTCGGTCGTGTCCTTCTGCTGGTCGTCCTCGTCCGGCGTGTCCTCGGGCACGATGTCGTCCCAGTTGGGCACGCGCGCCTTCGCGTCTTGCGTCGGCAGCCACACGCGGCCCTGCACCGTGTCGTTCAACGCCACGACGTTGCGGTTGACGCGGAACCGCAGGTGCTCGGAGCTCGTCATGCCCTGCAGGTCGACGACCTTGGTGCGGCCGTCGCACAGGCTCAGGTAGGAACCGGTCGCGGCGGCCCACGCGGCGTGCGTGCACGACCCGACCTGCACCGGCTGGGCCGGCGTGCCGCCGGCACCGCGCGTCCGGTGGCTGACCACGGCGCCGCCGCCGAGCGGCACCTCGAGCAGCGCCGTCCGGCTCGCGACGAGCACGCGCGACGACGCGGGACCTGGCTGCTGGAGCTGCAGGTCGTCGCCCTCGAGCTCGACCGCGCCGTGCGGCGTGCGCAGCGTGCTGCCGCTGAGCGTCACCGGCACGTCGCCGACCGCGGTGAGCTGGTCGACCGGCCCGGCGCCCAGCGACCCGGCCGCGACCGGCGTGCCGCCCGCCACCATGCGCGTCACCCGGCCGTCGGCGGGCGCGACGCCCAGCACGGTGCCGTCGCGCGCCACGACGGCCTTGCCGCCCTCGCCGAGCGCGACGTCGCCCGCGTCGGTCCCGACCTGCAGGCCCGCGAGCCCCGCGAGCCTCCGGACGTACAGGTCTCCGGCGGGGTCGACGATCGCGACCGTGCCGGCGGCCATCGACGGCGTCACGTTCGAGACCGCGACCTGCGTGGTCGTGGTGACCGTCGCCGGGTCGACCACCGACAGCGTGGTGGGCTCGACGAGGAGCACGTCACCGCCGTCCTGCAGCACGTCGAACTGGTTCCCGGTCGTGACGATGCCGCCGTTGAGCTCCTCGACCTGCGCGTTGAAGCGGCCCAGCTTGAGCTGCGCGGTCGCGGTGAGCCAGACGCCGCCGTCATTGAGGTCGACGCGCGCGAGCGGGAAGCCCCGGCCGACGATCGCGAGCGCGGCGACGACCACCGGGATGGTGACGACCGCCGCCGTGCTCGTGACGCGCCGGCGCACGGACTCCCCGCGCCACCTCATGCCGTGCAGCCCTCCGTCGGGCGCACCGACTCGCGCCGGTCCGCCCGCACGATCGAGACCTCGATGCACACCTGGCCCGACGCCTGCGCTGCCGGCACGGTGACGGTCGTCGTCCCGACGAGCGCGAGCGTCGGCTCGCCGGTCGCCTGGCGGACACCCCACACGTACTGGTCGCCCTGCTGCGGGTCCGGGTTGGTCCAGCGGAACACGACCGACCCGTCGGCCTGGCGGGCGCCGGCGAGCTCCGTCGGGCTCGGGACCGCGCCCCCGACCGTGGGCGGCGGCGCGGGCGCGAGCGCCGTCGTCGTCGGCCCGGCGTCCGCCGAGCCCGAGCCCTGCGCCGCCACGGCGATCGCGCCGCCCGCGGCGGCGAGCACGACGACGCCGGCCACCACCCCGGCCACGACGCGACCGCGGCCCGACGGGGCCGCCTCGACCTCGTCCTCGACCTCGGCCGGCACCTCGAAGCGCGGACCGGGACCGGCCGGCGGCGCCTCGGGCGTCACCTGCACCGCGCCGCGCACGCGCGTCCGGTCGTCGTCGACGGGTGCCCCGGTGGGCGCGACCGGGTCGACCGCGACGATGCCACGCAGGCGCGTCGCATCGGGGTGGTCGGCACGCTCGGCGGCGGCGGGCGGCGCGGGCTCGTCCGTGAGGTCGAGCGGCGTCACGGGCACCCGGAGCTCGGCCTCGACCTGCTGGAACGCGCGGCCCAGCGCCGCGGCCGACGGGAAGCGCCGCGCGGGGTGCTTCGCCATCGCGCGCTCGAGCACCTGCTGGAGGCTCGCGGGCACGTCGGCTCGGCCGGTCGGCGGCAGCGCGGCGCGCTCGATGCGCGCGACGAGCTGCTGCGCGGTGTTCTGCCCGCCGGGAAGCTCGAACGGCGTGCGACCCGCGAGCAGCGAGTAGACCGTGGCGGCGAGCGAGTACACGTCGGAGCGCGCGTCGCCGGTGGGGTGCTCTCCCAGCAGCTCGGGCGGCGACCACGGGATCGACATGCCGACGGTCGCGGCGCCGTCCGGGCCCGTCGTCGCGGCGATGCCGAAGTCGGTGAGCGCCGGCCAGCCGAAGTCGGTGGTCAGGACGTTCGCCGGCTTGATGTCGCGGTGCAGGATGCCCGCGCGGTGGGCGGTCTCGACGGCCGACGCGAGCCGGATGCCGATGCGCAGCGCCTCGGCGACGGCGATCCGCTCGGTGCGGTACCGCTCCGCGAGGCCGGGCCGCGAGCAGTACTCCATGACGAGGTACGGCCGCCCGTCGGCCGCGATGTCCGCCTGGTACACGGTGACGATCGACGGGTGGTGCGAGAGCTGCGCCATGAGGTTCGCCTCGGTGCGGAACCGGCGCCGCACGTCGTCGTCCATGCTCCCCGCGAGCAGCACCTTGACCGCGACCTCGCGACGCGGGAGGTCCTGGCGGTACAGGAAGACGTCGGCGAAGCCGCCGAGGCCGAGCAGGCGGACGTGCTCGTGGCCCGGCAGCGCCGGTGGTGCGGAGGGCTCGCGGCGTGCGGTCACGTGCCTCGCTCCACGGTGAACGTCACGCCGTCGCCGAGGTCCACCACCTCGCCGGCCTCGACGACGCTCGGCTCGCCCGGGTGGAGACGACGCGCACCCTGCCCCGGCCGCGCCACGTGCACGCCGTTCGTGGAGTCCAGGTCGGTGACGAGCACGACGTCGCCGTCCGACCGCACCTCGGCGTGCGTGCGCGAGATGTCCTGCTGCGGGCTCGGCACGGTGACGAGCCGCGGCAGCTCGCTGTTCGTCACGCGCGCGACCTGCGGCGCGCGCCCGACGAGCACGGCCCGGTCGAGCTCGACGACGACGCCCGTCGACAGGACGATGCGCGCCGGCGCCGCCGCCGGCGTCGGCACGGTGAATGCCGAGCGCGCGTCGTCGGCCGCCCACGCGGGCAGCTGGTCGCGGATCGAGGCGAGGTCGGCCGACATGATCGTCATGCCGTCGTGGTCGTCGGGCGAGGCGCCCTCCACCGTGACCGGCGCCTGCAGCAGCGCCTCGGCGGCGGCCACCACGTCCGCCGGCTCGGGGTCGGGCGTCGCGTGCGTCGGGAACCAGGGCACCACCGGCGGGGCGTCGTACGCGTCGGCGCGCAGGTCGGGCGCGTCCGTCACCGCCGCGGCACCGACCGGCTCGGACGGATCGGCACCGCCGCCCGGCCGCGCCGCGTCGTCGGGCTCCTCGTCCTCGAGCGGCTCGAGCGCGACGAGCGCGTGGTCCATGCGCTCCGGCTCGACGTAGCCGCCCTCGGCGGGCTCGGCCTCGTCCGGCTCGGCGGCCGGGGCGTCGAGGCCGGCCGCGACGTCAGCGGCGACGGGCGCCTCGTCGGCGACGAACCCCACGCGCACGGCCGAGGCACGCACGACGCCCTCCGCGATCGGCAGCTCGGCGCCGGGCACGGCACCGGGCGTGCGCACGACTACTCCCGGCGCGTCGTCGACGACGCGCTCGCTCCACGTGCTCACCTCGCCGGGGATCAGCACCTCGGCTCCGACCTCGACCTCGACGTCACCGCGCAGCGCGACGTGCAGCCGTCGCCGGTCGACGGCGACGATCGCGAACGGCGGCAGTCCCTCGAAGCCCTCGCGCGCGAGCAGCGCGAGCACGCCGAGCACACCCGCGTCGGTGGCCGCCCACACCGCGCGCACCGTCGCCTGCGGCACCTGCGGGCCGAGCAGCGCGACGAAGCCCGGACGGACCACGGCGGTCCAGTCCCCGGCGGAGTACTCGGGCACGGTCATGGCGCGTTCCCCTCGATCGTGTCGGCGGGTGGTTCGGTGCGGCGCGCGCGAGGCACGGTCGCGCCGTTGAGCATCTCGTCCCAGAGGTGGGGCCCGAGGTCGGCACCGAGACGCGGCACGGTGATGTGCGCGTCGTCGTTCGCCCCGATGGTCGTGGCGACGTCGACCACGACGACGCTGACGTTGTCGCGCCCGCCCCGGTCGAGCGCGAGCCCCACGAGCCGCGTCGCGGCCTCCTGCGGGTCCGCCACGTCCGCCAGCACCGCACCCAGCTCGGCGTCACCGACGTCCCGCGTCAGGCCGTCCGTGCAGATCAGCAGCCGGTCCGTGCGGCCCGCGGGCAGCAGCCAGTAGTCGGGCTCGTGCGCCTCGCCGGTGCCGAGCGCGCGTGTCAGCACGTGCCGCTCGGGGTGTGACGCCACCTCCGCGGGGTCGATCGCGCCCTGGTCGAGCAGCTCCTGGACGACGGAGTGGTCGACGCTGACGCGCTCGAGACCCTCCTCGTTCCAGCGGTACACGCGCGAGTCGCCGACGTTGAACACGAGCCAGTAGGACCCGCCGTCGTGCTCGGTCACCGCGACGCCCGCGACGGTCGTGCCGCCCTGCCGGCCGCCGGTGAACTCGCCGCGGATCCGGGTCGCGGTCCGCGCGAAGCACGCGTGGACGTCGTCGGCGCTCGCCGCGGCCTGACCGGCCAGCTGCGCGAACTCCTCGACGGCGATCCGGCTCGCCAGGTCGCCGGCGTCGTGGCCGCCCATGCCGTCGGCGACCAGGAAGACCGGCGGGTACGCGAGGAGCGCGTCCTCGTTCACCTCGCGGACCAGGCCACGGTCGGTCGCCGAGCCCCACGACGTGCGCACACGGCCCCCTCGCCTCGACTCGTTGCCGGAGGACAGGCGTCCCCCGGTGGACATCGGCGCACATCGTGCCCGACTTGAGGCGACGTTGGCGAAGACGCCCGACCTGTGGGCGCCGCGCGACTGCCCTGCGGGCCGGGCGTCGCGCCTCGCCGGGACCGCCCGCGGCCGCCGGAAAGCCGTTGTCCGCCGCCTGCCGCGGCTGCCAGCATCGTGGGCGCACCAAACCGATCGAGGGGGCTTCGGTGAGTACCAGGACTTCCGCGCGCGCCGCGCTGCTCGTCACGGCGGTCGTCGCCGTGACCGGCGGCGTCGCGTCGTGCTCGGCGCCGCCGGCGCCGAACTGCCTGCCGTCGACGCTGCACGTGCAGCCGTCGACCTTCCGGCCGGGCAGCACCATCACGGTCTCGAGCGTCCCGGCCGTGTGCACGTTCGACCGCGGCACGTACGGCGACTACAAGATCCACCTGCGGACCGCGCGCGCGGACACCGTCCTCGGCTCGGCGGTCGCCGGCGACCACGGCGAGTTCCGCACCGTGGTCCAGGTCCCGAGCGACGTGCCTGTGGGGCGTGTCCTCATCGCCGTCAGCGGCAGCGCGTTCGACTACTGCGACGACCCCTCGGCGGGCTGCGCGGCGTTCGAGCAGCACGCGGTCGTCACGCCGGGCCACTAGCCGCGGGAGCGGCTAGATGCCGAGCTGGTAGACGCCCCAGTACGCCAGCACGACGAGCAGCACGGCCGACGCGAGCACGACGGCCCAGAGCGCGGTCACCCGCACGACACCGCGGGCGACCGCCTCGTCCGCGGCCGCGAGCAGGCGCACGCGACGCAGCAGCAGCACCGCGGCGACGACCGCGCCGATGCCGAGCAGCCGGACGAGCACCCAGCCGCCCTGCACGACGACGCCGTTGCGCTGGTAGTCGAGCGCGAGCCGCGCGATCGCGACCAGGTACCAGAGCAGCGCCACGACCGTCACGACGGCACCGCCACCCACGGCCGCGAGCCGCCACGCGACGCCGCGCCCGTACCGCACGTGCTCGTACGGCTCGCCCGGCCGGTGCGCGCGGGCGCGGGCGTGCACCACCTCCCACAGGCGCGTGAGGCCGAGCGCGAGGCCCGCGAGCACGAGCACGCCCACCGCACCGAGCACGCCGCCGAACACGAGGTTGCCGCTGCGCAGCCAGCGCGGCTGCGGCACGGGTGCGGCGACGAACTCCTGGAACGGCTGGTCCCCCGCGATCCGCGGCGGCGCGGTCGCCGTGGCGGGCAGCCCGAGCACCCAGCCGGGCAGGTCGCGCAGGAAGTCCGGCGACATCGGGCCTTCCATGCTCCCGAGGTGGAGACCGTGGTTCGCGCCCGCGTAGTACCGGACGGTCACCTGGCCGTTCCCCGCGATCGCGGTGTCGCGCAGGATCTGCTCGGCGCCCTGCACGATCGGCATCGACGCGTCCGCGGTGCCGTAGACGACGAGCACGGGCTGCGTCATCTTGCGCTGCCACGGCGTCACGTCGAAGTCCGCGTACTCGAACCCGCCGCCCGGGATCGACATGCCGACGGCGCGCGGGATCGCGCGGAACACGCCCTTCGGCACACCGGTGTTGCGCAGGTAGGAGTCGACCGCGAACGCCGCCTGCTCACGTGGCGGGACGACCGGCGCGGAGGCCAGCACGACGAACGCGAGGCGCCGGTCCTTCGCCGCCATGACGGGGCCGATCCACGCGCCCTCGCTCTCGGCATAGATGCCGACGCGGGCCGGGTCGACGCCCGGCACGGTGCGCAGGTACTCGACCGAGCGCTCGTAGTCGGCGGCCATCGTCACGTAGTCGCGGTCGCGGGTCGTGTACGTGTCGAGCCGCTTGTCGGGCACGAGCGTCGCGACGCCGGCGCGCGACAGCGCCGCCACCTGCTCGCGGAACGCGGTCTCGTGGCTGCCGGTGCCCGCACCGTGCAGGAAGACGATGCCCGGCACGGCGCCGGCGGTGCCCTGCGGCACGGTCAGCCGCGCGGTGATCGTCGCGCCGTCGAGGTGGACCGGCACGTCGCGCTGCACCGTCGCGTAGCTGCCGAGCGTCGGCGCACCGCCGATGGCGGTGGAGTCGGTCTCCACCTGGAGCGGGTCGGTGAGCGGCTGCGGGTCCCAGTCGGGCCCGAGCGACGCGCCGAGGATCGCCAGCAGGATCACGCCGACCGCGGTCGCGGCGATCACGCGGTACACCTCGCCCAGGTGCCGCTCGACCTGCTTCTGCGTCTCGCTGCGCCGCGTCCTGCGCCTCAGCACGTCAGAACCCCAGCCGGCCGAGCTGCTTCGGGTCGCGCTGCCAGTCCTTCGCCACCTTGACGTGCAGGTCCAGGTAGACGCGAGCGCCGAGCAGGCCCTCGATCCCGCGGCGGGCCTGGCTGCCGACGTCGCGCAGCCGCGCGCCGCCCTTGCCGATGACGATCGCCTTCTGGCTGTCGCGCTCGACGAACAGGTTGACGCGCACGTCGAGCATCGGCGTCCCGTCCCGCGCCGGCTCCTCGCGCGGCACGATCTCCTCGACGACGACCGCGAGCGAGTGCGGCAGCTCGTCGCGGACGCCCTCGAGCGCCGCCTCCCGCACGAGCTCGGCGACCATGACGGACTCGGGCTCGTCCGTGAGCTCGCCCTCGGGGTAGAGCGCGGGGCCCTCGGGAAGGTGGCCGACGAGAACGTCCGTGAGCTCGCCGACCTGGAAGCCGTCCTGCGCCGAGACCGGCACGACGTCGGCCCACTCCCCCAGCTGCGACACCGCGACCAGCTGCTCGGCCATGCGCGGTCGCGGCACGAGGTCCGCCTTGGTGACGATGGCGACGACGGGCGTCCCCTGGCGGTCGCGCGCGAGCTCGGCGAGCTGGTCCGCGATGAACCGGTCGCCGGGACCCACACGCTGGTCGGCCGGGATGCAGAAGCCGACGACGTCGACCTCGGTGAGCGTGTCCTTGACCAGGTCGTTGAGGCGCTCGCCGAGCAGCGTGCGCGGCCGGTGCAGCCCGGGCGTGTCGACGAGGACGAGCTGCGCGTCGGCGCGGTGCACGATGCCGCGGATGACGTGCCGCGTGGTCTGGGGGCGGCCCGAGGTGATCGCGACCTTCTGCCCCACCAGCGCGTTCGTGAGCGTCGACTTGCCCGCGTTCGGGCGGCCGACGAAGCACGCGAAGCCGGAGCGGAAGGTCATCGGGCAGCTCCCTGAGCGGTGGTGTCGTGGTGCTGGTCGTGGTCGGCCGGCGCGTCGGTCGGCGCGACGAGGCTCACGAGCACGGTCGCGAGCCGGCGGCGCCTGCCCTCGACGCGGTCCGCGACCAGGTGCAGGCCGTGGATCTCGCCGACCGAGCCGGGCAGTGGCACCTTACCCAGCGCCTTGGCCAGCAGCCCTCCTGCGCTGTCGACGTCCTCGTCGTCGACCTCGAGGTCGAACAGCTCGCCGAGCTCGTCGCGGCCGAGCCGCGCCGGCACCCGGAAGACGCCGTCGCCCAGGTCCTCGATCTCGGGCGCGTGCGGGTCGTGCTCGTCGGTGAGCTCGCCGACGATCTCCTCGAGCGCGTCCTCGATCGTGACGAGCCCCGCGATGCCGCCGTACTCGTCGACCACGAGCGCGAGGTGCGACGAGCCCTCCTGCAGCTCGCGCAGCAGCTCGTCCACGGGCTTCGACTCGGGCACGAACACCGCGGCCCGTGCGACCTGGGCCGCCGTCAGGTGGCGGCTCGCCGGGTCGGCCTCGAGGCGCGCCACGACGTCCTTGAGGTAGAGCACGCCGCGCAGCTCGTCGACGGACTCGCCGACGACGGGCACGCGCGAGAACCCCGAGCGCAGCAGCAGCGCGAGCGCCTTGGGCAGGGGCGTCTCCGCGGGCGTCGTCACCATGTCGGTGCGCGGCACCATGACCTCGCGGGTCAGCGTGTCGCCGAGCTCGAGCACCGAGCGGAACATCTCGCGCTCGTCGTCCTCGATGGCCTCGGACTCCGAGACGCGCTGCACGGCCTCGCGGAGCTCCTCCTCGTCCTGCTCAGACGTGCCGCCCTCGCCGCGCGCCGCGCCGCCCAGCCCGCCGAACACCGCCGCCCAGCCCAGCGGGCGCGCCATCAGCAGCAGCGTGCCGACCGGGTGGTGCCGGCCGAGCCGCCGCGGGCTCACCCGGACGAGCAGGAAGGCGACCAGCCCGCAGACCGCGACGGCCACGAGGAGCACGGCCCACCAGACCAGCCCGCCCGACGCGACCGCGAGCGTGATGCCGACGGTCGCCGTCATCTCGGCGAGCAGCCGGACGAACGACGCGCCTGCGGCGACGCGCGCCGAGTCCTCGACGAGGTCCCGCACGCGCAGCGCGGCGGGCCGCCGGTCCGCGATCAGCTCGGCGACGGCCGCCCGGGAGACGTGCCCGACCGCCACCTCGCCCGCCGAGAGGAGCGCCGCCGCCACGATGCCGAGCACCGCCAGGACGACGAGCAGCACGACGGGCGCATCGTTCATCGGCCGGCCAGGAACGTCAGCAGGAGACGGCGCTGCAGCGCGAACATCTCCTTCTCCTCCTCGGGCTCGGCGTGGTCGAACCCGAGCAGGTGGAGGATCCCGTGGGTCGTCAGGAGCAGCAGCTCCTCGGCGGTCGAGTGGCCCGCGGCGCGGGCCTGCTGGGCCGCCACGTCCGGGCACAGCACGACGTCGCCGAGCAGGCCGGCGGGCGTCGTCTCACCCTCGCGACCGGGGCGGAGCTCGTCCATCGGGAAGCTGAGCACGTCGGTCGGGCCCGGCTCGTCCATCCACTTGACGTGCAGGTCCGTCATCACGTCGGTGCCGACGAGCAGGATCGACAGGTCCGTCTGCGGGTGCACGTGCATCTCGTCCAGCACGTAGCGTGCGAGCGCCGCGAACTCGGCCTCGTCGACCTCGTAGCCTGACTCGTTGTTGACCTCGATGCTCATGCCGGCTCCGTCAGCTCCTGTCCCAGCGCGCGTACGCGTCGATGATGTCGCTGACCAGGCGGTGCCGGACCACGTCCGACGACGTCAGGCGGCAGAACGCGACGTCGTCCACCCCGCCGAGGATCTGCTCGACGACGCGCAGGCCGCTCGTCACGCCCGCGCCCAGGTCGACCTGCGTCACGTCGCCCGTCACGACGACCCTCGACCCGAACCCGAGGCGGGTCAGGAACATCTTCATCTGCTCGACCGACGTGTTCTGCGCCTCGTCGAGGATGATGAACGAGTCGTTGAGCGTCCGGCCGCGCATGTAGGCGAGCGGCGCGACCTCGATCGTCCCGGCCTCCATGAGCCGCGGGATCGACTCGGGGTCGACCATGTCGTGCAGCGCGTCGTACAGCGGGCGCAGGTACGGGTCGATCTTCTCGGTGAGAGTGCCGGGCAGGAAGCCGAGGCGCTCGCCCGCCTCGACCGCGGGGCGCGTGAGCACGATGCGGTTGACCGTGCGGTCGTTCAGCGCCTGCACGGCCTTCGCCATCGCGAGGTACGTCTTGCCCGTGCCCGCCGGGCCGATGCCGAACGTCACGGTGTGCCGGTCGATCGCGTCGACGTACTCCTTCTGGCCCGCCGTCTTCGGCCGGATCGTGCGGCCGCGCGTCGAGAGGATGTTGAACGTCAGGACGTCGGCCGGCCGCGCGTTCGAGCCCGCGGCGGTGAGCATCTGCACGCTGCGGCTCACGACGTCGGGCGTGAGCGGCGTGCCGCCGGCGGCGACCTCGACGAGCTCGTCGACCAGGCGCGCGACCAGCGCGACGTCGCCGGCCGGACCGGTCAGCGTGAACTCGTTGCCGCGCACGTGCACGTCCACCGTGGTGAACCCCTGCTCGATCGCGCGCAGCACCTCGTCGCGGCGACCCAGGAGCTCGACCATCGACACGTCGGCCGGGACGCTGATCCGGTGCTCGACCCGCGCGTGCGGGGCTCCCGCGGTACGCGGGGCGGGATTGGACTCGGCCATCGGCTCGGCTGGCGCCGGATCTCCTGACGAACGGCGGGACGTGTGCTGCGCCAGTCTACCGAGCAGGTGTCGCCTGGTCCCGCGTGAAAGCTCCGCGCGGCGCCCAACCGGGCCCGCACGGCCGCAGGCGCGCTAGCGTCACGCGGGTGAGCGACCCCGTCGTCGACTGGCTCCTCGACTCCGACCCCGCCATCCGGTGGCAGGTGCTGCGCGACCTGCTCGACCGGCCCGAGGCCGAGTGGCGGGCCGAGCGCGCGCGCGTCGAGACGGACGGCTGGGGCGCGCGCCTGCTCGCGCTCGAGGGTCCGGACGGCCAGTGGGCCGGTGGCGCCTTCCTGCCGGACGGCTTCACGCGCCAGCTCTGGGACGCCGAGGGGCAGCCGTGGACCGCGACGTCGCACGTGCTCACGCAGCTGCGTGAGCTCGGGCTGGACCCGTCGTCCAGGGCGGCGCGGCGGATCGTCGCCCTGCTGTCCGACGGACCGAACTGGTGGCCGGGTGCGCCGTTCTGGGGCGGCGAGACCGAGGAGTGCATCAACGGCCGGCTCGTCGCGGACGGCGCGTACCTCGGCGTGGACATGTCCGCTCTCGCGGACCGGCTCGTCGGCGAGCGGCTCGCGGACGGCGGGTGGAACTGCGAACGCGTCGAGGGCTCGGTCCGCTCGTCGTTCGACACGACGATCAACGTGCTCGACGGGCTCCGCGAGCTCGAGCTCGCGACCGGCGGCACCGCCGCGTCGCGCGAGGCACGGGGGACCGGCGAGGAGTTCCTCCTCGAGCGCACGCTGTTCCGCCGGCTGTCGACCGGCGAGCCGGCCGATCCGGACTACCTCTCGTTCGCGCACCCCCGGCGGTGGCACTACGACGTGCTGCGCGGGCTCGACCACTTCCGGCGGGCGTCCGCGCTCGACGGACGCCCGGACCCGCGCCTCGCGGAGGCCGTCGAGGTCGTGCGGCGACGGCGGACGCCCGACGGCGTCTGGCTGCTCGACCGCACGCCGCGGGGCCGGGTGTGGTTCGACGTCGACGAGGGCGTCGGGCGCCCTTCGCGCTGGCTGACGCTCGACGCGATGCGCGTGCTCCGGTGGTGGGACGCAGAGGCGTGACGCCCCTGTGGACGGCGGCGACCGGGGTGTCAGCGCCCCGACCTAACGGTGGCCGCTCCACTGCCGAGACGGGAGCCCGATGCCGAAGACGCACGACGAGACGCTCGCCCTGATCCGCACGCTCCTCGCGATCGCTGACGGCGGCTCGCCGCACGAGCCCGAGCGCGACCTGGCACGGCGGCGGGCCGAGAAGCTCATGCTGCGGCACAGCGTCGACGTGGCCGCGGTGCGGATGACCGCCGACCAGGCCCGCGCGCCGATCCGGACGGACACGCCGTTCGCGGCGGACATGTCGATGGCGGCGGTGCTGTGCGACTCGCTCGAGCCGCAGCTGCTCACGGCGATGCACCGGCACGGTGGGCTGCCGAGCGACAAGCGAGCGTTCGCCGCCGGGTTCACGGCGATGGTGACGCAACGGCTGCGCGCCTTCTACGCCGAGGTGCTGACCGAGGCGGAGGCCGAGGGGACGTCGAGCGCACTCGTCCTCGCCGACCGGGACCATGAGGTCGACGCCGCCGTGGCCGTCGCGTTCCCGCGGGTGCGCACCACGACCCGCCGGCTTTCCGGGCGCGGCTGGGCCGAGGGGGTCGCGGCCGGTGGGCGCGCGGACATCGCCGTCACGGGGCGCAAGGTCACGCGAGGGCCGGGGCGGGCGCGGACGACGTGAGCCGGGTGGGCACGTCCCGGGTCGATCCGCCCACGTCGCTGCGCGCGGGCGACGCAGGGCGAGCCGCGCCGGGGTCGAACGGCCCAGGTCGCCAGGCGGCGCCTCGGCCCGCCAGGCCCCTGCGCGCAGCCCGTCCGGCTCGTCAGCCCCAGCGGCCGAGGCGCTGGGCCAGGATCGCGAGCGCGACCGGCCCCGCCGTCGACGTGCGCAGCACGTGCGGCCCGAGGCGCACCGCGACCGCGCCGGCGTCGCGCAGCCGGTCCAGCTCGTCGTCGCCGATGCCGCCCTCGGGTCCGACGACGACCAGGCACTCGCCCGTGGTCGGCAGGACGGTCGTGGCGAGCGGCGCGGACGCCTCCTCGTGGAGCACGAGCACCGCGCCGCCCGCGGCCGTGACCTCAGCGGTCCGGGCCGCCAACAGCCGGGAGTCGTGCGGCTCGTCGACGTCAGGCACCCACGCCCGCCGCGACTGCTTCGCCGCCGCCCGCACGGTCTGCGCCCACTTGGCGCGGCTCCTCGCGCCGCGGTCGCCACGCCACTGCACGATCGACCGGTCCGCCTGCCAGGGCACGACCGCGTCCGCGCCGACCTCGGTGGCCGCCTCGATCGCGAGATCGTCGCGGTCACCCTTCGCGAGCGCCTGCACGAGCACGAGCGCCACCGCAGGCGCCGCCTCGTCGGCCCGCTCCTCGACGCGCAGCACGAGACCGTCCGGCCCCGCCGCGTCGACCACGCCGAGCAGCCGGACGCCGCGACCGTCGACCACGTCGACCCGCTCCCCCGGCGCCCGGCGCTGGACGACCGCGGCGTGGCGCCCCTCCGCGCCCCCGAGCCGGTACGAGTCGCCCGCCCGCACGCCGTCGAGCGTCCCGGGCTCCGCCAGGAAGACCGGTGCGCTCACCGGCCCGCGAGCTTGTCGCGCAGCTTCGAGAACACCCCGGGGTTCGCGGCCGCGAGGCGCGCCTCGGGGCGCTCCTCGCCGCGCAGCGTCGCGAGCCGGCGCAGCAGCTCCGACTGCTCGTCGTCGAGCGAGGTGGGCACCTCGACGTCGACGTGCACCATCAGGTCGCCGCGCCCGCCGGTGTGCAGGTGGCCGACCCCGAGGCCCTTCAGCGCGACGATCTGCGCCGGCTGCGTGCCGGGCCGCAGGTCGACCTCGCGCGCACCGTCCAGGGTGTCCAGCGTCAGCACCGTGCCGAGAGCCGCGGCGGTCATCGGCACCGAGACGGTCGCGTGCAGGTCGTCGCCCCGGCGCAGGAACGTGTCGTGCTTGCGCTCGTGCACCTCGAGGTACACGTCGCCCGCCGGTCCGCCCGCCGGGCCCGTCTCGCCCTGGCCAGTGAGCTTGATGCGCGTGCCCGTGTCGACACCTGCCGGCACGTCCACCTGCAGCGTTCGACGCGCGCGCACGCGCCCCTCGCCCGAGCAGTCGGTGCACGGCTCGGGGATCACGGTGCCGAACCCGTGGCACGCCGGGCACGGCTGCGTCGTCATGACCTGGCCCAGGAACGAGCGCGCGACGCGCTGGACCGACCCGCGGCCACCGCAGACCTCGCAGGTGCGCGGCGACGTACCGGGCCGGCAGCAGGTGCCGTTGCACGTCGGGCAGACGACGGCCGTGTCGACGGGCACCTCGCGGTGCGTGCCGAACGTGACCTCCGCGAGGTCGAGGTCGATCCGGACGAGCGCGTCCTGCCCGCGCCGGGCGCGCGGCACCGGGCCCCGCGCCGACGGGCCGCCGGTCGCCGCGCCGAAGAACGTCTCGAAGATGTCCTGGAAGCCGAAGCCGCCACCCATGCCGCCGCCGGGCGACGCGGGGTCCGCGCCCAGGTCGTAGGCGCGCCGCTTCTCCGGGTTGCTCAGCACGTCGTACGCGCGCGAGACGTCCTTGAAGCGCTCCTCGGAGGCCGCGTCGGCGCCTGCCACGTCCGGGTGGTGCTCGCGCGCGAGCTTCCGGTAGGCCTTCTTGATCTGCTCGGGCGTCGCGTCTCGCGGCACGCCGAGGATCTCGTAGTAGTCGGTCACGGGTGCGTGTGCTCGCTTCCCTGGTGCGGACGGCCGGTCGGGCCGCTCATCCGGCAAGGATCCTGGTCAGGTACCGCGCCACGGCGCGGACGGTCGACATGGTTCCGGGGTAGTCCATGCGCAACGGGCCGATGGCGCCGACGCGGGCCACGGACGCGCCGCTCTCGTCGCCGTAGCCCGACGTGACGAAGCTCGTCTCGAGCAGCCCCTCGTGCTGCGTCTCGCGGCCGATCCGGACCGCGACGGCGGCGTTGTCCTCGGCCATCTCGCCGAGCAGCCGCAGCAGCACGACCTGCTCCTCGAGCGCCTCGAGCACGGGGCCGATCGTGCGCGCGAAGTCGATGCCCGAGGATCGCGCGAGGTGCGACGTGCCGGCCAGCACGACCCGCTCCTCGCTCTCCTGCGCGAGCGTCTCCTCGACCACGCGCAGCACCGCCCGCACCATCGGCTCGTCCGTCTGCGCGAAAGCGTCGGGCACCGAGGCCAGCACCGTGGGCAGCTCGGACAGCCGGCGCCCCGCGGTGCTCGCGTTCAGCCACGCGCGCAGCCGGGCGACGATCGCCTCGTCGAGATCGGCCTCGAGCTCGAGCGTCCGTTGCTCGACGCGGCCGGTGTCGGTGATCAGCACGACGAGCAGGTGCCGCGCACCGACCGCGACGAGCTCGACGTGGCGCAGCGCCGATCGCCGCAGCGACGGGTACTGCACCACGGCGACCTGCTGGGTCAGCTGCGCGATGAGCCGGACGGCGCGGTCCACGACGTCGTCGAGGTCCACCGCGTTCTCGAGGAACGTGCCGATCGCGCGCTGCTCGGCGGTCGAGAGCGGCTTGACGGTCGAGAGGCGGTCGACGAAGACGCGGTAGCCGAGGTCGGTCGGCACGCGACCCGCCGAGGTGTGCGGCTGCGCGATGAAGCCGCCCTCCTCGAGCGCCGCCATGTCGTTGCGGATCGTCGCGGGCGAGACACCGAGCGCGTGCCGCTCGACCAGTGCGCGCGAGCCCACGGGCTCGCGCGTCGCCACGTAGTCCTCGACGATCGCCCGCAGCACGTCGAGCCGCCGGTCCTCGCTCACGCCGCCTCCTCCCGGGCCGTCCCTGCCGAGTGCACCCACGGGTAGCACTCGGCGCTCCTGAGTGCCAATCCTACGTCGGAGCGCCGATGCACCCGCGGTGCGCGGCGGCGACCTCGAGACACGCGGCGCGCGGACCGGCGACACGCCGCGACGAGCGCCTACGGTGCCGGACGTGCCCGACCGCTACGGACCCGACGTCCTCTCGTCCTCGCCCCACCCGCCGCGCACCCGGACCTCGCGCCCGCAGCCGGCCGAGCCGGGCCTCGTGGTGGAGGAGGTCACGACGGGCTGGGTCGGCGCCGTGGTCCGCGTCGAGAAGTCGGGCGGCGTCCACGTCGTCGTGCTCGAGGACCGGCGGGGACGGACCCGCTCGTTCCCGCTCGGGCCCGGGTTCTGGGTCGACGGCGAGCCCGTGGTCCTCACCGCGCCCGTGACGAGCCGCGCGCCCGTCCGCCCCACCCGCACCGCGTCGGGCTCGGTCGCGGTCCGCGACGCGCCCGCGCGGGTCGCGCGCGGCAGCCGCATCCTCGTCGAGGGCAGGCACGACGCCGAGCTCGTCGAGCGCGTGTGGGGCGACGACCTGCGCGTCGAGGGTGTCGTCGTCGAGCTGCTCGACGGCGTCGACCACCTGCCCGACGTCGTGCGCTCGTTCGCGCCCGGGTCCGGACGACGCCTCGGCGTGCTGGTCGACCACCTCGTGCCAGGCTCGAAGGAGAGCCGGATCGCCGCCGACGCGATGCGCGCGGCGCCGTCCGGGACCGTGCTGGTGCTCGGCCATCCCTACGTCGACGTCTGGCAGGCCGTGCGACCCGAGCGGATCGGCCTCACCGCATGGCCCACGATCGAGCGCGGCACGGAGTGGAAGCAGGGCGTGCTCCGCGAGCTCGGGTGGCCCGCCGCCGACCACCGCGACGTCGCTGCCGCGTGGCAGCGCATCCTGCGGTCCGTGCGCAGCTACGCCGACCTCGAGCCGAGCCTGCTCGGCCGCGTCGAGGAGCTCATCGACTTCGTCACCGCCTGACCCGTCGACGACGGCGACCCGCGGGCTCGATGCTCCGCGGGCCGCCGTCGTCCTGCCTGGTCAGAGCGGCTGCGCGATCGGCCCGCCGATCAGACGGCGGTAGGCGAAGACGCTGAACAGCATCGCGACCGGCACGCTGACGAGCGCGCCGATGCCGCAGACGAGGAACCCGACCGCCGCGATCAACCACGTCAGCACGACGACGAGGATCGAC
Source organism: Cellulomonas alba (assembly GCF_030362835.1). GTDB lineage: Bacteria > Actinomycetota > Actinomycetes > Actinomycetales > Cellulomonadaceae > Cellulomonas > Cellulomonas alba. The sequence continues at coordinate 550,819 of NZ_JAUCGQ010000001.1, forward strand.
GTGCCGACGTCGCGCGTCTGGAGCGCGATGCTCTCCTTGATCGCGTCGATCGGCGGCAGGTCGCGCTGCACGAGCGAGTGGAACGCGAAGAAGCCGAAGTACCCGATGACGAGGCCCGCGAGCTGGCCGAGCACGGGGATCAGTCCGCCGACGAAGCTCGCGGCCGCGAAGATCAACGCGAGGACGAACGCCGGCCCGGCGTGCGCGAAGTCGAAGAGGTCGCCGACAGTGACCGGCTGGCCGTCCGCGATCTTGAGGCCCGTTCGGACGAACGCCGAGTAGAACAGGCCGACGAGGAACGCGGTGATCGCCGCGGCGAGCAGTCCGCCGATGCCGACGGACGAGAACAGGAACAGCGAGCTCCCCGTCCGGTCCCGGAGGTGGCTGAAGCCGCCGAGCACCGCGAACGCGAGCGCCCAGACCACGGTGATCCCGACGAACCAGATCAGCAGGCCGAAGACGAGCGTGACCCAGTTCCGGGCGAACGCGCTCCACGACCAGGACCACGCCTGGCCGATGTCCACCACCGCGGGCGGCGCGGGCTGGTAGCCGCCCGGGGCGGGCGGCGGGTACGCGCCGGCGGGCGGGTACGCACCCGGCGGGTACGCGCCGGCCGGGCCGGCCGGGGGCGGGTACGCGCCCGCGGGCGGGTAGGCGCCGGGCTGGCCGGCCGGGGGCGGGTACGCGCCGGGCTGGCCGGCCGGGGGCGGGTAGGCGCCGGGTTGGCCGGCCGGGGGCGGGTACGCGCCGGGTTGCGGGCCCGGAGGCGGGTAGGCGCCGGGCGGCGGGTACGCACCCGGCTCACCGGCCGCAGGCGGCGGGTACGCACCCGGCTGACCCGCGACGGGCGGCGGCGGAGAGGCGCCGGGCGGCGGCGGCGCAGGCGTCTCGCCAGAGGCGGGCGCGTCCGGCACCGCTGGGGCGGGGGGCGTCGAAGGGGCGGGAGGTGCGGGCGGCGTGACGGGCGCCGGGGGCGCCGCGGGCTCGCCAGGCGCGTCGGGTGCGGACGGCTCGGCGGGCGCGGGCGGCGTCACGGGCTGCGGCGCAGTCGGCTCCGCGGGCGGGTCGGTCGGCTGGTCGTCGCTCGGCGGGTTGCCGCCGGGGTTCTCGCTCATGTCGCCTCCTGGGCCAGGACGCGGGGCCGCGCCCTGGCCCGAGCGAACCGAAGCGCCGGGTGGCGTGTCAAGGAACCGCGCCCGGCCGGCGCGTTCGGGGCAGGGCGCTCACCAGCGCCGACACGCCCGCCGGCGTCGACCCGCGCGGCTCACCCGACCGCGCGCTCGCGGTAGTCGCGGTCGAGCTCCGTCCAGCGGGCGTGCCACGCGGGAGCCGGCTCCTGCGCCGACCATCCGCCGGCGTGGACCGGGCCGTCGGTCTCGAGGGACCGCGCGAGGTCCTCGAGGTGCACCTGCCAGCCCGCACCGTAGAAGTGCAGCCCCTCGACCGGGAGGCCGCGCTCCTCGACGACGAGCCGCGTGCGCGCGCCCTCGGGCGTCAGCCACGCCTCGACTTGCGCCTCGTCGTCCGTCCCGGGCGCCGTCGTGAGCAGCAGGTGGTGGGGCGCGTCGCAGGCCTCGATGGTCGCCGGACCGCTCCACGTGCTGGTGAACAGCAGCTGGACCGTGCCGCCCTGCCGGAAGTCCCCCGACACCTCGGCGATCCACCGTGCCAGCCGCTCGGGCGTCGTGCAGGCGTGCCAGAGGTCCTCGACGTCCGTCTCGAAGACGTCCTCCATGCGTACGGCGCCGCGGGTCTCGTCCAGCGCGCGCATCGTCCCGGTGATGGTCATCTCGGCGTCCTCTTCCCTCGTGCGATCTCGGTGTGCAGCGCGTCGAGGCGGTTGCGCCACAGCGCTCGGTAGCCCTCGAGCCAGTCGTCGATCTCGACGAGAGCCTCGGGACGCAGGGTGTAGATGCGGCGCTGCGCGTCGGCGTGCACGTCGACGAGGCCGGCCTCGCGCAGCACCCGCAGGTGCCGTGAGACGCCCGGCCGGGCGATCGGCAGCGCATCGGCGAGCTCGCCCGCCGTCGCCGGGCCGGCGCGGAGGATCTCGAGCACCGTCCGCCGGCTCGGGTCGGCGATCGCCTGCAGCACCGCGTCCATGGGTCGACCGTAACTCTTTGGTTACGTAACCACAAGGGTACGCACAGCCCCGGTGTACGACGTCAGGCGGCCAGCGTCCGCACGACCGCGTCCGCGAGCAGGCGCCCGCGCCGTGTCAGCACCAGGCGCCGGTCGCGCACCGCCCGCGCGCCGTCGACGAGCCCGTCCGCGACCAGCGACGCGACCGAGCCCGCGGGCAGCCCGTCGGTCGGCATGCCCTCCGCCAGCCGCACCCCGAGCATCAGGCGCTCGAGCCCGGCCGCCTCGTCGTCGAGCAGCTCGCGGCCCGCAGCGGGGCTCAGCCCGCGGGCGAGCCGGTCCGCGTAGGCGCGCGGGTGCTTGACGTTCCACCACCGCACGCCGCCGACGTGGCTGTGCGCGCCGGGGCCGACGCCCCACCAGTCGTCACCGCGCCAGTACGCGAGGTTGTGGCGGCACTCGTCCGCCGGGGTGCGGGCCCAGTTGCTCACCTCGTACCAGTGCAGCCCCGCGGCGGCGAGCAGGTCGTCGGCGAGCTCGTACTTCGTCGCCTGGTCGTCCGGGTCGGGCATCGGGAGCTCGCCGCGCCGCACCTGCACACCCATCCGCGTACCCGCCTCGACCACGAGCGCGTAGGCCGAGACGTGGTCGACGCCCGTCGCGAGCGCCGCCTCGACGGACGTTCGCCAGTCGTCGACCGACTCTCCCGGCGTGCCGTAGATCAGGTCGAGCGAGACCGCGAGCCCCGCGTCCCGCGCCCACCGGACGACGTCCGGGATGCGCCGCGGGTCGTGCGTCCGGTCGAGCGTCGCGAGCACGTGCCCGACCGCGGACTGCATGCCGAACGACACCCGGGTGAACCCGGCGGCCGCGAGCGCGGCGAGCGACTCGGGCGTCACCGAGTCGGGGTTCGCCTCGGTGGTGACCTCGGCGTCCGCCGTGAGGCCCCAGGAGGAGCGCACGCCGTCGAGCATCCTCGCGAGGTCCCCCACGGGCAGCACGGTCGGCGTGCCGCCCCCGACGAAGACCGTCGACACCTCGCGCGCCGGCAGCCCGGCGTCGGCCAGCACCCGGGCGCCCAGCGCGAGCTCGCGCAGTGCCGTGTCGGCGTACGACGCCTGGCTCGCGCCACCACCGAGCTCCGTGGCCGTGTACGTGTTGAAGTCGCAGTACCCGCAGCGCACGGTGCAGAACGGGACGTGCAGGTACACGCCGAGGCGGCGCGCGTCGGCACCCGCGCGGACGGACGCGGGCAGCGCGCCGTCGTCGGGCGCGGGCAGGCCGTCGGGCAGCGAGGGCACGTCAGGCTCCCGACGCCGCGGCCCGAGCGCCGGACGTCGTCACTTCTTCTTCGCGTCCTTGGAGTCCTTGCCGCCGGGGGCGGACGAGTCCGACGACAGCGCGGCGATGAAGGCCTCCTGCGGCACGTCGACCCGGCCGATCGTCTTCATGCGCTTCTTGCCCTCCTTCTGCTTCTCGAGCAGCTTCCGCTTGCGGGTGATGTCGCCGCCGTAGCACTTGGCGAGCACGTCCTTGCGCATGGCGCGGATGGTCTCGCGGGCGATGATCCGCGAACCGATCGCCGCCTGGATCGGCACCTCGAACTGCTGGCGCGGGATGAGGTCCTTGAGCTTGGACGCCATCATCACGCCGTACGCGTACGCCTTGTCCTTGTGCACGATCGCGCTGAACGCGTCGACCTGCTCGCCCTGCAGCAGGATGTCGACCTTCACGAGGTCGGCCGCCTGGTCGCCCGTGGGCTCGTAGTCGAGGCTCGCGTAGCCGCGGGTGCGCGACTTCAGCTGGTCGAAGAAGTCGAAGACGATCTCCGCGAGCGGCAGCGTGTAGCGCAGCTCGACGCGGTCCTCCGACAGGTACTCCATGGAGAAGTCCTCGCCGCGCCGCGACTGGCAGAGCTCCATGATCGCGCCGATGAACTCCGTCGGCGCCAGGATCGTCGCCTTGACGACGGGTTCGCGCACCTCGCGGATCTTGCCGCCCGGGAACTCGCTCGGGTTCGTGACGTGCACCTCGGTGCGGTCCTCGAGCGTGACGTCGTAGACGACGTTCGGCGCGGTCGAGATGAGGTCGAGGTCGAACTCGCGCTCGAGCCGCTCGCGGATGATCTCGAGGTGCAGCAGTCCGAGGAAGCCGACGCGGAACCCGAAGCCCAGCGCGACCGACGTCTCCGGCTCGTAGTTGAGCGCGGCGTCGTTGAGCTTGAGCTTGTCGAGCGCGTCGCGCAGCGCCGGGTAGTCGGAGCCGTCGATCGGGTACAGGCCCGAGAACACCATCGGCTTCGGGTCGGAGTACCCGCCGAGCGCCTCGGCGGCGGGCTTGCTCGCGTTCGTGACGGTGTCGCCGACCTTCGACTGCCGCACGTCCTTCACACCCGTGATGAGGTAGCCGACCTCGCCGACGCCGAGCCCCTTGGTCGGCACGGGCTCGGGGCTGATGACGCCGATCTCGAGCAGCTCGTGCGTCGCCTTCGTCGACATCATCGCGATGCGCTCGCGCGGGTTGAGGTTGCCGTCGACCACGCGCACGTAGGTGACGACGCCGCGGTAGGTGTCGTACACCGAGTCGAAGATCATGGCGCGCGCCGGCGCGTCCGCCCGCCCGACCGGGGCCGGGACGAGCTCGACGATCCTGTCGAGGAGCTCCTCGACGCCGTGGCCGGTCTTGCCCGAGACCTTGAGCACGTCCTCCGGGTCGCCGCCGATGAGGCCCGCGAGCTCCTCGGCGTACTTCTCGGGCTGCGCCGCCGGCAGGTCGATCTTGTTCAGCACGGGGATGATCTGCAGGTCGTTCTCGAGCGCGAGGTACAGGTTGGCGAGCGTCTGCGCCTCGATCCCCTGCGCGGCGTCGACGAGCAGCACCGCGCCCTCGCACGCGGCGAGCGAACGGGACACCTCGTAGGTGAAGTCGACGTGGCCGGGCGTGTCGATCATGTTGAGCGCGTAGGCGGTGTCGCCCACCGACCAGGGCATGCGCACGGCCTGCGACTTGATCGTGATGCCGCGCTCGCGCTCGATGTCCATCCGGTCGAGGTACTGCGCGCGCATCGCGCGAGAGTCGACGACGCCCGTCAGCTGCAGCATCCGGTCGGCGAGCGTCGACTTGCCGTGGTCGATGTGCGCGATGATGCAGAAGTTGCGCAGGAGCTCGGGCGCGGTGGCCGCGGGCGCGATGCGCTGGGCGGCGGCGGCACTCGGGATCGGGGACACGCGGCAGGGCTCCCGGCTGGTGGGCGGCGCGATGGCGCCGGATCGACGGTCGTTGGCTGCCGCCAGTCTCTCGGACGTCGGCGGGCAGCCCCACCATGGTCCCATGGCCGAGCCGCTGCCCTACCTGGACCTGCTGTCGCGGTTGCAGGGCGCGTTCCTGGCGGGCATCGACGACGTGCCGGCCGCGACGCGCGTGCCGTGGTGCGGGCGGTGGCGCGTGCGTGACCTCGTCGTGCACCTGGCGCGCATCCACCACTGGGCGGCCGCGGAGGCCCGGCGCCGGCCCGAGACGCCGCTCGGCCGCGGCCCGTTCGACCTCCCGGAGCTGTACTCGCGCTGCGCCGCCGAGCTGCGCGAGACCCTCGGCGAGCTCGACCCGGAGGCGACCGCCAGCACGCTGCTCGGTCCCGGTCCCGTCGCGTTCTGGCACCGCCGCCAGGTCCACGAGACGCTCGTCCACCTGTGGGACCTGCGGACCGCCGCCGGGCGCACCCTCGACGTCGAGCCGGTGGTGTGGGTCGACACCGTCGACGAGGTCGTCACCGTGATGCAGCCGCGTCAGGAGCGGCTCGGGCGCATGGCGCCTCTCGACGCACCGATCGCGCTCGCCGCGACGGACGTCGCGCACGAGTGGCTGCTCGGCGGTCCGGCAGGCGATCGGGCCACCGCGGCGACGCGCGTGTCGGGACCGGCCGAGCGGCTCGCGCTCCTGCTCTGGGGGCGCACGACGGCCGACGACCCCGCGCTCGTCGTCACCGGGGACGAGGCGGCGCTCGCGTCGGCGCTCGAGCGCCGCCTGACGCCCTGACGGGCGGCTCCACGGCCGCGCGCGCTGCGTCACGCGGTCGGCGCCACCCGCGCGGCGCCCTTCGTCACGCGACGCGCGTCATCCGCACCTCGACCGTGAGGTCCGACGTGCCCGTGCCCGCGTAGATCCCGCGCAGCGGCGGCACGTCGTCGTAGGAACGGGCGCGCGCCAGCATCACGTGGTGCTCGCCCACCGGCACGCGGTTCGTCGGGTCGTAGCCCGTCCACGCGCCGACCCACCACTCGACCCACGCATGCGACTCGCCGACCACGGTCTCGCCCACGTCGGCATCCGGCTGCGGGTGCAGGTAGCCCGAGACGTACCGCGCGGGGATGCCGAGCGCGTGCAGCGCGCCGACCGCGAGGTGCGCGAGGTCCTGGCACACGCCGGCGCGCGCCTCCCACGCCTCGGCGGCCGGCGTGTGCGCGGTCGTCACGCCCGGGATGTACGCGACCGCGTCCCGCAGGGCGTCGCACGCCGCGACCGCCGCCTCGTGCGGCGGGAGATCGCCCGCGGCCTGGCGCGCGAGGTCCGCGACCGCCTCGGGGACCGCCGTCGTCGGCAGGTCCGTGAGGAACTCCGCCTGTTCGTCCCGCACGCGCGGGGACCGCAGCACGTCCCACCCGACGGGGTCGTCGGCCAGGTGCCGGTCCCCCACCTCGACCAGGTGCTCCGCGGTGATGACGAGCGCCTCGTGCGGCGCGAGGACCTCGAAGGCCGTCACGGCCGTGCCCCAGTAGTCGACGAAGCCGGTGGTCCAGGTGTGCGGGGTCAGGTCGATCCGCGTGGACAGCACCCGCTGGGCCGCGTCCGACACGGGCGTCATCCGCGCCTCGTTGTACGACGCGACGACCGGCGCGTCATACCGGAACGCGGACGTGTGGACGACCTTCAGCCTCACAGCAGCTCCCCCACCCAGGTCGTGGTCGGCGCGGTCGGGAAGTACCGGCCGCGGATCGCGTCGGACGCCGCGGAGCACGCGCGCTGCACCTGCTCCATCTCGTGGGGCAGCCCTGCGAGGACGTCCGCGAGCGGCCGGTACTCGAGGTTCATCCGGACGAGGCCGATGTGACGGCGCGCCTCGTCGGCTGCGCTCCGGTCGTCGGCGGGCTCGAGGTCGGCGAGGCACTGCTCCGCCTGGTCGAGCGCCGAGACGATCGACCGCGGGAAGAACCGGTCGAGCAGCAGGAACCCCGCGGCGCGCTCGTCCGAGGCCGACCCGCGGTACGTGCGCAGGAACGCCTCGTGGGCGCCGCAGGAACGCAGCAGCGTCGTCCAGCTGGGACCCGCCGACCCCGCGAGCGCCCGCGTGGTCAGCAGCCGCGCCGTCATGTCGGCCCGCTCGATCGACCTGCCGAGCACCATGAAGTGGCGGGTCTCGTCCCGCGACGTGGCCGACTCCATGATCCCGGCGACGGTCGCGCCGCGTTCGCGCACCCAGGCGAAGAAGTCGTGGGGCCGCGCCGGTCGCAGGTGCGACGGCAGCTGGTTCCACGTCGTGTTGAGGCACTCCCAGAGCTCGGTCGAGACGATCTCGCGCGCCCGCCGGGCGTTCTCGCGCGCCGCGACGAGCGCACCGGCGATCGCAGACGGGGCCACTCGGTCGTACGCGAGCGCGTCGAGCACGTGGTCGCGTCCCACCACCACGTCGCGCGGCGGTGCGGGCCGGTCCATGACCGCCAGCAGCGAGCGGCACGCGAGGTCCTCCTCGGCCCACGGGTCCTCGAGCAGGATCTGCAGGTGGACGTCGAGCAGGCGCGCGGTGTCGTCCGCCCGCTCGACGTACCTGCCGATCCAGAACAGCGACTCGGCGATGCGGCTCAGCACGGCGCGCCTCCCCTCGTGCGTGCACGCTCCTGCTGCTGCTGCTGGAGCACCTGCGCGCTCAGGTCGTCGTCGGGGTTCGCGTCGATGGGGACGGCCGCGGCCATCGGGGCGCCGCGGCGCGCGGCCTGCGGGTCCGCCCGGGGCGGCGCGGCACCACCGAGCACCCAGGTGTCCTTCGACCCGCCGCCCTGCGACGAGTTCACGACGAGCTGCCCCTCGGGGAGCGCGACGCGCGTCAGGCCGCCCGGCAGCACAGAGACCGTCTCCCCGTCGTTCACCGCGAACGGGCGCAGATCTGTGTGCCGCGGCCGCAGCCCCGCGTCGACGAGCGTCGGGATCGTCGACAGCTGGATGACGGGCTGCGCGATCCACCCCCGGGGGTCGGCCCGCAGGCGAGCCCGCAGCACGTCGAGCTCGGCGCGCGACGCGCGCGGCCCGACCACCAGCCCCTTGCCGCCCGACCCGTCGACGGGCTTGACCACGAGCTCGTCGAGCCGGTCGAGCACCTCCTCGAGCGCGCCGGGCTCCTCGAGCCGCCAGGTGTGGACGTTCGGCAGGATCGGCTCCTCGTGCAGGTAGTAGCGCACGAGGTCGGGCACGTACGTGTACAGCAGCTTGTCGTCCGCGACGCCGTTGCCCACCGCGTTCGCGATCGTCACGGTCCCCTGGCGCGCGCACGTCATGAGTCCCGGGCACCCCAGCACCGAGTCCGACCGGAACACGACGGGGTCGAGGAACTCGTCGTCGACGCGGCGGTAGACGACGTCGACGCGGCGGCGTCCGCGCGTCGTGCGCATCCACACGTGCCCCTGCGCGCAGAACAGGTCGCGGCCCTCGACGAGCTCGACACCCATCATCCGGGCGAGCAGCGCGTGCTCGAAGTACGCGCTGTTGTAGACGCCGGGCGTCAGCACGACGACCGTCGGGTCGACGACGCCCGAGGGCGCCGACGCCTGCAGCGCCGCGAGCAACCGCCGCGGGTAGTCCGCCACCGGACGGATGCGCAGTGCCGCGAACAGCTCGGGGAACGTCTGCGCCATCGCGCGTCGGTTCGACAGCACGTACGAGACACCGCTCGGCACGCGCGCGTTGTCCTCGAGCACGCGCCACGTGCCCGCCTGGTCGCGGACCAGGTCGATGCCCGCGACGTGGACCCGCACGCCGTTCGGCGTCCGGACACCGTGCGACTGCCGTTGGAAGTGGGTCGACGAGACGACGACCGACCGCGGCACGACGCCGTCGGCGATGGCGCGCTGCGGCCCGTACACGTCGTCGAGGAACGCCTCGAGCGCCCGCACGCGCTGCGCGACGCCGGGCGCGACGTGGTCCCATTCCTCGCCGGCGATGACGCGGGGCACCACGTCGAGCGGGAACGGCCGCTCCTCGCCCGCGAAGTCGAACGTGACGCCCTGGGTGAGGTACGACCGCGCCAGCGCGTCGGCGCGCGCCCTCAGCTCGCCCTCGCTCAGCCGGGACAGCGCCTCGTACAGGTGCCGGGACGCCTCGCGCGGCGTGCCGTCGCGCTCGAGCATCTCGTCCCACGCCGGTCCGCCGCCGTAGTCGTCGAACAGGTCCGCCATGGCCGGACGCTAACGAGCGCGTGTCACGGCGCCGTTTCCGGCGGATGACGCGCACCGCACGGCGCCGGCGGCGGCGTCGGCTGTAGCGTGCCGCCGTGGCGGCATCCCGAGGCTGGGTCGGACGACTGCGGAGGCTCCTGACCGGCGCCCTGAGCGGGCGCGCGGGCGGGCCGTCCGCACCGAGCGGCACGGCGCCCGGCGGCACCGCGCGCACGCGCCGACGCCCGCGCTCCGAACCACGCCCCACGCCCGCCTCGACGTCGCGCCACGTGGCGCTGCCGGACCACGTCGGGCCGGTGGCCACCGAGTACGCGCCGGTGCTCGACGGCGACGCCGACCCCGGTGAGATCGTCTGGACCTGGGTGCCCTACGAGGACGACGCGCGGCAGGGCAAGGACCGGCCGGTCCTCGTGGTCGGCCGCGACGGGCCGGTGCTGCTGGCGCTGATGCTGACGAGCAAGGACCACGACCGCGACGCCGCCGGCGAGGCCCGCCGGGGCCGGCACTGGCTCGACATCGGCGCGGGTCCCTGGGACAACCGCCGGCGCCCGAGCGAGGTCCGCCTCGACCGCGTGCTTCGCGTGGACCCCACGACCGTGCGCCGCGAGGGTGCGATGGTGGACCGCGCCCTGTTCGACCAGGTCGTCGCGGCGATGGCGGCGGTCCGGGGCCGCTGACGCCTGCTAAGATTCTGATCCGCGTGTCCGCCCGGGTCGGCGGGCACAAGCCCAGTTCCTCTCCGCGGGTGTCCCCACGCCCCAGTCCCGGAGCTGTGCGCGCCCTCTACGACCTGTCAGATCGCTTCGGCGAACGCACAAGAGAGTCCACACGTGGCCAACATCAAGTCCCAGATCAAGCGCATCAAGACGAACGAGAAGGCTCGCCTGCGCAACAAGGCGGTCAAGTCGGAGATCAAGACGTACGTCCGTCGTGTCCGCGAGGCCGTCGCCGGTGGCGACAAGGACGCGGCGCAGACGGCGCTCGTCGCGGCGTCCCGCAAGCTCGACAAGGCGGTCTCCAAGGGCGTCATCCACGCCAACCAGGCGGCGAACAAGAAGTCGGCGCTCGCGAAGTCGGTCGCCGCTCTCTGAGCACCCGATGACATGAGGAAGGGCGCCACCCCGGCGGGGTGGCGCCCTTCCTCGTTTCCTGCGCCGGCTCGCGTCGGCTCAGGTGAGCGACCAGCTCTCCCAGGCCAGCAGCGGCACCGTCGGGCGGAAGCCGGCCTCGCGCAGCGCGCGGTCGTAGGCGCCGACGGCCGAGGCGGTGTCGCCCTGGCTCGCGTAGCGGTCGCCGAGGTCGCGCCAGGCGGCCGCCGACTGGCGCGACGCCGACATCATGCCGAGCAGGTCCGCGGCCATGCCGTAGACGCCTGCCGCCTCCTGCTCGCGACCCTGCGCGCGCAGCGCGTCGCCGAGCGACAGCTGAGCGATGGCCTTCTCGAGGCGGGGCGCCTCGCCGAGCCGTGTGATCGCCGCCTGCGCGAACGTCTCGGCGGCCTTCTCGTCGCCGAGCAGCAGGTGGGCACGCGAGCGCTCGACGTCGACGTGCGCGAGCTCCACCTCGGTGCCGAGCGCTGCGAGGCCCGGCATCGCGCGCTCGATCTGCTCGAGCGCCGCACGCGGCTCGGGCGGCTCCGAGCGCAGCAGCAGCCACGCGTAGTTGACGCGCAGCCGCGGGAGGTCCCGGCCCGACTCGCCCTCGGAGAGCAGCGCCAGCGCGCGCTCGGTGTACTGCTGCGCGACGACGTAGTCGCGCCGCTGCTCCGCCACGACCGCGGCGTTCCAGTAGACGCTGCCGCGCCCGCGCGCCGATCCGACGCGTTCCGCGACCTCGATGAGCTCCGCCACGCGGTGCGTCGCGAACAGCAGGTCGCCGCGCTCGACGTAGGCCCACAGCACGGTGGCCGCGAGCCGCAGGTGCTCGTCCGTCCCCGCCAGGCCCGCGTCCTCGAGATCCGTGACGGTGCGCTCGCCGACCTCGACGCTGCGGTGCAGGTCGCCGGCCTCGAGGTAGTTCGCCACCAGGATCATCGCCAGCTCGGCGGCCTGGAGGTGGTGCGACTGCCGCCGCGCGTCCGCCAGCAGAGGCTCGAGCACCGCGACCGAGGCCTCGAGGTCGCCCGCCGACTCGTGGACCCGCGCCAGGGCGGTCAGAGCGGCGAGGCGGGCGCCCGGCGACACCACGTCGAGGTCGAGCCGCTCGAGGCGCTTGCGGGCCGACTCGGCGTCGCCCTGGCTGAGGTCGAGCCGGGCGTAGTCGATCTCGAGCCGGGTGCGCGCCTCGTTCGGCCCGTCGTCACCGTGGCGCAAGTACTCGAGGGTCGTTCCGAGGCGCTCGGCGAGAACGGCCAGGGCGGCGTCCGTCGGCTCCCTGTGGCCCGCCTCGATGAGCGAGATGTAGCTCGGCGAGAACGCGTTGCCGGCGAGGGCGGTCTGAGAGATGCCCGCAGCGAGGCGCGCCTCGCGCACGCGGTCAGCGATCGTCATGGACAGTCATCCTAAGTATGACGTCAATCGCGTGCCAGGGTTCCGGCACCGTGTCGGCCCGAATGGCTCACTGGAAGGCGCGGCAGCACCCGAGGCCGCCGGCCACCGTGTGACCGGACGAGGCCTCCGCGGCGCCGACGCCCGCCGAGACGGAGCCGACGGCCAGCGCGACGACGACCACGAACTTCATTGCCTGACGCATGGGGACGACTCCCGTCATTGGAAGGTTGGGGCAGGTCACGCACAGGATGACATGGTGGGAGCCGTGTGTCGCGCCATTCTCGGCATACGGGCTGTTTCGGGTGAAAAATCTCATGAACCTGCGTCGTTACCGGACGGAGTGCCCAATTCGCCCAAATCCACCCCACCGGGGGTCTCCATCACGGCCCGGCGATGTGGTGTCATAGGACGCATGACGCCGGACGAAGAGGCCGACCGGCTCCTCGAGCTGATGGTGGCCGTCGAACAGGCGATCCCGCGCGGCCTGCGCCGGGAGTGGGACGCCAGGCTGGCGCGCCAGCCAGTCCTGATCGCGCGACAGGGCGTGTTCGCCGCGCACGGCGGCATCTTCGCGTACCAGCTCTCCGCGCGCTCCCCCGAGCTCAAGACCGAGCGGGCCGCCGCGTGGAACGCCCACCAGCACGAGCGTGCGACGGCCCACGTGCTCGGTGCGACGTTCGGCCGCGCGGACCTCGAGCACGTCGCGCACGGTCGGCTGCTGTTCGTGCGCTGCCCGCGCGCGTACGTCGTGGGTGACCTCCCCGTGCCGCCGCGGCCCGATCGGCTCGTCGTCGAGGTGCCTGACGGCCTGCACGTGGACCGCGCCGTCGTCGACGGGCTCCGCCGGCTGCGGAGCAACGGGTTCCGGATCGCGCTGCCGGGCTTCGTCGACCGGGTCGAGCAGCGCCGGCTGCTGCCGTACGTCGACTTCGTCAAGGTCGACGTGCGAGACCTCGACGTCGAGGGCGCGCCGCTGGTCGAGGTCGCCGCGTCCTACGGGGCGCTGCTGATCGCCGAGTTCGTCGAGAGCGCCGACCAGCTCGCCCACGCGCGAGAGCTCGGCATCACCCTGTTCCAGGGGAACCTCCTCGAGCGCGCGGGTGTGCTCGACCGAGCCGGAGCCCGGCCCGTCTCGATGTGACACACGCGCCGGCTCTGGCTGCGGCGCGCGCGGTCGACGCCCGGCGACGTGCCGCTCAGCGGCCGGACGCCGACGCGACCGCGAGGACGGCCCGTTCGACCGCGAACACCGGGTCCCGCCCCTCACCCTTGACCTCGGCATCCGCCTGCGCGACCGCGCCGATGGCGGTGGCAAGCCCCTCGGGCGTCCAGCGGCGGAGCTCCGACGTCGCCCGATCCACCTGCCAGGGAGCCAGACCCAGCTCGCGCGCCGCACCGGCACCGCGCCCCCGCACCGCCGCGACCTTGGCGAGGGTGCGCAGCTTGAGCGCGAGCGCGGCGACGATCGGGACCGGGTCGAGGCCGGTCCCGATCGCGTGCCGCAGCAGCGACACCGCCTGGCCCGCCTCGCCGGCGACGGCGGCGTCCGCGACGCGGAAGCCGGTCGCCTCGATGCGGCCGCCGTAGTACCGCTCCACGATCTCGACGCCGATCAGCCCCGCCGAGTCGGCGACGAGCTGGCTGCACGCCGCGGCGAGCTCGCGCAGGTCGCTGCCGACGGCGTCGACGAGGGCCCGGACCGCCTGCGCGTCGGCGCGGCGCCCGGCTCGCCGGAGCTCGGCGGTGACGAACGCGGACTTGTCGCCGTCCGTCGTGATCGGGTCGCACGCCACCGCCGGGACGCTCGCCGCCTTCGCCGCGTCGAGCAGGCGCTTGCCCCGTTGGCCGCCGGCGTGGCGCAGCACCACGTCGACGCCGGGCGCCGGGGACCCCAGGTACGCGAGCGCGTCCTGCAGGAAGTCGTCGGTGCAACGCTCGACGCCTGCGACGACCACGAGCTTGTCCTCGGCGAACAGCGACGGGCTCGTCGCGACGCCGAGCTCGCCGGCGACGTACTCCCCCGCGTCGAGGCGCACGACGTCGACGTCGGGCTGCGCGGCGCGGGCCTGGGCGACGAGCCGATCGATCGCACGCTCCGCGAGCAGGTCCTCGCCACCGAGCACGAGCACGACCGGCGCGAGCGTCGCCTGGTCCCACGGCACCCCGGGCGTCGCGGTGCGCGCTCCGCCGGACCGGGCGGACGAGCGGCGCTGGGCGGGAGGCACGCGCACAGCCTGCCAGACCGGGCTGACACGACCGGTGCCCGTGGGCGCGCGGCTCGGCGCTCGCGGCGCCTCCACGGGACGGCTGTGCGGCCAGCGTGGTTCAGCGCGGTCGACGGTGCAGGAGCAGCGTCAGCGTCGCGGCGGCGGCGAGGGCCAGCGTGACGAGGCCGGCGCGGCCGTCGAGCCAGTCGGCGCGGGCACCGGGCATCGCGCTCGTCAGCCGTGCGACGGCGCCGACCCACCAGCAGGCGGCGCCGGCGCACGCCGCCAGGCCCCGGGCGAGCGGCGCGCACAGCGGGTCGACGAGCCCGGCGAGGAGGCCGAGCACCGTCGCGGGTCCCACGGCCGCCGCGGCGAGCACGTTCGCCGGGACCGCGTACGTCGACACCGTGGGCGCCAGGACGAGAAGGACGGGCGCGCAGCAGAGCTGCGCCGCGACCGGCAGCGCGAGCGCCTCGGCGCCGGCCCGCCCGAGACGTGCGGCCCACCGCTCGGCGAGCGGACGCCCGGCAAGCACGAGCCCGCCGGTGGCAAGAACCGAGAGGAGGAAGCCGATCTCACCGCCGAGCCACGGGTCGAGCACGAGGAGCACGACGACGCCGGTCGCCAGGGCAGCGGGTGCCTGCGCCCGGCGGCCGGTCACGAGGCCGAGCACCGCCACCAGGCCCATCGCTGCGGCGCGCTGGACGCTCGGATCGGGGTGCACGAGGGCGACGGTCCCCGCCGTCGCGACGAGAGCCGCGACCGCGCGCACCCACCGAGGCGCTCGGGCGGCCGTCGCCAGCGCGAGCACCAGCGCCACCACGAGCGAGAAGTGGGCTCCGGACACGGCCGTGACGTGCGTGAGGCCCGAGGTCCGCAGGGCGGCCGTCAGGTCGGTCGGGACGCGACCCGTGTCGCCCACGGCGATCGCCGCCAGGAGCGCGCCGGCGTCCCCGGGCTGGCCGTCGGCGAGCTCCCGCACGTCGGAGCGGACCGCCGACGCCCCACGCGCCCACGCCGGGGGTCGACCCACCACCACCGGTGCAGCCGTCGTCGTCACGACGGCGACCGTGCGCCCACGCAGCGCGTCCGCGGACGCGCGGCCCGTCACCTCGACGCGCGCGCGGTACGGCACGCGCGTCCACGCATCCGTGCCGACGACGAGCACCTGCCCGACGGCGCCGCTCGTCCGGCCGCGGCTCGTCACGCGCTCGGCGCTCACCACGACCGTCACGCGCGGCGGTGCGCCGGGCCAGAGCGGCGGCTGCACGCGCGGATCCCCGCTCACCGTCGCGACGAGCCGTACCGTCGCGCCCTCGCGGGCGG
Organism: Cellulomonas alba; assembly: GCF_030362835.1. Taxonomy (GTDB): domain Bacteria; phylum Actinomycetota; class Actinomycetes; order Actinomycetales; family Cellulomonadaceae; genus Cellulomonas; species Cellulomonas alba. The sequence goes on from NZ_JAUCGQ010000001.1 coordinate 566,365, forward strand.
ACTGCGGGAGGAGGCCGTGCGCGGTCGCCGCACGTTGAGCGGCGGCGGAGCCGAGGACCGCCGCCGCGACCGCCAGGCTCAGGGCAGCCGCGGCCGCGACGTGCACGGTCGGCCCACGACGGCGAGCCGCGGGCGGCCGCCGACCTCGCCCTGCCCCGCTCGCACCCGGCCCGGTCCCCGCGGGGGGCCCGTGGACGAGGCCGCGGCGGTCTGGAGCAGCGCGGGCGACGACCAGGGCGGCCACGAGCAGGGCAACGGCCAGGGCGGCAGTCGTCGCGGCGAGGCGCGCTGCCGCGGCGGGGTGCGCCCGCACGCCCACCGCTGCCGAGAGCCAGGCGACGGCGCCGGGGAGCGCGAGGCGCAGGTCGATCGGCGGGGTGCCCGCCTCCCGGACGGGCGCCGCCCTGCTCGCCGCGACGCCGGAGGGATGTGCGGCGACGACGGCTGACGCGCGCGGCGCTGCGACGGGCTCGTGCGCCGGTGCGTCGCCGGGCGTCACGTGCGGACCAGCGGGCGCAGGCGAGCGAGCAGGCTCGGCCCGATGCCGGGGACGTCAGCGAGCTCGTCGACGGACGAGAACGGGTGCTTGGCGCGCTCGTCCACGATGCGCTGGGCGAGGACCGGGCCGATGCCCGGCAGCGCGTCGAGCGCCGCCACGTCCGCCGTGTTCACGTCGACGAGCGCGTCGGCGGCCGTCGTCGCCCGTGCGGCCGGCGGTGGGGCGCCGCGGCGCGGCACGACGATCTGCTCGCCGTCCACGAGCACGCGCGCGAGGTTGAGCGACGCCAGCTGCGCTCGGCGCGTCGCGCCCCCGGCGGCGGCGACCGCGTCGACCACGCGCGAGCCGGCCGGGAGTCGCACCACGCCCGGACCCGCGACCTCGCCGACGACGTCGACGACCACCTCGGCCGCCGCGGTCGGCGCGCTCGTCGCTGCGGCGCCGGGCGTCGGCAGGTCGACCGGGTCGCCCGGGCTCGAGGTCGTCGCGTGCAGCGCCACGGCGCCGCCGACGAGGGCGATCGCGACGGCGCCGACCGCCGCCGCGCGGGGACTGACCGCCCAGCGGGTCGCGTGCGGGTGCGAGGTCCGGTCCGGGACGTCCGGCGGCCGGGATGCCGCGTCCGGCGCCGTGCCGGCGCCGCCGTAGAGGTCGGCGGCGTGGCGGAGCGCGTCGAGCGTGCGGACCGCGGCTGCGGGCGCGAGCGGTTCGGCGGGACTGCGAGGCGCCTCGACGGCGGGGGGCGTCGTCGCGGACGCGAGCGGGCCGGCGGCACCGGGGACGACGTCGCCAGAGGGTTCGGCCGACGCCCGGGTGGCGCGTTCAGGGATCCAGCCACCGGTCGCCGGGCCGGAGGACGACGGTGCGCGAGCCTCGGACGACGTCGGCGCCGCACGCGCCCACGCGGGGCTCGGGACGTCGGCGACGGCCGCCGGGGGCGCGTCCTCGAGTCGTCGGAGTCCCGGTCGGGCGCCGGCGGCTGCCGCGGCGAGTCGGCGGGCGGCGAGCTCGCGGTCACGTCGGCGCACCCGGGGAACGTAGGACGGCGCTCGCGCCCGGAGGGGGCGCGACGAGCAGGTCGGGCTCGTCGCACGCGAGCCCCGGGCTGTGGGCGGCTCGCGGCGACGACTGCGGTCCCGGTCAGGCGGCACCCACCACGGCCGACCGTCAAGCAGCGGCCAGCGGCGCCTCGTCAGGCCCCGGTGACGACGACCGCGAGGAGGCCCGGGCCGACGTGCGCCGCGATCACGGCGTCGGACTCGCAGACGATGCACTCCGCGAGGCGGTCGCCGAGGCGGCCCGCGAGCTGGTCCGCGAGGCCGCCTGCGAGGTCCGGCCGGCCGAGGTGGTGCACCGCCACGCGGACTCGTGCGGGGCGCGCCTCCGCGTCGGCGGTGGCGATGCCGACCAGCCGCTCGCGCGCGGCGCGCCGGGTGCGGACCCGTTCGGCGACGACGATCGCCCCGTCGTGCACCGTCAACAGCGGGCGCAGGCCCAGGACGGTGCCGATGGCGGTGGACGCGGCGCTGAGCCGGCCGCCGCGGCGCAGGTGGTCGAGCGAGTCGACGAGGAACCAGACGTGGGACGCCTCGGCCTGCTCGGCGGCCCGCGTGGCGACGCGCGCGCCGGGGCTCGGCGCGGCCGGCTCGCGCGGCGGCTCGGCCTCGCGCCGGAGCCGTCGCCACCAGGTGGCGCGTCGCGCCGTCGGGGATTCCGCGGGCGCTGCCGACAGCTCTTCCGCGAGACCGGCCGCGGCCAGGGCGGCGAAGCCGAGCGCCATCGCCGACGTGCGCGCGTCGACCACGTGCACCGGGACGGCGACGTCGCGCGCGGCGAGGCGCGCCGCGTCGACCGTCCCTGACAGCGCGCCGGACAGGTGCACCGACACGACCTCCGTCGCCCCCGCCGCCACCGCGCGCGCGTAGGCGGCGGCGAACGCGGCCGGCGGCGGCTGCGAGGTCGAGACGCGCGCGTTGCGGTGCAGCGCCGCGAGCAGCTCGGCCGGCGTCAGGCGCGAGGCGTCGTGCCGCACGCCGTCGATCGTCACGTCGAGCGGGACCACCGTCACCCCCGCGCGCTGTGCAAGGTCGTCCGGCAGCGCCGCGGTCGAGTCGGTGACGACCGCGACCCGAGCTCGGCGCTCGGCGGCCGGGCGGCTCAGGCGGGCACCACGTTGACGAGCTTGGGTGCGCGCACGATCACCGTGCGCACGTCGCGGCCGTCGAGCGCTCGCTGCACGCCGGCGTCGGCCAGCGCGAGCTCGCGGAGCTCCTCGTCGGACGCCGACGGCGACACCTCGGCGCGGCCGCGCACCTTGCCCTGCACCTGGAACACGCACGTCACCGTGTCCTCGACGAGCAGCGCCGGGTCCGCGACCGGGAACGGCTCGTGCGCCAGCGACCGCTCGTGGCCCAGCCGTGCCCACAGCTCCTCCGCGACGTGCGGCGCGACGGGCGCCGTCATCAGCACGAGCGCCTCGAGGGCCTCGCGCGGCGCCGCGGGCAGCGTCGTCAGGTGGTTGTTCAGCACGATGAGCTTGGCGATCGCCGTGTTGATCCGCATCGCGGCCATGTCGGCCGTGACGTCGGCGATCGTCCGGTGCAGCACGCGCAGGGTCTCGGTCGACGCCGGCTCGTCCGAGACGACGAGCGAGCCGTCGACCTCGGAGACCGTGTTGCGCCACAGCCGCTGCAGGAACCGCTGCGCACCGACCACGGCGCGCGTCTCCCACGGCCGCGAGAGGTCCAGCGGGCCCATCGACATCTCGTAGACGCGCAGCGTGTCCGCGCCGTACGCGGCGTACATCTCGTCGGGCGAGACGACGTTCTTGAGCGACTTGCCGATCTTGCCGTACTCGCGGTTGACGGGCTCGCCGTGGAACGAGAAGCCGGTCGAGGACAGCGGGTCCTCGAGCACCTGGCTCGCCTCGACGTAGACGCCGCGCTGGTCGGTGTAGGCGTACGCCTGGATGTACCCCTGGTTGAACAGCTTGTGGAACGGCTCGACGCTGCTCACGTGGCCGAGGTCGTGGAGCACCTTGTGCCAGAACCGCGCGTACAGCAGGTGCAGCACCGCGTGCTCGACGCCGCCGACGTACAGGTCGACGCCGCCGACCGTGTCCGCGCCGCCGGTGCCGTCGCCCTGCTCCCCGGCATGGCCCGGACCCATCCAGTACCGCTCGAGCTCGGGGTCGACGACGACCTCGTCGGCCGTCGGGTCGAGGTAGCGCAGGTAGTACCAGCACGAGCCGGCCCAGTTGGGCATGGTGTTGGTGTCGCGGCGGTACTGCTTCGGTCCGTCGCCGAGGTCGAGCGTCACCTGGACCCAGTCGTCGTTGCGGCCCAGCGGCGGCTCGGGCGTCGACTGCGCGTCGTCCGGGTCGAACGTGCGCGGCGCGTAGTTCGGCACGTCGGGCAGCGCGACGGGCAGCGCGCTCTCGGGCAGCGCGATCGGCAGGTCGTTCTCGTCGTAGACGACCGGGAACGGCTCGCCCCAGTAGCGCTGCCGGCTGAACAGCCAGTCGCGCAGCCGGTACGTGACGGTCGCCTCGCCGACGCCACGCTCCACGAGCCAGTCGGTGATGCGGGCCTTGGCGTCCGCGACCGACAGGCCGTCGAGCGAGATCTCGTCGTTCGACGAGTTGATGACGAGGCCGTCGCCCGTGCGGGCCGCGTCGTCGACGTCGCCCTCGACTGTGTAGACCACCGGGAGCTCGTAGGCCTGCGCGAACGCGTGGTCGCGCTCGTCGCCGCCCGGCACGGCCATGATCGCGCCGGTGCCGTAGCCCATGAGGACGTAGTCGGCCGTGAAGATCGGCAGGAGGTCGCCGTTGACGGGGTTGACGGCGAGGTGGCCGGTGAAGACGCCGGTCTTGCGGCCCGCGTCGGCCTGGCGCTCGACGGCCGTCTTGGCGGCCGTCTCGGCGCGGTACGCCGCGACGGCGTCGGCCGGGGTGCGGTGGCCGCCGGTCCACGCGCCGTGCGTGCCGTCGGGCCACTGCGCGGGCACCTCGTCGAGCAGCGGGTGCTCGGGCGCGACCACCATGAACGTGGCGCCGAACAGGGTGTCGGGCCGCGTCGTGAAGACCTCGACCTGCTCGCCGCCCTGGACGGCGAACCGGACGCGGGCGCCCGACGAGCGGCCGATCCAGTTGCGCTGCATCGCCTTGACCTTGTCGGGCCAGTCGATCAGCTCGAGGTCGTCGACCAGCCGGTCGGCGTAGGCGGTGATGCGCATGTTCCACTGGCGCAGGTTGCGCTGGAACACCGGGAAGTTGCCGCGCTCGGAGCGGCCGTCGGCCGTGACCTCCTCGTTGGCGAGCACCGTGCCGAGGCCCGGGCACCAGTTGACCGGCGTCTCGGAGACGTACGCGAGCCGCCGGGAGTCGATCACGCGGCGACGCTCGACCGCGTCGAGATCGGCCCACGCGACGCCCTCGCGGACGCCCTCGACGACGGGCAGCGGCCGGCCGTGCTCGTACGCCTCGACGAGCTCCGCCACCGGACGCGCGCGGCCCGTGCCGCCTCCCGGACGCGGCGCCTGCTCGTCGTACCAGGACTCGAAGATCTGCAGGAAGATCCACTGCGTCCAGCGCACGTACGCGGGCTCGATGGTCGCGAACGACCGGCGCTCGTCGTGTGCGAGTCCGAGGCGGCGCAGCTGCCGCTTCATGATCGCGATGTTCGACTCGGTGTTGACGCGCGGGTGCTCGCCCGTCTGGACCGCGTGCAGCTCGGCGGGCAGGCCGAACGCGTCGAAGCCGAGCGCGTGCAGCACGTTGTCACCCTGCATGCGGCGGAACCGGCCGACGACGTCGGTCGCGATGTAGCCCAGCGGGTGGCCGATGTGCAGGCCCGCGCCCGACGGGTACGGGAACATGTCCATGACGAAGAACGGCCGCTGCGTGCGCTCGGCGTGGCGACCGTCGCCGTCCGTGAGCGGACCCGTCGGGTTCGCGGCGTAGAACGTGCCGCGCCGCTCCCACTCGTCCTGCCACCGGAGCTCGATGTCCTGAGCGAGCGCGGCGGTGTAGCGGAACGGCACGTCGGCGCCGGCGGCGGCGTCCGGGTGCACGGGGGTGGGGGCGTCCTGCGAGGTCACTCGCCGAGTTTACCGAGCGCCCGAGCGGCGGCGGTCATGACCCTCGGGGCACCGCGGGCCGCGCCGGGCCTGCGCGGTGCGGGCGCGTCAGCCCTCCGCGACGACCCAGATCGCGCGGCCCGCGACCTCACCGAGCTCGACGGGCTCGGCCGGGCCGGCGCCGCCGGGTGCGGCGACCCGCGTCGCGATGACGCCGGTCACCGTCCGCCGCTCGACCACCTGCACGGCTGCGTCCAGCACGAGCCCCACGCCCTCGAGGTAGCGGAGCAGCTCGGGGTCGGCGTCGGAGATGCGCGCGACGGTCCAGCGGCCCGGCTCGGCGTCCCACAGGGTCGTGGCCGCCGGAGGGTCGAGCTCACCGTCCGGCCCGGGGATCGGGTCGCCGTGCGGGTCGCGCGTCGGGTGGCCCAGCCGCGCCGCGAGGCGTTCGACGAACACGTCCGACACCGCGTGCTCGAGCACCTCGGCCTCGTCGTGCACCTCGTCCCACCCGTAGCCGAGCACCTCGACGAGGAACGTCTCGATCAGCCGGTGGCGACGCACCATGGCGAGCGCGTGGCGCCGGCCCACGTCGGTCAGGTGGACGGCACCGTACGGCTCGTGCGTGACGAGCCCCGCGTCCGCGAGCCGGCGCACCGTCTCGGACACGGTCGACGCCCCGACGCCGAGGCGCGCCGCCAGCAGCTTCGTCGTCACCGGCTGGTCCGACCACTCGCGCGCGGACCAGATCACCTTGAGGTAGTCCTGCGTCACGGCGGTCAGCGGCGCGGCGGTGCTCACGGCGCCCAGCCTAGGGCGGCGCTCAGTGGCCGGTCGTGCTCCAGTGCCACGGCTCGCCCGGCAGGTTGTGCAGGCCGTACGCGGCGGCGTGCTGCACGAGCCACGCGTAGCCGGTCGAGCCCGAGCCGAGGAGCCGGCCGTCCTGCGTCAGGTCGAGAGCGAGGCCGCGCTCGTGGAACGACGCGCCCACGGGGGCCGTCGCGGGCTCGCAGAGCACCGGCGCGCCGGGGTCGGACGACGCGGGAGCGCAGTGCGCCCGCCGGAGAGCGGCCTGCTCCGCGGCGCTGCGCCAGCCGCTGCCGCCACCGAGGTGAACCCCCACCTGCGCGGCGGCCGCGGCCATCGCGTCGACCGCGTCGGCCAGGCAGCGGTGGACGCGCACCCCGAGCACGGTCGCCACGGTCGCCGCCTGGGGCACCGGGCTGTTCACCTGGGTGCAGTCCGCCGTCACCTGCGCGGTCGCGAACAGGTCGGCCGGCACGTCGTGCCGCCAGAGCTCGACGCCCGACGCGGTCCGCAGCAGCGCCGAGCCCTCGTCGAGCACGAGCTCGGCCCCCGGGCCCGCGCCTGCGCCCGTCGTCCACACGGTGCTGCCGTCGGGCCCGACGAGCGACAGCCCGTCGTCGGTCATGACGAGCGCGCCGCCGCCGGGCAGGTCGACGGGCGTGCTCCAGACGCGCGTGTCGTCGTACGTCAACGACAGCCGGGTGGTCGACGCGCGCAGCCGCAGGTGACCGTCCGGGGACGCGAGGCCCTCGGCCGCCGACACCGCGGCGCCGTCCGCGAGCGACGAGGGCCCGAGCCGCGTGCGGGTGCTCCAGACGCGTCCGCCGTCGGCCGCGTACAGCACGAGGTTGCCGTCGTCCTGCAGCGTGAGGCTCGCGCCGGGATGGCCGGCCGTGCGGCTGCGCCACAGCCACCTCCCGTCCGGGGCGGTGAGCACCAGGTTGCCGTCGTCGTGCAGCGCGAGGGCCGAGCCGGGGACGGCCGCCGAGGGCACGTCCGACTCGGGCGCTCCGGCGTCGGCGCCCGGGGTGCCGGGCGCGGCCGCCGCGCCCGTACCGGTCCCACCGGCGGCGCCGCGCGCCGCCGCCGCGCCGGTGGTCGCCGCAGCGATCGCACCCCCGGCCGTCGGGTCACCCACCGGTGGCGCCCAGCGCACGTCGCCGTCCGGCCCGCGGAGCGTCACGCTGCCGTCGGGGTCGACCACGAGCGTCTGCCGCCCGTCGGGCGACGCGAGCGCCTCCCCCGGGCCGATGCTGCGGCCCGCCGCGAGGATCGAGGGCGTCACGGCCGTGCCGGAGTCCCAGACGACGGACCCGTCACGCGCGCGGACCACGAGGTCGCCGTCGTCGCGCAGCACGAGGGCAGCGCCGCGGTGCCCGCGCGTCGAGGTGCGCCACTCGACCTTGCCGTCGCTCGACACGAGCTGCACGTCGCCGCCCGCCGTGACGACCAGCCGGTCGCCCGCGCGCCCGCCGTCCGAGACCCAGCGGGGGTCGCCACCGTCGGCCCCGAACAGTGCGAGCTGGCCGCCGGGCTGGAGGACGAGCGTCTGGGAGCCGTCGGACGAGACGAGCCCCTGACCTGCCGTCAGGGTCTCGCGCGGGCCGAGCCGGTCGTCGCCCGCGACGGCACCGGCGGGCCCGGCCGCGACGACGGTGAGGGCGACCGCGCCGGCCGTCAGGAGGCCGCAGACGACCCCACCGACGACTCCCCTGGGCCTGGTGCGCACGGTCTCCCCCTGGCGGTTCGGCCGGCTGCACCGCCGACCGAAACGCCCGAACCACCGTAGACCGGTCAGCGCGCGGTTGCTCCCGGCGAGGGCGAAGCCGTCTCGGGTGAACTTGGGCCCGGCATCGCCGTGTCGGTGCGCGCGACGGGGTTCGGCACGGGCCACGGCAGCCGGTCGCTCACCGCGACCGACGCGTCTGTCCGCACCTGGACGAGCTGGTAGTCGAGGAAGCGGCGCGTCGCCGGGTCCCAGCGCAGCACGGTCAGCTCGGCCGTGCCGTTGAGCGGACCGATCGTCGGCCTGCCGAGCGTCGCGCCCGCGCTCGACGAGCTGATGTACCGGACCCCCGTCCCCACCTGCTCGGGACCGAACCGCTTGTGCAGGTGCCCCGAGATCTGCGCGGGCACGCACCCGGACTCGAGCGACGAGAGGCCGACGTCGGGCGTGTGGATCAGCAGGAGGTCGACGCCGTCCTGGTCGTGGCAGGCGGTCTCGGCGAGCCGCGCGCCCTCGTCGAACGTCGACTCGGCGCCGGTCTGTGCCGTGCCGCTGCCGAGGCGGGTCTCGTTCGGGTCGTGGTCGCCGAGGATGCGCATGCCGTCGGCCGTGACGACCTTGCCGGACAGCACCGTCGCGCCGGCTCGCCCGTACCGCGCGCTCGTCTGGCGCGAGTCGTGGTTGCCGGGCGACGTGACGAGGTCGACGCCCTTCGGGATCGCGTCGGCGAACGTCGTGACGCAGAACTGCTCGACGGTCGTGCCGTCCATGGTCGTGTCGCCCGCGTCGAGCACGAGGTCCGCGTGGCTGCGCGACGCGAGCGTGTGCACGAGCGGCGCCATGCCGACGTTGCAGTGCAGGTCGGACATGAGCACGACCGTGACGAGGTCCTCCGGGCTGGTGGTCGGCGTGGGGGTGGGCGTCGGGGTCGGGCTCGGTCCGATGGTCTCGCCCCCGGTCGGGAGCGCGAGCGGCGGCACGGTCGGCGCCTCGAGGCCCGCGGGCGTCGTGGGTGACACCGTGGCCTCGGGGGTCGCCGCCGCCTCGGCCGCGGCTCGCTGGTACGCCTCCCGCTGGTCGATCGACGCCTGCCGGTTGGTCCACGCGGCGACGAGGTTCCTGTCCGCGCGGGCGTAGAACCGCTGGTTGTTGCGGTAGGCCGCGACGGCCTGCGCGCCGTAGGTGTCGATGACGCCGCCGAGCCGGCCCGTCACGCGCGCACCCGCGAGCGGCGTCCCGGCGAACACCGGCGACGCGGGCTCCCCCTGCGGGCCGCGGTCGCCACCCGCCGAGCTCGCCGTCAGCACGGCGAAGCCGACCAGCGCGAGCGCGCTCCCCACGGCGATCTGCCGACGGTGCGGCGCGACCTGCACCGTGAGCTCCCGCCGCCGCGCCGGGCCCAGCAGCCAGCGCAGCAGCCACCACGCGCCCACGAGGCACACGAACCAGGTCGTCGCACGCACGACGGCGTCGCGGACGAGCGCTCGGGCGGCCGCCTCGACCGTCGGCCGCGGGGCCGAGAAGAGCTGCACGTAGCCGTGCAGGTCGGTGCCGAGCGCGGCGAGCGTCGTCGCCGACGTGACCTCGGTGAGCCCCTCGGGGATCTCCTGGACCGTCACGTGCACGCCGAGCGTCAGCGGCAGGGGCGAGTCGATCTGCAACGTGCCGAGCGGACCGAGGTCGAGCGTCACGGTGTCGTCGGTCGTGACGGCGTAACGCGCCTCGTGCGGGCCGAGGCTCCCGTCGGCGGACGCGGTGGTGACACCCATGACGAGCGAGAACAGCGCGGTGAGCACGAGCAGCACGACGCCCGGCCAGCGCCTGCGCCGCGCTGCTTGCGTCGTCGGCTCCGTCATCGCGGCCACCCTAAACTCGCCAGGTGAGCGCCGCCCGCCGCTACACGCTGACGTCCGTGTGGCGCCTCGACGCGCCCGTCGCCCGGTGCTGGGACGTCCTGGCCGACCCGGGCATGAGCTGGCCACGCTGGTGGCCGGGCGTCACCGCGGCCGACGTCGCGCCGACGCTCGACGGGCTCACGGGCAGCTCCGCCACCCTGCGGTTCCGCACGCGCGTCGGGTACGCACTGCGGCTCGCGCTCGTGATCGAGGACGCCAGCGTGCGGCGGTGGGTGCGCGTCAGCGCGGCTGGCGACCTCGTGGGCACCGGCCTCGTGGAGCTCGAGGCGCCGTCGCCGACGTCGACGGAGATCCGGGTGCGGTGGGACGTCGCCACGACGCGGGGCTGGATGAACGTCGCGGCGCCGCTGCTCGCGCGCGGGTTCGCGGCGTCCCACGCGTCAGTGATGCGCGCCGGCGAGCGGGGGCTGGCCGCCTACCTCGCGGCGGGCGGTGCGGCGGCGGCTACTGGTAAGTGACGAGGTCGGGCCTCGGGCTCACGCGGTAGGTCTGGCGCGGCGAGAGCATCGGGTGGTCCTCGTCGACGAAGTTCTTCCAGCCCCAGTGCACGTGCGGCGCGCCCGCGCGGATCGTGCGCCACGTCCCGGCCTTGGCGGGCTGCGAGCCCTGCCCGTCGACGTGGATGACCATCGCCAGCTCGTCGCGCGACGTGTCCAGGTCGTCCCGGTCGCGCACCATGCGCAGCGAGAACTCGTGGACGACGAACAGCTTCTGCGGCAGCGCGTGCGACGCCGTGAGATCGGCGAGCCAGTCGACCACCCGGTTGATCTCGGCGACGTCGACCGAGCCGATCTGCCGCAGCGGCTTCTGCTTGGGCGTGAGCCGCCACTCGGGGTCGAGCGCGAGGCCGACGTACGGCAGCTCGAGCAGCGACTGGTAGCGCTTCGCCTGGCTGAGGAAGTCCGCGCGTCCGGGCTGGAGGTCGAGCACGACGGCCTGGCCCTGGGCGCCCGCGGCCTCGACGAGCGGGCGCAGCGCCGCGACGGACCGCTCGCGGGAGTAGTCGCCGTCCTCGCCCTTCCCCGCCGACGCGATCGTGGCGATGATCTCGACCGCCGGGACCACGGTGTCGTGCGTGTACCGGCGGTACCGGTCCGCGGTCCGCGCCGCGCGCGCCACGGTCTGGGGCACGCCCTGCTCGCCGAGCACGCCGAGCGCGCTCGTGCCCGGGGTGCCGTACAGCGCGACGTAGCGCTTGCCCGGGGCGCCCGGCAGCGCCGGGAACACCAGCTGGCCGCCGCCGGGCGCGAGCACCCCGGTCGACGCCGCGCGAACGCGCGAGGCGAGGCGCGCCGGGTCGCCGAACGCCGCGCCGAACGCGATGACGTGCGCCGGTCGGGCGGCGGCGAAGGCGCGCACCGACGCCGTGGTCGAGCGGGGGTCGCCGCCGGGCGCGTCGAGCACCGGGAGGCCGGCCGCGCGGAACGTCGCGAGCGCGGCGACCGGCGCGACGCCGACGCCGACCACGGCCGCGGCGTCCGCGCCGGGCGCGGGGGGCGTGGTCGCGGGGAGGGCGGGCGCGTCGGGGGTGGGCGACGGTGTCGGCGCGGGCGACGCGGGTGCCGGTGACGGCGAGGTCGGCGGCGTCGGCGTCGGCGTCTCGGTCGTGCTCGGCACGGGCTTCGCCGCCGGGGGCTTCCAGCCCGCCGGGACGAGCGCGACGGGCGCCACGGGGTTGAGCGCGCGCACGGCCGCGGGGCCGCCCCCGGCGGGCACGACCGTGGTCCGCGCGATGCCCGCGCCCGTGACGGCTGCGAGCGAGCGCGCGTCGGCCCCGGCGGGCAGTCGGGCGACGACGGCCTTCGCGGGCACGCCCGCGGTCGACGCCGCGCCGACGACGAGCACGGCCACGGGGTCGAGCCGCGCGAGCTCGCGCGTCACGTCCGCGCTCGCCGCGGCGCTCGTCAGGAGCTCCGGCGCGCCGACCGCCACCGCCGCGGACGCGGCGGTGAGCTGGCCCGGGCCGTCCGACGCGGCCGCGAGGACGACCACCGGCGCCCGGACGAACAGCGCTCGGGAGGCCTCCACCGCGGCCCGCTCGGGCGTCGCGGCGGGGAGCACGGTCGCGGCGGCCGACGGGGCACGCACGACCGCCGCGGGCGGCGCCGCCGAGGCCGGCCCGGCGTCGGCGGGCGCCGATGCCGTCGACGAGGCCGCGGGCGCGGGGTCCCCGACGCGCGTCCCGATCGTGCACGCCGCGAGCGTCGCGGCGAGCGCAGCGGCAGTCGCGAGGGCGACGACCCTGCGCGGCACGGGCTGGGCTCGGCGAGGCATCGGGTCACCCTAGGGCAGCCGCCGGCCGCCCCCCGGCGCGCAACGCTGGGTCGCCGTCAACCCGCGCGACATCGGTGCGAGGACGGCGCGAGCGCGGTCCAGCCGCGCCACCGGTCACGCCGGCGCGGCGTCGCGTCAGGCGACGGCGACCCGCACGACGTTCCGCCACGGGTCCTCGAACCGCAGCGTCGCGCCGTCGTCCGCCGCCACGACACCGGCGTACGCCAGCCGGCCCGCGAGCGCGCCGAGGTCGTCCTGCCCGGGCACGGCGATGCGGACCTCGCCGAGGCCGAGCGACGACGCCCGCGGCCCCGCGCCCGCGCTGTTCCACGTGTTCATCGCGAGGTGGTGGTGGTAGCCGCCGGCGGAGACGAACAGCGCGCCGTGCCACGACGCGGTGACGTCGAAGCCGAGCGCGTCGACGTAGAACGCGCGGGCCGTCGGAACGTCACCGACCTGCAGGTGCACGTGGCCGACGACCGCCTCGCCGGCGTGCGGCGACTCGAGCGACGCGTCGGTCAGGTGCTCGCCCAGGAACGCGTTCGGGTCGAGGCGCAGCGAGTCCATCACGACCGTGCCGTCCGCCCCGTGGCGCCACTCGTCGCGGCCGCGGTCCCAGTACAGCTCGACGCCGTTGCCCTCGGGGTCGGTCAGGTAGAACGCGAGCGAGACGAGGTGGTCGGCCGAGCCGACGTACGTCTGCGGCGCGTGCTGCGCGACCGACGCGAGCGTGGCGGCGAGCCCGGCGCGGTCGTCGAACAGGATCGCGGTGTGGAACAGCCCGGCGGCGCCGCGCACAGCGGGCGGCAGGTCGGGCATGTGGCGCAGCACGACGAGCGGTCGACCGGCGCGTCCGAGCGTCACGGCGTCGGGCCGGCCGGCGCCCTCGAACCGGTCGCCCGGGCGGTCGATCACCTCGAGCGCGAGGACGTCGCGGTAGTAGTGCAGCTGGCGGTCGAGGTCGCCGACGAGCAGCGTGACCGCGTCCATCGCCGTGTCAGCGGCGATCGACTCGTGCGCGCGCTCGACGAGCGGGGTCGTGGCCGGCGAGCCGTCGCCGGGCCGGGGTGCGGTGGACATGCCGCCTCCTTCTCAGGGACGACCCAGTGTAGTTGATGTTTCAACCAATGTGTCAGTCGTGCGCCTCACCCGGCAGGTGGTTGTGCCCCAGCCCCTGGAGGAAGCGCGGCCCGGACGTCGCGAGCTCCGCCTCGAACGCGCCGGCCCACGCGCCGTACGGGTGGCGGGCGAGGGCGTCGTTCGAGAACCGCGGGTCGTCGGTGACCTCCGTGACGACGAAGTCGGGGACGACGAGGTCGGTGACGGGCCCGCCGCGCTCGACCTCGGCGACGAGCAGCGGCGCGTTGCCGGCCGCGAACGTGTCGATGACCCAGCCGTCGTCGCCGAGCCACACCGAGTGCCGCGTCTTCGCGACGCGCGCCCCCCCGCGGCGCACCAGCTCGAGCCCCATCGCCGGGTCGAGCTCCCGCTCGGCCTCGTACCGCGTGCCCCCCACCATCGGGCCCTTGACCGTGATCGCGCAGAAGTCGATCGCCTCGGCGTGCCGGTCGAGCAGCGCGAGCTCGTCGTCCTGCGCGCCGACGACGAGGCCCGGAACGGTGCCCTGGACGCGGACGCGGATCGCGTACCCCTCATCGGCCAGGTAGTAGCTCTGGACGATCAGCGCGGGCGCACCGTCGAGCAGGTCGCGCGGCAGGTCACGGACCCAGAACCGGCGCTCGAACTCGAAGTCGCCGTAGCCGGTGTCGCTCATGTCGCGAGCCTAGCCACGCGTGCCCTGACCAGCGGGGAGGCCGTGCACCACCGGTCGCGCTCACTCGACCGAGACGGCCTCCAGCACCGGCAGTCGCGCGGCCCGCACGGCCGGCCACGCCGCGGCGAGCACCCCCACGACGACCGCGAGCACGAGCATCAGGCCGAGGCTCCCCCACGGCACGGCGAGCGTCCGGAGCCCCTGGTCGGCGTACAGCCGGGGCAGCGTCGACGCCAGGGCGACGCCCACGACGAGCCCGACGGCCGTGCCGAACACCGCGGTGAGCACCGACTCGACGGTGATCGTCGAGCCGAGCTGCAGGCGGCCCAGGCCCACGGCGCGCAGCAGCCCGATCTCGCGGGTTCGCTCGATCACCGAGAGCGCGAGCGTGTTGACGATGCCGAGCACGGCGATCACGACCGAGAGCCCGAGCAGCGCGTACAGGATGACGAGCACGCGGTTCACCTGGTCGGCGAGCTGCGAGACGAACTGCTCCGAGTCGAGCACGCTCACCACGAGGTACGGCCGCACGGCGTCGGTCAGACCGGCGCGCAGCGCGGTCAGGTCCGTGCCCGGCTCCGCCGTGACGAACACCGTCGTGACCTGCTGCTGCGCTGTCGGGACCAACCGGTCGAGCACGCCCTGGCCGACCACGAGCGGCACGCCGAACGCGGGTGAGTCGATCACCGCGCCGATCGTCGCCGGCACCTGGCCGGACGTGCCGACGAGCGTCAGCCGGTCGCCGACCGACCAGTCGCGGTCGTGCGCCGTGCTCCGCTGGACCGCCACCTCGCCCGCGCGGAGCGCGCCCGGGAAGTCGCCCGCGACGACGTCCGTGCGGATGCTGCGGCCGACCGCGGCGGGGTCGATGCCCGTGATCGCGAGCGAGCCGGCGGCCCGCGCGTCGGTGCCGGAGCCCACCCGCACGAGCACGCCACCCGATGCGAACGCGTCCGCGGCCCGCACGCCCGGCACGGCCCGCACGTCCGCGAGCGCCTGCTGCGGCACGGTCGCGCTCGGTGCGACGCGCAGGATGAAGTCGGTCGTCGCCTCGTGCTCGACGATCGCGCGGGTCGACGCCTGCGTCGTCGCCGCGATCACCGCGGCGGCGCCGACGAGCGCCATGCCGATCATCAGCGCGCCCGCCGTGTTGGCGGTCCGGCGCGGGTTGCGCGTGACGTTGCCGCGCGCGAGCCGCCCGACCGGACGCCACGCGACCACGGGCGCACCGAGCACGCGCAGGACCGACCGGGCGACGACCGGCGAGACGAGGAGCACCCCGAGCAGCACGCCCGCGGCACCCGCCCCGAGCCACGAGCTCGCGCGCGGCGCGTCGGGTCGACGCACCGCGACGAGCACTCCCGCGATCCCGACCACGAGCACGACGAGGCCGAGCACGGCACGGCGGTGCAGCGACCGCTCCGGCACCGTGACCTCGTCCCGCAGCGCCTCGACGGGCGGCACGAGCGCCGCGCGGCGGGCCGGGATCGCCGCGGCCACCACGCTCACCGCCGTGCCGACCAGCACCGACACCACGATCGTGAACCCGTCGACCGGGATGCGGCCCGCGAGGTGCATGCCCAGGTTCGCGAGCACGGTCCGGAGCAGCACCACCAGCCCGAGGCCGCCCGCGAGCCCGAGCGCGGCGCCCACGACGCCGACCAGCGCCGCCTGCAGCACGATCGAGGCGAACACCTGCAGCGGCGACGCCCCGACCGCGCGCAGCAGGGCCAGCTCGCGCATCCGCTGCCGGACCCACATCGCGAAGGTGTTCGCGATGATGAACGCGCCGACGAACAGCGCGATCGCGGCGAACACCAGCAGGAACGTCGTGACGAACCCCAGCAGCGACATGATCTGCGCGCGGGCCTGCGCACGCTCGGCGTCGCCCGTGACGACGCGCGCGTCGACGTCCGCCGCATGCACGACGGGCGCGAGCCGCTGCACGAGCTCGTCCTGCGTCACGCCGGGGTCGCCGTTGACCGCGACGTGCGCGACGTCCCCGTCGGGCGCGAACGCGGCCTGCGCGGTCGCCGGGTCGAGGAACACCACGGTCGCGCCCGCGAGCGCCGCACCGACGCCCAGCTCCCCCACCACCGTGACGGGCTGGATCTTTCCCCCGACGACGACCCGCGTCCGGTCGCCGAGCGCCAGGCCGGACGCGCGCAGGGTCTGCGACTCCAGCCCGATCTCCGACCCGTCGCGCGGCGCGCGGCCGGCGACGAGGTGCGTCGCGCGGTCCCGGGGGTCGTAGCCGAACGCGAACGACGGCGCCTGCGAGCTCTGCACGGCCGTGCCGTCGGCGCCGACGAGCACCACGGGACCCTGCAGGTCAGGGATCGCGGCGGCGACGCCGTCGACCCGCTCGAGGTCGTCCACCAGCGTCAGCGGGACGCGGTTGTACTGCGTGCCGGCCGACAGGTCGGCGCCGCTCGGGCCGCCCGCCTCGTGGGAACCGCGCACGTACGCGTCGCCGAGCGTCGTCGTCGCGACGATGTCCGAGAACGTCGAGCTCAGCATGCTGCGCAGCGCGAACGTGCCCGCGACGAACGCGACGCCGAGCGCGACGGCGAGCACCGACAGCGCGAACCGCACGACGTGCGCCCGGATGCCGCGCAGCGCGACGCGGATCACGGCCGGCCCGCGGTCCGCAGCCCGGCGAGCGCGTCGAGCACCCGTTCGGCCGTCGGGTCGCGCAGCTCGCCGACCACCCGGCCGTCCGCGAGGAACAGCACGCGGTGGGCGTAGCCGGCGGACGTCGGGTCGTGCGTCACCATGACGACCGACTGGCCGAGCTCGTCCACGCTGCGCCGTAGGAAGCCGAGCACCTCGGCGGACGAGGACGAGTCGAGGTTGCCGGTCGGCTCGTCCGCGAACACGATCGCCGGGCGGGCCACCAGCGCCCGGGCGCACGCGACGCGCTGCTGCTGGCCCCCCGACAGCTCGGCGGGCTTGTGCGTCAGCCGGTCGCGCAGCCCGAGCGTGTCCACCACGTGCTCGAGGTGGGCGCGGTCGACGGGGCGGCGCGCGATGTCGAGCGGGAGCGTGATGTTCTCGAGCGCCGTCAACGTCGGGATCAGGTTGTACGCCTGGAACACGAACCCGACGCGCGTGCGGCGCAGCTGCGTCAGCCGGCGCTCCGACAGCGCGCTGATCTCCTGGCCGTCCACGACCACGGCGCCGGAGGTCGGCCGGTCGAGCCCCGCGAGGCAGTGCATCAGCGTCGACTTGCCCGACCCGGACGGCCCCATGATCGCGGTCAGCTCGCCGCGGACGAGGTCGACGTCGACGCCGTCGAGCGCGCGCACCGCCATCGGCCCCTGCCCGTACACCTTGACCAGATCGCGGGCCGTCGCGATCGCCGTGCCGTCGGTCTGCGTCGTCATCCCCCACCCCCGGGCCGCCTCACCCGATCGTGCCCTGCGACGTGCCGCGACGCGATCAGGGACCAACCCGACCCGGACCCGGACGCGCGCATGAGACACTGAGGGCCATCGGGAGCGCCGCGACCTGCGAGCGCCCCGCGTCGTGGAGATCGCCCGAGCCCGCTTCGCTCGGCTGCTTGCGCGGCGACCCCGACCATTTCCTGCCCCGAGAGGCTCCCCTGCGCATGACCACGTTCATCGACCTCGGCGTGCCCGCCGCCCTCGTCCGCTCGCTCGGCGAGCGCGGCATCACGTCCCCCTTCCCCATCCAGACCGCGACGCTGCCCGACTCGCTCGCCGGGCGCGACGTGCTCGGCCGTGGCCGCACCGGCTCGGGCAAGACCATCGCGTTCGCGCTGCCGGTCGTCGCGCGGCTCGCCGCGAAGCCCCGGCGCACGACACCGCGCCGGCCGCGCGCGCTCGTGCTCGCACCGACGCGCGAGCTCGCGAGCCAGATCGACGAGACCCTCGCCCCGCTCGCCGCGGCGGTGGGGCTCCGCACCACGACCATCTTCGGCGGCGTCGCGCAGTCGCGGCAGGTCGCCGCGCTCGACCGCGGCATCGACATCGTCGTGGCGTGCCCCGGCCGGCTCGAGGACCTCATCGGCCAGGGCCTGGTGACCCTCGACGGCGTCGAGGTGTCCGTGCTCGACGAGGCGGACCACATGGCCGACCTCGGCTTCCTGCCGGTGGTCCGTCGGCTGCTCGACCGCACCCCGGCGGGCGGCCAGCGGCTGCTGTTCTCCGCGACGCTCGACAACGGCGTCGACGTGCTGGTCAAGCGCTTCCTGACGAAGCCCGTGGAGCACGCCGTCGACCCCGCCGCGCAGGCGGTCGTCGCGATGACGCACCACGTGCTCGAGGTCCGCGACGCGGCCGCCAAGAAGGCCGTCGTCCACCACCTGGCGTCGGGTACCGGCCGCCGCGTGCTCTTCACGCGCACCAAGCACCACGCGAAGAAGCTCGCCAAGCAGCTGACGAGCGACGGCATCCCCGCGGTCGACCTGCACGGCAACCTCGGCCAGGGTGCGCGCGAGCGGAACCTCGCCGCGTTCTCGTCGGGCGACGTGCGCGTGCTCGTCGCGACGGACATCGCCGCCCGCGGTATCCACGTCGACGACGTCGAGCTCGTGGTGCACGTCGACCCGCCGGCCGAGCACAAGGCGTACCTGCACCGGTCCGGCCGGACGGCGCGCGCGGGCTCGGGCGGCGACGTCGTCACGCTCGTGCTCCCCGAGCAGCGGGCCGACGTCCGCGCGCTGACCCGCGCCGCGAAGATCACCGCCGAGCTCCGGCCCGTCACGCCCGGTGACGCGACGCTGTCCGCGCTCGTCGGCGACGTCGCGCCGCACGTCGCACCGACGCCTCCGGCCACGCAGGCCCCCGGTGCACGCGGGCCGCGCCAGGCCCGCAGCGGCGCCCGCACGACGGCCGCCCGCCCGGCCGCCGCGCGCACCCCCGCGGGCACTCGCACGTCGCCTGCGGCCCGGATCGCGACCGTCGGCTCCTCAGCCCGCCTGACCACGACCGTCGCCTCCGCGGCGGGCCTGACCGCGACCGCGCCGACCTCGCAGGCGCCCCGTCGGGCCACGCGCCCGGCGTCCGCCCCGGCGGAGCAGCGGCCGGCGACGGACGGCACCTCGGCCGAGGGCGCGTCCGCGCGCCGTCGTCGCCGTGGCGGCCGCGGCCGTGGACGCGCCGCCGGGACGCCGGCACCCCGCGCCTGACCCCCGGCGCGCCGCGGTTCCGCGCCCGGTTCCCGGCTCGGGCCGCCGCGCCGCGAGCCGCCGCGGCGCAGGGCGACCTGACGCGGCGCCCCCGCGGTGTCGGCGGCGCGTGCCAGACTCCGGGCCGTGCCCGATCGCTACGCGGACGACGACCACCTCCCCCACCGGACGCAGCTCGTCGCCGCGGCGTACGTGGTGCTGCGACGGGGCGACGAGGTGCTGCTCCACCTGCGCCGCGGCACGGGCTACCGCGACGGCCACTGGGCCCTGCCGGCCGGCCACGTCGACCCCGGCGAGTCCGTCGTCGAGGCGGCCGTGCGCGAGGCGCGCGAGGAGGTCGGCGTCGAGCCGAGCGACCTCCGGCCGCTGACCGCGATGCACCGGTTCGACCCTGGCGGCCCGGCCGTCGAGCAGCGCGTCGACGTCTTCTTCGAGGCGACGGCGTGGTCGGGCACGCCCGCGATCCGCGAGCCCGACAAGGCCGCCGACCTGCGGTGGTTCCCGCTGACGGCGCTGCCCGCGCCGGTCGTGCCGCACGAGCGGTCCGTGCTGGACGCGATCGCGACGGGGCGGCCCCTCGCGCCCGTCGTCGTCTGGCGCACGGACCGCGAGGAGGGCTGACCCCCTTGCGGTCGACCGGCTGCGACCCGCGATGATGGGCCCATCCGCCGCGACCCCGGGAGGGCCCGTGCCGAACAGGACCGCTCACTGATGGCCATCGTCTCGCGCGGGTTCCGCGGGCGGCGTACCGAGGACCCGCGGCTGCCGCCCGGGCAGTACCTCGAGCGCGGGTTCCCCGTGCTCTCTGCGGGGCCGACGCCGCGCGCCGACCTCGACACCTGGACGTTCAGCATCCGCGGCGCCGACGGTGAGCGCGGCTCGTGGACGTGGCGCGAGCTCCAGGCGCTGCCCGCGGACGACATCGTGCGCGACATCCACTGCGTCACCCGGTGGACCAAGCTCGACTCGCACTGGCGCGGCGTCTCGCTCGACCGCCTGCTCGACGCGGTGCGGATCGAGCCCGACGAGCAGTACGTGCTCGCGCACTGCGACGGCGGGTACACGACGAACGTGCCGCTCGCCGACCTGCGCGGCGGCCAGGCGTGGATCGCGTACGGCTACGACGGCGGCGCGCTGCCGCCCGAGCACGGCGGGCCGGCGCGGCTGCTGATCCCGCACCTCTACTTCTGGAAGTCGGCCAAGTGGATCCGCAGCCTCCAGCTGCTCGACCACGACGTGGCCGGGTTCTGGGAGCGGCTCGGGTACCACGAGTACGGCGATCCCTGGAAGGAGCAGCGGTATTGGGGCGACTGACGGTGGCCGACGGAGCGGTCGAGGAGCCCGCCGAGGACGAGCCGAGCCTCCACGAGCTGCTCCCGGACGGCGCCGACGACCCCGTCGCGCCGCGGGTGCTGCCCTGGCTGCCGGCGACGCTCGTCGAGCGGCGACCGGAGACGGCGAGCGCCGCGACGCTCGTGCTCGACGCGCCCGGCTGGACCGGCGCTCTCGCCGGGCAGCACGTCGACGTGCGCCTCACCGCGGACGACGGCTACGCGGCCGAGCGCTCGTACTCCCTGGCGTCCCCGGCGGGTGCGCCGGTCGAGCTCACCGTGCAGGTGGTCGACGACGGCGAGGTCTCGCCGTACCTGACGCTCGACATGGAGCCGGGCGACCACCTCGAGCTGCGCGGACCGATCGGCCGGTGGTTCGTGTGGCGTCCCGGCTCGACGCGGCCCGTGCAGCTGATCGCCGGCGGGTCGGGGCTCGTGCCGCTCATGTCGATGGTCCGCACGCGGGAGGCCGTCGGCGCGTCGACGCCGTTCCGCCTGCTCGTCTCCGCGCGGACGCCGGCGGACGCCCTCTACGACGAGGAGCTGGCCGCGCTGACCGACGTCGAGGTCACGCGCGTGTGGACGCGCCGGGCTCCCGAGGGCTGGACCGGCCCGGTCGGCCGCGCCGACGCCGCGACGCTCGCGGCGGCCTGCTTCCCGCCCGCCGACGAGCCCGACGTCTTCGTCTGCGGCCCGACGCCGTTCGTCGAGGCGGTCGCGAACGCGCTCGTCGACCTCGGCCACATGCCGGGGCGCATCCGCACCGAGCGGTTCGGGCCGACCGGGTCGTAGGAGCGGGCGGGTCCGGTGGTGGGCCCGACGCACGTCGGGCCCGGCGGCACGCGGCGACCGGGCCCGACGGGGACGGCTGACGTCAGCCCGTGTTCTGCAGACCGGCGGCGACCCCGTTGACCGTGAGCAGCAGCAGCCGGCGCAGGTCGTCCGCGTGCTCGACGGCCGCACCGGTGCGCAGGCCGCGCAGCGCACGCAGCTGCAGCAGGGACAGCGCGTCGACGTACGGGCTGCGCAGCTGGACCGCCCGGCCGAGGATCCGGCGCCGCGAGAGCACGTCCTCGGACTGCGTGATCGCGAGCACCCAGCGCCGGGTGAGCGTCATCTCGGAGAGCACGAGGTCGGCGAGGTCGTCACGGTCGCCGAGCGCCAGGTAGCGGCGCGCGATCCGGCCGTCCGTCTTGGCGAGCGACATCTCGACGTTGTCGATCATCGTGGTGAACAGCGGCCAGGACGCGTACGCGTCCTGCAGCAGCGAGAGGTCGTCCACCGACTCGAGCGCCGTGCCGAGGCCGTACCAGCCGGCCAGGTTGATGCGCGCCTGCGACCAGCTGAACACCCAGGGGATGGCGCGCAGGTCGTCGAGCGACGACACCGACAGGCCGCGGCGCGCGGGGCGCGAGCCGATCGGCAGCAGGCCGACCTCCTCGAGCGGCGTCACCTCGGCGAACCACTGCGGGAAGCCGTCGGCCCGCACCAGCCGGTGGAACTGGGTGCGCGACGCCTCGTCGAGCTTCGCCGCGAGCGGCGCGAAGCGCTCCTTGGCCTCGGCGTTCCGCTTCTCGACCGACGGCGTTCCGGCGAGCAGCGTCGCCGCGGTGACCTGCTCGATGTGCCGCGCGGCGATCGTCGGGTCGCCGTAGCGGGCGAAGATGACCTCGCCCTGCTCCGTGAGCTTGAAGCGCCCGTCGACGGAGCCCGGGGGCTGTGCGAGGAGCGCGCGGTTGGCCGGGCCGCCACCGCGACCGAGCGCGCCGCCACGGCCGTGGAACAGCGTGAGCTCGATGTCGTGCCGGTGGGCCCACTGCGTGATGCGCTGCTGCGCGGTGTCGAGCGCGAGCGTCGCCGAGACCGGGCCGACGTCCTTCGACGAGTCCGAGTAGCCGAGCATGACCTCGACCTTGCGGCCGTTCTCCGCGAGGCGCTTCTGCACCTGCGGCAGCTGGAGCGCCGCCTCGAGGATGTCGACCGACGCCTCGAGGTCCGCGAACGTCTCGAACAGCGGGATCGCGTCGATGACCGGCACCTCGCCGGCGCCCTCGTACGCGAGCTCGGCGAGCCGGTAGACCGCGGCGAGGTGCTCGGGCGCCTGCGTGAACGACACGATGTACCGCCGGGCCGCCTTCACCCCGAACCGGCGCTGCACGGCTCCGAGCGCGCGGAACGTGTCGAGCACCTCGACGGTGCGCGGCTCGAGGGCGCCGTCGACGCCGTTCGCCTCGAGGTCCGCGAGCGCCGCGGCGTGCACCTGCGAGTGCTGGCGCACCTCGAGCTCGGCGAGGTGGAACCCGAACGTCTGCACCTGCCACAGCAGCCGCTGCAGCTCGCCGTACGCGGACCGGGTCGCACCGGCGTGCGCGAGCGAGCGCTGCACGACGAGCAGGTCGGCCTCGAGCTCGGCGGGGGTCGCGTACGCGAGGTCCGCGTCGCGCTCGCGCGTCGCCGTGATGCGCTGCGCGATGACGAGGAGCGCGCGGCGGTGCGGCTCGTTCGCCGCCGAGCCGGCGCCGGCCTGCGCCGCGACCTCCTCGGACAGCGCACGCTGGCGCTGCCACAGCGCGAGCAGCTCGGTGGACGGCGGCGTGCCCTCGGCGTCGATCGTCAGCGCCTCGGCGACGCGGCCGGCCGACGTCTCGAGCGCCGCGAGCGCGTGCTCCGACGCGAGCACTGCGGCGGCGCGGGTCACCTCGGCGGTGACGTTCGGGTTGCCGTCGCGGTCGCCGCCGATCCACGTGCCGAGGCTCGCGAACGCGCGGACGGCGGGGGACGTCGTGCCCGCCGCGTCGCCGAGCACGAAGTCGTCGAGCCTGCGGTAGACCGCGGGCAGCACGTCGGCGAGCGTCGACTCGAAGACGTTGAGGACCGTGCGGACCTCGTCGAGCACGGTCGGCTTGGCGGCGCGCAGGGGCGCGGTGCGCCACAGCGTGTCGATCTCCGCGAGCAGGCGGCGCTCGTTCTCGGCGAGCGACATGCCGCCCTTGGCACGTAGGTCGCGCTCGGCGACGAGGTCGGCGATGCGTCGGATCGACGCCGATACGGCGCGCCGGCGCGCCTCGGTCGGGTGCGCGGTGAAGACCGGGCGGAACTCGAGCTCGAGCAGACGCCGGCGCGCCTCCTCCTCGCCGACCTCGGCCTCGAGCTGGCGGACCGCCGCGGGCAGCGAGTCGTCGGGCGCGAGGCTGTGGGGCTCGAGGCTCGCCTCGCGGTCGCGCAGCACGCGCACGCGGTGGTACTCCTCGGCGAGGTTCGCCAGGTGGAAGTAGCACGTGAAGGCGCGCGCGACCTGCTCGGCCCGCTCGATGGTGAAGCTCGCGACGAGCTCCTCGGCCTGCTGCAGGGCGTCGCCGTCGGGCTCGGAGTGCGCGACGATCGCGAGCTGGCGCAGGCGCTCGACGTCCGCGAGCAGGTCGTCGCCGACCGACTCGCGCAGCACGCGGCCGAGCAGCTCGCCGAGCTCGCGGATGTCGTTGCGCAGCGGCTCCGGGACGTCGTGGCTCACGAGCCCGCGCGGCAGGTCCCGTGCCGGAAGGGGTGCGTTCACGGGCCAAAACTAAGCCACGCGCGGGTCAAGCCCTACGGGGTGCCCAGCAGGTGGGTATGGCGCCCGTCACACCGGCGCTCAGCCGAGCGCCTCGCCGAGCAGGGCGAGCGTCGCGTCCCACGCCTGCGCCGCGGCCTCAGGGACGTACGCCGAGCCCGTGTCGTTGAAGAACGCGTGCCCCGCACCGGCCATGACGAGCGCCTCGAACGCGAGCCCCGACGCCGCCGCGGCCGCGCGCACCCGCGGCAGCTCGGCCATGAGCCGCTCGTCCCGGTCGCCGTAGAACGCCAGCACCGGGCACGCGATGCGCGCGATGCCCGCGTCGTCCGGCGCACCGCCGTAGAACGGGACGGCCGCGCGCAGCCGGTCGTCCGACGCCGCGAGCGCCCACGCGTAGGTGCCGCCGAAGCAGAAGCCGACGACCGCGACGCGCTCGTCGCGCTGCACGACCTCGTCGAGCACGGCCCTCAGCCGCTGCACCGCGAACGCGGCGTACTCCGGGTCGCGCGACATGCCGAAGGCCTCGCGGAGCCGCGGCTGCGCCGCGAGCCGTCTCGCCTCGTCCGGGTCGTCCCGCAGCGCGAACAGCTCGGCACCGGCCTGCGGCGTGATGCCGGCCTCCGACAGCAGGTCCGGCGCGACGACGAGGTAGCCGTGCGCGGCGAGCCGGTCGGCCACGTCCTCGACGTGGGGCACGAGCCCCCAGATCTCGTGGATCAGGATCACCGCGCCGCGGGGCTCGCCCACCGGTTCACTGACGTACGCGGGGCCGCCGCCCAGGCTGGTGTGCACACACCCGACCCTAGGAGTGCAGCCACGGCACCGCTCAGACTGCGGGGAGGGCGCCCCGCAGACCCGGGACCCGGGCATCGAGCCGAGCCCTCGCCCGCTTCTTGGCGAGCGTGATCTCCTGCTCCACGCGCGGCGCGGCGTCGGCCGCGGCAACGACGACGAGCCCGCTCGTGCCCTCGTCGAGCAGCTCTCCGAGCTCCTTGAGGTCCGTGCGGGACATCCCGCCGACGACGTGCCCGGCCAGGGCTCCGGCGCCGGCACCGAGCGCCGCGCCGCCGACGACGCCCGCGCCGAGCGCGACGGCCGGGAACAACGCCACGAGGGCGCCCACCGCGATGCCGAGCGTCAGGCCACCGACCGACCCCTGTCGGACCGGCTCGTCGACGCGCTTGACGACGTGCACCGTGCCGTCGGCGTCGCGCGTGAGCACCGCGGCGTCGAAGGTCTCGACGATGTCGAGCTCCTGGTAGAGCCTGCGGACGGCGGCGAAGTCCGCGAGCGCGTCCTCCTCCTGGTCGTACCGGCCGGCGATGACGACCAACGTGTCGGGTGCCATGGCTGCTCCTGTGCGCGTGCGGGTGGCGTCACCAGTCGACCATCCGCGTCGACCGTGTGCCTCACTCGCTGCGGGTCAGGTTCGTGGCGTCACGGGCCGCCGACGAGCGAGTAGGACACGTACGCGCCGGGCGACGTCTCGACGAGGACGCCCGTCGGGTCCGAGCCCGGCGCCGCCTGGCCCGCGCCGGGCGCGAACACGGCCGCGTGGTGCGGACCGACGTCGCCCAGCGATGTCCACGGCTGCGGCTCGGCGGCGACCTGCGCAGGGGACAGCGCGTCCCCGTGGTCGTAGTCGCGGCCGTCGACCCTGATGCGCTCGGGCAGCCCGTCGGACGCCAGCGGGTGACGCTGCAGCGCGTACGCCGCGGCAGCGCAGGCCGCGAACCCGACGACGAGCGCCGCGAGCACGAGCCACGCGACCCAGGGGCCGCGCCGCGGACTCCGAGGGGCGTCGAGCCCGGCCCAGTCGAGCGGCGCCGCGAGCGCCATGCGCACCTCCGGTATCAGTCGTCGTCGACCGACGCTCGAACGGGACGCTACGCGGCGCGACCGGCGACGACCAGCACCGTCACCCCCGCGGGCGACCGTTGGGGAACGCGCGTCGGGGCGACGCGCAGCCCCGCGCCCCCTCGCGGTGAGGGCTGCTCCGGGCAGACAATCCAGGCATCCCACCCGCACCGGAGGCCACGATGGCGTCGACCCTGAACCCCTACCTCAACTTCCGCGGACAGGCCCGCGAGGCGATGGACTTCTACCAGCGCGTGTTCGGCGGCGAGGTGCAGCGGAGCACGTTCGGCGAGTTCGGCATGAGTCACGACCCGGCCGAGGCCGAGCAGGTCATGCACAGCCAGCTGCACTCCCCCGGCGGCTTCGTGCTCATGGCCGCCGACGTGCCCGCCGACATGCCGTTCACGCCGGGCGGCACGTACTCGGTCTCGCTCTCGGGCGAGGACGAGGGCGAGCTGCGCGGCTACTGGGACGGCCTCGCCGACGGCGCGACCGTCACGGTGCCGCTCGAGAAGGCGCCCTGGGGCGACACGTTCGGCATGCTCGTCGACCGGTTCGGCGTCAGCTGGCTCGTCAACATCAGCGGCGCCGCCCCGGCGTGAGCACGGACCGGCGGCCGGCCCCGCGAGGACCGGCCGCCGACCCGCGATCGCCGCGTCAGGACGCCGCGATCCCCTCGCCGCCCGCGGCACCGGGCACGGTGGTCGAGCCGACCGGCGTCAGGACGCCGTGCGACCCCACGCGGAACGCGTCGACCACGCCCTGTGCGCCCGTCTCGACGTAGAGGTACCGGCCGTCCCCCGACACGGCCGCGTCGACGGTGCCCGGGTGCGTCGCCGTGACGGCGCCTGCCCGCAGCGCGCCGGAGGCGGCCACGCGGTAGGTCGACACCGTCGCGGAACCCGCGTTGGAGAGGAACACGTGCCGGCCGTCGGCCGCGATCCAGCAGGTCGCCGCCTGGCCGGTCGGCTGCGCGTCGAGCGGTCGCAGCGCGCCCGACGCCTCGACCGCGAACGTGGCGACGGCGTTGCTGGCCTCGGCGACGACGGCGTGGCCGCGCGGGTCGAACGCGACCGCGAACGGGACGGCGCCCGGCAGCGACGTCACGACGGGCGCGTCCGCGAGACCGGTGGCACCCCAGCGGAACACGTCGACCGCGTTGCTGCCCGCCTTCGTGGTCACGAGGAGTGCGCGGCCGTCGGGCGTGAACGCCACCTGGCCCGGCGTGTGCGTGAACTCGGGCGTCGCGGCCGGATCCAGGCCGAGGTCGCGGTGCCACCCGGCGACGGGGACCACCCGGGCGCCGACCCGTGCGAAGCCCTGGACCGAGCCGCCGTCGCGCGCGTTGAGCACGGCGAGCCGGTGGTCGTGCGCGGAGACAGAGACCGGGAAGTCGCCACCGGTCGGCACGACCTGGAGCCGGTGCAGGCGGCTGCCCTGCACCCCGAACACGGTCAGCGAGTCGCTGCCGGCGTTGACGACGTAGAGCAGGTGCGCCGGCGCGTCGAGCAGGACGGAGCCCTGCGACGCGAGCCGGTCGACGACGGCGCCGGTCAGCGCTCCGCCGAGGCCGCCCGTGTCGTAGCTGCCGGCCGCGCGGAGCGAGCCGTCGTGGAGCCGGTCGTAGACCCGCACGACGTTGCCGCCCGGGTCGTTCGTCTGGACGTAGACCTCGCCGGCCGCGCTCGGCCCGGCGTTCGCCGAGGCGACGCCTGCGGTGGTGAGGATCGAGACCGCGGCTGCGGCGAGCGTGGCCGCCGCACGGGCGATGGGCTTCATGGGAGTTCCTTCCTCGAGGGATCGGACCTCCCGTTCGTGTCGCGCGCGGCGCGGGTCTTACCTCGGGGCGGCGGGCAGGCCCCCGTCGTCGGCGCCGTCCGCCGCGTCCTGCTCGGCGCGGATCAGCTCCAGCAGGCCGGCGAGGTCCTGCGCGCACGGGCCGCAGCTCGCCACGTGCGCCGCGACACCCGGGAAGCGCGAGCGCGCCTCTGCGGGGTCGGCGGCGGTGAGCTCCGCATAGATCTCGAGCACGCGCAGCGTCTCGTCGCAGCCGACGTCGCGCGGGTCGGTGCGCAGGAAGGCGTCCAGCCTCGTCCAGCCGCTCATCGGTGCCTCACCAGGGTGTCCAGATATCCATCAGCGACGAGCCGCTCGCGGATCTTCCGTCGGGAGTCGAACAGACTCTTGTAGAGCGCGCCGCGGGTCGAGCCCAGCTCGATCGCGAGGACGTCGAGCGGCACGCCGTCCAGCACCGCCGCGACGAACACGCCCCGCTGGCGCTCCGTCAGCTCTGCCTCGACCGCGCGCCGGACGGCCCGCACGAGGTCGCGCTGCACCGCGTACGCCTCCGGACCCAGGCCGAGCCGGTCCGGCAGCGCCGACCAGTCCGTCTCCGCGACGGTCGGCGCGTCGTGGTGCCAGCGGTGCCGCGCGACCTTGCTCGACACCTCGAGCACGACGAACTTGTAGGCCCACGTCGTGAACCGGCTCTCGCCGCGGAACTCGCCGAGCTTGCCGAGGACGGACACCATCGCGTCGTCCGCGGCCTGGAGCGCGAGGTCGTCCAGCTCGGTCCCCGTGGTGCGCAGCTGTCCGGCGCGTCGGGCGACCTCGCGATGGGCGGCGCGGCGCAGCAGGTCGTGGAGCCTCGCGCAGGCCGCGTCGCGCTCGGCGCCGTCGGCGGCCAGCGTGCGCAACCACGTCGTGGACGCCTCGTCCAGCGCACCGCCACGGGTAGCCGTGACCCGCTGCGGTTCCTCGGCCGCCGCGCGTCGCGCCCCACCGCGGGCGGGCGCCGCAGCGGGGTTCGCGCGGTCCCGGGGCACGCCACGACCGTGACGTGCCGGGACGTGCCCGTCAAGGACCCGACGAGAAGAGCCGTGCGACCACCCGCGCCGACCGGGCCGGGATCCCTACAGTGGGCCCGTGGCCCCGACCCGTCACCGCTGGTCCCGCCGCCGGGTGCTCGGCGTCGCGCTCGCCGCCGTCGTCCTGCTGCTCGTCGTCGTCGCCGTGCTCAACCGGGTCGGCGCGTCCGACGGGTTCGGCACCGTCACCGGGGAGTCCGGCGCCTGGGCGTACGTGGCGATCGCGGGGCTCGTGTTCGCGGACGCCATCTGCGCCCTGTTCCCGGGCGAGACGACGGTGAACGCCGGCGCCACCCTGGCCGCCTCCGGTCAGCTCGCGCTGGGTCTCGTGATCCTCGCGTCGGCGATCGGCGCGGTCGTCGGCGACTGGACGCTCTACTTCCTCGCACGCGGCGCGGGCAGGCGGTTCCAGCCGCGCGTCGACGCGACGATGCAGAACGACAAGGTCGCGCTCGCCATGTCGTACCTCGGGTCGAGCGCGCCGGCCCTGCTGGTGGTCGGGCGGTACGTGCCCGGCATGCGCTTCGTGGTCAACGCGAGCCTCGGCGTGACGCGCTACCCGTGGCGGCGTTTCATGCTCTGGTCGGCGATCGGCGGGACGCTGTGGGCCGTCTACACCGCGACGCTCGCGTACGTCGTCGCGAGCGCGCTCGCCGACTTCCCCCTCGCGTCGATCGTCATCTCGAGCGCGATCACCACCGCGGCCCTCGTCGTCGTGTTCCTGCGGCTGCGCAAGGCCCGGCGCGAGGGCGTCCCGGCGGCCGGGGCGCGGCCGGACGAGGTTCCGTCGGCGTCGAGTGCGGCGCCGCCCGACGCTGCGACGCCCGCTCGGAGCCCGTCCGTCTGAGCCGCTCACCCGGCGGTCGCGCTCACGTCACCTCGGGTGCAGCACGCAGAACTGGTTGCCCTCGGGGTCGGCGAGCACCCGCCACGGCACGTCGCCCTGGCCGACGTCGGCGTCGGTCGCGCCCATCGCGCGCAGGCGCGCCACCTCCGCGTCCTGGTCGGAGCCCGGCGTGGGCAGCAGGTCGACGTGGATGCGGTGACGCAGGGCACCCGGGTCGTCGACGCGGACGAGCTCGAGGTACGGGCCCACACCGGCGGGCGAGCGGAGCCGCGCCCACTCGTCGTGCTCCTCGTGCACCGTCCAGCCGGCTGCGGCACCCCAGAACCGCGCGAGGCCGCGCGGGTCGGAGCACCCGACGACGACCGCGGCGATCGGTCCCGTGTCGGCGTACACCGGCCGCGGCTCGAGCACGCAGAACAGGTTGCCCTCGGGGTCCGCGAGGACCGTCCACGGCACGTCGCCCTGGCCGATGTCGGCCCGCGTCGCGCCGAGGCCCTCCAGCCGCGCGACGAGCTCGGCCTGGTGCTCGGCCGACGTCGAGGCGAGGTCGAGGTGCGCGCGGTACCGGACCGTCTCCGGGTCGGGCACGCGCACGACGTCGACGCAGACGGCCGTCGGGTCCGGCCAGTCGAAGCCCACCGGCTCGACGTTCGTGACCCCCGGGCCCTCGCTCGACAGGGCCCAGCCGAGCGCCTCCGCCCAGAACCGGCCGACGCGCTCGTCGTCCCGCGCCTTGATGTTCACCTGGACCAGCTGCAGCGTCACGCGCCCGACGTTAGGCGCCCGGCGCGGGTCGCGCCGCCGGCTTTACGCGTCGGCGGCGGCTCGAGCCGCGCGGCGCTCGGCCTGCCGCTCCGGGTCGGCGACCGGCGCCGCACCGATCAGCGCGCGCGTGTACGCCTCGCGCGGCCGTGCGAGGACCTCCGCCGACGTCCCGGACTCGACGACGCGCCCTGCGTGCATCACCGCGACGCGGTCGCACACGCGCTCGACGACCGCCAGGTCGTGCGAGATGAACAGGCACGCGAAGCCGAGCCGCGCCTGCAGCTCGCGGAACACCGCGAGCACGCGCGCCTGCACCGAGACGTCGAGCGCGCTCGTCGGCTCGTCGGCGACGAGCACGTCGGGGTCGAGCGCGACCGCGCGGGCGATCGCGATGCGCTGCCGCTGACCGCCGGACAGCTCGTGCGGGTACCGGTCGGCGAGCTCGGGCCGCAGGTGCACGGCGTCGAGGAGCTCGCCGACGCGCGCACGGACCGCCTCCGTCGACAGGTCCGTGTGCAGCCGCAGGGGCTCGGCGACGCTGCGGGCCACCGTCCAGCGCGGGTCGAGCGTGGAGGCCGGGTCCTGGAACACGACGCCCGTGCGGCGGCGCAGCGCGCGCTGACCGGCCCGGCTCGCGTCCGCCAGGTCGGTGCCCGCGACGACCACGCGGCCGCTCGTCGGGCGCAGCAGACCCGCCACCACCTGGCCGAGCGTCGTCTTGCCCGAGCCCGACTCCCCCACCAGGCCCAGCACCTGGCCACGCTCGATGGTCAGGCTGACGCCGTCGACCGCGTGCACCGGCGGCCGGCCGCGCGAGCCCGGGTAGGTGACGCGCAGGTCGTCGAGGCGGACGACCGGGTCGGCGGCGGCGGTGTCGGCGGAGACGGCGGTGTCGGCGGAGACGGCGTGCCCTCGAGGGCTCTCGACGGCCGCGCCCGGCGCGGGCGCACCCGCCTGCGTCGGGTCCGAGGGCGCGGCAGAGCCGCCTGCTGCCGCCGTCACGCCCAGCTGCGGCACCGCGTCGAGCAGCGCGCGCGTGTAGTCGTGCCGCGGCGCCGCGAACAGGTCGCGCGCCTCGGCGTGCTCGACCACGTGACCGTCGCGCATCACGACGACGTCGTCGGCCAGGTCGGCCACCACGCCCATGTCGTGCGTGATGAGCAGCGTCGCGGTACCGCGCTCGTCGCGCAGCCGGCGCAGCACGTCGAGGATCCCGGCCTGCACCGTCACGTCGAGCGCCGTGGTCGGCTCGTCGGCGACGATCGCGACCGGGTCCTGCGCGAGCGCCATCGCGATGAGCGCCCGCTGGAGCTGGCCGCCCGAGAGCTGGTGCGGGTACGCCGCCGCGATGCGGTCGGGGTCCGTCAGCCCGGTCTCGAGCAGCAGCGCGCGGACCTGCTCGCGCGTCTCGCCGCGCGACACCCGGCGGTGCGCCCGGACCGCCTCGGCGACCTGGCCGCCGATCGTCAGGACCGGGTTCCACGCGCCCATCGGCTCCTGCGAGACGAGCGAGACGACGGCGCCGCGGACGGCACGGAGCGTCGCGGGCGCCGCACCCACGAGCTCCACGCCGGCCACGTCGTCACCGGCGCGGACCCCGTCGCCGTCGCGCCGCAGCACGATGCTGCCGCCGACCCGCGCGGTCCGCGGCAGGAGCCCGAGCACGGCCATGGCGGAGACCGACTTCCCCGAGCCCGACTCGCCGACGAGCGCCGTCACGCGGCCCGCCCGCAGCGACCACGAGGTACCGGCGACCGCCACGGTGCGCGGCTCGCCGGGCTCGCGCGCGTCGAACTCGACGGTCAGCCCCTCGACCTGCAGGAGGGGCCGACCGTCGCGCTCCGCGGCCGTGCCGCGCGTCTGCGTGCTCACTGGCCCAGCGTCACCTTGAGGTAGTTCGGGTAGGCGGGGAACGCGGGGATGACGAAGTTCTGCACGTGGGAGCCGTGCAGGAACGAGTTCTTCGTGTAGATCAGCGGCACGACGGGGGCGTCCTGCATGATCCGCTTGTCCGCCTGCGCCCAGATCGCCGCGGCCTTGCTCGTGTCCGTCTCCACCGTCGCCTGCGCGATGAGCTGGTCGACCTCGGGCTGCGAGTAGCGCGAGATGTTGTACCCGCCCCCGCCGATCTGCGACGAGTCGAACAGCGGCTGGATGTTGCCGTTCGCGCTCGGGAAGTCCGGCTGCCACGACGACAGCACGAGGTCGTACTTGGAGCCGTCGCCCTGCGTGACGGTCTGCGACCAGACGTCGTCCGGCTGGGACACGATCGTCACCTTGAGGCCGACGCGCGCGAGGCCCTGCTGGATCGCCTGCCCCTGCGCGGGGTTGGTCGCGTCGGAGTCGACGAGCAGGCGCAGCTGCCGGCTCTTCCAGCCGGCCTCGGACAGCAGCTGACGGGCCTTCGCGACGTCACCCGACGGCGCCGCCTGGTACAGGTTGAAGTCCTGCCGCCCCGCGATGCCGGGCGTGATGAGCGTCGAGGCGAGCTCGCCGCCCGTCGCGCCGCCCGACGCGACGAGGAACGCCTGCTTGTCGACCGCGTACTGCAGCGCCTGGCGCACCTTGACGTCGGTCAGCCCCGGCGCCTGCGTGTTGATCGCGAGGTACGCGAGCGCGCCCGCGCCCGACGTGACGAGGCGGTCCTTGGCGGAGGGGTCCCGCGCGACCTGCGCGAGCTGCGCGGGCGGCACGAAGTTGGCGCCGAACGCGTTCTTGTCGGCCCCCGAGTCGGCGATGAGCCGCTTGGCGCTCACCGTCTGGTCCTGGCCGAGCTCGAACACGATCGAGTCCGGGCCCGCCGTGCGGACCGCGTCGGTCGAGCGGTCCCACTGGTCGTTCCGGACCAGCGTCACCGACGCGCCCTGCTGCGTCTCGGCGACCTTGTACGGGCCGGTCGCGACCGGCTTCGTCGTGTAGCCCGAGACGGAGTCCTTGGCCTGCGGCACCGCGCCGAAGGCCGGCATCGAGACGATCCAGGGCCAGTCGCCGAAGGCCGACTTCAGGTGGAAGACGATCGTCGAGTCGTCGGGGGTCGCGATCGAGTCGAGCTCCTTGCCCTGGTAGGGCCCGGTGTACGAGTCGCCGCCGACCAGCAGGCTCTTGTGGTAGCTGAGGCCGCCGGACAGCTCGGGCGCGAACGAGCGCTCGACCGAGTACTTGACGTCCTTCGCCGTGATCGGCGTGCCGTCCTCGAACTTCAGACCCGGCTTGAGGTGGTACGTCCACGTCTTGCCGTCGTCCGACGGCGTGCCGGTGTCGGTCGCGAGGTCGGGGACGACCTTGGACGGCTGTCCCGCCTGCGCGTCCCACGTCGTGAGGCGGCGCTCGACCAGGCCCAGCGTGGTGATCGCGAGGTTCTGGCTCGTCGCGGGGTCCCAGTTGATCGCGGTCTGCGACGTGAGGATGTGCAGCTCGCCGCCCTGCTGCGCCGCGGCCGCGGGGGCGCTCGACGTGCTGCTGGTCGTCGGGTTCGCGTTGCAGGCGGCGAGCACGAGCGCGGTCGCGGTCGCGGAGGCCGCCAGGAGCAGGCGGCGGGTTCGGGTGGTGCGCATGAGGGTCCTTCCGGGGGCTGTCTGCGGGTGCGTCATCGGGGGCGGCGCTCGAGGCGCCACCGACATCGCCGGGCCGGCCGCCACACGCGCGCGGTCATGCGCGCACCCGCGGGTCGAGCACGCCGTAGACGAGGTCCACGACGAGGTTCGCGACGACGATGAGCGCCGCGGAGAACACGGTGATGCCGACGACGAGCGGCAGGTCGGTCGTGCTGACCGCGTCGAGCAGCAGCGCGCCCATGCCGGGCATCGAGAACACCTTCTCGGTGATGACCGCGCCGCCCAGCAGCACGCCGAGGTCGAGGCCGAAGAGCGTGATGATCGGGATCGTGACGTTGCGGAGCGCGTGGCGCGTGACGACGCGGCGCTCGGGAAGCCCCTTGGCGCGAGCCGTCCGGGCGTAGTCCGAGCCGAGCGCCTCGATCATCTGGGCGCGCGTCAGCCGGGCGTAGATCGCGGCGGAGAGCAGCGCGAGGACGCACCACGGCAGCACGAGGTGCCACGCCCAGTCGACCGGGCTCGTCGCGAACGGGACGTAGCCCGAGACGGGGACCATGTCGAGCGTGAAGCCGAACAGCAGGATGCCGAGCAACCCGACGAGGTAGCTCGGCGCCGAGACGCCGGTGACGGCCGCGACCATGAGCCCGCGGTCGAGCGCAGTGCCCCGGCGGACGGCCGCGACGGTCCCGGCGAACACTCCGATGACGAGCCACAGGATCGCGGCGCCGATGGCGATGGACGCGGTGACCGGGAAGCGCGCTGCGATGAGCGTCGTCACCGGCTCCCGGAGCTGGAACGAGTACCCGAGGCACGGCGCCGGGCAGTGGATCGCCGCGGCACCCGTGCCGAATGTCCGGCCCGTGAAGATGCCGACGACGAAGTCCCACCACTGCTGGAGCGGCCCCTTGTCGAGCCCCATGAACGCCTGCGCCGTCGCGAGCCGCTCGGGCGTGCACGGCTTGCCGCACGCGGCGGCCGCCGGGTTCGCCGGGAGCAGCACGAACACCGCGTACGTCAGGAACGAGACGACCGCGAGGACGAGCACGACGGTCGCGACGCGGGTCGTGAGGAAGCGCAGGACGTGGCGCGCGTTCACCGGCGCACCGCCCTCGGGTCAAGCGCGTCACGCAGGCCGTCGCCGAACGCGTTGAACGCGAGCGTGATGCCGAACAGCGCGAGGCCCGGGAACACCAGGTACATCGGATCGCTGCTGAACCACGTGACGGCGTCGCCGATCGAGCGGCCCCACGACGGCGTCGGCGGCTGCACGCCCACGCCCAGGAACGACAGCGCGGCCTCCGAGCCGATCGCGCCGGGCACCGAGATCGTCGCGAACACGACGACCGTCGCGGCGAGGTTCGGCAGCACGTGGCGCAGCACGATGTGGCCCGAGCCCGCGCCGAGGCCGCGGGACGCGCGCACGAAGCCCAGCGACCGGAGCGTCAGCGACTGCGCGCGCACCACCCGCGCGATCGAGGTCCAGCCGAACAGCCCGATGACCAGGACGAGGATGAGGATGCGCGGCGAGTGCGGGAACCGCAGCGGGATGATCGCGCCGAGCGCGATCATGAACACGAGCGCCGGGAAGCCCAGCAGCACGTCGACGATGCGGCTGACGAGCACGTCGACCCAGCCGCCCGCGTAGCCGGCGAGCACCCCGAGCGTCGCGCCGACGAGCACCGCCACCGCGGTGGCGCCGAGCCCGACCGCGAGCGACGCGCGCGAGCCCATGACGACGATCGCGAACAGGTCGCGGCCCGTGAGCGGCTCGACACCGAACCAGTGCTCGGCGCTGATCCCGCCGCCCCAGCCCGCGGGCGCGCCGTTCTCGTCGAGCGCGTCGAGGTGGTACGTGTACGGGTCGACGCCGAGCCAGCCGAGGAAGAGCGGGGCCGTGAGCGCCACGACGACGTAGCCGACGACGACGAGCAGGCCGGTGAACGCGAACCGGTCGCGGCGCAGCACGCGCCACCACGTCTCGCGGCGCGCCGGGCGCGCCGCACCTGGGCTCGAGGGCGCAGCGACCAGCTCGTCGGCGTGGTCGAGCGTCATGGGTCTCCTAGGGTCGGTCGGTCGTCGTGCGGCGGCGCTGCGGACAGCGACAACAGGCGCGCACGACCTCTCCTTCCTGACGAGACCCAGGATGCGCCGACCCGGCGGGCGGCGCTCGACGCCGAGGCGTCCCGAGCAGCATACGTCAGTGATGGGATGACTCGGCCCAGCACCCTGGCGCCGCCGGCCGCGGTGCGGGACCGTCGGGTATCACCCGCCGTCGCGCCCGTTCCTCTCCAGGACGAGGCCGAGCGGGGGTCGAGGAGGCGTCATGACGACGACACCGGACGTCGAGCAGGCGGCGGCACGGGAGCTGGCGCGCGAGGCGCTCGCGACCGCCTCGCCCGACGAGCTGCCCATCCTCGACGAGACCGCGGACCTGTACTTCGACGACCCGGCCGCTGCGCTCGCGCCCGGCCGCGGCGAGGGGACGGTCGGGTTCGGGCTCGAGCTCGCGCTGCTGGGGCCGTTCATCGTGCACGCCGCGGTGGCCGCCGTCCGCTGGCTCGCGTCCGTCGTCGCGGACTCGGCCCAGGAGGAGGGCGCCGAGGCGGTGCGCGCCGGGGTGAAGGCGCTGATCGGCCGGCTCGCGGGGCGGCACCCGGACCCGAGCACGGCGCCGCACGCGCTCGCGCTCTCCGACGCGGACGTCGCACGGCTGCGGGCCGTCACGCGGAGCAGCGCGACGAGCGCCGGGCTCGACGAGGCGCGCGCGGGCCTGGTGGCGGACGCCGTCGTGGGCGCGCTGCTGCGCCCGGCGGCGACCTGAGCTCCTGGGCACGGACGCCGGGAGGGGGCCGACGATGACCACCACCACGAGCGCGCCGGGCGCCCGCTGGTACCCGGCGACGACCTTCGCACCGTCGCGCACCGCGACCGCCACCGTCACGCTCGCGACGGCACTGGTGGCCGCAGGGCTGTACCTCGGTGCGTGGGCCGAGAACGCGTCGCCCGCGGGCCGCGAGTGGGTCGCCCGGCTCGAGGTGTGCGTCGAGCGCACGCGGGCCGCAGGGCTCACGCTGCCACGCGCCTCGGCACTCGAGGCGTGCACCGCGGGTGTCTCCTCGCGGCTCGCCCTCGCGTCGGCGCTCGGGGTCGTGGTCGTCGCCGGCCTCGCGGCGATCGGCGCGCTGCTGGTCCCGGTGGTGCTGCGGCGACGCCACGCGCTGCGGCCGGCCGACGCGCGGTTCACGACCGCCGTGGCGCGGTTCGGCGCCCTCGCCACCGAGCTCGGCGTCCCCCGCGCGCGGCTCGACGTCGGCGGCCCGCGGCAGACGGACGCGTTCGCGTACGGCGCCGGGCGGGTCGCGCTGCCCCGCGCGCTCGCGCTGCGGGCCCGCGACGTGCGGCTCTTCGACCCCGTGGTGCGGCACGAGCTCGTGCACGTGCGGCGGCGCGACGCCGGCTGGGTGTGGGTGGTGACGGCCGCCTGGTGGGTGCTCGCCGTGCTCGTCGTGGTGCCGGTGGTGTGGGCCGTGGTGGACGGCGACGCCTCGATCCTCGGCGCGTACGTGTGGCGGTCGGTGGTGCTGGTGGCGGCGACCTTCGTCGCGGCGCGGGCGCTCGTGCGCGACCGGGAGCACGACGCGGACCTCGACTCCGCGCGCAGCGACGAGCAGCGGGCGGCGCTCCGCACGCTGCTCGCCCGCCAGGCCGACGCGGCGACCGGCCGCCCACGCCCGCCGTGGCTCGCGCTGCACCCGAGCGCGGCGGAGCGCGTCGCGGTGCTCGACCGGCCCGCGCTCGCCTCGCGTGTGACGGCGCTCGACGCGGCGGCGGTCGCGTTCTTCGGCATGCTCGCGGTCGCGCTGGTGCGCGGCCTGCTGCTCACCGCGCCGGGCGCGAGCTCCGTGGCGATCGGCGTGCCCGCCGCGGGCCTGGGGCTCATGCTCGGGCTGACGCTCGGCCTCGCCGCCTGGCGCGACGCCGTCCTCCGCCGCGCCGCGGGCACCCGGGCGTCGGTCGCGCCCGCGGCCGCCGGCGCCTTCGCCGGGATCGTGCTCGGCGGCGTGTGCTCGCTCGGGAACTCGGCCGGGCTGTCGCACTCGACGCCCGTCGGGCTCGCCCTGACCGCGCTCGGCGTCGCGGGTGCGGTGGTGCTGACGCGGGGGCTCGGCGAGCTGACCGCGGACGCCGCGCCGCACCTGCCGCGCGTCGCGGCGTGGGTGGTCGTCGCGGTGGGCGCGTCGGCCGCGTTCGCGATCGCGCTGTGGGCCGGGCTCACCGTCGACGCGTCGCTGAGCCTCGGCGGTCGCTGGCTCGGTCTGATGACCGCCGCGACGCTCGTGCCCGTGGTGTGGCCGGCCGCGACGTTCTGGGGGCTCGCGGCGGTGGCCGCGCTGCTCACCGTCCTGCGTCGCGCCGCCGGGGTGCCCGCCTGGGCGCACGCCGTCGACGAGCCCCGACCGGTGCGGCCGTGGCCGCTGCGGACGTCGCCGACGCTGGCCGCGCTGCTGCTGGTCGGGCTCTGCGGGGGCGTTGCCGGCGCGGCGGCCGTCGCCGTGTTCCGCGCCGTGGCAGGGGCGGCGAGCGCCGACGCGGCCGAGCAGCGGTACGCGGTGTACACGTGGGTGCTGGGGGCGACGGCGGTCGCCGCGGTGCTCGCGGCGGTGGTCGGGCTGGGCGCCGACCTCGCGGCCGCGCTCGTGGCCGGCATCACGGCCGCGCTGGTGGCGGTCGCGGGCTTCGTGCTGCTGAACACCGCGCTCGGTGGGCACCTGACCTGGGGTTTCGTGCAGCCGGTGCAGCGCGGCATCGTGGCGATGGGGCTCGTGCTCGTGCTCGTGACGGCGCCGGGGCTCCTCGCCGTCCGGGCGGGCCGGGTCCCGGGCGCCGGCGCGGCCCTCGCGGACGACGCGGTCGCAGACGCGACACCCGTGGACGCCTGGCGCGACGACGCGGGCGACGCACCTCGGCGTGCACCGCGCCGACTCGTCGCGGCCGGCGTCGCTGCCGCTGCCGTCGCCGGTCTGCTCGGCGCGTCGGCGCTCACGGCACGGGACGCGCTCTACCCGGCCGCGACGGCCGAGGCCGACGCCGTGGCCGCGCGGGTGGCGGCCGCGAACCTCGCCGGCACGGTCGGGTCGGGTGACGGGTCCGACGGGTCCGACGGGTCCGACGGGTCCAACCGGCCCTCGCCGACGGACACGTCGGTGGCCGTCGGCCCGTCCGCGGCCGACGTCCGGTACCTCCAGCAGGTCGTCCCGACCGTCGCCGCGTCGGTCAACGCGCTCGACCGCGCGCTCGCCGCCGTGATCGCCTCGGGTGGCGACGGCACCGCGATGGCGTCCGAGATCGAGGCCGGGCCGGTCGCCGCGGCGCGTCAGCTGCGGGACCTGGCGCGGACCGACGGCGCCGGGCTCGAGCTGCCCGCAGTGGTCGCGGCGCACGCGCTCGAGGTCCGAGCCGCCCAGGACCTGCTCTCGGCCGTCGCGGCGTGGGCCGTCGGCCTGCGGTTCGACGACGCCTCGGTCCAGGGGCGCGCGCAGGACGCGTACACCGCGGCGTTCGGCGAGTGGCAGCGCTGGGGCGCGATGGTGTCGGCCGCGGCCGGCTCGTGACGCTCCGGCCGCCTCAGCGGCGGCGGACCCGCGCGACGATCCCGACCGTCGCGGCGACGCCCGCGGCCGCGGCGCCGGCGAGCACGAGCGGACGGTGCTCCGACGCCCACAGCTGCGGGCTGCGGTCGTGCGCGCGGTCGTCGAAGTCGCCGTGCGCTCCGTGGTCGCCCGGCACCGGCTCGTAGAGGTTGACGCCGATCGCGTGGTGCGGGTCCTGCGTCGTCTGCTGCGCGTCCTCCCCCGTACGGCCCAGGTAGTGGTCGAGCAGGCCGGGGATCGTGCGGTTGCCGAGGATCGTCCCGACCGTCGGCGAGCCGACCCAGATCTCGCGCCGCGGGTGCGCCGCCATGTGCGACACCGCGTCCGCGCCGACCTCCGGCTGGTAGATCGGCGGCACCGGCTGGGCGTGGTGCGGCATCAGGTTCTTGAGCCAGCTGAACTGCACGGTGTTGAGCGCCGGCATGTGGACGATGCCGATCTGCACCGGGCTGTGGTCGTGGAGCAGCTCGGTCCGCACGCTCTCGGTGAACCCGACCATCGCGTGCTTCGCCCCGCAGTACGCCGCCTGCAGCGGGATCCCCCGGTAGGCCAGCGCGCTGCCGACCTGGATCACCGTGCCGTGGCGCCGCGGGACCATGCGCCGCAGGGCCGCACGCGTGCCGTTGACGAAGCCGAGGTACGTCACGGCCGTCACGCGCTCGTAGTCGTCCGGCTCGACGTCGAGGAACGTGCCGAACACGCCCGTCATCGCGTCGTTCACCCAGAGGTCGATCGGACCGAGCCGCTCCTCGACCTGGTCGGCCGCCGCCTCGACCTCGGCGTGGCGTGCGACGTCCGTGGGCACGCCGAGCGCGCGCCGGCCACGGGCCGCGACGTCGGCCACGGCGCCTGCCTGCCCGTCGCGGCCGCGGGCCAGCACGGCCACGTCGTAGCCGTCGTCCGCGAGCCGTCGGACGATCGCGCGGCCGAGGCCGCCCGAGCCGCCCGTCACGACCGCGACGCCGCGGGGACCGGGGTCGCCCGTCGTCCGGTCGAGGGCCGTCACGTCGAGGGTGTCCTGGGGCATGGTTCCTCCGTCGGGTGCCGAGGGCCCGCTCGCGGAGCGCTCCGAGCGGGGACTCGACGGTAGGCACGCCCACCGCGCGTCGCACGCCGGGAACGGCCGGCACGCTGGGATGCGCCGGGCGGCGGGACGCGTCAGCATGAACCCAGCGGTGAAGTCGGCGCCGTGCCGGTCGCGTTCACCCGGACGGCCACGCTCGGGCAGCGCCGACCAACCGCACGGCGGCGGACCGGCCGCCCGAGCGGCCAGGAGCTGCCCATGAGCACTCGACCCGAATCGTCGGCGCGGCGCGTCGGCCAGCTGCCGACCGTCGGGCCCCCCGACCGCCGGGTGCTGCGCGTCTACCTCGGCGACCACCTCACGGGCGCGGACGCCGCCACCGCGCGCGTGCGCTGGATGGCGCAGCGGTACGCCGACCAGCCCTGGGGCGGCGCGGTCGGCGAGCTCGCCGACGGCATCGCGTCGGACCGCGTGGCGCTCGTGGAGATGACCCGCCGGCTCGGCATCTCGCCGCCGATCCCCCGGCGCTGGCTCGGACGGCTCGGTGAGCGCGTCGGGCGGCTCAAGCTCAACGGACGCGTGGCCCAGACGTCGCCGCTGACGCCCGTCGTCGAGCTGGAGGCCCTTCGTTCCGGCATCGCCGGGAAGCGGTCGCTGTGGGCGACGCTCGAGGTCTGGTCCGGCCCGCTCGGGCTCGACGCGGTCGAGCTCGCGGCGCTGGGCGCGCGCGCCGACGCGCAGCTCGCGACCGTCGAGCGGACGCTGCAGGCGGTCCGCCCGGGCGCCTTCGTGCGGGCAGCGCAGGAGCGTGGGGCGTGAGCCGGCCGGGCCCGCCTCGCCTCTGACGCCTGCGGCGGGATCCGCTCGAGGGCGGCCGCGGCCCGGTCGCTCGGTACGGCGGTCGGCGCGGCCGGTCGTCAGGTCGCGCGTCGACCGTGTGCGCGCCACCGGGTCGGTGCGACGTCGTCGGGCAGGGCTGCCTCGACCACGATGCGGTGCGCGATCACGCGCAGCTTGACGTTCTCGCGCTGGCTCAGCTCGGCGAGGTGCGCGAAAGCCTCGTCCGGCGTGCAGCCGCGCTGTGCGATCACGACCCCCTTCGCCTCGTCGATCTCCTGGCGGGAGACCAGCGCGAGATCGAGGTGCACCGCGAGGGCCGAGAGACGGTCGCGCTCGAACATCCCCGCGAGCACGGAGCCCGCCGCGGTCGCGAGCGTGGTGGCCGCGTCGCGATGCCCGGGTCCGAAGGCCCGGGGGCCTGAGGAGCAGCAGGTGAGCAGCCCTGCGTGCCGGCCGTCGACGCGCACGGGCGCCACGAGCACGGAGCGCACGGTCGTGCCGGTGGCGATCCGCGCGAGCCGTGGCCAGCGCGCGTCCGCGAGCAGGTCGTCGCTGATGACCACGTCGTCGTTCTGCTCGGCGAGCAGCGAGGGCCCCTCGCCGCAGCGCAGCTGGTTCGCGTCCAGCCTCGCGGCGAGCTCACCGGCGTACCCGACAGCCGCAGGCGCTTCTGAGGGGCCGAGCGTCAGCGCCGTCGACCCGGCGCCTGCACCCCGACCGACGCCGCCCGCGCGAGCGCGACGAGAACCTCGTGCCGGCCGCCCCTCGAGGACGCCACGCCGCACATCTCCGCGAGACCACGCGCGAGCGCCGTGTCGCCGCGCTCGACGCTGCCCGCATCGGGCACCGTCCAGGTGAGCAGGTCGGGCGCCCGCTCGGCCGCGACGACGACGTCCAGGGCCGCCGGCTCGCTCTGGCCTGGGTGGGTGCTGTGGCCCGGCACGGGCGGCGACGCGCCGGCGCGCGATCGGCGGTGCACAGTCGCGGCGGTCTCGGAGGCGAGGCCGCGGAGGGCCGCGCGCTGCACGCGGATCTCGTCGTCGGCCGCGAGCAGCTGCTGGGTGGCACCGGCGAGCAGCTCGTCGAGCCCGTCCGTGTCACCCACGCAGTCGCGACGGCCCAGCTGCCGCAGGGCGGTCTCCGCGCGCGCGAGCTCGGACGAGCTCCAACCGGGCGCGCCTTCGTCGGGCGCACGCCGCCGGCGGGCCGCGCGCGGGACGGCGCGGGTCGCCGTGGCGCTGCCGTGCACGTCCATGTCGTCGGTCGTCATCACAGGCTCCTCGGGG
Organism: Cellulomonas alba; assembly: GCF_030362835.1. Taxonomy (GTDB): domain Bacteria; phylum Actinomycetota; class Actinomycetes; order Actinomycetales; family Cellulomonadaceae; genus Cellulomonas; species Cellulomonas alba. The sequence continues at coordinate 609,167 of NZ_JAUCGQ010000001.1, forward strand.
CGGGACGCACGGTGCCGGACCACCTGGCTGGCCGGAGGAACGATCTCGTCGAGCGTGCGACAGCAGCACCGGTGCTGCAACCGCACCCCACCGCGATCGGCGGCCCCGAGGATGGTCGGAAGCCGCGTCAGACCTCGACGAACGGCGTACCGGCGATCGCCAGCGTCCGCGCGGGCCCGGACGCACGCGGCACGCGCAGCGTGACCGGCGCCTGGTCGCGCTGCCCGCCGCGGATGCGCTGCTCCAGCACCCGGATGGCCACGCTGCCGAGGAACGCCGAGGCCGCGATGCGTACCTCGACGGGTACCACGCCGCCGCGCGACTGGCGGTCGAGATGGGTCTCGAGGCGACGGGCCGCAGGGCCGGTGTCGAGAGCCCCGTGCACGTGGACCACTCCGTCGCCGTCCGTCGAGACGTCCGCACCCTCGGGCCGCGGCGCCTCGCGGGGCGTGACGAGCGGAGGAACGGGCGCGCGCCGCCGCGCGTCGACCTCGAACTCCACGCGTGTGCCGCCGCCCGACGCGTCGACGGTCACGCGCGCACCGCCGGCCGACACCATGGCGAGCCCTCGCCCGCGGTCGGCCACGTCCCGCGCGGGACTGAGCCAGTGGCCGTCGTCGGCGACCGTCAGCGTCACCGCCGCTCCGCGCAGGCGCAGCTCGAGCCGCACGTCGCCCGTGGCCGCACCGCCGTACCCGTGCTCGATGCTGTTGGCTGCTGCCTCGCTGGCGGCGAGCACGAGCACCATCGACTCGAGCTCGTCGAGTCCGGCCGCCGACGCCCAGGCCGACACCCAGGAGCGCACCGAGGCGAGCCGCGACGGCACCGCCGGGATGTCGAGCCGCGCGTCGGGGACGGCGGGTCGGCGCGCGGCGACCAGCATCGTCACGTCGTCGACGTAGCCGTCGTCGAGCGCCCACGGCACGTGCAGGCACAACCGCTCGGCGACCGAGGCTGTCTCGTGGCGCGCCATCACCGCACCGCGGACCGCCTGCTCGGCCGCCGCGGCGACCCGCTCCAGTCCCGCCTGGAGCGGGCGGTCGGCCCGTTCGACGAGGCCGTCCGTGAACAGGACGACGGCCTCGTCCTCGCCGAGCCGGGCAGACTGGACGGACCCGGTCGCGTCGACGCCCAGCGGGCCGCCGCCCGTCGGCTCCAGGTTCCGGGCGCCGGTCGGACCGACCACGAGAGGCCCCACGTGGCCCCGGGTGGCGTAGTCGAGCTCTCCCGTGTCGGGATCGAGCACGACCACGCACACGGTCGTCGCGAACGCCTGCGCGGCCACCTGCGCGTACCGGTCCATCGACGCGAGCGACCGCTCGATCGACTCGCCGTCGAGCAGGTGCGACGCGAGGACCGCGCGCATCTGGCTCATGGCGGCTGACGCGGCGACGCCGTGCCCGACCACGTCACCGACCACGAGCGACACCCTGCCGTCGGGGATGATCGCCGCGTCGAACCAGTCTCCCCCGGCGGCCTGCTCGCGCCCGGCGACGAGATAGGTGGCCGCGATGTCGAGGCGCGGCAGCACCGGCACGCTCGACGGCAGGAGGGCGCCCTGGACCGCGGAGACGACGCCCCGCGCGACGTCGTAGCTCTCCTCCACCCCCGCGAGGCGCGACGCCGCCGACCGGCGCTCGCCGACCTCCGCGGTGACGTCGGAAGCGAGGACGAGGACCCCGAGGAACGTGCCGTCGGCGTCGTACCACGGCTCCAGCGACCACCGGATCCAGAGCTCCGTGCGGTTCTCGCCCAGCTCGACCAGCGCCTCCTCCGGCCCGACGCGGTGGCGCGTGCGCACGGCCTCCTCGAGGCGCGGCAGCATGCGGCTCGCGACGGGCTCGGTCAGCGCGTCGGCCGCCGAGGCGCCGACGACCTCGCCGATGCCCCAGTCGCGCGCCTGCCGGTTCGCGACGACCACGCGAAGACCGTCGGCCGCGATCGCGGCCGCGGCGACGGGCAGGTCGTCGAAGACCTGCTCCACGCCAGCCCCGGTCCCGGCGGGCATCCCCCTCATGCCACCAGCGTCGCATCCGCGGGTCAGGGCCGCGACGCGGCCTCCACGACGTCGAGCGCGTCGCCCGCCAGTGCCAGCGAGCTCCCCGGAGCCGCGACGATGCGCAGGCGCAACCCGCGCGCGCGTTCGCGTCGGGAGAGGGACGCCAGGACCGCGACGCCGGCGGACCCGACGTGCGACGCCTCGCGCAGGTCGATGACGACGCCGCCCGAGGGCCGGGGCGCCGCCGCGAGCGCGGCCGCGAACGTGCCGGCCGTCGCAAGGTCGACGGTGCCGCGCACGGTCAGCACGGCCACGCCGTCGTGCACGGCCGTGGTCACGTCGATGCCCATGGCGGCGATCTCGAGGTCGACCGCCTCCTCGCCGAACGCGACGAAGAACAGCTCGTCGAGCTGCGCGCGCACGTCCGGCGCGAGGCCGCCGACCGTCACGGCCGCGCGCACCACCCGCTCGGCGAGGGACAGCAGCTTGACGTTGCGCTGCTGCGAGCTCCACCGCAGCAGCTCGAACGCGGCCTCGCCGTCGATCCCGTACACCAGCATCAGGACGCCTTTGGCCTGGTCGATCACGGCGTGCGACTCGACCGCGCGCCGGAGCTGGTCGTCCACCTGCGCCGCCACCGCGCTGCGGAACGCGACGCCCGCGTCCAGCAGGAACCCGACGATGGCGCGCCGGCCGTCCGGCCCGGCCTGTCCGACCGCCGTCAGGTCCACCATCAGCTCGTCACCGGCGAGGTCGACGAGCACGTACGACAAGGCGACCGGCTGGTCCGAACGCACGCAGGAGCGCAGCGCCGCGTCGACGCGTTCACGCTGGTCGGGGTGGACGTGCCAGAGCAGCACGTCGCGCGACGGGACGACCTCGCCCGGCGCCATGCCGTGCAGCTCGAACAGCTGGTCGGACCACTCGGCCCGGCCGTCCTCGGCGTTGATTCGGAAATGGCCCACGCGGGCCGTGGCACGCTCGTGCACGGTGTCCCCACAGGTTCAGGGCGACCTGGTCGCACTTGCGGGCTGCTGTTTCAACCCGTTGCCGCACCGCCGCGGCGATGCGTTCCTGCGAGAGTAATGCCCCGCCGCGCGGTCGGCAGATCGGGGTGCGAGCACCCTGGTCAGCCGTGCGGGCGGCGTGCGTCCCCCGCTCGAGGCGGGCGCGAATCCCGCTCGCGTCAGAACACCGGCTTGCCGCCCGTCACGCCGAGCACCGTGCCCGAGACGTACGACGCGGTCTGCTCGGACGCGAGGAAGACGAACGCGTGCGCGACCTCGGCCGGCTGACCGGCGCGGCCGAGCGGCGTGTCGGAGCCGAACTTCTCGACCTTCTCGGGCGGCTGCGTGGCCGGCTGCAGCGGCGTCCAGATCGGCCCCGGCGCGACGGCGTTGACCCGGATGCCGCGCTCGGCGAGCTCGGCCGCGAGGTTGACCGTGACATTGTTGATCGCGGCCTTCGTCGACGCGTAGTCGAGCAGCGGCTCCGACGGCTGGTAGGCCTGGATCGACGAGCAGTTGACGATCGACGAGCCGTCCTTCAGGTGCTCGAGCGCGCTCTGCGTGACCCAGAACAGCGCGTAGAGGTTCGTCTTGAACGTGCGGTCCAGGTCCTCGCTCGTGATGTCGGCGACCGACTCGCGCCGCGCCATCTGGAAGCCCGCGTTGTTGACGAGCACGTCGAGGCCGCCCAGCCCGTCGACCGCCGTCCGGACCGCGCCGCGCGCCTCGTCCTCCACCGTCAGGTCGGCGGGCACCAGCACGCAGCGTCGGCCGGCGTCCTCCACGAGCCGGCAGGTCTCGTCGGCGTCCGGCTGCTCGTCGGGGAGGTAGACGATCGCGACGTCGGCGCCCTCCCGCGCGAAGGCGATCGCGACGGCGCGGCCGATGCCCGAGTCGCCGCCGGTGATCAGCGCGCGCCGGCCCTCGAGGCGCGACGCGCCGACGTAGCTGTCCTCGCCGTGGTCGGGGCGCGGGCGCATCTCGCCCGTCAGGCCCGGCGGCGTCTGCTGCTGGGCCGGGAAGGTCTGCGCGCTCATGGGGGTCCTCTCGCTCTGGGTGTTCGGGTCAGGAGCCCGCGGGGTACTGCGGGTCGCGCAGCAGGCGGGCGCCGTGCACCAGGTGCGCCGCGAGCGTCGCGGTGGTGCCGGCAGTGGTGTCGGGCGTCTCGTCGAGGTCCTGGTCGTCGGTCGAGCCCATGTCGACCTCGACAGCCGGGCGGACGTCGTGCTCGACCTCGCCCGTCACGCCGTGCGTCCCGGTGGTCGTGGCGTCAGCCATCGGGAGCTCCGTCCGGGCGGGCACCCGCCGTGGCGCGTGCCCCGTTGCCGGCGCGCTTCCAGACCGACCGTGTACGCCAGCCTCGCACGGCGCACGCGGCCCGCAACCGGTATCGGCCGCCGGGCCGTGCTGCGTCCAGGGGACCGACCGTCCGGCTGGCGGGCCCACGGGAACCTGCTTACTTTCGTGTCTCGGCGATGCCGACGTGACGGGAACGCGATGCCGCGTCCCCCGTCCCCGAGAGTCGAGCCAGAGCTCTCTCCCACCACCTCGATGCGTACGTCTTGTACGGGCGCCGGCGGGAGACCGCCCCGGCGTCGAGCCCTCGGGAGGCACGATGAGCGAGTACGACCAGTCCGGACGCGCGGGCACCGGAGGTGCGGGTTCGTCCGCACAGGCCGCCGCGCAGACGGCGAAGGACGAGGCCCGCGACGTCGCCGGCACCGCGAAGGACGCGGGCCAGCGGGTCGCCAACCAGGCGAAGGAGTCCGCGAGCGAGGTCGCGCACGAGGCGCAGGACCAGCTGCGCGGGCTGTGGGACCAGACGCGTGGCGAGGTCAGCGGGCAGGCCGCGAGCCAGCAGTCCCGCCTCGCCGACGGCATGCGGACGTTCTCGGGCGACCTGCACACGATGGCGCAGTCGGCCGACGGCGGCGTCGCCGCGGAGGTCGTCCGCCGCGTCGCCGAGCAGAGCGGGCGCCTCGGCGACTGGCTCGCCGAGCGCGGTCCCGGGGAGGTCCTCGACGAGGTGCGCGCGTTCGCGCGCCGCCGGCCGGGGACGTTCCTGCTGGTCGCGGCCGGCGCGGGCGTGCTGGTCGGACGGCTGTCGCGGGCGCTGAAGGACTCCTCGTCGCAGGGTTCGTCGGGCCACGGTCCGTCCACGCAGCGGTCGTCGTGGGGGCAGCGCTCCGCGGCGACGACGAGCACCGGCAACGGCCTGCGCCCCGAGCCCGTGTACGACGAGACGCGCCAGGCCACCGGCACCGCGCAGCCCGGCGCCACGCCGCCGCCCGCGTTCCCGCCGACCTCGGCCGGGCCCGCGCCGGCGAGCGCTCCCGCCTTCCCCCCGACGCCGACGGGGCCGGCGACCGGCGAGGTGCTCTGATGACCGCCGGGCCCGATCCGGTCGCACCCGGCCGCACGACCACGAGCTCGGCGTCGACCGGCGAGCTGTTCGGGGCCGTGACCCGCGACCTGTCGACGCTGATCCGGCAGGAGATCGAGCTCGCGAAGGCTGAGGCGACGCAGTCGGCGCGCAACGCCGGCCGCGGCGTGGGGATGTTCGGCGGCGCGGGCGTCGCCGTGCACCTCGCGCTGATCTTCGTCTCGCTCGCGCTCTGGTGGGCGCTGGGCGACCCGGTCGGCCTCGGGTGGTCCGGCGTGATCGTCGCCGTGCTGTGGGCGATCGTCGCGGCGGTGCTGGCCCTGCGCGGCCGTACCGAGCTGCGCCGCGTCCAGGGCCTGCCCCGCACGGCCGACACCGTCAAGAAGATCCCGCACGCCCTGCAGGGGCACGAGGAGGAGAACTCATGAGCAGCGACCCGGACGAGATCCGTTCCGACATCGAGCGCACGCGGTACGAGCTGAGCTCCGATGTGGACGCGCTGGCCGACAAGGTCAGCCCCGGACGCGTGCTGCACCGGCAGGGCGACCGCCTGCGGTCCGCGGGCGGCTCGCTGCGCCACCGCGTGATGGGCTCGGCCGACGACGTCCGGTCGTCGGCGCACGACGCGGCCCACGGCGTGGGCGACACGATCGAGTCCGCGCGCGACGCGGTCGCGTCGGCACCCGACGCCGCCCGCGAGCGCACGGCGGGTAGCCCGCTCGCCGCCGGCCTGGTCGCCTTCGGCCTCGGGCTGGTGGCATCCGCGCTGATCCCGGCCTCGCGTCCCGAGCAGCAGGCCGCCCAGACGGTCAAGGAGAAGAGCGAGCCGCTCGTCGACGAGGCCAAGCAGGCTGCCCAGGACGTCGCCCAGAACCTCAAGGAACCCGCCCGCGAGGCGGCGAGCCGCGTCGGCGACACGGCCAAGCAGGCGGCGCACGACGTCAAGGGCGAGGCCGCGAGCGCGAAGGACGACGTGGTCGACCACGCGCAGGACGCGCAGGAGAAGGTCAGGGACGCCGCGGGAGGCGCGACGTCGGGCGGAGACGGAACCGGCCCCGGGTCCGGCACCTCCGGCTTCGGAGCGTCGGGCGCCGGCACCTCCGGCTTCGGCGCGTCGGGCGCGGGAGCGTCGGGGCCCGGCACGGCGGGCAGCGCCGGCGTCGGCACGACGCGGGCCCCCGCGTCCACGTTCGAGCCCGAGGAGACCGGCTCTGGCTCGGACCTCCCGCCGTCGTTCCCGCCGGACCCCTCGTCGACGGGGCGGCCGTGACCGCCACCGTCCCGGCAGGGCTGCGAACCGGCATGGCCCGTCCGCAGCCGCGCGGGCCGCTCGGCGCGCTCGTGTGGGGCGCGCTCGACCGGCGGCCCGACGAGGTCGACGAGGAGGTGCGCGCCGCCCTGGTGACGGCGGCGCGCACCGCCGTCGCGTCCGGCGACCTGCTCGCGGACGACGACGTCCAGCTCACCCTCTTCGTGCTCTACGAGCTGCACTACCGCGGCGTCGCGGGCGTCGACGACGCGTGGGAGTGGGACGCGGACCTGCTGCGTGCGCGCGGCGTGCTCGAAGCCGCGTTCGAGGAGGCGCTGCGCGATCGGGTCGAGGTGCCGGCGGATGTCGCGGCCGACGGGCGGTCCGTGGCGGACGCGCTGTTCGCCCTGACGGCGCCCGGCCCGGGCCCGAGCGTGGCGCGCTACGTCGGACGGCGCGCCGACGACGACCAGCTCCACGAGTTCCTCGTGCACCGGTCCGTGTACCAGCTCAAGGAGGCCGACCCGCACACGTGGGCGATCCCGCGCCTGGCGGGCCACGCCAAGGCGGCCCTCGTCGAGATCCAGGCGGACGAGTACGGCGGCGGCACGCCGGGCCGGATGCACAGCGAGCTGTTCGCGCGGACCATGCACGGCGCGGGGCTCGACGCGACGTTCGGCGCGTACGTCGACCGCGTGCCCGCCGTGACGCTCGCGGGCGTGAACGCGATGTCGCTGTTCGGTCTGCACCGCCGCCTGCGCGGCGCGATCGCGGGGCACCTGGCGGCCTTCGAGATGACGAGCTCGCTGCCCAACCGGCTGTACGGCGACGGCTTCCGCCGGCACGGCTACGGGACGGCGACCACGGAGTACTTCGACGAGCACGTCGAGGCGGACGCGGTGCACGAGCAGATCGCGGCCCGCGACCTCGCCGGGGGGCTCGCCGAGCACGAGCCGGAGCTGCTGCCCGACATCCTGTTCGGTGCCGCGGCGTGCCTGTACCTCGACGACCTCGTGGGCGAGCACGTTCTCGGCGCGTGGGAGCGCGGGGAGTCCTCGCTGCGACCCGCCGCGGCGGCGGCGAGGCGCGCCGGATGACGGCCGCCGACGGGGCGCGCGCGTCCGTGCGGGAGGACCCGGCGGTCCCGACCGTGCCTCGCATCGTCGCGTGCCCGGACGGGCCGATCGTGGTGCGCGGCGACGTCGAGATCGTCGACGACCGAGGCCGTCCGGTGCCGCGCCGGCGCCGGACGGTCGCGCTCTGCCGGTGCGGCGGTACGACGATCCCGCCCTACTGCGACGGCACGCACAAGGCGAACGGGTTCAGCACGGCAGGCTGCTGAGGGGGCCGTCGCGGCCCGCGGTCACTCGCCCCGCTCGAGCGTCCCGACGCGGCGCGGCGCTCGCCCCCGGCCGTCACCGCTTGCCGAGCTTGCTGATCTTGTCCTTGAACAGCGTCGTGGCGATCGCGGCCTTGTGCGGCTGGCCCTTGAGGAACGCGGTCGCGAACTTCTTGGCCTGCTCGTACGAGACCTTGCCGGGCATCGGGGGCTCGTTCGGGTCGACCACGACGTCGACGAGTGACGGGCCGTCGAACGCGAGCGCGTCCTTGATCGCGCCACGCACGTCACCCGGCTCCGTCACGCGGACGCCCGACCCGCCGCAGGCGCGCGCCCACGCGGCGAAGTCGCCCGCGGGCTCGCCGAACCGCACCCCGTGCTCGGGGTAGCCGAGCACCATCTGCTCCCAGAGGATCTGGCCGAGCGAGTCGTTGTTGTTGACGACGACCGTGATGGGCAGCCGGTGCTGAGCCGCCGTGAGGAACTCCGCCATGAGCATCGCGAAGCCGCCGTCGCCGAGGTACGCGATCACCTGGCGGCCGGGGTACGCGAGCGCGAGCGCGTTGGCGTAGGGCAGGCCGGGCGCCATCGTCGCGAGGGTGCCGGAGAGGAAGAACCGGCGGTCGCCGCGGATCGTCCAGTGGCGGGCGGCCCACGTGGCGATCGTGCCCGAGTCGCACGTGAGGATCGCGTCGTCGGACGCGAGGTCGTCGAGCACGCCCACCGCGAGCTGTGGCGCGATCGGGCGGCGCGTCTCGTCCTCGAGCGCATCCATCTCCGCGCGCCACGTAGCCATCGCCGCCTGGTACTTCTCGAGGTGGCCGCGGTCGGTGCGCCGGTCGAGCAGCGGCAGGAGGGCCGCGAGGCCTTCCGCGGCGTCGCCGATCATCGGTACGTCCGTCGGCAGCCGCACCCCGGCGCGGACCGGGTCCGCCTCGAGCTGGACGACCTTGACCGTTCCGGGTGCGGGCAGGTGCTTCGTGTACGGGAAGTTGGTGCCGACCATCAGGAGCGTGTCGCAGTCCTCGACGAGATCCTCCCCCGGGCGCGTGCCGAGCAGTCCGATCCCACCGACCGCGAACGGCGAGTCGTCGGGGATCACGGCCTTGCCGGGCAGCGTCTTGATGACCGGCGCGCCGAGCGCGTCGGCGACGGCGAGCACCTCGTCGCGCGCACGCAACGCGCCCTGGCCGGCGAGGATCGCGGGCCGCTCCGCCGCGTTGAGCACCGCGGCCGCGGCGCGCAGGTCCTCGTCGCGCGGGCGGCCCGGTGCGGGCAGGAACGTCGGCGACGTGGCCGGCGGCCGCGCGGGCGCCACGTGCTCGTACGGGTCCGCCTCGGCGTCCGCGACCTGCACGTCGTTCGGGATCGTCAGGTGGGCGACGCCGCGTCGCGCCAGCGCGGTGCGGATCGCGATGTCGACCACGCCGGGGAGCTGCACCGGGTTGCTGACCACGAGGTTGTACTCGGTGACGTCCTCGAAGAGGTGGTCGAGCGCGACCTCCTGCTGGTAGCCCGTGCCGAGCACGCTCGTCTCCTGCAGGCCCGTGATCGCGAGCACCGGCGCGTGGTCGAGCTTCGCGTCGTACAGTCCGTTGAGCAGGTGGATGCCGCCGGGGCCGCTCGTCGCGAGGCAGACCCCGATCCGACCGGTCGCCTTCCCGTGGGCCGTCGCCATGAAGGCGGCCGCCTCCTCGTGGTGGACGAGCACGAACCGGACCTTGTCGGAGGCCCGGCGCAGACCTTCCATGATCCCGTTGATCCCGTCACCCGGGAGCCCGAAGACGGTGTCCACGCCCCACTCGGCAAGCCGGTCGACGAGCACTTCCGCGGCGATCCTTCCCATCGTCCGACGCTAGGTCCGGCCCGCGGGAGCTGCACCTGCTGCCCCGGTGGCGGCGCCGGCGCCGCGGGGTGAGCCTGGAGGATCAACCACACGCGGACGCCCGTCCGGGGCGCGCGGGGCGACGTGGTTGGTCCGTCAGGTCGCGCAACCCGGCTCCTCGTCCCGCACGCGGAACAGCGTCGCGAGCTCTGTCGACGCGACGACCACCTGGGGGTGGGTCGCCGTCACGGTGAGCCACCCGTCGGACGTCGCGCCGACGCACGCGTCGCCCTCGACCACCGTCCAGAGCCGGCTCGCGTGGATCCGCACCTCGGTGACGCCCGGCCGCGTCACCCGGAGCACGAACTCCTGGGTGCCGAGCGAGGTCACCGTCCCCGCGCCCGTCGCGAGCGGGCGGCTCCCCGAGACGCTCCACACGCGCCAGTGCGCGTCGTGCCAGACAGGCCGCAGGTACGGGGGCGGGTGGCGCAGCAGGGCCGCCTCCGCCTGGCCGCCCGCGTCGAGCGGCACGTCGGGCAGCGCCACGAGCGTCACCGCGTCGTCCTGCAGCCACCCGCGGTACGCGGCCGCGCTGAGCGGCTCGTAGAGCACGGCGTTCTGGGCGAGGTCCGTCTGCCGTTCCCACCCGCGCGCGAGCGGGTAGTGCGGCGCGACGTACGACGCCTCCCAGTGGTCGCGCGTGAACGGGATCTCGACGCGTCCGACGTCCGGCCGGGTCGCGAGGAAGCCGAGGAGCCCTCGGTAGTACGCGGCGTCGCGCGACGGCTGGCGCGACCCGCCGAACACCGAGCCGCCCGCGGGCTGCGCCGTCCAGAACAGCGCGAGCCCGAGCACGAGCGCGGTCGCGGTGACCCGACGCGCCGACCCGCGTGTGGCGAGGTACACGCCGCCGGGGACCGCGAGGAGCTGGCCGAGCCGCGCGATGTTGCCGCCGACCGGGTTCGGCACCGCCCAGCAGGCCACGGCCGCGACGGCGTAGAGCGGCACGAAGCGGGTCGCGAAGGCACGAACGGCGGGGGGTGCCGAGGGCCTCAGCAGCCAGACCACGGCGCAGAACACGAGCGTGCCGACGAGCGCGCTCCAGGGGCACGGCATCCGGCCGCCGGCACCGCCGACGGCGAGCGCCACGACGATCCCGCCCCCAGCAGTGGCGAGCGCAGCGACGCGGCGGCCCGGGAGGACGGCGATGAGTCCGCTGGCGACGAGCAGGAGGAGCGCGCCGGGCAGCGGGCTCGCCAACGAGCACGCCAGGGCCAGCCCCGCGGCGAGGCTCCAGCCGCGAGCGCCGGGCACGCGCAGGACGGCGACGACGGCCCAGGCGCCCAGGGCGACGCCCAGCAGGAACGGGAGCTGGCCGACGACGAGCACCACCGTGAGCGTCACCACGACCGCGCCCGTGTACAGCCGGCGCCGGGCGACCCCGGTTCCCACCGGCAGCAGCCGGTGGGCGCCGCACGCGGCGACGACGCTCGCCGCGACGCCGGTACCGCCCGCGCCGAGCTGGTGGGCGACGAGCGGGTACAGCACGGAGTAGCCCGGGAGCGGGTGACCCGCGTACCAGCTGTCGTTCCACAGCAGGAACGCGCTCGACCGCGCGAGCCACGCGCGGAACTGCTGCGCGGGCCAGTCGGGGCCCCAGCGCGCGAACTGGACCACGAGCACCGAGACGCCGGCCATCGCGGCTGCGGCCGCGAGGAGCTCCCGGCGGGCGCCGGGCGCCGCGCCCGGCCCGCCGGCGGCTGCGCCTGAGCCCGCCTGCGCCACTGATCCATCCTCGCTTGCGGCGCCGACGGCTGCCGCCCGTCGACGCGGCTAGGCCGCGCGCGTCACAGGCCCGGCGTCACGCGCGCGGCGTCACCCGCGCACGCCGGGTGATCTGACGGGGCGCGGGCGTGACCGGGTCGCCGTGCTGCGCCGGCTCGAGCGGCGTCGGCTCGCGCTGCGGCGCGAGGCCCGGTGGCACCATCCGGTCCAGGAGCGCCGCCGCGACCGGCGTCGCGACCAGCGCGACCGCGACCCCGAGCGAGGCGGCGGCGAGCGTGTCGCTGAGCCAGTGGACGTGCAGGTACGTGCGGCTGACGATCATCAGCACCGGCCACACGACCGCGAGCGCGACGGTCCAGCGGCGCCGCACGAGCAGCGCGAGCACGAGCGTGAGCGTCGCGGCGTTCGTGACGTGCCCCGACGGGAACGACGTCAGGTCGGTGGGCGCGAGCGCGGCCGGCGGCCGGGGTCGGGCGACCACGTGCTTGACGACCTGCACCACCACGGCGGAGCCGAGCACCACCACGACGAACACGGTCGCGGCGCGCCACGACCGGACGCGCCACAGCACCAGTCCGACCAGGAGCGGGACGACGATGCCGCCGAGCACGTCGCCGCCGACCGCGCTCACGAGCTGCTGGAACGAGGTCATCGCCGGGCTCGTCAGCGACGCGACCGTCGTCGCCCACCGGGTGTCCATGGCCAGCGGCTGGAGGTCGGCCGCGAGCACGGCGACCAGCAGGACGACGAAGGGCACGAGGCAGGCGGCGGCGAGCGCGATGGTGGCGGGCAGGGACCGGAGGGCAGAGGGGCGCACGCGCGCACGCTAGGGGCGCGCACCTGCCGCCGACCTGACCGGCCGCGGCGCCGGGCGCTCAGTCCCGCGGCGGTCGCGCAGCCTTCGGCAGCGTCAGCACGAACCGGGTCGGCGACCCCTCGGCGAGCTGCACGTCGCCGCCGCTCCCCCGCGCGACCCGCCGCGCGAGCGGAAGGCCGAGCCCGGCGCCCGGGCTCTCGACGGAGCGCCGCCCGGGCACGAACACGTCCTCGCGGCGGCCCGGGTCGACGCCGGGCCCGTCGTCACGGACCTCGATCTCGACGACCGCCCCGCCGTCCCGCGCCGCCACGGTCACCGCCGTGCGCGCGTACCGCAGCGCGTTCGCGACGAGGGGCGACAGCGCGCGGGCCGCGACGTCGACGGGCGTCGCGACGTACAGCCGCCCCGCCGGCGCGACCACCAGGTCGACGTCGAGGCGCCCGGTCGACGCGACGCTCGCTGCGGCGGCGAGCACCTCGTCGACCGGCACGGGCGTCTCGGCCGACGACGCGCCGCGCGCCGCGCTGAGCAGCGCGTCGATCACCGACGCCAGGTGGTCGGTCGCCGCGACGATCCGCTCCAGACGGTCCGCCTCGTCGGCCGGGAGCGCCGGCGATCGCAGCGCGAGCTCGGCCTCGGCGCGGACGACGGTCAGCGGCGTGCGGAGCTCGTGCGCGAGCTCGGAGGTGAGCCGCTGCTCGGCGACGAGCGCCCGCGCCACGCGTCCGAGCAGCGCGTCGAGCACCGCCCCGAGCTCGGTGATCTCGTCGTGCGGCGGGCCGAGGTCGAATCGCCGGTCGAGGTCCTGCTCGCTCCAGGCGGCCGCGCTGCGGGCCATCGACGTGACGGGCCGCAGCGCGCGCGTCACCGTCCAGGCCGACATCGCCGTGACCGAGCCGACCACGAGCACGCCGAGCGCACCGGCGACGAGCAGGGCGGTGTCCCGCGTGCTCTCGTACGGTCGCAGCGACGACCCGACGACCACCGCACCCGCGCCGCGCGGGAGGGGCTCCGCGTAGAGCAGCCACCCGTCGGGCTCGGCCGTCGCCGGCGCCGTGACGGTGGCGAGTCGCGCGGCGGCGTGGTCGAGGTCCGAGCCGGCCGGCCCGTGGACCTGGGCGCCGGACGCGTCGAAGATCCACGCGACCTCGTCGCTCGCGGCGAGCCCCTGCGGCTCCCCGAGGCTGCCGTCCGGCGCGACGCTCGCCGCCGCGACGGCCTGTGCGCGGTCCTCGAGCAGCCCGCGCACGTTCGCGTCGTTCGCGCGGTCGAGGACGAGCGCCGTGATCGCGACGAGCGCCGCCATCCCGACCGCGGTGAGCACCGCGGCCGTCGTCACGATCCGCGCGCGCAGGCCCCACGCGCGCGGCGACCCAGGCGACCACGACCGTCCGCTCATCGCAGCACGTACCCCACCCCGCGGACCGTCTCGATCCGCCGAGGCGAGTCGACGGCCTCCAGCTTGGTGCGCAGCCGACGCACGAACGAGTCGATCGTGTTCTCCTGCACCATCGCGCCCATCGGCCAGCCCGCCGCGACGAGCTCGCGCCGGCGCACGACCGTGCCCGGCCGCGCGGTGAGCGCCGCGAGCATCCGGAACTCGGTCGGCGTCAGGGCGGCGGCGAGGTCGCCGTGGCGCACGGAGAACGTCGCCGGGTCGAGCACGAGGCCTACGGGCGCGGGCGGTGCCGGACGGCGCTGCGCCAGAGCCGCGACGCGCACCACGAGCTCGGGCACGGCGAACGGCTTCGTCAGGTAGTCGTCACCGCCGGCGCTGAAGCCCGACACGAGGTCGGTGAGCGTGTCCTTCGCCGTGAGGAACAGCACGGGCGCGTGCTGCCCGGCCGCCCGCAGCGCGGTGCACACGTCACGGCCGTCGGCGTCGGGCAGACCGATGTCGAGGACGACGACGTCGAGCGGCTGCTCCGGGCCGAACAGGCGCATCGCCTCGGCGCCCGTGTGCGCGACGCGCACGTCGTGGCCCTCGCCGCGCAGGATCTCGGTGACGACGCGTCGGACGCTCGGGTCGTCCTCGCAGACGGCGACCACGGCCATGCGCGCCGCCTCCTTCCGCCGTCCGGACGGCGTCGAGGCCGACGATCGGCCGCCGCCCGAGCCGGACCCCCACAGCCGGGCACCTGGACACCTGGACCTGAACGTACCGAGCCCGCCTGGGCGTGGAGCCCTATCCGGCCGCGGAACCCGCGTCGCGGGCGTCGGTCGTCCGGCGCCGGGCGACCAGCACGCCCACGAGCCCCACGAGCGACACCGCGGCCCACACGCCCTCGAGCAGCAGGAAGCCCCACTGGTGCCCGAGCAGCGCGTCGACCGCGAGCACGGCGGAACCGACGAGGTTGAGCACGAGGTACGGCAGCGACCTCGGGTCGAGGCGGCCGGTCTGCGCCGCGGCGAACCCCGCCAGCACGAGCAGCGAACCGACGACCTGGACGAGCTGGCCGGTCATGACGACTCCTTGAGGAGCGTCGTCTTGTCGGTCCGGGTACGGCGCACATCTCGTCCGGCGGTCCCGCGAGCGCGGGTCGCCCTCCAGGGTCGCACACCGCCGCCGGCTCAGGCCGTGGCGGTCGTCACCCACACGGCGGCGGGGTGCGTGAGCGTCGGCGCGTCGCCCTGCCACCGGCGCAGCTCGTCGCGCACCTCGTCGACGACGAGCGCCCAGCCGGGCGCCCCGACGCGCGCCTCGAGGTCGCGCCGGGCGCGGATCCCCGCGGTGGTGCCGAAGATCACTGCGAGCCGGGCGTCGACGCCGTCCGGGCCGTAGTCGCACGTGAAGTCCAGCGGTGCGAGCTCGACGTCGGACCAGCCCGCGGCCGTCAGCAACGCGACGACGCGTCCCGGGTCCTCGAACGCCATCGGGCCCGACGCGCCCGGCGCGGCGGCGGCGGCGTCGGATCCCGTCGCCTCGAGCAGCACGGACGTGCCGAGCGTGAACATCGGGTTCTCGTCGGCCGGGCGCCAGCAGGCGAACGCGAGCCGCGCACCCGGGGCGCTCGCCGCGTGGATGTTGGCGAACGCCGCGACGGGGTCGTCGAAGAACATGACGCCGAAGCGCGACACGACGCGGTCGAACGGCGCCGCACCGAACGCCCGGAGGTCGGCGGTCTGCGCGTCGTCGACCACGACGTCGGCCGACGGCACGCGGCGCGCCGCGGCGGCTGCCATCTCCGCCGAGATGTCGACCCCCGTCACGGCCGCGCCTGCGGCCGCGCCGGCCTCGAGCAGCGTGCCGGTGCCGCACCCCACGTCGAGCACGCTGACGCCGGGCGCGAGCCCGGCCGCGTCGAGGATCGCGGCGGTGACGGGCACGTAGAGGCCGTCGAGGAGCGCCTCGTTCGCGACCCAGTGCTCGGCCCCGGCCGTCCACGTCTGCCGCATGCCGTCGTTGACCATGGCGCGAACGTAGTGCGGCGCCCGCACCCGCCGACAGAGCAGGTGCGGACGCCGCCGGACCCGTCAGCCCGCCGCGCGCGGCGTCAGCCGGATCACGCGCGCCCCGCCGCGCCAGGCCGCCGTCACGTCCTGGCGGTCGGGCTCGCCGTCGGCGCCGCGGCGCACGGAGTTGAAGCTCGCGAACGCCGGGTTGGCCCGCGCCATGCGGGTGTACGCCGCGACGACCTCCGCCTCGTCCGTGAACACCTCGACGTCGCACCGCCGACGGCGGCCGCGCAGCCGCACCTCGAGCTCGTCACCGGTACGCAGGTTCCGGGCCCACGCGAAGGGTGTACCCACGAGCAGGCTGCCGCCGTCGGGCTCGTACGCGACGGGGATCGTGTACCGCCGGCCCGTCGAGCGGCCGACGACGTAGAGCGTCACCAGCCGGCGTCCGACGAGGCGCGACACGCCCGGCACCCGCAGCAGCCCGCGGACGACGCGGTTGGCGGCGCGCTGACCGGGCAGGGTGCGGGCGCGGCCGTGCTCGGTCGCGCTCACGAGAGCGACCCCGCGCGGAGCGTCACCGGCCGGACCGGCGGCAGTGCGCCGGGCGCGAGCTGCAGGTCCGGCACGGCGGCGAGGGTCAGCACCGCGACCCGGTCGTCGACGCGCACCACCGCGAACGCGGCACTGTCGGGCAGGCCGTCGGGCAGCGGCACGCGGTGACGGCCCGGTGCGAGGTCGGCGGCGAGCACCTGGGTGCCGGTGCTGGTCGGCTGCGGCGGCGTCAGGCTGGTCGCCCAGAACGCGTCGACCGCGACGTGCGCCGACCGGTCGAGGTCGATCACGACGGCGCCTTCCGCCGCGTCGTACGCCACCTGGCTCGACGGCGTCCCTTCGACCTCGGCCTCGACCTGCGCGGCGACGACCTCGGCGATCCCGACGAGACCGAGCAGCACGCGCGCCGCCGGGTTCCGCCGCTGGAGCTCCGCGGTGAGCAGCTCCTTCGTCGCGGGCGGGACGGCGCCGCCGAGCACGAGGACGTCGGGGGTCGGCCCGCCGCCGTCGAGGGCGCGGTCGTAGTCGTTGGTCGCGCCCGCGCTGATGCCGCGCGAGCGGAGCATCGCGACGGCGTCCTCCAGCACGCTCGGGCTGCGTCCGACGATGAGCACGGACGTCCCGCGGTCGTGGTGCGGGGTGGCGGTCATGGATCCTCCGGTGTTGGCCGTCCCAATGTTGATGGCGCCAACATATGTCGTGTTGGCCGTCCCCACAATGGGTAGGCTCGCCGCGTGCCCATCCGCGACGATCCGGCCGGCCGCACGCCCGACCGGGTGCGTGACCGCCCGACCTGGCTCCTCAACCGGGCACACGCCCGGTCGGTGGCGATGCTGCACGCCGGCTTCGAGGCCCACGGCGACGGCCTGCGCGGCTACCACTACCGGCTGCTGGCGGCCCTCGAGCAGTGGGGCCCCGCCAGCCAGGCCGACCTCGGGCGTGACACCGGCATCGACCGCAGCGACGTCACGGCCGCGCTGCTCGAGCTCGAGCGACGCAGCCTCGTCGCGCGGCGCGTCGACCCCGAGCACAAGCGCCGCAACATCGTGACGATCACGCCGGACGGGCTGACGACCCTCCGCACGCTCGACGGCGTCATCGAGCAGATCCAGCGCGACGTGCTCGCGCCCCTGGCTGCCGACGAGCAGCGTCAGCTCCTCGCGCTGCTCACGCGCCTCGTCCGCGGGTAGGCCAGCCTTCGGCCGGCCTTCCCGCCGGTGCCGGACCCTGGGGACGCGGCGAGGTCCGTGCGGACCGCCGCGCAGCGTTCGGGTCAGCTGCGCGTACGGAGCGCCAGGTACTGCCAGGCGGCGACGATCAGGAGCACGACGCCCAGGCCGGCGACGAGCGCCGAGACACCGAACGCGAGCACCGACACGTACAGCGAGCCGACGAGCAGCGAGCCGGTCTGGAGCGTCGACCGCACGGTCGACATCGCCTGGGCGTTCACCGAGCCCGTGACCGCAGGCTGGGCGTTGGCCTCGCACTTGAAGGTGCCCATGCCGGCCGGGTCGGTCCAGTCGACCGGCATCTTGCAGGTGCCGTCCTGGTTCAGCACGATCATCGGGGTCGTGCCGAAGGTGAGGTTCGCGTCGCCGCCGGTGACGACACCGGTCTGCGGGTCGGCCTTGCCGCCGGTCGCCTTCGCGCCCGCCTGGCCCATGTGGTGCTGGATCGCGTGGATCTGGGCGAGGGCGGTGAACGGACCCGCGACCGTCTTGCCCGCGAACGCGCCGTTCTCGACGCCGTTGGCACCCTCGTCGTACGGCGCGACGGTCACCTGCTGGTTCTTCAGCTGCGCCGACGTGACGCCGAACATCGTGCCGCCGACGACCAGGAACACCGCGCCGACCACGGCGACGACGACGGTGAGGACGCGGAGCGCGGACGAGCCGTTCTTGACCTTGGCCGGCTCCGCGCCGGCGGGAGCGAGCGTGTTGTCAGCAGGCGACTTGCCGACCAGAGCAGTGGACATGGTGTCTTCCCCACGGTGCGTTGTTCGTGCGGACCGGGTGGTCCGCTGGTGGCGGCTGAGTCGTCGCCCGAGACACAGACTTGCGCCCGATCTTCACGATTCGCAGGACCTTTGTCCCCCGCCGGGAACCGATGGCGACCGCGATCACCTGTGGCGTGCATTCGTCTGGGAAAAAGGTCCCAGGGTCGGCGCCTGCGGCCCCGGGTCCCAGGCCCCAGGACGCGGCACCGGCCCGCCGACGCGTCCGCCTGCTGCCGCGCGCGGGCGTGCGCTGCGGGCGGTCGGGACGCGGGCCGAGTCCGCGGACCGCGCGGTGGATGGGTGACGGACGGCGGAATGGCGACGCGAGATCGCACGTCGGGGCCGCTCTTCGTCGGGACGTCCACCAGCCGGAACGCGTCGGGACCGGTCCGACCCGTGGATTTACCGGGCGCCCCGTCCGGCCCCGGCACGTCGGCAGCGGATGGAGGCCTGCGCGGCGGTCACGACGCCCGCCGGCGGACGACATGCGGCAACCCGTGCGTCGCAGGGAGCGGCCGATGCTGGCCCGCTCGGATTCTCCGGAAAGCCGCTGTCGACCGCCCGCACGCATTCTTTCGCGAGGGGTGACGTGCGTCGAGAAACGATCTCAGAATGCACGGTACAATGCCTCCTGAAGCACCTCGGACGCGTCCGTCAGCGCTTTTCCGTGGACATCCGCCGGTGCTCGCGCGGGTACGTCGCAGGACGCTTCACGCCGGCCGGGCCGCGTCCAGGATCCGGTCGAGCGGGGCCGGCAGCCGGGCGTCCCGCGTCGCCGCCGCGACCAGCACGCGCGCGTACCGCGTCTTGCGCCGCGCGCCGCTGCCGAGGAACCGGCGCAGCTGCGCATCGACGGGACGGTCGCGCCACGCCGGCTGTCCCTGCAGCGAGCGGAACGCGGCGAGGTCGCCCTGCTCGGCGAGGCACGCCTCGACCAGCGCCGGGCCGAGCGCCCGGATCAGCTCGCCCTCGAGGTCGGGCGTGCAGACGAACAGCGCATCGACCGGCCCCTCCGAGGACGTCCCGGGCGCGGGCGTCCCGTGCGCGGGTGCCCCGGTGCGGGCACCGTCGAGCCCCCGGCGGAACACGTCCGCCTCCGGCGCGTCGCAGAGTCCGAGCACGAGCGTGCCGGGGTCCAGCGGACCGACCGCGCGCAGGAACCGGCCCGCGGCGTGCGCGCCACCGACCGGGACGACGACCACCCGCTCGGCCCGCAGGTCGCGGCCGCGGCCGAGCGCCGCCGCCTCGACCGCCGCCTGGTCGCTGATCCCCTCGACGAGCAGCACCACCGTTGCGGCGCCGATGCGCGTCGACGCCCGCGCCGTGGCGAGCACCGCGGCGCCCGGTCCGCTCTCGTACCCCGCCGCAGCGAGCTCCGCGGCCACCGCCCGCCGGTCCGACATCGTCATCACCTCGATCCGCCGGGGTCGCGGCCCGGCGGTCCGGGTCCGCGCCCCCCGCCCGACCCTGGCAGCGGGCCGACGCCCGGCCAACCGCAATGCTGCCCGGCACCCGGCGGCTCCGGGCCGCGCCGTCTGTCGCTACCGTGCGGGGATGAGCCGGATCTTCACCACGAGTGTCGCGGCGGTCTACCCCTTGTACGTCGCGAAGCTCGAGCGCAAGGGACGCACGCGCGCGGAGCTCGACGAGGCGATCGAGTGGCTCACCGGCTTCGACGACGCCGCGCTCGAGAAGCACCTCGACGCCGGCACCACGTTCGAGGGCTTCTTCGCCGACGCCCACCTCAACCCGAACGCGTCGCTCATCACCGGCGTGGTCTGCGGCGTGCGCGTCGAGCAGATCGAGGACCCGCTGATGCAGAGGATCCGCTACCTCGACAAGCTCGTGGACGAGCTGGCGAGAGGCCGCCCGATGACGAAGGTGCTGCGCGCCTGACCAGGCTCTAGGTTGGCTGCTGTCGGTCCGGACGGGGAGGGCAACCATGGAGCAGCAACCAGTCGAGCCGCTCGCGAAGTGGGCGTTCGGGACGTCGCTCGTCGTCCACTCCGGTCCCGGCACGGTGCTCGGGGTCTTGGCGCTCAAGCGGATCCGGCGCGACGGGACGCGCGGTACGGGGCTCGCGACCGCCGCGATCGTCATCGACCTCATCAACGCCGTGGTCGCCGCCGTCGTCCTGGCCCGGCGTTCGCGCTCCTCGCGCTGACGGTCGCGCGCCCGCGGCGCGCCACGGCGGTGCCGACCGGTCCGAGGGCCGGGCGCCGACGCGCCCGGGCGGGCGCGGATCCGGTCAGGTGGTCGGCAGGTCGGCCTCCCTAGCGTCGGGAGGATGGCGACGAGTGCCGCAACCCTCGAGTCGCCGCCCCGCGCACCGGCGACGCCGCTCGCGTCCCGCCCGAGCGTCCGGGCGGTCGCGCTCGCCTGCGCGGTCCTGGCCTTCGCCGCGCGGTTCGCGCGCGCGGGCGGCGCGCCCGGCCTGTGGGCGTACGGCGGCTACGACGACGGTGTCTACTTCGGCGCGGCGCTCGAGCTCGTGCACGGCCGCGTCCCGTACCGCGACTTCCTGCTGCTGCACCCGCCGGGCGTGGTGCTCGCGCTCGCACCGTTCGCCGAGCTCAGCCACGTCATGTCGGACGCGCGCGCGCTCGTGGTGGCGCGGCTCGCGTACATGGTGCTCGGCGGCGTCATCACGGCTCTCGTCGTGCTCGTCGCGGCGCCGTGGGGCCGGCGCGCCGCCGTGACGGCCGGGCTCCTGTACGCGCTGCTGCCCGTGGCGACGGCCGCCGAGTTCATGACGTACCTCGAGCCGCTCGGCACGATCGCCGTGCTCGCCGCCGCCCTGCTCGCCCGCCGCGCCGAGCGCGCTCACGCGAGCGGCTGGTGGTCGTTCGCCGTCGGCGCCGCGGTGGCCGTCGCACCGGCCACCAAGATCTGGGGCGTCGCGACCGTCGCCGTCGTGCTCGCGTGGCACGCGTGGCGGCTCGGGGTGCGCGCCGCGCTGCGGGCGCTCGCCGGCGCCGCCGCCGCCGCCGCGGTCGTCGTCGGCCCGTTCGCGGTGCTCGGCGGCCGGTCGTTCTGGCGCGACGTCGTCGCGGACCAGCTCGGGCGCACGCGCGTCCCGGTGGGCCCCGCGGCCCGCCTGGTCGGCCTGGCGGGGCTGAACCGCACGTTCCTGCCGCACGCGGCGCTGCGGGTCCTCGCGGTGCTCGTGCTCGCCGCGCTCGTGAGCTGCGCGCTCGTGGCCTGGCGTGCGCGCCGCGGCCGCGTGTGGGTGGTGCTGCTCGCCGTCGAGCTCGGCGTGCTGCTGCTCTCGCCGTCGTTCTTCCTGCGGTACACGGCCCTGGTGGCCGCGCCGCTGGTGCTGGTCGTCGCGTCGGCTGCGGCCACCATCCCGGCGGTGTCCCGTGCCGCGGTCGCGGTGGCCGCGGCCGGCGCACTCGCGTTCGCGCTCGTGCCGCCGCTCGCGCACCTGGCACGCCCGTTCCCGGCGCAGGCTGTCCGCGCGGTCCTGCCGACGTCGGGCTGCGTGCGCGCCGACGCGCCCGGCGCGCTGATCCTGCTGAACCTCATGTCCCGCGAGCTGCGCGACGGCTGCGACGTCGGCGTCGACGTCACCGGCGTCTCCTACGACCACCGCGTCGTCGAACGGCTCGGCCACCTGCCCCGGTCCCGCAACCCGGTGTACCAGCGGCAGATCGCGGGCTACCTCGGCGACGGCAGCGCCGTCGTGCTCGTCCGCGGCGGCGCCGACGGTCTGGACGCCGCGACCCTCGCGCGCCTGCACGCCGGCGGGGTGCTCGTGCTGCTTCCGGGCGACGTCCGGGTCCTCACCGACCCGGCGGACGCGTCACGCCCCCGTGGGAGCCCGAGGGCGTGACGCGTCCGGGTGGTCCGGCCGACCCGGCCCGGTCGGCCGGACCGCCTACCCGAGGATCGGCGCCAGTGCGCCGATGAGCGGGTGGCTGTCGGCGTCCTGGCTGATCTCCCAGGCCATCGCGCCGCGCAGGTGGAGCGTCTTGATGAGCGCCGTCCGCTCGCCGATCGACCGCGGGCTCGAGTACACGACGACGGTCGGCACGGTGACCGTCCCGCCGGCGAGGACGTGCTGCGCCGCCGGGTTGGACAGGTACGGCTCGCCGGCCAGCGGGTTCCAGTACGCGGTGTAGCCGGCGCCGCCCGTGGTGCCCGCGGCGTTCACCCAGCCGCCCTCGTCCACGAGCGCGTGGTAGCTCGGCTGGGGCGTCTGGTCGACGACGAGCGAGTTCGCGTCCAGGCCCGTGTTGTCGAACGGGGTGTACAGCCCGTGGTTCGCGGTGCCGGTGCGCAGGTACTGCTGCGCGTAGAACGGGACGCCGACGACGATCTTGCTCGCGGGCACGCCGTTGAGCAGGTAGTACGCGACCGTGCCGGCCGTGCTCCACGTGAGGTTCGTGGCGTTCGGGTCGCGCGGGTCGGGCGTGAACAGCGTGTTCGGCGACGCCTTCGGGCCGCTCGGCACGTTGAAGTCGTACGTCATGACGTTGTCCCAGTCGAGGTACTTCGAGAAGTCCTTGAGCTCGTAGTACTTCGTGGAGCTGTTCGCCGCCGGCAGCGCGGCCGTCAGGAGGTAGTGCTTGCGGGTCGTGGCGCCGTACGCGTCGAGCTGCTTGCGGAACTCGGCCGCGAGCAGCGTCGCGTTGTGCCGGTCGGCCGGGCCGACGTTCTCGTTGCCGCCAGCCACCTGAGTCGGGTACTCCCAGTCGAGGTCGATGCCGTCGAACAGGCCCGCCGCCGCGCCGGTCCCGCCGGCCCCCGCGGGCCAGCCGCCCCCAGGCAGGTCGCCCTTGATGAACGTGTCGATGCACGACGACACGAACGCCTGACGCAGCGCCGGCGTCGACGCGAGCGTCGAGAACCACGTCGACTTGGTCCAGCCGCCGAGCGAGATCTCGACCTTCAAGTGCGGGTTGGCGGCCTTGAGCTTGCGCAGCTGGTTGAAGTTGCCGAACAGGTGCTGGTCCGGGTCGTCGGGGTTGTCCGCGACGCCGTCGACGGTGTTGTCGCCGGTCCAGTACACCTGCTGGTAGTCGGCCCACGGGTCGAGCACGCTGCACGTCGGCGCGCCCGTGGACGGATCGCGGCCCGGCACGCCGAACGCGTACTGGATCACGTTGAGCTTCGTCACCGGGATGTCCTTGACGAAGTAGCCGCGACCGTAGACGTCCCAGTCGGCGTAGTAGGCCGAGACGACCTTGCTCGGCACGTCGGGCGAGGGCCGGGCCGACGCCTGCGCCGACGCGGGCGCGATCAGCGCGGCGGTGAGGCCGAGGGCGAGGGCGGCGGAGATGGTCGACCCGCGGGAATGGCGCATGGGGCTCCTCGACGGTGAGACAGACGACGACGAATTAGTTAGGACTCCTATCAAATAGGAGTGCCCTCAGCCTATGGGGGGCCATCCGCAGCACGTCAAGATCCGGCATGTCGGGACGAATGCGGCGCACGCGCCGACGCCGCACTGATCACCCGCACGGGTGAGTCCGGGTGGCCCCGAGCGCGTCGGGCCGCTCCCGCCACCGGCTCGCACCGCCGGAGAGTCACCCGCGCCGGGTGGTCCCGGTCCGGGCGCCGCGGACGACCCTGGCCTCCGGCCTCCAGGGGCCGACGGACGCTCGGAGGGGACGTCGGGGGTGCGCATGAGCGACGTGGGCGAGGTGTGGACCGTGCACATCACGGACGCCGACATCCGCTGCGCGCGGGATGACTGGCGGCGCGCGCTCGACGCGCTGGACGGGCCCCGCGCCGAGCTGCTCTACGCCGACCTGGGGCGCATGGTCAGCGCGCAGGCCCAGCAGGCGGCGGACCACTTCCGCCGCGCTCCGAGCGCGTGCTCACGGGCTGACGAGACGGCCTGGTGACGCGCCGTCCGAGCCCGTGACGGGCGATTCGAGGCCTGCGCTCGTCCCAGCTCCTGAGATTTCCTACCGATCTGGTCGAGATTTGCTCCGGCGCTGCTATACCTCCTGCCCGTAGGTCACGAGCGCCAGTGCGAAGCCCCGGCTCACTGGACGGCAACCCCTCGTCGCGACGGGGTGCCCCGGGAGATGACCTGGCCGGCGTCAGCCGGCAAGCGTGATGTCGAGACCAGTGAGGCAGAGATGACCCAGCAGCACCCCTCCCCCGTCCTCCCGGGCGGCGTCCGATGACGGCCGAGCCCGTCGCCCGCGACCGGCGCACCGAGGCCGGCGACGACGCGCTCGCACCCGACGCGTTCAAGCGCGTGTTCCGAGGCCACCCCGCAGGCGTCGTCGTCGTGACCCTGCGCGACGGCCACGCCCGCGTCGGCTTCACGGCGACGTCGGTCATCTCGGTGTCGGCGGACCCGCCGCTGCTCGCGTTCTCGCTCGCGGCGAGCTCCTCGTCGTGGCCCGCCGTGTCGCGCGCCGAGACCGTCGCGCTCAGCTTCCTCGCCGACCACCAGGACGACGTCTCGGCGAGGTTCGCGACGAGCGGCATCGACCGGTTCGCGCCGGGTGGCTGGACGGACCTGGCCACCGGCGAGCCCGTGATCGACGGGTCTGCCGCGTGGGTCCGCGGCCGCATCGTCCAGCGCACCGCCGTCGGGGGCAGCCACCTGATCGCGGTCGAGGCGCTCACGTCGAGCGTGCGCGACGAGCGCGAGACGTGCGACCGCAGCGCGCTGGCGCAGGTCCGTCCGCCGCTCGTCTACCACGACCGCACCTACCACCGGATCGGCGAGCACTCGGCGATCTGAGGGCGGGGCCGTGGGGGCCCCGGGGCAGGATGCGCCGCGGCGCGCCACCGTGAGGTGAGCGCCGCGGCGCATCGGCGTCAGGCGCGGGCGACCCACCACAGGCGACGCAGCCGGTCGAACAGCTGGAGCGCGCCCTGCGCCTCGGCCTGCATCGAGCTGAGCGCCGGGTCCGCAGGGTCTGCGGGCGCGGCGACGGCGGTGTCCCACACGACGCGCTCGACCGCGCGCCACGCCGGCTCCTCGTGCTCGACCACCGCGGAGAACCCCGCGGCGACGAGCCCTCCGCAGACGTCGCGCCGGAGCCGCTCCGGGACGAGCTCGTCGTCGAGGTCCCGCGCCGCCCAGCCCGTGAGCACCACGGGTCCGCCCGGCGCCACGACGCGCCGCAGCTCGGCGAGACCCGCGTCCGGCGGGGCGAACTGCATCGAGTCGACGCACACCGCGGCGCTCGCCGAGCCGTCCGCGAGCCCGGTCGCGTCGAGCGACCCGAGGACGAACGTCGCCTCCACGCCGCGGCTCGCCGCCCGGCGACGCGCGACGTCGAGCGCGACCGCGGAGAAGTCCACGCCGACGAGCCTCGCGCCCGCGGCCGCCGCGAGCTCGACGCCCCAGGCGCCCCGCCCGCACGCCAGGTCGACGAGCGTGTCCCCCGGCGCGAGCCCGAGCGCCGCCGCGACCCGCGGCATCGCCGACCAGGTCAGGACGCCGTCCGTCTGCAGGCCGGGCGGCAGGCCCAGCGCGCGCCCCACGATGCGGTCGCGCGCCGGGTGGCGCTCGAGGTCGGCGAACCAGGCGTCGAAGTACTGCGCGTCGACCATCCGCCGAGCATGCCAGCCGGCGCGTGGTCAGCCGGCCGCCGTGAAGCCCGCCGCGCGTCGCGAGTCCGCGGGGCCCCACAGATCGGTCTTCACCTCGGCCCGCACGAGCGGGACGACCTCCTCCGCGAACCGGCGCAGCACGTCCTCCTGGTGCTCGGGCGCGAGCAGGTGGTTGATCGAGACGGACTGCAGGTCGTGCCCGAACGAGCCGTGGTAGTCGAGGATCTTCTCCGCGACGCGCTCGGGCGAGCCGACCAGCGCCGGCCCGCGCTCGACGGCGTCCTCGACTGTGCGGAAGCTCGGCGCCTTCCCGACCGCGTCGACGCCGTAGCCCCGGCGGGCCGCCGCGGCGACCTGGCCCTCGTAGATCGGGCGGTAGTGCTCGATCGCCTGCTCGGTGGTGTCGGCGAGGAACAGGCCGCCCGACCCGGCGCCGACGAACGCCTGCGCCGGGTCGTGCCCGTGCGCCGCGTACTGCTCGCGGTACCGGTCGATGAGCACCTGGTAGTTCTCGCGCGGCTGCAGCGCGTTCGCGCTGACGATCGGGTCGCCGTGGCGCGCCGCCAGGTCGACCGCGAACTGCGACGTCGCCGAGCCGTGCCAGATGCGGAACGGCCCGGCGAACGGGCGCGGCAGCGTGGTGGCGTGCTCGAGGGCGTGCCTGTGCCGGCCCTCCCACGTCACGTCCTCCTGCGACAGGAGGAGGCGCAGCAGCTCGTAGTTCTCCTGCAGGTACTCGTACTGCTTGTCGATGTCGAGCCCCAGCAGCGGGTACTGGAGCACCTCGTTGCCCTTGCCGATCACGATCTCGAGCCGGCCCCGGCTCAGCTGGTCGACCGTCGCGAGGTCCTCGGCGACGCGGATCGGGTCGAGCAGCGACAGCACGGTGACGCCGGTCGACAGCAGGATCCGAGACGTGCGGGCGGCGATCGCCCCGAGGAGCACGGTGGGCGCCGACGAGAGCACCTCGCCCGCGTGCCGCTCCCCCACCGCGAACGAGTCGAACCCGAGCTCCTCCGCGAGCACGGCGTGCTCGACCACCCGCGCGATCCGGTCGGCGGGCGGCACCGCCTCGCCCGTGACAGGGTGCGGCGGGTTGAAGACGATGTCGAGCAGCTGGAACCGCACGGGCGGGTCCCCTTTCCGGTGGGTGGGGTGTGGTGGGTTCGGCGGTGGTCAGGCGACGGCGGCCGCGGCCGGGGCGGCCTGGTTGGCGGCCCCCGCGTTCTCCGCGTCGCGCTGCGCGACCCCCTCGCGGACCAGCGGGATCACGTACCGCCCGAAGTCGATCGCGTCGTCGAGCAGGTCGTAGCCGCGCGCCGAGATGATGCTGACGCCGAGGTCGTAGTACGCGAGGAGCGCCTCGGCCACCTGCTCCGGCGTGCCGACCAGCGCGTTCGAGTTGCCCGCGCCGCCCGTCGCCTTGGCGGTCGCGGTCCAGAGCGCGGTGTCGAACCGCTCGCCCTGCGCCGCGATCTCGAGCAGCCGCTGCGAGCCGGCGTTCTCCGGCCGGTCGATCGAGTGGCGACGGCTCAGCACGCCGCCCGCGGCCGCCTTGCGCGCCTCGATGCGGTCGAGCACGCGGTGCGCCTTCTCCCACGCGAGCTCCTCGGTCGGCGCGATGATCGGCCGGAAGGCCGCGTGGATGCGCGGCCTGGTGGTCCGCCCGGCGGCCGCCGCCTCCGCGTGCACGCGCTCGATCTGCTCGCGCGTGCGGTCGAGCGGCTCGCCCCAGACCGCGTAGATGTCGGCCTCGGCGGCACCCACCCGGAACGCGGCGTCGGACGAGCCGCCGAACGAGACGGTCGGCACGCGGCCGCCGAACGGCTTGGCGTCGAGCACGAAGTCGTCGAAGTCGTAGAACTGCCCGTGGTGGTCGAACGGCTCGGTGCTCGTCCAGGCACGCTTGACGATCTGGATGTACTCCTGGGTGCGCGCGTAGCGCTCGTCCTTCGTCAGCCGGTCGCCTTCCCGCGCCTGCTCGTGGTCGTTGCCACCCGTGATGAAGTGCACCGACAGCCGGCCCTGCGAGACCTGGTCGAGCGTCGCGAACGTCTTGGCGGCGAACGTCGGGTACGACACGTTCGGGCGGTGCGCGAGCAGGAGCTCGATCGTCTCCGTGCGCGCGGCGATCCAGCCCGCGAGCGCCGAGGGCTCGAGACCACCCGACCCGTAGGCGAACAGCACGCGCGTCCACCCGTTGTCCTCGTGGGCGCGGACGATCCGCTCGAGATAGCGCAGGTCGACGGGCGCGGTGGTGGGTGCGGTCGTCTCGGAGGCGTCGCTCGTGGTGGCGATGCCGAGGAACTCGACGGGCATGGTCAGGACTCCGTTCGGTGGTGGTTACGGTCGAGGTCGAGGTCGAGGCCGAAGGCGAGCAGGGTGCCGGCCTCGACCACGCGGGTCTCGCGCTCCGGCAGCCGCCGGAACCCGAGCGAGTGGTACAGGCGGTGCGCGCCGAGCATCTGCGGGCCGGAGTTCATGACGACGCGCGTCGCGCCGCGCTCCCGGCCGAGGGCGATCACGTGCTCGGTGAGCAGCCGGCCGATGCCGCGCCGGCGCGCGGCGGGGTCGACGCCGAGCAGGCGGAAGTCGAGCTCCCCGGGGAGCGCGAGCTCGGAGATGGTCCGGCCCGCGCGAGGCGTCGCCACCGTGCCGAGCAGCGCGTCCACGAAGTGGTCGACGGCGACCCAGACCTCGTGCTCGGCGGCGCGCTCGCGGACTGCGTGCAGCGACTCGCGGTACGTATCGCTGAGCACGTAGTCGGCGCCGTATGCGCGCTCGAGCAGGTCGCCCGCGGCGTCGTGCTCGCCCGGACGGACGAGCCGGACGACGACGACGGCAGGGGCGACCGACCCGCCGGGGTCCGTCCGCGGTGCGACCTGCGCGGGCAGGCTCACCGCGCCGCCTCGTCGCTCACCGGCTCGGGAGCCTCGAACGGCAGGCCGGCGTCGCGCCACGCGGGCGCCCCGCCGTCGACGTGCACGACGTTCGTGAACCCCTTCGCGCGCAGCGCGGCGGCGACGGGCCCGGACCCGCGCACCGAGCCGCAGACCACGACGATCGGCGTGTCGAGCGACACGACCGGCTCGAGGCGCGCGGCCGATGCCAGGTCGAAGTCGCGGTCCACGGCGTAGCGGTCGACCACGCGTGCGCCGGGGATCGAGCCGGTGCGTGCGCGTCCCGCGGCGCTCCGGACGTCGACCAGCACCGCGCCCTGGGCGACGCGACCGGCGGCCTCGGCGGCCGTGACGGTCGGCGCGAGGGCCGCTGCCTCCTCGAGCGCGAGGTGCTCGGCCGGGGCGGTCGAGGTGGCGGGGTCGGACATGGGGGTGCCTTCCTGTCGACGATCGGGTGGTCGGTGGTCGGTGGTCGGTGCTCGGGGGCCGGCGAACCGGCGTCAGGACGCGCGGGCGGCCACCGGTCGCGCCTCGCGCGCAGCGGGCGCGAACCACGCCTGCGCGAGCAGCTCGAAGGACTGCCGGGTGGCGGCGGGGTCGTGGGTCTGCGTGGTGAGGAGCAGCTCGTCGGCGCCCGTCACCCGCTGGAGGGTCTCGAGCCGCCGCACCACGGTCGCCGGGCTCCCGACCACCCGCGTCTCGAGCCGGTCGCGCAGCAGCGCCTGCTCCTCGCCGCTGCGCTCGTCCCACGGCCGCGAGGAGCCGGGCCGCGGGTAGGCGACGGCGCCGCCGCCCTGGCGGATCGAGTGCACCCACGCGGCGAACCCGTCCGCCAGCCGCTGCGCCTCGTCGTCCGTGCCTGCCGCGAGCACGTCGGCCGAGACGACGACGTACGGCTCGGCGAGCACGCCCGGGCGGAACGCCGCGCGGTACGCGGCCACGGTCTCCAGCACGGTCGACGGGCTGACGTGGAAGTTCGCCGCGAGCGGCAGGCCGAGCTCCCCGGCCACCCGCGCGCTCTCGCCGCCGCTGCTCGCGAGCACCCACAGGTCGAGCTCCGCACGGTCGACCGGCGGGCTGACGAACGTGCGTCCCTCGTCGTCCAGCCGGCCGGCGAGCAGGTCGAGCACGACGCGGAGCTCGCGGCCGAAGTCGCCCGGCGCCCGGCCGGTCGCGAGCACGCGCGCCTGCGCGAGGAACCGCTCCCGGAGCTCGGAGTCGCCGAAGTCGAACGGCGGGCTCGCGGGTACGTGCAGGCCGTCGACGTCGCGCGCCGGCGTGGGTTCGCCGCGGCGCGCCGGCGCGCCCTGCGGCGGCGGCGTGAACGCGCGCCCCAGCCCGAGGTCCACGCGGCCCGGGAAGGCGGCGGCGATCGTCCCGAACTGCTCCGCCGCGACGAGCGGGCTCGTGGTGCTGAGCAGCACCGCACCGGAACCCACGCGGATCCGGCTCGTGCGGCCGGCCGCGAGCGCCGCGAGCACGGCCGGCGCTGCGGACGCGACGCCAGCTGCGAGGTGGTGCTCGGCGTACCAGACGCGCCGGTAGCCGAGGCGGTCCGCGGCGACGGCGAGATCGAGGCTCGCGCGGATCGCATCGCCGCCGGTCGCCCCCTCGGGGACGATCGCGAGGTCGAGGATCGAGAGCGGCACGCGCGCCGGCAGGCCCTCGGCGCTCGTCGGTGCGGTGGTCGTCAGGCTGGTCATCGGTCTCCTCGAGGTGGGGCGCGGCTACGCGGCGACGCGGGCGCGGCGCAGGGCGAAGCGGGGCAGGGTCGGGGCGTCGGGGTCGGTCGCGAGGTCCGCGAGCAGGCGGCCGACGGCCGGGACGAACTTGAAGCCGTGGCCGGAGAACCCGGCCGCGACCACGACACTCCCGACGCGGTCGATCACGAAGTCGTGGTCGGGCGTGCAGGTGTAGGTGCACGAGACCGGCTCGAGCACGTCGGGGTCCGCTCCGGGCAGCCACCGGTCGACGTAGGCGCGCAGCGCGTCGAGCTGGCCCGGCTCGGGGCGGAACGTGCGCCGGTCCGGGTCGGTGACCGGACCGACGGCGTGGAACCCGACCTTGACGCCCTCGCCGGGCGCGGCCAGCCCGTAGGTACCGCTCGGCCAGCGGTGCGGCGCGGCCGGCAGGTGCGTGAACGCCGGCCAGCGGCTCGCGTCGACGCCCGGGCGCAGCGCGAAGTGCGCGGGCTGCTCCTGGGTCACGACGAGGGGCGGCAGCTCGACGAGGCCGTCGAGCACCTGCGCGCTCCACGCCCCTGCGGCGACCACGACGCTGCGCGCCCGGACGCTGCCCCCGTCGGTGGCCACCACGACGTGGTCCGCGTGGGCCTCGATGGCGCGCACCGGCGACTCGTGCACGACCTGCGCGCCGCGCGCGACCGCGGCCGCCTGGAGGGCGGCGACCGCCCGGTCGGCGTGCAGCCGGCCGGCCGTCTCGGTCTCGACGAGCACCCGTCCCTCGAACCGCAGTCCCGGCCAGCGCGCCTCGGCGTCCGCGGCGTCGAGCCACTCGAACGGCAGCCCGCGTCGGGCGAAGGCCGCGGCGATCGCGTCCAGGTCCGCGCGCCCGCGGCCGTGGCTCACTGCGCCGGTGATCGTGAGCAGGTGCTCGGACGTCTCGTCCTCGAGCCGCCGCCACAGGCGCAAGGCCTCGGCGGCGAGATCGAGGTAGTCGTCGGTCGCATAGCTGTTCCGGTAGATCCGGGACGAGCCGTGCGACGCGCCGTTGACGTGCCCCGGGCCGAAGCGCTCGAGCAGCAGCACGCTGCGCCCGCGCGCCGCGAGCCGCCACGCGGCGGCCGAGCCCATGGCACCGCCGCCGACGACGACGTGGTCGACGACCGTCATCACGTTCCTCTCGTGGGTGCGCGGTGTCGCGCCCCGTGGTCGGGGCGCGGCACCGCCCGTGGTCAGGACTTCGGAAGCCCGTGCGGGTTCGTCTCGGACTTCGCGATGCCCTCGGCCGTCAGCCCCCAGCGGTCGAGGACCTTGGCGTACGAGCCGTCGGCGATCGCGTGGTTGAGCGCCTCGGTGATGGCCGGCGCGAGCTCGTTGCCCTTCTTGGTGCCCACGGCGATCTGCGCGGTGTCGGGCCAGCCGCCGTTCAGGGTGCCGACCACGTGCAGCGCCGGGTCCGCCTTCGCCTTGTACGCCGCGGTCGCGTTCGGACCGAACGAGAGGTCGATGCGGCCGGACTGCAGCGCGAGGATCGTGTCGGGGTCGTTCTGGAAGTACTGGATGTCGACCGGCTTCAGGCCCGCCGCGCGGTTCTGCTTGTCCCAGGCGAGCAGGATCTTCTCCTGGTTGGTGCCCGAGCCGACGGCGACCGTCAGGCCCGCGACGTCCGCCGGCTTGGTGATGCTCGCGGGGACCTTGCTGTTGCCGACCTTGGCGAGCCAGCCGAGCTGGTCGTTGCGGTAGGACGAGAAGTCGATCGTCTCC
Organism: Cellulomonas alba; assembly: GCF_030362835.1. GTDB lineage: Bacteria > Actinomycetota > Actinomycetes > Actinomycetales > Cellulomonadaceae > Cellulomonas > Cellulomonas alba. Next base: position 641,391 of record NZ_JAUCGQ010000001.1, read on the forward strand.
TTGCGCTCCTCGGTGACGGTGACGTTGGAGATGACCGCGTCGACCTTCCCGGACGAGAGCGCGAGCGGCCAGTCCTCCCACGCGGTGACCTCGAGGTCGAGCTTCTTGCCCAGCGCGTCCGCGACGAGCTGGGCGATGTCCGGCTCGTTGCCGATCGGCGTCTTGTCGTCGTCCGCGAGGAACGCGAGCGGCGCGACGTAGGCGCTGACCGCGACGGCGAGCGTGTCCTTGTCCTTGAACGACGCCGGCAGCAGCGCGATCGCCGCGGGGTCCTGCGTGGTGTGCGGGCGGTCCTTCTGCGCCGCGTCGGTGTCGACCGAGAGGCCGGCCTTCGCGTTGTTCGTCTGCAGGTCGCTGCTGCCCTTGTCCGCGTCGGCCGCGGCCGAGGAGCAGGCCGCGAGCCCCGCGAGCAGCGGGAGGACGGCGGCAGCGGCAAGCAGCCTGCTGCGACGGTAGGCGGTCGTGCGGATCATCGTGTCCCTCTCAGGGTGGTGGGTGATGCGGTGGTGGACCGGCGGGTGCCGGGGTCAGAGGACCTTCTCGAGGAAGGCGCGGGTGCGGGCGTGCTGCGGGCGGTCGAGCACGTCGGCCGGAGGCCCCTGCTCGACGATGCGGCCGGCGTCCATGAACACGACCTGGTCGGCGATCTCGCGCGCGAACCCGATCTCGTGGGTGACGACGAGCATCGTGGTGCCGCCGCGGGCGAGGTCCTTGATGACGTCGAGCACCTCGCCGACGAGCTCGGGGTCGAGCGCCGAGGTCGGCTCGTCGAAGAGCAGCACCTTCGGCCGGGTGGCCAGCGCCCGCGCGATCGCGACCCGCTGCTGCTGCCCGCCCGAGAGCTGGCGCGGCCGCGCGTCCGCCTTGTCGGCGAGGCCCACCCGGGCCAGGAGTGCACGCGCCTCCGGCTCGACCTCGGACCGGCGCCTGCCCTGGGCCGAGACCGGCGCCTCGACCACGTTCTCGAGTGCCGTCAGGTGCGGGAACAGGTTGAAGCTCTGGAAGACGAAGCCGATCTGCGTGCGCTGCCGCAGGATCTGCTTCTCCTTGAGCTCGCGGAGCGTGTCGCCTCGCCGGGAGTAGCCGATCAGCGCGTCGTCGATGGCGACGAACCCGCGGTCGACCTTCTCGAGGTGGTTGATGACGCGCAGCAGCGTCGACTTGCCCGAGCCGGACGGCCCGATCACGACGGTGACCTCGCCGGGGCGGATCTCGAGGTCGACGCCCGCGAGCACCTCGAGGGTGCCGTAGCTCTTGTGGACCCCGTGGACCTCGACGTGGCCGCCGGTCGCGGGAGCGACGGGCGCAGCAGCGGCCGGCGCGGTCGTGGCGCTCACAGCGCGCCGCCGATCTCGCGTCGGGTCGACCGGGCGGTGCGCGTCAGGTGGCCGCGGGCGCGGTTCCCGGCGGCCCAGCCGGCGGGGACGGGCCGGCCGCGCAGCTGCGCCCACCCGACCTGCACGGCCCAGCGGGCCTTCTGCAGCGGCGTCGGGGGCAGGATGCGCAGCGCGCCCCGGGCGTAGTACCGCTCGAGGTAGAACTGCACGACCGTGAGCAGCGTCGTCAGGATCAGGTACCAGATGCCCGCCACGAGCAGCAGCGCGACGACCTTGAGGTTGCGGCCGTAGATGACGCCCACCGTGTAGAACAGCTCGCCGTACGCGAGCACGTACACGACCGACGTGCCCTTGAGCAGGCCGATGATCTCGTTGACCGACGTCGGCACGATCGTCCGCATGGCCTGCGGCAGCACGATCCGCCACTGCTGGCGGGCGCGCGGGATGCCGAGCGCCGCGGCGGCCTCGTGCTGTCCCTGGTCGACGCCGAGGATGCCCGCCCGCACGATCTCCGACGAGTACGCGGCCTGCGAGAGCCCGAGGCCGAGGATCGCCGCGCCGAACTTGCCGACGATCGAGCTCGTCTCGAGGTGCGCGAACCCGGGCCCGAACGGGACGCCGACCGTCAGCGCCGGGTAGAGGTACGCGAGGTTGTACCAGAGCAGCAGCTGCAGGATCAGCGGCACCGAGCGGAACACCCAGACGTAGAGCCACGCGACCGACTGCAGCAGCGGCGAGCGCGACAGCCGCATGAGCGCGAGCACCGTGCCGAGCCCGAACCCGACCGCCGCGGCCGCGGCCGTCAGCCGCACGGTGCCCCAGACGCCCTCGAGGATCGACGGCCACGTCAGGTACTTCGCGACGACCGCCCAGTCCCAGTGCGGGTTGGTGGCGAGCGAGTGGACCACCATGGCGAGCAGCACGGCGACGACGCCGGTGGCCAGCCACCGGCCCGGGTGACGGGCCGGCAGCACGCGCAGGCCCTCGAGCTCCGTGCGGCGGGTGCCGCCGGCGGTCGCCGCCTGCGGCGCGGTGCGCGCGGGCGGCAGGGAGACGGTCGTCATGGTGTCCTCACAGCCACTTCTCGAAGGGCAGGGGGCCGGTCGGCTCCTGCGTGGGGTCGAACAGAGGCGTGTAGCCCGAGGCGAGGTAGAGGCCGACCGCCTCGGGCTGGCGCGGGCCGGTCGTCAGGTAGAGCCGCGGGTAGCCGGCCGCTGCGGCGCGCGCCTCGAGCTCCGCGAGCGTCCGCCGCGCGAGGCCCTGGCGGCGGTGCGCGGACGAGGTCCAGATCCGCTTGAGCTCGGCGGTCGGCACCGTCGGCACGCCGCCCGCGTCGCGCACGTCGGCGCGGCGCAGCAGCGCGGCGTCGCCCAGCTCGGGCTCGGTGCGCCGCTGGAACGCTCCACCGGCCACCGCGACGCCGTCGAGCAGCAGAAGCACGAGGTCGCCGTGCGGCGCCGCGAGCTCGTGCGCCGGGTACGCCTCCATCTCGGCCTGCAGGTCCGCCGCGTCGAGCAGGTCGCGGTACCGGGTGGCGTACTCGTGCGCGAGCTCGGTGAGCAGCGGCTGGACGAGCGGGTCGTCGAGCGCGACGGACCGCACCTCGAGCGTCGACGTGGTCACGAGGCACGCTCCGGCGCGCGCTCGCCGGCGGTGACGGCGAACGGCAGGTGGTTGCCGGCCACGGGCGCGGGGCACGTGCCGTGGTCGCTGAAGGCGTACGGCAGGTTGAGGGCCCGGTTGAGGTCGAGGCGGACCGTCGGCGCGCCCTCGACGTCGTCGAGCCAGAGCACGCGCCACGGCGCGACGCCGTGCGCCTCGTCGCTGAACAGCAGCGCCGGCGCGCCGTGACCGGCCGTGAGGGCGAGCGTCGTGACCCGGCCGTCGCGCTCGACGTCGATCTCGCCCACGATGCGCGCCTCGTGCACGAGACCCGCGCGGGCCGCACCCACCACGACCGTGCGCGCCCCGTGGTACCAGCGTGCCGGGACGTCGAGCACCCAGGCCGGGTCGTACGCGAACGTGGGCACACCGGCGAACCGCACGCGGTCGGCGGCCCGCGGGTCGCGCAGCCGGAGTGCGTACCGCCCGGTGCGGCGGACGAGCTCGACGGCGACCTGGGACTCGTCCGGGTCGGCCGAGGACGTGCGGTCTGCGGGCAGGTACCGCGCCGCGATCAGCGAGCCGCCCTCGTCGAGCGCGAACGACTCGGTCCGCCCGTCGACCCGCCGGTGCGCGCCGGCCGCGTCGGTCCACCACTCGCCGGGGACGTCGGCCACGCGCTCGGCCGTCGACCGCAGCGGGTGGTACCCGACGAGCGTGAGCCAGCCGTGCGGCGCGGCCAGCGACCGCTCGCGCTCGGCGTGCCACTCGGCCCAGGCGAGCGCGGCGTCGGCGGCCGGCGGGGCGGAGACGTCTGCGGTCATCGTGCTGCCTCTCGGTGGGCGGCGCGGTAGAGCGCGCCGTGCGGGACGGGACGGGTGGTCGGCCGGACGGATCGCCGGTGGGCGGTGGGGGTGGCTCGCGGGACGACGGGTCGGCGCGTCATCCGACGAGCTCCGCGACGCCGGCGTCGACGGGTCGCGCGACGGCCGGCCGGGCCAGGCCCAGGTGGTCGCGCAGGGTGGTCCCCGCGTACTCGCGGCGGAACGACCCGCGCTCCTGGAGCAGCGGCACGACCTGGTCGAACACGTCGTCGAGGCCCCCCGGCGTCAGGTGGGGCACGAGGATGAAGCCGTCGGCAGCGTCCTCGTGCACGTGCCGCTCGATGTCCGCGGCGACGGCCTCGGGCGTCCCGACGAACCCGCCGCGGGTCGTCACCGCGATCACGAGGTCGCGGATCGACCAGCGGTTCGCCGCCGCCTGCTCGCGCCACGCGCGCGCGACCGCCAGCGGGTCGCGCACGTGCCGCACCCGGCCGCGCGTGATGCTCGCGCCGTCGACGTCCGGCTCGACGTCGGGCAGCGGACCGTCGGGGTCGTACGCCTCGAGGTCGCGGCCCCAGACCTGCTCGAGGAACGCGATCGCGGTCGGTCCCGACACCTGCTGCCGGCGGATGTGGCGGGCCCGCTCCTCGGCCTCGGCCGCCGTCGCGCCGAGCGTCACCGTGACGGCCGGCAGGATCTTGAGCGAGTCGCGGTCGCGCCCGTACGCGGCGAGCCGGCCCTTGACGTCGTCGTAGAACGCGCGGCCGTCGTCGTAGGTGGCGTGCGCGGAGAACACCACGTCGGCCGCGCGAGCCGCGAACTCGCGGCCGTCGCTCGAGTCGCCCGCCTGGAACAGGACGGGGTGTCCCTGCGGCCCGCGCGGCGTCGTGAACTCGCCCACCGCGTCGACGAACCGGCCGTGGTGGTCGACGCGGCGCACGGCGCCCGGACGCAGGAACGCGGCGGAGGACGGGTCGCCGAGCACCGCGTCGTCGTCCCACGAGTCCCAGAGCGCACGCGCCACCTCGACGACCTCGCCCGCGCGGGCGTACCGGTCGTCGTACTGCAGGTAGCCGCCGCGCCGGAAGTTGGCGCCCGTGAACGCGTCCGAGCTCGTCACCAGGTTCCACGCGGCCCGCCCGCCGGAGAGCACGTCGAGCGTCGCGAACTGACGGGCGAGCTCCCACGGCTCGTTGAACGTCGTGTTGATCGTCCCGGCGAGACCGATCCGGTCCGTCACCGCGGCGAGCGCCGCGAGCACGGGCAGCGTGTCCGGTCGGCCGACGACGTCCAGGTCGTGGATCCGACCCTTGTGCTCGCGCAGCCGCAGGCCCTCCGCGAGGAAGAAGAAGTCGAGCTTGGCGGCCTCGGCGCGCCGCGCGAGGTGCTCGAACGAGGAGAACTCGATCTGGCTGCCCGAGCCCGGGTCGCTCCAGACGGTCGTGTTGTTGACCCCCGGGAAGTGCACCCCGAGGTGGATCGGCTTCGTGCGCGTCATGGTCGGTGTCCGTTCAGGCCGAGGTGGCGAAGACGTTGGCCGGGCGCGCGAGGCCGAGCGTGTCGCGCAGCGTCGTGCCCGGGTACGCGGTGCGGAACAGGCCGAGCCGCTGGAGCGCGGGGACGGTGTGCGCGACGACCGCGTCGAGGTCGGTGGCGAGCGACGCGGGCCGCAGCACGAAGCCGTCGGCGGCGCCGGCCCGGACCCACTCCTCGACCGTGGAGGTGAGCGTGTGCGCGGTGCCGACGTGGGCGAGCGAGCCGTCCCACCGCGCGTCGTCGAGGTCCTGGAGAAGCTCGAACCGCGCGCGGGCGGTGGGCTCGTCGGCGCCGAGGACGACGTTCGCATCGACGAGCACGCGCAGCTCGTCCGGGTCGCGTTCCGCGTCCTGCGCGGCGGAGCGCAGCCGGTCGCGCAGCTCGCCCGCCTCCTCGGCGGTCGCCGCCTGGACGCGCGCCACGTCGGCCCGGCTCGCCGCGAGCCGCAGCGCGTCGTCGCCCGTCACCGGGACGACGACCGGGGGCCGGCCCTGCGGGGGTCGGGGCGTGATCGACGGGCCCTTCACCGCGAACCGGATGCCCTCGTGGTCGACGTAGTGCAGCTTCTCGCGGTCGACGAACCGCCCGGTCGCGACGTCGCGGATCTCGGCGTCGTCCTCCCAGCTGTCCCACAGCCGCGCGATGACGTGGGCCGCCTCGTCGGCCTCCTCGATCGCGTCCGCCTCGCTCTGCGGCGGCTTCCGGCCGAACGCCGCGGCGGCGGCGTCGCTCGTCGACCACGCCACCTGCCACCCCGCGCGGCCCTGGCTGACGTGGTCGATGGTCGCGATCGCCTTCGAGACGTGGAACGGCTCGGTGTGGGTCGTGTCGACGGTCGCGACGAGGCCGATGCCTGCGCTCCGCGGCGCGAGCCGCGCGGCGACCAGGGCCGCGTCGAGCCGACCGCGCACGCCGCCCGACCGCGGCTGCAGCGTGAACGCGTCGTCGAGCGCCACGAAGTCCAGCAGGCCGCTCTGCGCCCGGGCGACGAGCTCGGTGAGCCGCGCGGCGTCGAACACCCGCTCCGGCCGGCTGCCGGACGCGCGCCACGCCGCGGGGTGCGCGCCTGCGTCGGTGAGGTCGACGCCGAGGTGAACGAGTGGTCCGCGGCGACGGGCCGAGGCGGTGGATGGTGCGGACATCGAGGTGCGCTCCGTTCAGGGGTCGGGCACGGCGGGGCACGCCGCCGAGCGGCGGCGGACGGCAGGAGGGGGCGACCACCGGCGGCGCGCGGCCGGCCGGGGTTCGTCAGCAAAGGGAGGGAGGGCGCCTGGTCAGCGACAACAGGGGTGCACGGCGCCGGCGCGCGGCCCGAGCTCGCGCGCGACGTGGCCGGTCAGCCGGTTCGACGCACCCATCACCGTTCTCCTTCTCCAGCCCGCGAGGGCCACCGCGTCGTTGCGTGCGCGACGGGTCGCGCACGCCTGGTCCTCACCCGGGGCACCCCGCCGCGCGGGAGGGTTGCCGTCCGACGAGCCGGGGCTTGGCGTCGGAGCTCATGACCACGTTCAGCCGAGGTGACTGCCTCGGTGCGCCGGAACTTACGAAGCGCCCGAGCGGGTGTCAACGCTCGGCCGGTCATATTCCATATTGTGGACCGGATTAGTCGGAATTAGGTATCGCAGCCGTCTCCGGACTCGCTCCCGGCGCCGTCGGCGCCTCGCGATCCGCCGCCGCGACCTGGTCGTGGAACCGCCGGTGCACCCAGTGCCGCTCGCCCAGCAGCTCCACCTCGGCCCACCGTCCCGCGACCGGGCCGAGCGGCGTCGACCGCGGCATCGCGCCGACGAGGGCGACGGGCCGCGCGCCGCCCGACGCCTTCGTGCCCTCGAGGACGTAGATGCCGTCGGCCGTGACGGCCACGCACCTGTACCGGTTGCCGAAGATCGCGAGACCCGTCACGTACGTGACGACGAAGGCCGCGAAGCTCGGCGCCGACTGCGCCACGAACGCCTGCCGGACGACGCTGCCGGGCGGCAGGAACGGCGCCGAGCGCTCGACGAGGTCGGCGCGCGGGGAAGCCACCGGGTCAGCCTGCCGGGCGCTGCGCGTCGAGACGCACCGTCAGCCGGTCGACGAGGAACTCGGCTCCGCCGCCCTCCGCCACGAGCGCGACCTGCCCGACCGCGCCCGATGCGCGCGCCGTCAGGTGCTCCCACCGCCCCGTGCCGCTCGACTGCGCCGCCGGCCGTCCCGCCACCGACCGTCCGCCGACGAGCCCGACCTGGCCGCGCAGCACGTAGACCCAGGCCGAGAGCTCGGCGCCCGCGGGCACCGACTCGGCGAGCCGCTGCGCGACCCCGGAACGCGCGACCGACGCCGTGACGTGCAGCTGCCAGCCGTCGCGCGTGCGCGTCGCGGGCTCGACCACGGACGTCGCGCGGCCGCCCTTCGCGCCGACGACCTCCCAGCCGACGACCGCGGCTGCCGCCCGACCGGCCCCGACGAGCGCGCGGGTGCCCGCCGTGCGGTCCGCGACCGTGAGGCCCGGGTTCTGCACCACGTTCTGTGTCGGCCTCCCCTCGCCGACGGTGTCGAACCGCAGACCCGAGGACGCCTCGCCCGTGCCCGGCGCGCGGCGACGGGCCGACCAGACGCGGCGGCCCGCGGCGGTGTACGCGACCCGGTCCACCCGCATCACGCGCGCGCCCGTCCGCGGGATCGCGTCGTCGTCGACCGCGGTGCCCGCGGCGTGCGGCACGAGCGAGCCGACGACGCCGAGGTCCGTGACGTCGGTCGCGCCGGCGGGGACCGTCGCGAGCCCCAGCGAGCCGTCCTGCTGCGCGCGCAGCGGGTACCAGAAGTCGGCGAGCGTCGTGCCGAGCCGGTAGTACCGCGTCGCGGCCGCTCCCCCGGCGGTCGGGCCCGGGCGCGTGGCGCCGGTCGCGGCGTCGTCGGTGCGGAGCGTGAGCCAGCGGCGGTACCGGTCGACCGGCGCGCCGTCCTCGTCGGTCGTCGTCAGCTCGACGAGCCAGCCGAGGTTCGCCATCTCGTCGCGCCCGAGCAGCACGTCCTCCCGTGCGGGTCCTTCGAGCGGCGGCGCCGCGGCGGGCAGGAGCAGCCGGGCGCCGACCGCCGCGTCGTTCGCCGTCGGCGGTGCCGTCAGCTCCCACAGCCGGAACCGCGCGTGCGGGCCGTCCAGCGCCGCGGCGGCCGCGACGGTCGTCACCGTGCCGAACGTGTCGGTGACCTGCAGCGACGCGACCGCGGAGAGGCCGTCCGGGAGGTCGACCGGCACCACGAACCAGTCGTTGGCGTAGCCGTTCGCGAACGCCACCAGCAGCGCACGCGCCGGGTCCTGCGTCGCGAGCGCGCCGAGGTCGACCGCGCCGTCCTCCATCGTCCAGAAACCGCGTTCGGGCATGCCGGCGTACCGGACGGGCGAGGGCCGGACCGTCACCGGCGCGGCGGCGGCGGGTGCCGTAGTCGCGGCCGAGCGGTCGAACGTGTGCCACTCCACCGTTCCGCCGTCGTGGTCCGGCGCACTGAGCGAGACCTGGCCGGCGGTGAGCCCGAACGCGTACCCGACGCCGCGTCCGCTCCACCGTGCCGGCGCCCGCGACCCGCCGACCGGCCCGAGGCGCGGCGACAGCCACGCGACCCATGCCCGCACGACGGGCTCGATCGCCGCGCGCGACGACCCCGAGCCGGGCAGCGCGGGCAGCGTGCCGGTCGAGCCGTCGGCGCCGACGGCGGCGGACCACGTGGTCCAGAGCGCGACGGGGTCCGGCAGCAGGCCGGCCACCGGGGCCACCGACGACCCCGCCAGCACGGTGCGCAGCGGCGACGCGCCCGCGAGGCCGGACCGCAGCGCGGCGACCGTCGCGGCCGGCACGCCGGCGTCGGCCACCCGGCGGAACAGCTCGGTCGCCCAGCGCACGCGCGTCGCGGTGTCGACGCGGTCGCGCGGCACGGCCGGCTCGGCCTCGACGGCGGGTGCCACGGGACCGGTGAGCGGGCGCCCGTCGAGCGCGAGCGGCGCGGTCGTCACGGCGACGGAGACCGCGACCGGTGAGCCGCCGTCGTCGGCGAGGAAGCCCTGCGTCTGCAGCTGGCGGGACACGAACCACAGCGGGTCGCGCACCGGGGCGGCCACCGCGGCCAGGCGGTCGCCGTCCGCGACGGCCGTCGAGGTCGGGCGCAGCGCGCCCGTCACGGCGGTCACTGCCCGCTCCCGAGCTGGACCGACGCGTCGGGCACGAGCTCCGCCGCGACGGCGCGGTCGGCCGCCTGCGCGATCGTGGACGTCACCACGCCGAGCAGGCTCGCGAGATCCCAGGCCCGGGGCACGCGGGCGGGGTCGACCGACGGTGGCACGGCGACCAGCACGGCCTGCGGCGGGTCGGCGTCGGGCTCGTCGAAGTGGAACGCGAGCGCCGCGTCGTGCCCGGAGGCGGTCACGGTCTGCACCCAGGCATCGACCGCGAGGCCCGCGACCTGGTCGGGCACGGCCGTCCCGCCCGTGCGGAGCACGACGAGGTCGACCAGGCCCGGCGCAGGCGCCGGGTCCAGGCCCGCCCAGCCCGCGCCCGCGACCCTTGGCCCGTGCGTCGCGCGGACGCGCAGCGTCGCCGTCGGGGCGACCGCGTCGGCCGTGTCGTAGGCGGTGAGCAGCGCGTCGAGCACGGGGCGCACGCGCGCGTGGTCGTAGAGCCAGTCCCGGACGGCCGCGGGAGTCGCCCCCGCCAGGACCGCCGCGCCCTCGCGCAGGGCCGCGCCCTCGCGCAGGTCCGTGCGCAGCGCGGCGTCGGACGGCAGGGGCACCGGCAGCAGCAGCGGCACGGGCGCACCGCACAGCGTGCGCAGCGCGGACCGCGCGGCGGCGAGCGTCGCGTCCGGACCGGCGGCAGACGCGGCGAACGGCGGAACGGCCAGGCGGTCCGCGAGCCGGCGCCGCGCCGTGGCCGCGAGCGAGCGCAGCGCCGCGTCGTCCACCGGTCCCTCCGCGAGCGGCGGGGTGGCCTCGGCGAGCCCGAGCGCTGTGGCCCGCAGGAGCACACCGACGAGCGGGTCGCTCGCCGTGGTGGGCGCCGCGGCCAGGTCGGCGTCGAGCGTCGCGAGCGCCGTCTGCACCTGCGTCACGGCGGTGACGGCCGCCGCCTCGACCGCCGCCGAGACGGGCACCGCGTCCTGGCCGGCCGGTGCCAGGTCCGCCGGCCCGAGCGCCCGCACGCGGCCGGCGACGGACCGCACCGCGGCGCACGCGGCGACGAACGCGTCGAACGGCACCGCGCCCGCGGGCGGTGCGACGGCCGGCCCGAGCGCGACGGGGCCGTCCACCGGGCGACCGATCGACGCGGCCAGCCGTGGCCGGGCGACCGCTGCCACGCGCGCCGCCAGCTCCCCGCGGTCCGCCGCGACGCGCAGCCAGTCGGACGCGTCGAGCCCCAGCGCGTCCGCCGTCAGGTCGACCGCTCCCAGCACCGCGCCCGAGCCGCCGTCGAGCGCGACGGCGGCCAGGTGGACGCGCGCCGGGTCCGGCACGAGGCTCGCGAGCCACGCCACCCAGGCCGGGTCGACCGCGCCGACGACGCTTGCCACCGGCGCGTGCCACGCGGCGGTCGGGGTCGCCTCGCCGAGCACGAGCACGCGGTGCGTCACGTCGTAGCCGCGCACCGGCGTCGTGACGACCTCGAGCTCGTCGGGCACCGCGCCGGTCGCCGCGAGGTCGAGCGCCGCGCCCGACCGCACGAGGTTGCCCCCGACGAGCTGGTGCACGCCCTCCGCGGCGACGAGGTCCGCGATCGCGTCGACCGTGTCGTCGAGCGCGTCGAGCACCGCGACGACCGCGGCATGGTCCGCGCTGCCGAGCACGGGGAGCGCCACCTCCGGGTCGACGGGCGTGTCGGTCGCGGTGGCGCGGAACGGGATCGTCGCCATGTCCCAGACGGGCGGGTTGGTGGCGCCGCCGGTGCGGTACCGCTCGCGGAGCGCGAGCCCGTCGACCGTCGCGGTCAGCAGGGCGGACGTCGACGCCGACGCCATGAGCCGGCCGAGCTCCTTGCTGACCGACTGCGTCGCCGCGGCGAGCGCAGCCTGGGCGGACAGCACCCCGGCGTCCGCGGTCGCCGCGGCGGCCTGCAGGGTCGCCTGCTGGTTCTGCGCGGCGCCGAGCGCGTTGTCCGCCTGCACGTTCGCCGCGCCCGCGGCCGTCAGCGTCGCCTTTGCTCGGCTGGCGGGGCTGTTCGGGTCGCCGAGGTCGAGCGCCGCCGTCGCGCTGTCGTAGTCGCTCTGCGCCTTGGCCACGGCACGGCGTGCTGCCGCCACCGCCTGGGACCACTGGGTCAGCGCCGCGTCGTCGACCGGGTCCGGCATCGTCACCGGGTCGTTCGTCGTTCTCATGGCCGTGGGTCCACCCTCTCGGTCCCCGTCATGTCGTCACCGGGATCTGGTAGCTCGTCGTGTGCGACGTCGAGCTCGGCGGGTTCGCGAGCAGGGTCGCGAGCGTGCTCTGCGCGGTGGTCAGCGCGGCGGCGGCGGCCGTCTGCGCGTCGACCTTCACCTGGAACGGCGCCCACGCCGTCTGCGCCGCGGTGAGCGCCGCCTGCGCGGTCGCCGCCGCAGCCCGCGCGTCCGCCACCGGACCCGCCTGCGCGTCGACCGCGGCGTGCGCCTGCTCGGCACGCAGCTGCGCGGCCGTCACGGCGTTCGCGGCGGTGCGGCGCGCCGCCTCGAGCTGCTCCAGCTCGGTGCCCGCCGAGAAGCGCGTGAGCTTGCGGAATGCCGCGAGGTAGCGCTGCAGGCCGCCCGCGACGAGACCCTGCTCGAACTGCTGCCCGAGCACCGCCGCGAGCGGCAGCCCCTGCCGCACGTCCGCGAGCACCGCGCGGGCGCGCCGGACGCGTCGCGAGGAGAGGTCGATCGCCATCGGCAGGCGGGACTCGGTCGCGTCGTCGAGCGGCGCCAGCGCCGCGAGCCCCGCCCGCGCCGCCGCGACCCCGGCGACGTCCTGCGCCGCGGTGGCGGCCGCGAGCCGCGCCGCCCACGCGGTGCGCCGCTGGCCGAGGTAGCCCGAGCGCAGCACCGCGGCGGTCGCCGCGTGGCCGAGCGACGGCGCCAGGACGTGCCCGAACGTGCGCGGCACGGTGCGCGGCGCCACCTGCGCGAGGTACCCGTACGCACCGATCACCGGCCGCCCCGCGGCTCCGGTCGCTCGCCGGCGGGACGCCGCGCCCGTGACCCACGCGTCGAGCCGGTGCGAGAGCACGTCGAGCTGCTGACCGAGCGCGACCGCGAGCGCGGCCCGGTCGGCGTCGGACGTGGCCGCCGCGGCGAGCGTCGACAGGCCGGCGGGCACGCCCGCGCCCGTCCCCGACGCGGCGGCGACCGCGAGCGCCCCGAGCACCGACTCGCGCGCCGCCGCGAGCAGGTCGGCCGACCGGTCGCCCTGCGCGAGCCGCGACAGGTACTGCGCGGGCGACTGCGGACCGGTTGCCGGGCCGACGACCGCGTCGACGCCGGACCACGACCCGCCGGCGGACGACCAGCCCACCGACGTCGCGACCTCGACGAGCACGTCGACGATCGCCGAGTCGTCGTCGCGCGTCGCGCGCCGCGGCCCGGGCGGCGGCGGGGGCGGCGTCGCGGGGTCGACGTCGAGCGGCAGCGTGTGGCGGGCCGCGAGGTCGTGCACCGCGGCCGTCAACCGCTGCTCGGCCGCGTCGGCGGACGGCGTCCACGCCGAGGCGTCGAGCGCCGGCAGGATGCCGAACGGCTGCGCGCCGACGCGCAACGCGGGTGCGACGCCCGCGGGCGTGAGGTCGGCGAGGTCCGCCGTGCCGTAGCGGCGCGACAGCGTCCCGGAGGCCGCGGCGCGCACGAGCGCGCCCACCGCGGCGGTCACGGCACCGCGCGGCGCCGCGGCCCCCGGCAGCGGCGCGACCTGCGCGTCCGTGAGGCCGAGGAGCGCGCCGAGCGACCGGCCGCCCGCGCCCGCGTCGAGCGTCGTCGCCGGCGGTGCCCCGACCAGCGCGCCCAGCACCTCGCGGTCGTGCTCGGCCGACCGCGCACTGCGGGCGGCGTCGGCGTTGTTCGTCGGCGTCCCGTCGGGGAGCACCTCGAGACCCGCGCCGTAGACGTGCGCCTGCAGCAGCGCGGCGAGGTCGTCCGGCGTCGACCCGGAACGGACGCCGACCACCACGAGCTCGTCGATCGCGGGGGCGCCGGTGCGGAGCGGGATGCGCAGCGCGAGCCCGTTCGCCACCGCGGCGTCGAGGTCCGTGGTCCACGGGCGGTCGGCGGGCGTCGCGAGGAGCGGCACGGGCACGTCGTGCGGCACGTCGCGCCCCCACGAGACGAACGCCGGCGTCCCTGTCGCCGAGACGTCGACCGGCTCTCCGTGGGCCAGCAGCACGACCGCGAACCGGTCGGGGAGCAGCCGCGCCACGACCTGCACGTCGAGCTCGTCACGCTCGAGCGGCGCGTGGCCCGCAGGGTCGGTCGCCCGCGCGACCCACGCGGCGCGCTGCGGCGTGAGGCGTCGCGCGAGGTCCGACCACGCCTGCTCGGCCTGCCCCGGTCCGGGCTGCGACCGCGTCGCCCAGTAGGCGGTGCCCAGCGTGCGCTCGACGGCCGACAGGCGCGGGTCGTGCCGGTCGACGTGCAGCTCGCCGGGCAGGATGCGCACCGCGAGCGTGCTGCCGGACCAGGCGGTGTGGACCCGGACCGGGAGCAGCACGACGGGCCGGTCCGTCGGGCCCGCCGCGAGCAGCCGCGACGTCGCGGTGTCGCGCGCGCCCTGGTGGTCGGCGAGCTGGCCGGCGACGTCGGCGAGCTGCTGGTCCAGCGACGCGAGCTGCTGGTTCAAGGCCGAGTAGGGCGCGACGCGGGACCGGAGGTCGTTCGCAATGGCGGAGAGCTGGTTCTGCCAGGCCTGGAGCTGCGCGGTGCGCGCCGCCGAGGCGTTGTACGCCGTGAGCGCGGCGGCCTGCGCCTTGAGCGCCGCGGCGACCGCGGCCTTCCACTGGCGGTACTGCCAGAGCCAGTCGTCCGCCGTGTCGCCGTTGGGGTCCCACTGCTTCACGGCGCCTCCCCGTTGACGGTCTCGACGTCGTCACGCGCGGCGTCGAGCGCGGCGCGCTTCGCGTTGGTGTCGGCGACCGCGGCCGCGACGCTCGTGCCGAGGCGCGCGATCGCCGCGTCGAGCTGCGCCACCAGGCCGGCGATGTCGTCGTGCCGTGGCGCGGTGGCGCGCTGCGCGGCGGCCGACGCCACGACCTGGTCGACGAGCACGCCCACGGTGGCCGGGTCGGGCAGGGTCGCGTCGCTCCAGCCCTTGAGCGCGGTCGCGACGGACGGCAGCCCCGCGACCGACTGGTCGTGCGCCGCCAGCAGCGTCACGCGCGAGCCCACCGCGGCGAACCGGCTCTGCCTCGCCTGGGCGCGCACCCCCCGCAGGCGCGAGACCTCCGCCTGCTCCGCGTCGGCCGCGGCGACGATGCCGGGCCGGTCGAGCGGCTCGGCGACGAGCAGCGCCGCCCGCGCGTCGAGCGCCGCGACCTGGCCCTGCACCTCGGCGACCGCGGTCGCCGCCGCCTGCACCGCACCCTGCGCGGCGCGGAGGGCGGCGTTGGCCACGGCGACGTCCTGCGTGCGCGCAGCGACCACCGCCTGCGCCGACGACACGGCGGCGTTCGCCGACCCGAGCGACGCCTGAGCCTGCGCCGTCACCGACTGGGCCGCGGACAGGGCGGACTGCGCGCCGGCGAGCGCCGCCTTCAGCTGGTTGTACGTGACGAGCCAGGTCGCGTGCTCGGGGTTGGGCCGCGGCCGCGGGATCGGGTCGCCGTCCCCCGCCCGGAGCCCCGCGCGCGCGGTCGTGCGCTCGCCGGCCGCGAACGAGTCGCCGCCGATCGTCAGCGGCGGCTCCTGCGCGAGCCACGAGCTCACGGCGGACTGCGCCTGGTCGACCGCCTGCTGGCGCTGCTGCTGCGTGGCGAGCGCCGCGTTGACGGCCGCCTGCGCGTTCGCCTGCGCCGACTGGCTGCTCTGCAGCGACGCCGTCGCGGCAGCGAGGGCCTGCGTGGCACCCGTGATCGTGGCCTGCGCGTTGCTCACGTTCTGCTGAGCCGCGGCCTGCTGCTGCTGGCGCACGGACAACGTGGCCTGCAGCGCTGCTCTCAGGTGGTCGTACACGGTGCTCCTTCCGGGGCGGGCGCGGATCGGCGGACGGGGCCCCCGGTCACCCCGTGAGCCAGAGCGAGACGGGGATGCGTACCCGCACGGGCGCGCGGGTCAGGGCGGCCGCGACCGACGCGCTGTCGGCGCCCCACACGACGCGCGGCGGCGCGCCGAGCGGCGTGGTCGGCCCGGACGGACGGCCGACGCCCAAGAGCGGCCCCGCCACGCGGACGACCGGGCTGCCCGCCAGCTGCGGGTGCCCCCAGTCGAGGTCCTGCCACGTCCGGAGGGTCGCGGTGCCGCCGCCGTCGGGCGCGTCGTCGACGCCGAAGCGTGTGTGCAGCACGGACTCCTGGAGGACGACCGACCACACCTGCCCCGCCGTCGCGGGGTGCAGCACCTGGCCGGCGGTCATCGGGAAGCCGACGAGCGTCGTGTCCTTGCCGACGTACGTCTCGATCGTCGGCCGCACCACCTGCTCGGTGCCGCCGGCGACCTGCCCCGACAGGTACACGGTCGCGGTGGGGAACCGCCGCAGCAGCGCGCCCCGCAGGACGAGCACGAGGTCGCCGCCGCCCGCCGCGGTGTGGCTGCCGAGGTCGCTCGCGGCGTCCCAGCCGGCGACGGGCGGGATCGCGTCCGGCGCGGTCGCCGTGGTCGCGGGCCAGAACGTGCGGAACATCGTCGCGGTCGCGTCGAGCGGGTAGCGCCGCCACTGGAGCTCGCGCGCGAGCGCGTGGTTGAGGCCGACGAGGAACGCCTCGACGAACGCGGGGTTCGTCTGGACCAGGAGCACCGAGTCGTCCGGCAGGTCGTCGAGTCCCGGCAGGATCCACTCGGGGGCGGTGCCCTGGAGCGCGTCGAGCCCGGCGTCGGGGAACGTGGGCGCGAACCGCTGGGTCGGCGGCGCCGGGAGGCCGGCCGCGGTCGGCGCGGCTGCCGCGTGTCCTGCCTCCCCGAGCCCGGCCGCGACCAGGCCTGCCTCCCCCAGCCCTGCCGCGACCAGTCCTGCCTCCCCCAGCCCGGCCGCGACCAGTCCTGCCGACGCCACCGCAGGCGCGGCGGTCCCGGCCGCCTCGACGGCCGCCCGGTCGGCGGTCACCACCCGCGACGCCGCCGCGGGCAGCGTCCCGAGCCCCAGCCGCGCGAGCGGGCCGCCCGAGCGGAGCAGGCGCGCGATCGTCGGACCGCCCCCGGCCGCCGCCGCGGACGGGCTCACCGCGACGGCCGGCACCCCGACGGCCGGCACCCCGACCGACGTCTCGACCGGCCGGCCGAACGCCGCCGCTCGCCCCGCCGTGATCCGGGCGAACGCCGCGGAGAGCGACGCCGCCGACGCACCGAGCGCCGCGACCGACGTGGCGGGCGTCGCCGCGAGCGTGGCCCCGCCCCCGCCCCCGCCGGCCGCGCCGCCGACACCGTGCCGCGCCGCCAGCGCGTCGGCGACGGTCTGCGCCACCTGGTCCGCGGGTGCCTGCACGCCCGCGTCCGCGAGCTGTTGCCAGGCCCGGTCGCACAGGTCCTCCTGCTCGACCGCGACCGCCCACGCCGCGAGACCTGCGGCGAGGCGCCGCCGGGCATCGGTGTTGAGCTGGTCGAACCAGCCGGCGCCGGTCGCGTCGACGCGCGTCGCGCCGCCCGCGTAGTCCTGCCCGTACAGCGGCGGCCGCAGCTCGAGGCCCGTGCCGGACGCGCTCACCGCGTGCGCGAGCGACGCGGCGAACGTCGCGTCGACCGGCGCCTCGTGCGAGCCGCCGACGGGACGCAACGCGCCCTGCATCACGACGGTCCGGCCCGCGGGGGCGGTGGCACCCCAGCCGGCGCCGTCGAGCCGCAGCGGCACGCCGCTCGCCGCGGCGGGGGCACCCCGCGGCCGCAGCCGGCGCGCGAGCGTCTCGAACGTGCCGGGATCGCCCGTGCCGAACGACCACACGTGGTACGCGGGCAGCGTCACGGGACCCGTGGCCGGCCACGCGGCGTCGAGCGGCCCGGCACCCGGGTGCAGCGGCAGGCCGACGGCGGCCAGGCTCGCGGCGAAGGTCGGGACGAGCGCGGCGACGTACTGCTGGTCGGCCACGAGCCGCGTCGGGCAGACGAGCCGCGCGAACGCCTGGTCAGGGTCGGACAGCGCGTCGCCGGTCGGACCGGCCGGCGTGCCGACGAGCTGCACGTGCGCCCACGCCCACGTCTCCCCCGACGGCGGCAGGTCGGCGGCGTCGCACGTGAGGGTGCGCAGACCGTCGGAGCCCGACGACACCTCGGCGTCGGCGGCCGTGACGACGACGAGCGCGAGCCACGGCTGCACGCGCTGCTGCGCGGCCGCGGGCGCCGTCTGCTCGGGGTCGGGCAGGCTGGCGGTCGTCGGGCCGAGCGGGCTGAACCGCCACGGCAGGTCGGCGTCCCTCAGCTCGAGGTACGCGAGCTCGGACGGGGGGAACCCGGAGGCGCCGTCGGCGGGCTCGGACCGCACGACCTGCGCGGCCTCGACACCGCTCACGTCGCCCGGGCCGAGCAGGTCGACAGGGACGTCCGCCGCGTGGGCAGTGCCGAGCGCGAGGCGGGCCGGGAGCTGGGCGCGCGACCCCGACGCCGGCGCACCCGCGAGCGCGCTGCCGAGGCCCCGCCGGTGCCACGACCAGAACGTGCGTGCGTTGCTCACGCGCCACCTCCGGCGACGGGGACGAGCGCGGGCGCCGGCTGCCCGGACACGGGTGGCGAGTCGAGCGCGGTGACGTCGAGCGTGTCGACGACCGCCAGGCACGGCACCGAGGGGCCCGAGCTGGTGGCGTGCTCCGGCGCGAGCTCGACGCCCGAGGTGAAGGGCTCGAACGACGGCGCCGCGAGCTTCTGCTCGTCGGCCACCGTCGCGTACTGCGAGCGCGCGAACAGGTCGGTGAGCGGCCGAGACGTCGTGCCCGCGGGCCCGGTCAGCGTCAGCGCGTACGTCTCCGTGCCGTTGGTCGTCAGGTGCGCCCCGACGTGGCTGACGGCGACGCCGAGCGGTGCGACCTTCTGCCGGACCGACACCGTGGCGAGCGGGTGCGCGACGACGCGGCCTGCGCTCACGGGGCCGATCGCGAGGACTGCGCCCGGCGACACCGCGGCAGGCAGCACCGCCTCCCACGCGCTCGCCGGGCTCACCGCGTCCCAGAGCAGCCCGCCGACGTCGACGGCAGCCACGGGCGTGGTCGCGGCGGCCGACGAGCCGAGCGTGAGGTCGACCGACACCGACGCGCTGAGGAACAGGATGCTGAACGACGCGGTCCCCGTCAGGTGCCACGGCGCGGGTCCGGTGACCGTCAGCGCGAGCGACAGCGAGAGGAGCGTCGTGCCGCCGGCGCTGATCTTGACCCACGCGGCCAGGTCGACCTCGAGGTGGAACGGCGACCACTGCAGCAGCGCGTCGAACGACCCGCCGCCCGTGATGCTGAACCCCCCGACGTCGAGCGCGACGGACGCCTTCGCACCCATCTGCAAGGTGTTCGACGTGACGGCGAGGTAGGCCTCGAACCGCACCTGCGGGTTCTTGCCGCTGGTCAGCTGCAGCGCGAGCCGTCTGAGCGGGCGCAGCCCCGCGGGCGGCGTGAACCGCGGGTGGAAGCCCCCGGCCGACAGCAGGAACCCGGGGTTCTGCCCCCAGTCGAGCCGCAGCGCGAGGTCGCCGGTGAGCGTGAACGACAGCACCCGCGAGTCGTGCAGCGACGCGTCGAGCGCGAGCTGGCTCCGACCGAGGTCGAGCACCCCGATCGCGTCGACGTGCAGCTCGACGGCCGGCGTCTCGGGGTCGGGCAGCGTCACGGACAGCGCCGCGAGGATCACCGCGCGGATCGGCATCGGCAGGTCGAGCAGCACCGCGAGGCGCAGCTTGACGATCGCGGGCGTGCCCCACGAGATCTCCGCGAGCGGGCCGACGACGAGCCGGTCGCGCGCGATCGGGAAGATCGAGTCGAGCGTCGTGATGACGCGGTCCGCGTTCGCCACCGGGTCCTGGACGAACAGCACCGAGTCGAGGATCCCGTCGCTGAGCCCGCCACGGACCTTGTCCGCGTCGACGGTCCGGTTGAGCGCGACGAGACCGCCGATGCCCGTGAGCGCGAACCCCATGCCGAGCTGGACGGGCGTGAACCCCTGCGCGGTGATGAGCAGGAGCAACGAGAATCCGGGGCTGCCGTCGGGCATCTGCGTGGTGACGATGCCGATCGCGGTCACGGAGACGACGTCGACGAGCGTGAGCTGCGCGATCCCGACGTACCGGCCGTGCACGGTGTCGATCTCGAGGTAGCCGCCGCCGCTGATCGCGGCCGCGTCGATGCTCAGCCCGAGCGCCTCGGGACCCGCGAGGCCGAGCGACACGTCGAGCGGCCCGAGGTTGCCCGTGCCGTCAGGCGGCGCCGCGATCTGCAGCGCGACGCCGATCCGGCGAAACACGACGTGCACGGGACCGAGGTCGAGGCCGCCGCTCGCGAGCGCCCGGAGCGCCGCGCCCTGACCCGCGGCGCCCGCCTCGAGCGCGAGGCTCGACAGGTGCAGGACGCCGGCGACGTCGAGGTCGAGCGGCAGCGTCGTCGCGAGCAGCGGAGCACCGGCCCCGCCGCCCGCCGGTCCGCCGAGGAACCGCAGCCCGGTGGCCGACGACCACTCGACGCCCGCGGTGAACGCCATGCGCTGCGGCTCGTCGCCGAGCAGCGTCGTGACGAAACCGTCGCCCGACGAGAGGTCCAGGTTCACGGCGAAGTCGCCCTCGACGCGCACCACGACGCTCGGGTCCTCGACGCCGTGCGCCGACGACACCGCGGCCTTCGCGGTCACCGAGATCTCGAGCCGCGACGTCTCGAACCGCGTGCCCTGCGGGTCGCCGAACGCCCACGCCGGCTGCGGCCGCGCGGTCAGCGTGAGCGTGAGGGACCCGCCGGCCGCGGCTCCCCCGCCGGCGCTCCCGAACGAGACGCCGTCGGGCGTCAGCGCGAGACCCACGCCGGCCTGCACGTCGCCGGCGATCGCGAGGCTGACGGCGTCGGCGAGCGCGATCGACGTGCTCAGCGCGGCATCGGCGACGACGCCGAGACCCAGACCGCGGACGTCGGGGCCACCGGCGGCGCCCGGCACACCGAACGCGACGAGCTCGACGACGCTCTGGACGGGCACGGCCGAGGACGCGTCGAGCGTCACGAGCGGCAGCGTCACCGCGCCGACGTCGAGACTGTCGCTCCCCGCGGCTGGCGGCGTCCAGAACATCTGCAGGATCGCGTCCCGCCCGTCCGCGGCGGGCGACAGCCCGAACGCGTGCGCGAGGCCCGCGATCGTCTGCAGCAGCCGCCGCTGGTCGAGCAGGTCGCCCCACCCGTACGCGTCACCGAGCACCCCGACGGGGTCGGACAGGAGCCGCGGCACGAGGTCCCAGTGCAGCGTCGCCGGCCGCGTGACGACCGCGCCCGTGTCGTCGAAGTCGCCGGGGTCGGCGACGCCGAGCAGCTCGAGGATCGCGAGCGCCTGCGGGGCCCGCTCGGCCAGCTGGGCGCGCACGACGAACCCGAGGCCGCGCTCCGCGATCGCCACCCACGTCTGCGGGTCGTCGAGCGGCTCGGGCAGGCCGCCCGGCAGCGGGGTCGTCGCGAGCGCCGCCACGGCCGCCGTCACCGCGGCGAACGCGGTGGCGACCACCGCGAGCTGGCCCACCAGCTCCTCGTCGTCCGCCTCGGGGTCCAGCCCGCCTGAGGCGGTCGCCAGCGACCCGAGTGCGTCGCGCAGCGAGCCGAGCTTCGGCTCGAGGAGCTGCAGGTCGAGCTCGACGCCCGGGCCGAGCGCGCACCCGACCGCCGCGAGCAGGTCGCCGAAGTCCTCGACGTCGCCCAGCAGCTCCCCGAGCCCGGCAGCTGCTGCCGCCGTCGCCTTGATGACGGGCGCGAGAGTCCCGGCCGCGCTCATCCCGGCACCTCCGCGAGGTCCGACTCGTCCGCCCGGACGGCGAGCCCGGGCGACCGCCCGATGCGCTCGAACCGCGCCGTCCGCTCGACGGCGCGCGTGACGTCGGCGAGCGTGCTCCGCCCGCGCTCGATCGCGCCGTTCTCGAGCGAGCAGCTCTCCATCACGTGGTTGTAGACCGTGCCGAACGCGCCCGGGAGCTGCGTCGTCGACCGCAGGACGCCGTTCGGCAGGCGCCAGTCGGTGTCGCCGAGGTGGTCCCACTGCGGGTCGAACGTCGCGTTCCTCGGCGGGTGCGCCCGCAGGTTCTCGACGAGCGTCGTGCCGGGGTCCCGGGCGGGGTCGTACGCGCCGCTGCCGGAGACCTCCGGCCACGCCGCGCCGCCCGTCAGGAGTCCCACGACGTTCCGGAGGTGCTGGGTCGCGACGGCCGGGTCCGAGACGGCGAGCGCGATCTCCGAGTCGCCCGTCAGCGACCGCCGGTTGATGTTCGCCGACCCGCACACGAGCAGCTGCCCGTCGTACACGTGGGACTTGGCGTGCACGTAGACGCCGCGGTTCTGGCCGACCGCCGAGTCCCAGGCGTTGAGCACGACGATCTGGCGCAGCTGGTCGTCCGTCAGGCCGTCCGCGAGCGCCTCGAACGCGTTGGCCCGCGCCTTGTGCTGCGCGTTCGCGAGGCTGAGGTACCAGGCGTTGCTGCCGTCGGCGTGGGGCGGCAGCACGATGACGACACCGAGGTCGCCGTTGCGCGTCACGTGGTCGTTGAGGAGGCGCGCGGTGGGGATGCTCCAGAAGTACTGGTCCGTGATGAAGACGAGCTTCTGCGCGGCGGCCATCGCCCGGGCGTAGCCGGCCAGCACGGTGTACTCGCCGTGCACGAACAGCCCCGACCCGCCGCGCGGCCGCGCCGGGATGGTGCGCCACAGCTGGACCTTGCTCGTGGCGCCCGCCACCGGCCCGACCGGGTCGACGGGGTCCAGCGGGACGATGACGTTGCCGCCCATCCGCACGTCGTCCTTGGCCGAGTAGGCGGCCTTGGTCGAGAACACGGCCTGCCCCTGCTCGATCGCCTGCTGGCACGGCGCGGGCGAGCGGGACACCTCGCCGACCCAGCCGTCGTCGACCCAGCGCTCGCAGAACTGCTGCTGGACGGTCGACACGACCGGTCCGTGCAGCCGCAGGTGCTGGTCGTGCCACTTCTGCGCGGACTCGCCGTACACCGGGACGTCGAGGTCCGACTCCTTCTTCTCGGTCGGCCTCACCAGCGCGCCGACGGCCGTGACGTACTCGTGGTCCAGCGAGCCGTCGCCGAACGGCCACGCGTCCTGCAGGCGCGGGATGCCCGCCGGCGTCTGCCCGTTCTCGGGGCCGACGCTCGTGCCGGACTCCCAGTCGCCGTCGTACCAGCCGGTGGGCGGCTGGGTCGCGGTCGCGGGGTCCTTCGGCGCGTCGCGCCGCGTGAACGCGAGGTCGACGCCGCCCACGTAGGCCACCGGGGGCACCGCGTCGTCGGCCGTCCGGATGACGCACATCTTCTGGTGGTGGGTCGCCACGACCATCACCTGGTCCGCGACCCGAGCGTCGAGGCACACCACGCCGATGTCCCGCGTCGTGCCGAGCCGCCGCTTGGCGATGCCGTTCGCCACGTCGACGGCCCGCGCGAGGAAGACGTGGTCGCGGCTGTGCGCGGGGTCCGCCTTGTCGGCCGCCCACGTCGGCATCCAGACCATGACCCGGACGAGGACGCCCGCGTCGATGAGCTTGAGCAGCAGGCCGAGCACCGTCTCGTCGGACTTGTCCGCCTGGACCGGCGCTCGTCCCGAGGCGTCCCACCACGACGACGTGCGCCACGAGTTCTGCACCGAGAGGTCGCGCAGCGGGTTCAGCCGCCAGCCCGCGATGTACACGAGCCCGTTCTGGCCCGGCGGCTTCTTGGCGGTCCTCGCCGCGGTGAGGCACGCGACGAGCGAGTCGCGGATGGCGCTCATGGCCCAGAACCCGCCGAGGATCGGCTCGACCTGGCAGCCGGCGTCGAACGGCTGGGCGGCGCCCGTCGTCACGCGCCGCGCGTACTCGGTGCCCGATCCCCAGGGCAGCCCGACGAGGTCCGCAGGGCCGGCGCCCGTCGGGTCGGAGTAGCTCAGGAACCAGTTCTCGCCCGGCATCCGCGAGCCCCCCTGCTCGTTCGTGCGTGTGCCCCACACAACCCGGACCAGTGTGGCGGCGGTCACACCCCCGTGACGAGGGTGAAATCCGGACATTTCGGTGCACGCACCGTGGACGGCCAGTGGCCACCAGTCGGTATCCCCGCACCCCAGCCGCCTGTGAGACGCCTCGGCGCGCGCGTCGCGACGCCGTCTGCCGCCCGAGCCCTGGACGGCCCCCACGCCGCGGAGGATCGTTCTTCTGACCTGTCGCACGCTCGGAGGCACCGGTGCCCGAGACCCTGCGCACCGGCCCGCGGGCTCTCCCGAGGGCCGACGCCACCCTCGCCCAGCTGGTTCACGACCGCGGGATCCTGTGGTCGACACCGGGCGCGCCCGTGCTCGGCCGGGACGGCGTCCGCGCGGACTGGATGCTCTACACGTACCCCCTCACGCTCTCGGGCGACGGCGGCGCCGCGGCGGCGGCCGCGATGCTGCCCGTGCTCCGCACCTTCGAGGCGCGCCAGGTCGTCAGCATCGGCTACACCGCGATCCCGCTGGTCGCCGACTGCGTGCTCCATGCGCGCGGCGAGCTCGTCGGCGGCTGCATCCGCGAGACGCGCAAGGCGCACGGCTCGGGGCGGCGCGTCGAGGGTGACCTGGACCGCACGCGGCCCGTCGTCGTGGTCGACGACTCGATCAGCTCGGGCACGTCGGTGCGCACCGGGATCGAGGCGCTCGAGGCCGAGGGGTTCGAGGTCGAGGGCGCCGTCGCGCTCGTCGCGTTCCCGTGGCGGGGCGGCATCGAACAGGTGCGCGCGCAGGGCTACCGGGTCGAGACGGTGCTCGACATCTGGCGGGACGTCGGCATGCCGCTCGCGGACCACGTGCACGACCACGCGTGCGTGGCGGTGACCTGGGCGGACGCGCAGGCGACCGGCGGCCTGCACCCCGCGGTGCTCGCACGCGAGGTCGCCGACGAGCTGCTGCGCAGCGGGCGCACCCTGCGGCCGCCGGCCGCGCTCGACGCCGACTACGACGGCCGCGGCGGCGTCTACGTGAGCTTCCGCGACCGCCGCACCGACGCGCGGCTGGCGCGCAGCGGCTTCTGGCACTTCGACCCGGCGCTGGCGGACCCGGCGCGCGACGTCGTGCTCGCCACGGCGCGCACGCTGGCCGGCGCGGCCGGCCGCGCGGTGCGCGCGCACGGGCTGGACGACCTCAAGGTCGGCGTCTCGTTCCTCGGCCCGCTGCAGCCCGTGGCGCCGCGCGACCTCGACTTCGGGCGGCTCGGCGTCGTCGTGCAGAGCCTCGCGCAGCCGGGCAAGGTCGGCGGCGCCCTGCCGCACACCGAGGTGTTCACGAGCGAGATCCAGCAGTACCGGCACGCCGCGTTCCGCAACGCACGGCTGGGCCGCACGGAGCCGCACCAGGTGTTCGTGCACACCGTGAGGAAGGTCGTCGAGCCGGGCGAGAGCTGGCTCCCCTACGGCTCGAGCGACGACGCGCAGGAGCGGCTCCCCCTCGCGACCGGCGAGGCCCTGACGACGCGCGCGCGCGACGTGCTCGACGCGTTCCGCGCGGGCCGTGAGCCCGTCGGCCCGCCCGTCCCGGACGAGCTCGTGCCGGACCCGGTGCGCGGCGTCGGCGTCACGCTCTACGCGGGCGGCGTCCTGGGCTGCTGCGTGTCCTCGCAGGGCAGCCTCGACGAGTGCCTCGTACGCGCGACGCGCCGCGCGGCGACGGACCCGCGTTTCACGGCGGTGCGGGACGCCGCGCAGGTGCCACCGTCGATCTGCGTCTCGATCCTGCGTGACCAGGAGCTGCTCGGCGTCACCGCCGACCTCGAGCGCGCACTCGTCAAGGTGCGGCCGGGCCACGACACCGTGGCGGCGCAGCACGGCGACCGGGCGGGCCTGCTGCTCGCGCAGGTGCCCGTCCACCACGACTGGTCGAAGCCGCAGCTCGCCCGCCAGCTGCTCGCCAAGGCCCGCATCGACGGCGGCACCGCGTCCTGGAGCACCTTCCGCACCGCGTCCTGGCTCCGCCGCGAGGACCGCGTCTGGCCCGTCGTCTCGGGCTACCCGGTGCGCGACGCGCCCCGGGTCGACGTCGCGACGATCCGGTCGACGCTCGCGCTCCTCGCGGGCTACGTGATCGGGCAGCTCGGACCCGACGGTCTCCCGGCCTACGCCTACCAGCCGGTGACGGGCCGGACCACGACCCGAGGCACCGCCGGCCGCGCCCTCCATGCGCTGACTGCGCTCGCCGACGCCGCCGACGTGCTGGGCCGCGACGACCTGCGCGCCGCCGCGGCGCACGGGCTCAGCACCGCGCTGCGATCCGTCGAGCCGATCGGGGGGCGGTCGCGCGTCGCACTGCCCGGCCTGACCCCCGGCACGAGCGCCGACGCGGAGCTGGTGCTCGGGGCGGCCGCGCTCGGCGACGGACTGCTCGGCGACGACCGGGTGCGCGCCGTGCACCGCGGGCTCGTCGGCCTGCTGCGGCCCGACGGCCGGATCGACCCCGAGCGACGCCGGCGCTGGACCGCCGAGCACGACTTCCTGCCCGGCCTCGCCCTGCTCGCCGCCGCGGCCGTCCCCGACGAGCTGCCCGACCTGACGGCGCAGCTGGCCTGGTACCGGCGCCGCTTCGACCTGCTGCACCCGTGGGGCATGGTCGGCTGGCACCCGCAGGCCTGGTTCCGGGTCGCCGCGACGGGCCACGCGCCCGACGGCACCGCCGCATTCGTCCGCGAGGTCGTCGACTGGGCGCTGCCGCTCCAGCACCGCGGCACGGGCGCGTTCCTCACCGACCTCGACGTGACCGGGCCGGGCTTCCACACGGCGTTCGTGCTCGAGGGCGTCGCCGACGCCGCGCGCCTGTGCCTGCTCGACGGCGACCGCGCGCGCGCCGCGCTGTACATGCGGCGGTGGCGCCAGGGCTTCCGGTTCGTGGATCGCCTCGTGGTCCGCGACGAGGACACCTACTGCATGGCGGACCCCGGCCGCGCCCTCGGGGCGGTCCGCCCGTCCCTGACGACGAGCGGCGTGCGGATCGACTTCGTCAGCCACGCCATGCAGGCACTCGTGAAAGCACTGCGATACGCGGAAACAGCCGAAGAGGGGGAGGTCGAGCGTGATGACTGACGAGCCGAGAGGTGACGAGCCCAAGGTGCCGCCGCTGTTCGCCGGAGGGCCGGGCGCCGCACAGCCGGCCAGCGCGGCGGTGAACCGGCCCGCGGAGCACCAGCCGCAGGTGTCGGGGATCGGCGAGCTGTCCGAACGGATCGAGCTGGCGGAGAGCCCGGACCACTCCGAGGTCGCCGACCACTCCGACGTGCCGGACCACTCCGAAGTGCCCGACCACTCCGAGGTCCCCGACCATTCCGAAGTCCCCGACCACTCGGAGGTCCCGGACCACTCCGAGGTGCCCGACCACTCCGAGGTGCCCGACCACTCCGAGGTCCCCGACCACTCCGAAGTCCCCGACCACTCCGAAGTCCCCGACCACTCCGAGGTACCGGACCACTCCGAAGTCCCCGACCACTCCGAAGTCCCCGACCACTCCGAAGTGCCCGACCACTCCGAAGTGCCCGACCACTCGGAGACCCCTGACCACTCCGAGACACCGGACCACTCCGAGACGCCGGACCACTCCGAGACCCCCGACCACTCCGAGACACCGGACCACTCCGAGACACCGGACCACTCCGAGACACCGGACCACTCCGAGGTCCCCGACCACTCGGAGACCGGCGACTTCGGCGAGCTGGGCCGCGTCCTGCAGAACATCTACACCGACGTGGTCGACGTCCTCGTCGGGCACCTCACGAGCGTCGGCCACGCCGACCGCGGCGAGCTCGGCGTACGGCTCATCTCCCAGGTGGCCAAGAACCTGACGGCCGACCAGCGCGCCGCGGCGATCCGGGAGCTCGGCGGCGCGCCGGGCGGGCATCTCGAGGGGCCGTGACCACGACGGCGGGCGCCCGCTCCGCCGCCGTCCACCACGAGCCGTTCACCTGGGCGGTCGTCACGGGGTTCCTCGACGACGAGCTGGCGCACCGGCTCGCCGCCGAGTTCCCCACGGAGGGCTTCCGCGTCGCCGGGACGAGCGCGAAGCTCTTCTCGGTCCGCTCGCTCGTCGTCGCGGGGACCGTGCACTCCTCGACGGCGACGCTCTCGCCGGCGTGGCGGGACCTCGCGTCGTGGCTCGCCTCACCGGAGCACCGGCGCGCGTTCGGCGACCTGGTCGGGCTCGACCTGACGGGCCTGCGGATCGACGCGAGCCTGTGCCGGTACCCGCCCGGCTGCTCGCTCGCGCCGCACACGGACCGACCGGTGCGCCGGGCGACGCACGTCCTCTACCTCAACCCGCTGTGGCGGCCCGAGTGGGGTGGCGAGTTCCGCGTGCTGCGGTCGGACGACGTCGACGACGTCATCGAGCGGGTGCTGCCCACCCTGGGCACGTCGGTCGCGATGGTGCGCTCCGACCGCTCGTGGCACGCGGTCGGCGAGGTCGCGGCCGGGGTTGCGGTCGAGAGGAGGTCGGTGCTGGTCCACGCCTCCTGGCCCGAGTGACGCTGGCGGAGATCGGTCCCCGTCGGCCGCGCGAGCGTGTGCGGACGGCGGTCAGTCCCGGTCGGCCTGCGCGAGCCGTGCGGCGACCCGCCGGGCGACGGTGCGCCGGTCGGACGAGCTCTCGCCCAGCGGCCCGTCGAGCACGGACTCGACGGCCTCGCGCACGCGGGAGCGCCCGTCGGCCGAGAGGTGGTGGAGGGCACGCTCCGCGGCGACGAGCGCGTGGTACTGCTCGAACGCCGAGCGGCTGTGCGCGATCGCGTCCACGAGCACGTCGGCGGTCGCGAGCCGCGGGCTGCGCTCGATCAGGGCGAGCGCGAAGATCCGGTTCCCGTCGGTGCCGGTGTCGAAGATGCCCTCGACGTCGGCGGGCTCGAGCCGCTCGGTGTCGAGGTCGCGCGCGTCGCGCAGCACCTGCTCCATGCGCGACGTGCGGCCCCAGCCGGGCGGCTCGGTCGCGCGCAGGCGCTCGTACCGTGAGCCGACGAGGCCGGCCGCCATCAGCAGGCTCTGCGCGTGGTTCTCGAGCTGCTCGGCCCGGCCGACCTCGCCGGACGCGCGCGCCTGCTCCGCCTCCTGCCGCACGTCGGCGGCCTGCCGGAGCAGCTCGAGCCGCACGCCGGCGACCTCGAACGCCCGCACCCGGTTGCCGAACACCGCGAGGCCGAGCACGACGGCACCGGCCGTCACCAGCGCCGCCGAACCCACCTCGTTGTCGGTGGCGAACACCGCGACGCCACCCGCCGCGAGCGTGACGAGCCCGATGACGACGCCGACCGTCCGGGCGGCCCGGCCCAGCACCGGCGCCACGACATCGGTCGGCTCGTCCACCATGCGCGCCACCCTAGGGGCTGCCGACGTCGGCGCGCGGGGCCGTCGGCAGCGGTCGTCTCTCGGCACGCGTCCCGAGCGCCGCCCAGGCTCGCCCGAGAGCGCCTGCCGAGCTCGCCGGCCCACCCCCGACCGGAGGTCCCGCCTAACCTACGGTCCCGTAAGTTACTCTCCGGTAATGAGCATCGACCGGCCGTGGCTGGCCTCGTACGCGCCGGGCGTCCCGCACGACGTCGACGTCCCCGACGAGCCCCTGACCGCGTCGCTCGACCGCGCCGCCGCGCGTCATCCGGCCCGCGTCGCCGTCGACTTCCTCGGCGCCACGAGCACGTACGCCGAGCTCGCGGACCAGGTGGCCCGCGGCGCGCGGGCGCTGCACGACCTGGGCGTCCGCCACGGCGACCGCGTCGCGATCGCGCTGCCCAACTGCACGTCGCACGTCGTCGCCTTCCTCGCGGTGCTGCGCCTCGGCGCGGTCGTCGTCGAGCACAACCCGACCTACGGGGCGGCCGAGCTGCGGCACCAGCTCGCGGACAGCGGCGCAGGCGTCGCGGTGGTCTGGGAGAAGACGGCCGCCGCCGTGCTCGAGGCCGCGCCGGGCACCGCGCTGCGGACCGTCGTCGCCGTCGACCTGACGCGGGACCTCCCGCGCCGCTCCCGCGCCCTGCTGCGTCTCCCGCTGCCCGCCGCCCGGCGCGCCCGCGCCGCGATGCGCGCCACCGTCCCCGCGTCGCTCCCGCGGTGGCACCGGCTCGTCGCGGCCGCCACGCCCGTGCCCGAGGAGCACCCGCGACCGGTGGCGGACGACCTCGCGCTCGTGCAGTTCACCGGCGGCACCACCGGCACCCCGAAGGGCGCGGCGCTGCGGCACCGCAACCTCGTCGCGAACACGGTGCAGGGTCAGGCGTGGACCGGCGCCGCCGAGGGCACCGAGACCGTCTACGCCGCGCTGCCGTTCTTCCACGCGTTCGGGCTGACGCTCTGCCTGCTCTACGGCCTGCGGATCGCCGCGACGATCGTGCCGTTCCCGCGGTTCGACGTCGACCAGGTGCTCGCGGCGCAGCGCCGCCGGCCGGGCACGTTCCTGCCCGCGGTGCCGCCGATGCTCGACCGCCTGGCGGCCGCCGCGGAGGCGGACCCGCGCCACGACCTGAGCTCGTTCCGGTTCGCCTTCTCGGGCGGCATGGCGCTGCCCGCCGAGGTGGCGGCGCGCTGGGAGCGCGTGACGGGCGGCCTCGCGGTCGAGGGCTACGGCATGACGGAGACCGCTCCCGTCGTGCTCGGCGGACCGCTCTCGGCCGACCGCCGCCCCGGCGCGCTCGGGCTGCCGTTCCCCGGGACGGACGTCCGCGTCGTCGACCCGCAGGACCCGATGCGCGACGTGCCCGCCGGCGCGACCGGCGAGCTGCTCGTGCGCGGGCCGCAGGTGTTCGCCGGGTACTGGCAGCGCCCCGACGAGACCGCCGAGCAGCTGCTCGACGGTGGCTGGCTGCGCACCGGCGACCTCGTGCGGATCGACGAGCGGGGCTACGTCGTGCTCGTCGACCGGATCAAGGAGGTCATCGTCACGGGCGGCTTCAAGGTGTACCCCTCGCAGGTCGAGGACCAGCTGCGCGAGATGCCCGGCGTCCGCGACGTCGCGGTCGTGGGCGTCCCCGGCGGAGACCTCGGCGAGAAGGTCGTGGCCGCGGTGGTGCTCGACGACGGCGTCGACTCCGCGCACGTCGACCTCGCGGCCGTGCGCGCGTGGTGCCAGCAGCGGATCGCGGGCTACGCGGTGCCGCGCGCGCTCGTGGTCGTGCCCGAGCTGCCGCGGTCGATCCTCGGCAAGATCCTGCGGCGCGCCGTCCGCGACGACGTGCTGGCGTCCGCGACCGCCTGACGCGACCGCCTGACGCCAACCGCGCGACGACGCACGCCGTCAGCGGCTGCGCTCGAGCGCCTCGCGCAGATGAGCCAGCCGCGCGCGCAGCGCGGCCGGCACGCGGTCGCCGAACGTCGCGAAGAACTCCTCCGTCAGGTCGGCCTCGCGCAGCCACGAGTCGGGGTCGACGTCGAGCAGCTGCTCGAGCGCCCCCTCGGGCAGGTCGAGCCCGTCCACGTCGAGCGCACCGGCTGCCGGCAGCAGGCCGACGGGGCTCACCACCGCGCCGGCGTCGGTGCGCAGCCCGCGGGCGCGGTCGAGCTGGTCGACCATCCACGCGAGCACGCGCGCGTTCTCGCCGAACCCCGGCCAGAGGAACCGGCCCTCGTCGTCCTTCCGGAACCAGTTCACGCCGAACACGAGCGGGCGCTTGTCCGGGTCGAGCGCCGCGCCCACGCGCAGCCAGTGCGCCCAGTGGTCCGCCATGTCGTACCCGCAGAACGGCAGCATCGCGAATGGGTCGCGGCGCAGCTCGCCGACCAGCCCCTCGGCCGCCGCGGTGCGCTCGGACGAGATCGTCGCGCCCATGAACACTCCGTGCTCCCAGCCTTGCGCCTGCGCGACGAGCGGCACGTTGGTCGCGCGCCGGCCGCCGAACACGATCGCGTCGAGCGGCACGCCCTCCGGGTCGTCCCAGCCGTCGGCGATCGTGGGGCACTGCGCCGCGGCGACCGTGAACCGCGAGTTGGGGTGCGCCGCGGGGCGGCCGTCCGCGGGCGTCCACGGCAGGCCCGTCCAGTCCGTCAGGTGCGCGGGCGGCTCGGGCGTCAGGCCCTCCCACCAGACGTCGCCCTCGGGCGTCAGCGCGACGTTGGTGAAGATCGTGTCGCGCGCCAAGGTCGCGATCGCCGCCGGGTTGGTCGTCACGCCGGTGCCCGGCGCCACGCCGAAGAAGCCCGCCTCGGGGTTGATCGCGCGCAGCGTGCCGTCGGGGCCGGGGCGCAGCCACGCGATGTCGTCGCCGATCGTCTCGACGCGCCACCCGGGCAGCGTCGGCTGCAGCATCGCGAGGTTCGTCTTGCCGCACGCCGACGGGAACGCGGCCGCGAGGTGGTAGCGGCGACCCTGCGGCGACGTGACGCGGATCAGCAGCATGTGCTCCGCGAGCCAGCCCTCGTCACGGCCCATCACCGACGCGATGCGCAGCGCGAAGCACTTCTTGCCGAGCAGCGCGTTGCCGCCGTAACCCGAGCCGAACGACCAGATCTCGCGGGTCTCGGGGAAGTGCGAGACGTACTTCGTCTCGTTGCACGGCCACGCGACGTCCGGGCGGCGCTCCCCCGCCGCGTCGACGAGCGGCGCGCCGACCGAGTGCACCGCCGGCACCCACGGGGCACCCGACTCGACGAGGTCGAGCACCACGCGCGACACCCGCGTCATGACGCCCATGCTCACGACGACGTACGGAGAGTCCGTCACCTCCACGCCGAGCTGCGAGAGCGGGCCGCCGACCGGGCCCATCGAGAACGGCACCACGTACATCGTGCGGCCGCGCATGCTGCCCGCGAAGACGGTGTCGAGCTCGCGACGCATCGCGTCCGGCTCGACCCAGTTGTTCGTCGGGCCCGCGTCGGCGCGGTCGCGCGAGCAGATGAAGGTGCGCGCCTCGACGCGCGCCACGTCGGCGGGGTCCGACCGCGCCAGGTACGAGCCCGGCCGCAGTGCGGGGTCGAGGGGCAGCAGCGTCCCGGCGTCGACCATGCGGGCGACGAGCGCCCGGCGCTGCTCGTCGGAGCCGTCGCACCACACGACGTCGGCGGGCTCGGTGAGCGCGGCGACCGCCTCGACCCATGCGTGCACGTCGCCGGTCGCGGCGATGTGCGTGACGTCGGCGAGCGTGGTACGGGCGGCGGTCGTGGGCCGGTCGGCCAGAGTGGTCATGACGGGTTCTCCCTCGTGGCGCGGGCCCTGTGCCGGACCGCGCTCCTTTGACATCGTCTCGTCAACTCGACACGCCTTGCTGAGCGGCACGCGTGTCAAAGAACGCAGTTCTTGACGTATCGTCATGTCCATGGCGGCTCAGGACAGTGCGCGCGACGACGCGGGCGCCCCGCACGACTCGCTCACGCTCGGCCGCCGGGTCCGGCACCTGCGGACGGGCCGCGGGCTGACGCTCGAGGCCCTCGGCCACCGCGTCGGAGTCACGCCCAGCCTGCTCTCGCTCGTCGAGAACGGCCGCCGGGAGCCCCGCCTCGCCCTGCTGCGCGGCCTCGCGGACGCCCTCGACGTCACCGTCGCCGACCTGCTCGACACCGAGCCGCCGTCGCGCCGGGCCGCCCTGGAGATCGCGCTCGACCGCGCGCAGCGGTTCGCCGGCTTCGAGCGCCTCGCGCTGCCGACCGTGCGCCCCGGCCGCCAGCTGCCCCTGCCGGTGCTCGAGCAGCTCGTGGGCCTCCACGAGGAGCTGCAGCGCCGCGACGTCGAGGCGGTCGCGACGCCCGAGGAGGCGCGCCGCGCCAACACCCAGATCCGGCTCGAACGCCAGGCGCGCGACAACTACCTCCCGGAGATCGAGCGGGTCGCGGAGCAGCTCGCACGCAAGGCCGGCTACACGGGCGGCGCCCTCACCCACCGCGCGGTCTCGCGCATGGCCGAGCAGCTCGGCTTCACGATCATCCACGTCGACGACCTGCCGTCCTCGACGCGCACCGTCACCGACCTGGCCCACGGCCGCATCTACCTGCCGCCGGCCTCGACCCCCGGCGGCCACGGGCTGCGCTCGCTCGCGCTGCAGGCGATCGCGCACCGCGTGCTCGGCCACGAACGGCCGACGTCGTACGAGGACTTCCTGCGCCAGCGCATGGAGATCACGTACTTCGCGTCGTGCGCGCTCATGCCCGAGCAGGCCGTCGTCGCGCACCTCCAGCAGCACAAGAAGTCCAAGGACCTCGCGATCGAGGACCTGCGCGACGCGTTCGGCGTCACGCACGAGGCGGCCGCGCAGCGGTTCACCTCGCTGGCGACGCACCACCTCGCCATCCCGGTGCACTTCGTCCGCATCAACGGCGACGGCGCCATCTACCGGGCGTACGCCAACGACGGGCTGCCGCTGCCGACCGACGTCACGGGTGCGATCGAGGGCCAGCTCGTGTGCCGGCACTGGGGCGTGCGCCGCGCGCTGACAAGCCGCGACCGGTCGGTCGAGTCGTACCAGTACACCGACACCCCGGCCGGCACGTTCTGGTGCTCGACGCAGACGGGGACGACGTCGACCGGGCAGATGTCCCTCGCGCTCGGCGTGCCCTTCGCCTCCGCGCAGTGGTTCCGGGGCCGCGACACGACCGTGCGCCACAGCTCGACCTGCCCCGACGAGGCGTGCTGCCGGCGCCCCCCGGCCGCCGCGGCGGACCGCTGGCGCGACGCGTCCTGGCCGAGCGCGCGCATCCACCAGCAGGTGTTCACCGCGCTGCCGACCGGCGCGTTCCCCGGCGTCGACGCGCGCGAGGTCTACGCGTTCCTCGACCGGCACGCGCCGCGCGACCCCGGCACGTCGGACCAGCCGTGACCGCACCGCCGCGTCGCGCCGGACGAGGCGCCGCCGGGCCGCGGACCCGCGCCGGTGAACCGAGCCGGACGCTGTGCCGTGGTCGGGGCGGACCGCGCTCCGTCGCGCGGCGGGCGACCGGGAGGCGCGGATGACCACGCTGCACTTCGTCAGGACGACGACCGCCACGCCGCAGCAGCTCGTGGCCGCGCTGACCGACTTCGGCCCGGGCCGCCGCGAGCTCTTCCCGAACAGCCACGACGACGCGCTCGTCGTGCACGAGCGCGGGCCGACCTCGGCGGACGTGACCGAGGGCGGCAGCGGCGTGTGGGAGCGGCTGCGCTACGACTGGTCCGACCCCGGCCGCGTCGTCATGACGACGACCGACTCGAACGTGTGGGGCGGCCGGTCGAGCCACACGTACTCGTTCACGCCCCTGCCCGACGGCGGCACCCGGCTGGACGCGGTGGTGGTGCGCGAGGGCAAGAACCTGCGGGGACGCCTGCTCGGCGCGGTCGTGGCCACGCTCGGGCGGCGCCTGCTCGAACGGTCGCTCGACACGACGGTCCGGGCGGTCGAGGCGCGCGCCGCCG
This sequence comes from Cellulomonas alba, assembly GCF_030362835.1. Lineage (GTDB taxonomy): Bacteria > Actinomycetota > Actinomycetes > Actinomycetales > Cellulomonadaceae > Cellulomonas > Cellulomonas alba. The sequence goes on from NZ_JAUCGQ010000001.1 coordinate 676,290, forward strand.
GACCGGGCACGACCCGCTGACGACCGATGCTCGGCGCCGGTCGTCAGCGGGTCCGCCGGATCAGCAGGAGCCGCCCGACCAGGCCACCTCGACCGGCGACCCGACGTCGGACGGGCTCGACCCGCTCGTGACGATGTCCAGCCGGGCTCCCGACGCGATCTGCGCCGCGCCGAGCGTGAACCGCAGGCCGCCGTCGACCTTCGCGAGCGCGATGTCGCACGCCGCTCCGGGGGCGCCGGCGTGGCGCGCGCTCCCCTCGTCCTGCGTGAACCCGGGGACGTAGCGCACGTCGGCGTCGACGCCCTTGGCCGCGAGCGCGTGCTCGAGCCCGGACGCGTCCGACAGGTCGTGGACGGTCACGACGACGTCGCCGTCGGGCTGGGACTCGACCGCGAACGCGGCGGCCGGCCCGGCGACGCTCGTGCCGAGCGCGAGGGCGACCGCGGTCGCGCCCGTGGCGGCGACCCCGCCCGCGACGAGGGCGACGGTGCGCCGCGCGGGGCGGACGCGGGTGCGGCGGCCGGCCACGTGGTGACGCAGCTCGCCGAGCAGGGACTGCTCGAAGGTGTCGAGGCTCATGAGAGGGCTCCAGGGACGAGGAGGGGCAGCTGGGCGTGGATCCGGCTGCGGCTGCGGTGCAGGCGGACGCGAGCGGTGCCGGGGCGCAGGCCCAGGACCGCGGCGGCTTCGGTGACGGAGAGCCCGTCGACGCCGACGAGCTCCATGAGCGCCCGGTCCCGCGGGGGCAGGGCCGCGAGCGCGGTGTAGACCCGGCGGGCGTCCGCCTCGGCGTCGATGCGCTCCTCGATGCGGGCGAGCGAGTCGGGGTCGAGCAGGCGCCGGCCGGAGATCCGCCGGACCGCGGCGCGCTCGCGCGACTGCCGGCGGAACTCGGCGGAGACGACGTTGCGTGCGACGCCGGCGAGCCACGCCGCCGGCACGCCGCGGTCCGGCCGGTACTGCCCGGCGCAGTCGACCGCGGCGAGGAACACCTCGGCCGTCAGGTCGGCGGCGAGATGGGGGTCGGCGACGCGGCGGGCGACGAGCCGCTGCACCGTGGCGAGGTGCTCGCGGTAGAAGTCCTCGAACGCGTCGGGGTCGGTGGCGATCCGCCCGACGTCGGGGTGCGGTCCAGTGGTCATGTCTCTCATTGGTCGCCCGAGCCGTCGACGTTACGGTCCCGCGCCGGTGTCCGAGCCGCGACCCCGACGCGCGGCGGGGCCAGCGAGGCACCTAGCGTGGGTGCATGACCCGCCCGATCCGCATCGCCGTCCAGCTCCAGCCGCAGCACGCCGAGTACGCCCAGCTCCGGGACGCGGTCCGCCGCGCCGAGGACCTCGGCGTCGACGTCGTCTTCAACTGGGACCACTTCTTCCCGCTCTCGGGCGACCCGGACGGCAAGCACTTCGAGTGCTGGACCATGCTCGGCGCGTGGGCCGAGCAGACGAGCCGCGTCGAGATCGGCGCGCTCGTCACGTGCAACTCCTACCGCAACCCCGAGCTGCTCGCGGACATGGCGCGGACGGTCGACCACATCAGCGGGGGCCGGCTGATCCTCGGGATCGGCGCGGGCTGGTTCGAGAAGGACTACGACCGGTTCGGCTACGAGTTCGGCACGCCCGGCACCCGCATCGCGGACCTCGCCGACGCGCTGCCCCGCATCAAGGCCCGCTGGGCGGCGTCGAACCCGCGGCCCACGCGCGACATCCCGGTGCTCATCGGCGGCGGCGGCGAGCGCAAGACGCTGCGCGTCGTGGCGGAGCACGCCGACGCGTGGCACTCGTTCGGCGACCTCGAGACGCTGACGCGCAAGAGCGCGATCCTCGACGAGCACGGCGCCGCTGTCGGCCGCGACACCGCGTCCCTCGTCGAGCGCAGCGTCGCGGTGTCGCGTCCGCCGAGCGAGGTCGGCGAGGCGCTCGTCGACGCGGGCGTCACGCTGTTCACCGTGGGGCTGTCCGGCCCCGACTACGACCTGTCGACCGTCGCGCCGTGGGTCGCCTGGCGCGACTCGCGCGGCTGAGGCGTCAGTAGGAGCCGGCCTTCCGCAGGCTCGGCGGCCGGCCGTCCGGGTCGTGCAGCGCGTCGAGCGGCAGCCGCGCCCAGCGCCGCTGCGCCGGCGTGAGGTCGGGCATCGGCAGGCGGCGCAGGCGGCCGGGCGGTCGCACCCCGAGCCGCCCGCCCGCGTGCCAGGCGTCGAGGCGCGCGGCGTGCTCGGCGTAGGTGTCGAACATCCCGACCGGGTCGACCACGTCCGCCATCGCGACCTCCAGGCCGCGCGCGGCGACGTCCTCGGCCCGGTCGAGGTGCTCGGCAGCCAGCGTGAGCCGGAGGCGGCGCGCGTAGTCCTCGTCGAGCACCACCGCCGTGAGCTCCGAGTCGTGCGTCCATGAGCGCCGGTTGAAGTTGTCCGAGCCGGTGCTCGCCCACGTGTCGTCGACGACGCAGACCTTGGCGTGCACGTACACCGGCACGCCGGCGTGGTTCTCGATGCCGTACGCGGCGACCCGGTCGGGCGCGACGCGCTGCAGCCGGCCGAGCGCGCGCTGACGGCCGAGCAGCTGAGGGACGCGGTTCACGCCGCCGACGTCCGGCACCATCGGCACGACGACGACGAGCCGCAGCTCGGGGCGCGCCCGCAGCGGCTCCTCGAAGACGCGCGCGACGTCGTGGCCCCAGAAGTACTGGTCCTCGACGTACACGAGCCGCTCCGAGCGGCGCACCGCCTTGTGATACCCCCGGGCGACGCTGCGCTCGCCACCGCGGGCGAACGGGTAGTCGCGCCCCACGCCGAGGTTCGGGTACGTGCGCAGCAGCTGCACGGTGTGCGACCCCGCGGGCGGCGGTGGCGGCCACTGCTCGGGGAGCGGGCCGGCCGAGCTGTCGAGGCCGCGGAGCCGGTCGGCGGCGCGGCGCCACGGTGCCATCGAGACCGGTGCGGGGTCCTCCCAGCGTTCCCGGAACACCGTCTCGACGTCGTGGACGGCCGGACCCTGGATCGCGACCTGCACGTCGTGCCACGGTGGGTGCTGCCCGTACTCCTGGGCGAGCGGCTGCGGCTGCGGGTCGCCCGCGTGGTTCGCGTCGTCGCGCCGGTTGTGCGAGAGGTCGATGCCGCCGACGAACGCCACGTCCCGCGTGGGGTCGTCGCGGTGCCGGATGACGACGAACTTCTGGTGGTGCGAACCGCCCGCGCGCACGCGCATGTCGAGCAGCACCTCGGCACCGCGCTTGTCGAGCTGCTCGCCGAGGTGGCGGTTCTCGGTCGCGAAGAAGCCCGTCTGGTCGAGGTGCGAGCGCCAGACGAGCCCGTGCACCGCAGCACCGCGCTCGTCCGCGCGGCACAGCACCTCGACGACCTCGCTCCCGGCCTCGCCAGTGAGCCGTTCGTCCGCGTCGCCCTGCCAGTCGGTGAACATGACGAGATCGCCCGGCCCGGTTGCCTCGAGCGCGTCGTACAGCGCCTGGAAGTACGTCGCGCCGTGGATCAGCGGCACGACGAGGTTGCCCTCGGACCACGCCCGGCCGTCCGGGTGGCGGTCGTCGAGCCTCGTGTGCGGGTTCGCGCGCTCCGCCGCCGTCAGCAGCCACTCGCTCGGGTCTGCCATGCCTCCGAGGATGCCGGAGCCGCGGCGCTCCGGCACCCGCGGCCACGGTCGTCCCGGGCGGCCCCGGGCTTCGAAACCGTTCCGAAACCTCGAACCGCTCACGTCGGGGGCCGCGCGCGTCGATCTAGAGGGCAAGCACGGACACACCAAGGACGGTGGACATGTCACAGGCGTTCGACACCGATCAGCCGGCCACGCCCCTCGAGACGGTCAACGCCGAGAAGCTGCGGGACGAGATCTCACGCCTCTCGCAGCGGCTCGCGCGCGCCCGGCAGTCCTACGACCAGGACCTCTTCCACGGCGAGACGGGCGTGCCGCTCGAGATGCAGCTCGCCGTGATCGAGGGCTACACGGCGAAGCTCGAGGCGTTGACCGAGCGCCTGCGCCTGCACGAGGAGGACCTGCGCCGGAGCCTCGTGCCGCAGCAGCCCACGCCCGCGGTCTCGGACTTGCCCTCGGCCGTCTCCCCTGCCGAACCGGCGCCGGCGCCGGAGCCGCCCTCGACCGTGCCGGCCGCGCAGGAGTGGTCCGTGCCGGTCCCCGCCGCGCCGCAGGCGTGGCCCGCGGCGGTCTCCGAGCCTCCGGCGTGGCCGGTCGCCGTCTCCGCGCCGCCCGAGCCGGTCGCTGCCGTGCAGCCGCCGCAGGAGTGGCCCGTCGCGGTGTCGGAGCCGCCGTCCGCCCTCTCCCCGCCCCTCGCGCGTCGCACGCCGACGACCCCGCCGGCCGACCGGGCCGGCGAGGCGCCGCTGGCCCGGCGGGTCGCACCGCAGCACGTGGCGCCGCAGTTCGTGCCCGAGCCCCTCCCGCCGGTGGCCGAGCCGCAGCCGACCCAGCCGATCGCCGCACCGGCGCCGGCGTGGCCCACCCGGTCCGGGCCGGCGACGCCGGACCCCGGCGTGCCGTTCAACGAGGAGGCCGCCATCGGCGAGTACGTCCGGCTCGCGGCGGAGCTCCGCTGGCTCACGACGCACCGCCCGTCGCTCGTGCCCGAGTACGCGGGCCCGTGCGAGGCCGTCCTGGCGAGACTCGCGCAGGCCCACGGCGTGGGCGTCGACGAGGAGCGCCAGTCGCTGGTCCGGCAGGTCGACGCCCGCTTCCGCCGCGACTACGGCTGATCGCTCGGACTGACCGAAGCCCGGCCGCCGGACGCCGGCGGGAGCACGGAGCCCGGTTCCCCGGCACGATGGGCATGTGACGGACGAGGCGGGCCGGGCCGACGGGCCCGCACGCGACCCGGCGGTCGCCCCCGAGATGGCGGCGCCGGTGGCGGACGCGGCGGCACCGGCCGAGGCGGCTGCTCCTGCGGGGGTGCCGACGCGCCGCCGGTGGCCGCTCGTGCTCACGGGCGTCGTCGTCGTCGCTCTGCTCGCGGGCGCCGCGGGCGTCGCGGTCGGCCATCACACCCGCGCCGGCACGGCGGCCTGCGCTGCGACGCGGACGGCCGAGCGCGGCCTGCCGTCCGTGGTCACGGTCTTCGCCACCGGCGGCGGGAGCAGCGGCAGCGGCACGGGCGAGCTGATCCGGTCCGGCGGCTACATCCTGACGAACGAGCACGTCATCAACGTCGCCGCGAACCACGCGGGCGGCACGCTCTCGGTGCTGTACAGCGACGGGCACCGCTCGGACGCGACGCTCGTCGGGCGCGACGTCCCCACGGACCTCGCGGTGCTCCAGGCGGAGGACGGCGGCGGCGGACTGCCCCTGATCGCGTGGGGCTCGTCGCACGACCTGCGCGTCGGCCAGCCGGTGGTCGCGCTCGGCGCACCGCTGGGCCTGTCGAGCACCGTGACGGCCGGCATCGTCAGCGCCCTGGGCCGGTCGCTCTCCGTCCCCACGGGCGAGAACGCGACCGCGCACCTGATCGGCGCGATCCAGACCGACGCGTCGATCAACCCGGGCAACAGCGGCGGCCCGCTCGTCGACTGCTCGGCGCGGCTCGTCGGCGTCAACACCGCGATCGCGACGGCGCCCAACGCGTCGGGCCAGGCGGGCGGCGGCAGCATCGGCCTCGGCTTCGCGATCCCGGCCGACCTGGCGCGGCCCTTGTCCGACGAGCTGATCGCGCACGGCTCCGTCAACCACCCGACGTTCGGCCTCGACGCGCAGACCGTGCCGTCCGGGCTCGCGCACGCCCAGGGCGTCCCCGGCGGCCTCTACGTGCTCGCGGTCGACCCGGGCGGGCCGGCCGACCAGGCGGGCATCCGGCCGGGCGACGTCCTGACGACGGTCGACGGCCAGCCGGCGCAGGACGCCGAGCAGCTCGTGGTCGTGACGCTGAAGCGCGCCGTGGGCGACCGCGTCGACGTCACGTACGTGCGCACCGGCCGCACGGGGTCGACCACCGTCACGCTCGGCGACTCGCGCTCGTAGCCCGTGTCCTCGTCACACGCACCTGCCGGGAGTGCCCACCGCCCGCCTCAGTCGCCGATCGTGTCGCGTGCTCGCTGCACGATCAGCGGGTCCACCTCGCCGACGACGTCCGCGCTCTTGCCCTCGTACGAGAACTGGCTCAGGAAGTACCGCATCGCGTTGAGCCGCGCGCGCTTCTTGTCGTTGCTGCGGATCACGATCCACGGCGCGTGGTCGGTGTCCGTCCCGGCGAACATCGCCTCCTTCGCCGCGGAGTAGTCGTCCCAGCGCCCGAGCGACTCGAGGTCCATCGGCGAGAGCTTCCAGCGCCGCACGGGGTCGATCTGGCGGATCGCGAACCGGGTGCGCTGCTCGCGCCGCGTCACCGAGCACCAGAACTTCGTCAGGTGGGTGCCGTCGTCGACCACGAGCCGCTCGAACTCGGGCGCCTGGCGCATGAACGTCGCGTACTCGTCGTCGGTGCAGAACCCCATGACGCGCTCGACGCCCGCGCGGTTGTACCAGGAGCGGTCGAACAGCACGATCTCGCCCGCCGTCGGGAAGCGCTCGACGTACCGCTGGAAGTACCACTGACCCTGCTCGGTGCTGGTCGGCGTGGCGAGCGCCACGACGCGGGCCGCGCGCGGGTTCAGGTGCTCCATGAACCGCTTGATCGTGCCGCCCTTGCCCGCCGCGTCGCGTCCCTCGAACACGACGACGTGCCGCTCGCCGTTGTCCTGCGCCCAGTACTGCAGCTTGAGCAGCTCGATCTGCAGCCGGTACTTGAGCTCCTCGTACTCGTCGCGCTCCATGAGCTCGTCGTACGGGTAGTCCTCGCGCCACGTCTCGACGGCCTTGCCGCCCGGGTCGATGAGCATCGGGTCGGCGCCCTCTCCCCCGGCGACCGTGTACCCCTCGGCGACGAGCCTGTCGATGTACTCGCGCAGGTTCTCGTCGGGGTCGGGCTCGACGCGCTCGAGGTCGGGTGCCGTGTCCATCGCGTCGTCCGTTCAGGCGGAGTTGAGCGGTCCGTCGCCCGCGGGCGCGTCGGCCGGGCCGTCGGGGGCGACCGGGACGTGCTGCTCGCGGAGCCGGTCGCTCACGGCGCTCTCGACGAGCACGGGGACGAAGTCACGCACCGTCGCGTCGTCGAAGCCCGCCAGCTCCGCCGCGACGGCCGCGCGGATCTGTCCGCTGTCCGCATCGGGGAAGCGGTCGGACAGCCGCGCGACGACCGCGTCGATCTCGCGGGACTCGTCGTCCAGGGTCATGACACGACGATCACCCGCGGCCGCGCGGCCCGCAAACGCGCCGCCGGGACCGATCGCCTGGGCGCCCGCGCCGCCACGCCACGGGCCTCTAGCCTTCTATCGTTCGCCGTGTGACGACCAAGGAATCGCCGACGCGCCGCGGCCGGGGCTCGGCCGCGCCCGGCGTGACGCGCGACGCGCTGCTCACCTCCGCACGGGACGAGTTCGCGCGCGTCGGGTACGGCGCCGCGACGGTGCGCGCGATCGCGGCGGGCGCCGGCGTGGACCCCGCGCTCGTCATGCACTACTTCGGCACCAAGGAGGCGCTGTTCGTCGCCACGCTGCAGAAGGCGGGCGGCGTGCGGGAGCGGATCGCCGCGGCGTTCGAGGGGCCGCCGGACATGGTCCCGCGCCAGCTCGTCACGGCGTACCTGGACCTGTGGGAGGACCCGGAGACGGCTCCGACCCTGGTCAGCGTGGTGCGCTCGGCGCTGACGAACCCGGTCGCGGCCGACGCGGTGCGGCACATCCTCGAGGTCGACCTCATCGCCGGCGCGGGCCGCCGCCTGCCCCCGGAGCGCGTCAACCTCGCGGGGGCGCAGCTGTTCGGCGTCGCGATCGCACGGTACGTGCTGCGCACGGACCCGCTCGCGACGCTCGACCGGGCGACGCTCACGGAGCTGCTCGCCGACCAGCTCGGTGGCCTCCTCGCCGCACCGGCCGCGCGGTAATTCAACACCTGTTGACCCGGCCGCCCCGCACCCCTAGCGTGCGAGGCGTGAAGGCGATGATCGTCAAGGAGTTCCGCGAGCTCGTCCGCGACCGGCGCACCGTCGGCCTCCTCGTCGGGCTGCCGCTGATCCTGCTGGTCGTGTTCGGGTACGCCGCCAACTTCTACGTCGACCACGTGCACGCGGCGGTCGTGGGGCCGCAGGCCGAGCAGGTGGCAGCGGCGCTGCCCGACTTCTTCGACGTGACGACCGTCGACCCCGCGGGGACCGAGCAGCACGCGCGCGACCTGCTGCGCGACAACCGGGTCGACGTCGCGTTCGTCGCCGACACCGACGTGACGGCGCTCGTCGACGGCTCCAACCTGTTCGCCGCCCAGTCGATCGTCGGCGCGCTGAACGGCATGGGCGACACGGTCAGCACCGAGGTCCTCTACAACCCGGACCTGACGACGTCCTGGGTGATGATCCCGGCGATCATCGGCCTGATCCTCACGTTCATCGGCACGATCGTGACGAGCATCGGCCTGGTCCGCGAGCGCGAGGCGGGCACGCTCGAGCAGCTCGCCGTCATGCCGATCAAGCCGAGCACCGTGATCCTCGGCAAGATCACGCCCTACTTCATCGTCGCGTCGATCGACATGGTCGTCGTGACCGTGCTCGGCATGCTGCTGTTCGACGTGCCGTTCAACGGCAACGTGCTGACGTTCGCGCTCGGCGCGGCGATCTTCCTGTTCGTCGTGCTCGGCATCGGCGTGTTCATCTCGACGATCTCGCAGACGGCGGGCCAGGCGATCCAGACGGCGTTCTTCTTCCTGCTCCCGCAGATCCTGCTGTCCGGCATGATCTTCCCGCTCGACGCCATGGCCCCCGGCGTGCGCTGGATCGGGTACCTGCTGCCCCTGACGTACTTCACGATGATCTCGCAGGGCGTCATGCTCCGCGGTGCCGGCATCGACTCGCTCTGGCCCGCGTTCCTCGTGCTCGCCGTGATGGCGACCGTGGTCTTCACGGCCGCGACCCTGCGGTTCCGCCGCGACCTCGCGCCCGAGCGCCGGCCCCGCCGGCGCGGCACGCACGCCGGGGCGACGAGCGGCGGTGCGGCGTGAGCTTCGGCCTCGACGCCGTGACCGTCTCGTTCGGTGCCACGCGCGCGCTCCGGGACGTCAGCGTCGAGGTGGCGGCCGGCACGGTGGTCGCCGTGGTCGGCGGCGACGGCGCGGGCAAGACCACGCTGCTGCGCACGCTCGTGCGCGAGGTCGCGCCCGACTCCGGCACCGTCAGCGCTCCCCCGAAGGCCGATCTCGGGTTCCTGCCCGCGTCCTCGGGCAGCTGGGCGGCGCTGACCGTCGCGCAGAACGTCGACTTCGCGGGCGGCGTCTACGGCCTCGCCGGTCCCGAGCTCGACGCCCGGCGCGCGGCGCTGCTCGACGCCGCCGGGCTGACGGATGCCGCCGACCGGCTCGCCTCGCAGCTGTCGGGCGGCATGCGGCGCAAGCTCGGGTTCCTCATGGCGATCGTGCACACGCCCGAGCTCGTGGTGCTGGACGAGCCGAGCACGGGCGTCGACCCCGTGAGCCGGGTGGACCTGTGGCGCCTCGTCTCGGAGACCGCCGCCGCGGGCGCGGCCGTCATCATGTCGACGACCTACCTCGACGAGGCGGAGCGCGCGGGGCACCTCGTCGTGCTCGACGACGGGCACGTGCTCGTCCAGGGCTCGTACGACGAGGTGCGGGCGGCCTTCGCCGGGGTCGTGACGCGCGCCGACGCGGCGGTGCGGCCGGCGTGGTCCTGGCGGCGCGGGCGCGACCGGCACGAGTACTGGCCCGACGGCGACGCACCGGCCGGCCGCGACGTCGTCGAGCCGGACCTCGAGGACATCGTCATCGCGCTCTCGCTGTCCCGGCGCGCGGACACGGTGGTGGCGGGATGACCGGGGTCGCGCTCGAGGCCCACGCCGTCACGCGACGGTTCGGCGCCTTCACCGCCGTGGACACGGTCTCGTTGCAGGTCTCACCCGGCGAGGTCGTCGGGCTGCTCGGCGCCAACGGCGCTGGCAAGACCACGCTCATGCGCATGCTCCTCGGCCTGCTGCCCGCCAGCGAGGGCCGGGTCGACATGCTCGGCGGGCCGCCCAACCGCGAGCGCCGCCGCCGCGTCGGCTACGTGCCGCAGAACCTCGGCCTCTACCGCGACATGACGCTGGCCGAGAACCTCGACTTCGTCTGCGGCACGTACGGCACCCCGCTGCCGGCGGTGCCCGCCGAGCTGGTGCGCTACGCCGACGTGCTGGTGGCGGCGATGCCCCTGGGGGCGCAGCGACAGGCCGCGTTCCTGGCGGCGCTGTCGCACGGACCCGAGCTCGTGCTGCTCGACGAGCCGACGTCCGGCGTCGACGCGCTCGCGCGGGCGGCCCTGTGGGACACGATCCGCGCGCAGTCGGACGCGGGCGTCGGGGTCCTCGTGACGACGCACTACATGCAGGAGGCCCAGCAGTGCGACCGGCTGCTGCTGATGGCGCGCGGCCGCCTCGTGGGCCAGGGCAGCGAGGCGGACCTCATCGGCGACACCCGCGCGCTCGCCGTCCGCACGGACGACTGGGCGGCGACGTTCGCGGCACTCAATGCCGCGCAGGTGCCGGTGATCCTCGACGGCCGCGCGGTGCGCGTCGCCGACACCGACGCCGACGACGTCCGCCGCATCCTGGAGCAGGCGGGCCTCGCCGCCACCGTGACCGCCGTACCCGCCACCATCGAGGAGCGCATGCTCGTGCTCGCGCGGGGCGCCGACCGGGACGGAGCGCGGTCGGTCAGCTGACCAGCCGCGCGCCCGAGACGGCCCGGCGGTGGTCCGCGTCGCCCGCATAGACCACGACGAGCCGCCCGTGGCCGAGCGCCCGCGACGTCCGGACGGTCGCCGACGACCAGCCCGCGTGCTCGACCACCTCGACGCGGGCGGAGACGTACCGCGACCCGAGCTTGACCCGCACCACGCCGGCAGCCGGCGCCGACGCGCCGGGGTACACGCGGACCCGGAGCGTCGCCGGCCGCCCCGCGACGAGTGCCGTGTGCGCCACGACGCGCACGCGCGGAACCGCCTTCGCCACGCGGACGCTCGCGGTCGCCGTGGACGTCCGGAACCGCTCGTCGCCGACGAGGACGGCCGTGATGGCGTAGCTGCCGGCGTGCAGGGCTCCGGCGGGGAACGTGTACCGGGCGCTCCCCGCGGTGACGGGCACCCGGCCGACGAGCACGCCGTCCCGGTACACCCGCGCCCAGCCGGACACCGCGCCCGCGGGCGAGGTGACGGCCAACCGCACCGTCACGGGCGCGCCGTACCGGGCGGTCCCCACGGAGACGTCCGTCCGCGTGGCGCACGGACCCGGCGCCGGCGCCACCTGCTGCGTGCGGACCACGACGCGCGCCGACGCCGGGCCGATCGCGACCACCTGGACCGACACGCCGGCCGCGACGTCCGACCACACGTCCCCGGCGTGCAGCGCCTGCTCGTACACGCCGCAGGCGAGCGGCGCGAGCGTCGTGACCTGCCGTGTCGTGTCGAGGCGGTAGACGCGGACGCCTCCCCCGGCCGAGACCGGCACGCCGCCGAGCGTCACGTCGCCCGTGTGCCACCGCGTGAAGGACGCGTCAGCGTCGACGCCGGCCCCCGGACGGTACTCCACGTAGCCGGTCGACCCGTCGCCCAGCGGGAACCGCACGCCACGTGCGCCGTCCCCGGCGAAGGAGGCGGGCGCGAGGTCGACGGTCCGCGTCCCGGCGGTGGTCGGGTCGACGGGGAGGACCGCAGCCGCGGCGCCCGGCACGCCGAGCAGCTCCTGGAACGCGAGGTCGAGCGAGGGCAGCGTCCCGGCGTAGATGCCCGCCATCGGGCTGTACGGCGCCTCGTAGTCGAGCTCCGTGGGCGGGGCACCCGTCTCGACCTCGAGGTTCGAGTGCATCAGGCCGAAGTTGTGCCCGAGCTCGTGCGCCACCGACCGCGCGCCGCCCGCGACGACCTGGACCGCGCCCGACGACGCGAACCCGGTCCCCTCGGTCCCGTAGCCGGCCCACCCGTACGCGCACCCCGCCGGCGACGCCACGACCACGTGGTTCCCGGTGCCGTGCCCGAAGTCGACGTCCGGGAACAGGGCCTCGGCCTCGTCCCAGAGCCGCTCCGGGCCGACCGAGCACGAGTCGTTCAGCGCGAGGGTCGCCGCACCGGCGACGTCCGCGACGTCGATCGCGCCCCGCGCCTCGCGTGCCCAGTACGCGATCGCCTCACGCGTCCAGTCGACGGCGGTGCCGAGCGGGACGCTCGCCGTGCCCGGGTCGGCCACGGTCACGACGTAGGCGTGGAGGGGGACGGGTGACGCCGCGGCGTCGGCACCGGTGGCGTCCGCGGCCGCAGCGCTCGAGGTCGCGGCCAGCGACAGGACCGCGACCACGAGGGCCACACCACCGACCCGGCGCACCACCGACCCCGCCTCTGGGGGTGGCAGCGCTCCGCTGCGCTGCCGATGGTGGCGACCCTGTCATCGATTCGGACATATCACCACAAAGTCACCCGACTGGGCGCTACGCGAACGGCCTGACCTCGACCTTCCGGTCGCAGACGCGCGAGGCCTCGGCGCCCAGCCTGAGCGCCACGTCGAGATCGGGCGCCTCCCAGACCCAGACGCCCGCGAGGTACTCCTTCGACTCGACGAAGGGCCCGTCGCTGACGATGGGCCGGTCGCCGCGGTTGTCGACGACGACCGCCGCGTCGGTGTCCGCGAGGCCTCCGGCGAAGACCCAGTAGCCCTCGGCGACCAGCCGCTCGTTGAACGCGCTGATGGCCGGCCGCCGGTCCGGGCTGCCGGGGTTCTCCCTGTCGTCGATCACCGAGACCAGGAACTGCATCGGTCGCTCATCTCCCGTCTGCCGAGGTGGGGTGCGGCGGTCAGGCACGCGACGCGGTCGCGTACCGCCGAGGACGCGTCGTGGGCCGGTAGACCTGCGTCGCGACGCCCCTCGTGTCGACGCGCCACTCGACGAGCTCGAGCGCCTGGTCCGGACCGTCGTCGGGGAAGAGTCTCGTCCCCTGGCCGAGGATGACCGGCACCACGATCAACGTCAGCTCGTCGACGAGGTCGTGCTCGAGCAGCCACCGGACCAGCGCGCCGCTGCCGTGCACCTGGAGCTCGCCGCCCGGCTTGCCCTTGAGCTCGGCGACTGCGCCCGCGAGATCCCCGCCGAGCACGGTGGTGTCCGCCCAGCCCGGCGCGGTGAGCGTCGTCGAGGCGACGTACTTGGGCGCGTCCTGCAACGCGACGCCGATGGGGTGCGTGCGCATCTCGGCGACGGTTCCCCACGAGCGGGCGAACAGCTCGTACGTGCGCCGGCCGAACAGGAACGCCTCGGCCTGCTGGTAGGTGTCCGTGATGAACGCGCGGGTGTCGTCGTCACCCGCGCCCAGCGCCCACCCGCCGCGCTCGAAGCCGTTCCTGGGGTCGTCGGACGTCGCGCCGTTGCCCTGCATCACGCCGTCGATCGTCAGCTGGGTCATGGTCGTCAGCTTCATGCTCGCGTCCCTCCGCTGTCGCGCCGCACCTCGTGGGCGGTCTCACAGCTCCGACGAACGCGCCGCGCCCGATCCGACATCGCCGGCGCGCCGTTCGAGCAGGACCACGTCGCGCCACCGCCCCGCGAGCGGCCCGTGCGTCATCAGGCCGAGCCGCTCGCGCGTGCCGACGACGCGGAAGCCCGCGGCGGCATGCAGGCCGAGGCTCGCCACGTTCTCGGGGAACACGCCGCCCTGCACCGTCCAGACGCCCCCGGCGTCGGTGCTCGCGAGCAGGGCGTCGACGAGCAGGCGCCCGACGCCTCGACCGCGCGCCGCCGGGTCGACGTACACGGACAGCTCGACGACGCCCGCGTACACGCACCGCTCGGAGACCGGCGACACCGCGACCCAGCCGACCACCGCGCCGTCGGCGTCGAGCGCGACGAACCGGTGCTGGGGCAGCTTGCCTGCGTCGAACTCCTGCCACGTGGGGACGGCGTCGGCGAACGTCGCGTGGCCCGTGGCGATGCCGGCCGCGTAGATCCGCGCGACGTCGGGCCAGTGCTCCGACGCGAGCGGCACCACCGTGACGTCGCCCGTCGTCATGCCGGGTGGACCTGCAGATGTCGCCCGAGGTGGTTCGTGACCGCCTCGACGGCGCCCGGCACGATCGTGAAGTAGGCCCAGACGCCGCGCTTCTCGCGCGTCACCAGCCCGGCCTCGGCGAGCTGCTTGAGGTGGTGCGAGACCGTCGGCTGGCTCAGCCCGACCGGCTCGGTGAGGTCGCACACGCATGCCTCGCCGCCCTCGTGCGCCGCGATCAGCGACAGCAGCCGGAGCCGCGTCGGGTCCGCGAGCGCCTTGAGCGTGCGCGCGAGGCTCTGGGCGTCGTCCTCGCTGATGGCCGGGCTCGTCACGGGCGTGCAGCAGGCGCCGGACGCAGCGACGACGGGCAGCAGATCGAATGCCATCTGACCATCGTGCAGCAAACATTCACGTCTGTCTATGTTGACAACCATCGATGCCTCGGTTCATGCTCGCCACGTATTGATCAGTGTCGATGAATGGAGCGGAGATGTCGGACATCCGGGAGCAGGTGCGCGAGCGCTACGCGCTGGCGGCGATCCAGGTCGGTGGCGACGCGGGCTGCTGCGGAGGCGGGGGCTGCGGGCCGACTGGCGAGGCCGAGACGTTCGGCGCGGCCCTCTACGACGCGAGCGACCTCGCCGACGTGCCGCTCGAGGCACAGCTCGTCTCGCTCGGCTGCGGGAACCCGCTGGCGGTCGCCCAGCTGCGCGAGGGCGAGCGCGTGCTGGACCTCGGGTCGGGCGGCGGGATCGACGTCCTGCTGTCCGCGAAGCGCGTCGGTCCGACGGGCTTCGTGCACGGCGTCGACATGACCGACGAGATGCTCGCGCTGGCCCGCGCGAACGCCGAGCGGGCCGGCGCGACGAACGTCGAGTTCCACCAGGGCACGATCGAGGACCTGCCGCTCCCCGACGCGTCGGTCGACGTCGTCATCTCCAACTGCGTCGTCAACCTCTCGCCCGACAAGCCGGCGGTGCTGTCCGAGGTCTACCGCGTGCTCGTGCCGGGCGGCCGAGTCGGCATCTCGGACGTCGTCGCCGAGGACCACCTCAGCCCCGAGCAGCGGGCCCAGCGCGGCTCCTACGTCGGCTGCATCGCGGGCGCGCTCTCCCGCCAGGAGTACCTCGACGGGCTCGCCGCGGCCGGCTTCGCCGACGCCGAGGTGACCTTCACCCACCCCGTCGCCGACGGGATGCACGGCGCGATCGTGCGCGCGACGAAGCCGGAGGCCTGAGATGCACCCCGACCTGTACGCCGTGCTGCACGCGCAGCGCGAGCGAGAGCTCGAGCAGCGTCTCGCCCGGGCGCTCGTCCTGCGCGAGCGGACGGGAGTCGCACCGCACGAGAGCCCGGCGGGCCGGCGGTCGCTCGCGCTCCGATGGGCCACGACGACCCGCTCCGTGCGCGAGGCGGTGGGCCAGCTCCGGCCTCGGCCTGCCGCGGAGTGCTGCCCGGCCGCCGGCTGCTGACCCACGCGAGGGGTCGACGCCCGGTCCGGGCGCCGACCCTCGCGGGGTGCGCACACCGTCACGCGGTCGCCGGCACGACCCCCAGCTCGTCGAGCAGCCCGAGGACCCGCGTGCGGATCTCGTCCCGGATCGGCCGCACGGCCTCGATGCCCTGTCCCGCCGGGTCGTCCAGCTCCCAGTCCTCGTACCGCGTGCCGGGGAAGATCGGGCACGCGTCACCGCAGCCCATGGTCACGACGACGTCGGACGCCTGCACGGCCTCGGCGGTGAGGACCTTCGGCTGCTCGCCGGCGAGGTCGATCCCGAGCTCGGCCATCGCCTGGACCGCGACGGGGTTGACCCGGTCGGCCGGCATCGACCCGGCGGACCGGACCTCGACGGCGCCACCGGACAGGACGGTCAGGAAGCCTGCGGCCATCTGCGAGCGACCGGCGTTGTGCACGCACACGAACAGGACGCTGGGCTGGTCGGCTGTCATGGCGACATGTTGACCTCCGCGCACTCACTCAGTCAACATTGACTCAATGAACGCCGAGTGGACAGACGGGCTGCGCCGCCGGGCCGAGCTCCACAGCGCACTCTCGGACCCCGGCCGCCTCGCCGTCGTCGAGCTCCTGGCGCGGGGCGACGCCTCACCGTCCGAGCTGTCCGCCGCCCTCTCGATGCCGTCCAACCTCCTCGCGCACCACGTGAGCGTCCTGGTCGAGCACGGCCTCGTCGCGCGCACGCGGTCCGAGGGAGACCGGCGCCGCACCTACCTGCGCCTGCTCGCGCACGAGCTCGAGCCGGTGACGAGCGCACTCCCCCGGCCCGACCGCGTCCTGTTCGTCTGCACCGCGAACTCCGCGCGCTCGCACCTGGCCGTCGCCCTGTGGCGTCGGGCCAGCACGGTCCCTGCGGCCTCCGCCGGCACGCACCCCGCGGCCAGGATCGCGCCGGGTGCCGCCGCCGCGGCGCGCCGTCACGGCCTCGACCTCCTCGACGCCCGACCCCGGCAGCTCGACGCCGTGCGCCAGGCCGGTGACCTCGTCGTCACCGTGTGCGACCGCGCGCACGAGGAGGTCGGCCGCGCCGCGGACGTCCACTGGTCGGTCCCGGACCCCGTCCCTTCGGGCAGCGCGGCCGCGTTCGACCGCGCGGTCGCCGAGCTCGACCGCCGCGTCACGGATCTGGCGCCACGGCTCGTCTGACGTGGTCCGCGAGCTCGAGCCGGACGACCAGCGGCGTTCCGCTGGGGACCTGGCCGGCGAGCGAGTCGAGGAGCGTCGACGTGTCGGGTAGCGGACCAGGCACCCGGACGTCGACCTCGATGGTCGACCCGCTGAAGGACACCTGCGTGAGGACGGCACCCTCGACCCCCGCGAGCCACGCCTCCGCGGCGCGCTCGACGCGTTGGTCGATGACCGCGACCGCGTAGACGAACGCGGTGTTGATCGCCAGCGGCAGGGCGACGAGCGCGAAGACGAGACCGATCTGCGGGGTGCCGTCACGGGCCCCGCCGGTCTGGCCGCCCTCGCGCTCCTCGTGCTCGGCGGCGCCCTGGTGCTGGCGGCGCGGCGCGCCGGCCGGACGCACTGAGCCGTCAACGACGCGGCCTCGCGGGGCGCGACGTGGTCCCGGGCCGAGCGCCACGAAGCCAGCGCCGGTGTCGGGTCTCGCGGCGTGCCGCCGTCGCGGCGCCGACGAGCCCGAGCACACGGAACCGACGGCTACAGGACGGGACGCACGCGGTGCACCCCGAGGATCGACTCGAGCCGGTCCCCCAGCGCCAGCAGGCGGCGGTCGGACCCGAGCGGCCCCGCCAGCTGCATCCCGTACGGCAGGCCGCTCGTCGTGAAGCCGGCGGGCAGCGCGAGCACCGGGTGAGCGGTCAGGGCGAGGCGCGTGGCCAGCGCCTGCCAGTCGTAGTACCGCTCCAGGGGTGAGCCGTCGACCTCCCAGACCGAGGTAGCCTCCGCCGGCGGCGCGACGACGGGCGTCGTCGGTGCCACGAGCGCGTCGAAGCCCACGAGGGCCGCGGCTGTGCGGGCGTAGAGCGTGTACCTCAGGTGCTTGGCGTAGCCGAGCTGGCCCGGCTCCAGCGCCGTCGCCTCCCGGACGTTGCGGACCATCTCCGCGCCGTACAAGTCCGGGCGCGCCAGCACCTGCGGGCCGCCCCAGCCCATGAGGTCGAACTTCTCGATGACGGGCCAGGCGAAGTCGGCCTCGGAGAGGTCGAGCGCGACGTCGACGACCTCGACGCCGGCGCCCTCGAGGAGCGCACGGGTCGCCGCCATCGCGGCACGCATCTCCGCCGAGACGGGCACGCCGCCCAGGTCGTCGCTCCACGCCAGCCGGACGGGCGCGTCGCCCCACGCCCCGGTCTCGACGGGCGCCGTCGGCGTGCTCCACCACGAGGTCGGGTTTGCCGGGTCGGCGCCCGACATGCCCGCGAGCAGCAGCGCCGCGTCGCGCGAGTCGCGTGCCATCGGCCCCTGCACGGCGTGCGGGTCCCAGCAGTTCGCGTGGCCCTTGCCCGGCACGACGCCCAGCGTCGTGCGCAGCCCGACGACGTTGCAGAACGCCGCGGGCACGCGGATCGAGCCGCCCGAGTCGGACCCGTCGGAGAACGGCAGCAGGTCCGCCGCGACGGCCGCCGCCCCACCCGTCGAGCCGCCCGAGTGCCGGTCGAGGTCGTACGGGTTGCGGGTCACGCCGAAGACCTCGTTGTGCGCAAGCGCGCCGACGCCGTACTCCGCGGCATTCGTCTTGCCGACGACGATCGCGCCGGCGGCGCGCATCCGCGCCACGAACGGGGCGTCGAGCTCGGCGGGCGGCGCGTCGGCGAACGCGCGCGAGCCGAGCGTGGTCCGCAGCCCGGCGGCGTCGGAGAGGTCCTTCACGGCGACGGGCAGGCCGTGCAGCACGCCGATCGGCTCGCCCGCGAGCCGCCGCGCGTCCGCCCGGTCCGCCTCGGCGAGCGCCGCCTCCGCGGGGAGCCTCGAGACGACCGCGTTGATCCGCGGGTTCAGCTCGTCGATGCGGTCGAGGAACGCGCCGACGACCTCGCGCGCCGAGACGTCACCTGCGTGCAGGGCACGGTGCAGCGACGTGGCCGACCACGTGGTCAGCGGGCCGGACGTGTCGTCGGCGTGCCGGACGACGGTCGGGGTCAGGCTCATCGGGCGGTCCTCTCGTCGGGCTGCTCGGCAAGCGCGGCCAGGTAGGCGCGCCATCCGCCGTGGTGGGTGATGTCCTCGCCGACCGGCCGGGCGCAGCCGAAGCCGACGACCGTGCGGCCGTCGGCGAGCTCGACGGGGCCGAGCGTCATCGGTGCGCGCAGCCCGGCCAGGAACGTGCCGAGCCCCGCGGGCGGAACGCGCCACAGCTCGCCCGCGAGCGCGGCGCCGGGCGCCGCCTCGTGGACGCCGGGCCGGGCGGGCGACCCGGGCAGCGCGACCATCCGGTAGCGCGGCGCGGTGCTGACCTGCTCGACGAACCGCGCGCCGGCGGCCTCGAGCTCACCGTGGAGCGGCAGACCCGCCATGTGCGCCCCGAAGACCACGAGGTCGACGCCGACGCCGGGCAGCGGCTCGGGAACGGACTCGCCGGTGAACCGCGCGGCCACGTCGATCGCCACCTGGTCGTCGAACGCGCGCGCGACGACCGTCACGCCGAACAGCCCCCCGTCGACGACGCCCGGCTCGCCGTCCGGCCCGAGGGCCGGGACGCTCACGGCGGCCAGGTCGAGCAGGTTGACGAAGTTGGTGAACGTGCCGAGGCGCGAGTTCACGCCGACCGGGTCGGCCTCGACCTCCGCGATCGTCGGGTGGCACGGCGCGGTCGGCAGCAGGAGCACGTCGCACCCGCTCAGGGCCTCCGCCGCCTCGAGCCGGTACGCGAGCACGCGCTGCTGGTCGCGGACCAGGTCCGCGGCCGTCACGCCGCGCGCGCGGTCCACGATCCCCGCCACGACCGGGTCCACGCCCGTCGTCGCCGCCTCGACCGCCGCGCCGAACGACGCGTAGCGCTCGGCGACCAGCGCGCCGTCGTAGAGCAGCCGTGCGCACGCGAGCATGGCCGAGATGTCGACGCCACGTGTCCGAGCGCCGCCCGCGACGAGCCGGTCGACCTGCGCATGGAACGCGACGAGCGCCGCGGGGCTGAGGAGCTCGAGCTGGTCGTCGGGCGGCACGCCCACCACCGGCGCGGCCGGCGCCGCGAGGCGCACGTCGTCCGGCCACGTGCGCGAATGGGGGTCGGCCGGGTCGGGGCCGGCGACGATGCGCGTCGTGGCGACCGCGAGCGCCAGGGTCGGCGCCAGCACGGTCGTCGCGTCGTACGACGGGCACGCCGGGACGACGCCCGCGGTCGGAACGAGACCGAGGGTCGTCTTGATGCCGACGATCCCGTTCAGAGCGGCGGGCACGCGCCCCGAACCCGCGGTGTCGGTCGCGAGCGCGAAGTCGACGACCCCGAGCGCGGTCACGACCGCCGATCCCGACGAGGAACCGCCCGAGACCCGCTCGGGGAACCGCGCGCCGCGGACCACGCCGTACGGACTTCGGGTGCCGACGAGCCCGGTAGCGAACTGGTCGAGGTTCGTCTTGCCCAGCACCACGGCACCGGCGTCCACGAGCCGGCGCACGGCGGTCGCGCTGACCTCGGGCACGTAGGCGTACGTCGGGCTGGCGGCGGTCGTCGGCAGGCCGGCCACGTCGATGTTGTCCTTGACGGCGAACACGGTGCCGGCCAGCGGCAGCGAGCGCCCGGCCGCGAGCGCGGCGTCCACCTCGTCGGCGTCTCGCAGCGCGTCGTCCACGGCGCGGAGCGTGATCCAGGCCTCCGGCCGGCCGACCTCGGCGAGCCGCGCGTAGGCCCGCTCGACGCGCTCACGGGCGGTTCCGGGGACACGGGGGTCTCGCGCCGGGGCGGCAGCACCGGCGTCGCGGGTCGTCACGCGCCGCTACCGGGTGAGGACCAGGTTCGCGGCGGAGAGCACGCGCGCGGCCCGCTCGGTGACCACGTCGCGCGACGCGCCGATGTGCGCGTGCAGCGCGTCGAGGGCCTGGCGCAACGAGCCGGACAGCACCTTCTCGGCGATCTCGATGTGCTCGTCCACGGTCGCCTCCATGCGGTCCTCGGTGAGGTAGTCGTACATGCGCACCGGCCGGATCTGCCGGTTCACCGTCGTGAGGGCGTCCGACATCGCGCCGTTGCCCGCCGAGCGCAGCAGCGTCGTGTGGAACGCCTCGTCCGTCACCACGAAGCGGGCCGAGGGCTCCGGCCGGCGGTCGCGCATCTCGTACCAGCGGACCAGCTCGGGCTCGAGCACCGCCCGGTCGTGGTGCAGCGTCGGGTCCTCGACCGCGCGCTGGATCCCGCGCAGCTCGAGCGTGATGCGCAGCTCGTACAGCTCGACGAGGCCCTCGAGGCTGGGCACGTGGAGGTAGAGCCCGCCGTCGCGCTTCTCGACGAGGCCGTCCGAGCGCAGG
Organism: Cellulomonas alba; assembly: GCF_030362835.1. GTDB lineage: Bacteria > Actinomycetota > Actinomycetes > Actinomycetales > Cellulomonadaceae > Cellulomonas > Cellulomonas alba. The sequence goes on from NZ_JAUCGQ010000001.1 coordinate 697,297, forward strand.
CGGGCGAGCGCCTCGCGGACCGGCGTCCGCGAGGTCTCGAAGCGTTCGGCCAGCCGGACCTCGCCCAGCCGCTCGAACGGGCTCAGCGTCCCGTCGAGCAGCGCGTCGCGGAGCGCGAGGTAGACCTTGTCCCGCTGCGAGCGGGGCGCGTCCGCGTCGAGGTCGGTCCGGCCGGCCGAGGAACCACTACTCACCGTCGAGCACCTCCAGCAGAGCCTGCGAGGTCGCGACCGACCCGAAGACGCCGCCCTGCATCGTCACCATCTTGAGGGCTGCGAGGTAGTTCCCGTAGTCGGTGGCGCCGGTGCAGTCGGACAGCAGCAGGCACTCGTAGCCGCGGTCGTTCGCGTCCCGCATCGTCGTGTGCACGCAGACGTCGGTGGTGATGCCGGTGAGCACGATGTGCGTGATCCCCCGCGTGCGCAGCAGCAGGTCGAGGTCGGTCGCGTAGAACGCGCCCTTGCCGGGCTTGTCGATGACGAGCTCGCCGTCGGCGGCCGCCATCTCGGGCACGAGCTCCCAGCCGGGCTCGCCGCGCACCAAGATCCGCCCGCACGGCCCGGACGAGCCGATCGCGGCGCCGATCTGCGCCGAGCGCCACGCCTTGTTGGACGGCAGGTCCGAGAGGTCCGGGCGGTGCCCCTCGCGGGTGTGCACGATCGTGAAGCCGGCGCGACGTGCCGCCGCCAGCACGCGCGACGACGGCTCGAGGCCCGCCCGCGTCAGCGAGAGGTCGTAGCCCATCGTGTCGACGTAGCCGCCGGGGCCGCAGAAGTCGACCTGCCAGTCGATGTTGATGAGGGCGGTGCGCGCGGGGTCGATGGTGCCGTCGTACGGCCAGGCGTACGGGTCGGCCTCGACCGCGGGAAAGGTCGTCATGTGCTCGTCCTCGTTCTCGTGCGGGATCAGGAGTGGGGGACGCCGCCGAGCGCGGCGACGACGGGTCCCGTCGCCACGACCGCGCCGAAGATGCCTCCGGAGAAGCGGATGCTCGACAACGCGGCCGGCGCGAGCGCCGCGTCCCACGGCTCGCACGCGTCGGCGACCGTCGCGCACTCGTAGCCCCGGTCGTTGGCCGCGCGCAGCGTCGAGTGCACGCCGGTCTCGAGCCAACGGCCGGTCACCAGGAGCGTGGTCCGGCCGAGCCGCCGGAGCACGGCGTCGAGCGGCGAGCCGTCGAACCCGTTCCAGCCGGGCGCCGCGACCGTGACGTCGCCGGGCTCGACGACGGGCGGTGGGCCGTCGGGGACGGCGCCGGCCCGCGGGGGCCCGGCCGGCGCCGTCCCGACGTCGACGTGCACGACCGGGCAGCCCGCACCCCTGGCGGCCGCGGCGACGCGCGCCGCCGCCCGGCCCGCCAGGCCGCCTCCTGCGGACCCGGCGCTCGCGATCGCGAGCACCGCCCAGGAGGCGACGTCGGCGCCGTCGTACGGCCAGGGGTACGGCTCGCTGCCCAGCACGTGCACGCCGGTCAGCCGTTCGACTTCGGCAGCTCGCCGACGACGCCCTTGACGAGGCAGCTCCACGAGTTGACCTCTTCGTAGGTCGCCTTGTGGCCGGCCGGGACCAGGACCGTTCCGTCCTGGCAGGAGATCGGCCCGACGAACGGCGACGCGTCGGGCTTCTTGAGCGCCTCCTCGGCGGCCTCGATCTTGGACTTGACCTCGGCGCTCACGGACGAGCCGATCGACGCGAGCTCGATGGGGTTGTTCCCCTTCGCGAACGAGCCCACCCAGTTGGCGTTGTACTCGCTGCCCTTGAAGGTCCCGCCCTGGACCGCCTTGATCTCGTTCTCGTACAGCGGCGCCCAGTTCCAGGCCGAGCCGGTCAGCCAGCCCTCCGGGTACAGCGACTGCGCGTCGTAGTGGTAGCCGACGAACTTCTTGCCCGCCGTCTTGACCGCCTGCAGGATCGTCGCCTGGCAGTCCTGGTGGTCGGAGATCACGTCGACGCCCTGGCCGATCAGCGAGCTCACGGCCTGCTTCTGCTTGACGGGGTCGCACCAGCTCGACGTGGTCTCGACGTACGTCGTCGCGGTCGGGTCGACCTGCTGCGCACCGAGCTCGAACCCGTTGATGTTCGCCAGCGTCTGCGCGATCGGGAACGCGTAGATGAAGCCGAGCTTGTGGCTCTGCGTCGCGCCGCCGGCCGCCATGCCGCCCAGGCTCACCGGGTCGTAGGACTCGCCCCAGTAGGTGCCGAAGTTGGCCGGGAAGGCCGACGTCACGAAGCCGCCCTGGTGCAGGACGACGACGTCGGGGTGGGACTCGGCGAACTTCTGCGCGTAGGGCAGGTAGCCGTAGCTGGTCGCGAAGATGACCTTCGCGCCCTTGTCGACCATCGCCTGCATCGTCTGCGTGACGTTGCTGTTCTCGGGGATCTGCTCGGCCGTCAGGACCTTGATGCCGAGGTCCTTCTTGACCTTCTCCGCCGCGTCGGCGACGGCCTCGTTGTAGCCGGCGTCCTTGGTCGAGCCGACCATGACGAACCCGGCGGTGAACGACGAGCCGGTGCTCGAGCCGGACGAGCCGGACGTGCCCGACGAGCCGGTGCCCGACGACGCGCACGCGCCCAGGGCGGCGATGCTGGTCGCGAGCCCGACGGCGCCGGCGGCGCGCAGGAAGCTCCTCTTGATCACGGATGTGCCTCTCTCTCGGGGTGGGGAGGACGTGCTCGGGAAGGCGTGCGGTCGGAGGGACGGGGCCGGACGGGTGGGTTGGAGGGGTAGGCCGGAGGGGTAGGTCGGAGGGGTGGGCCGGAGGGCGCGTCAGAGCGACGATCCGATGGCCGCACGCAGCGACTCGGGGCCCCACCACCGACCGCGCGCCGAGGTGAGGACGAGCGCGAGCACGGTGAGCACGTACGGCAGGACGTCGAGCACGTACTGGTTGACGGCGACGCCGTGCGCCTGGACGACCGTCCCGGCCGCGAGCGCGAACCCGAACAGGTACGAGCCGGCCATCGTCCAGACGGGGCTCCACCGCGCGAACGAGACGATCGCCACGGCGACGAACCCGTAGCCGTTCGTCATGCCGTCGCTCCAGTTGCCGACCGATCCGAGGGTCAGCGCCACGCCGCCCAGACCGGCGAGCGCGCCACCGGTGACGACGGCGACCATCCGGGTCAGCTGGGGCCGACGGCCCGCGGCGAGCACGACCTCGGGCCGCTCCCCCGTCGCGCAGAGCACGAGCCCGGCCCGGGTGCGGTGGACGACCCACCACGTCAGCGGCACGAGCACGTAGCCGAGGTAGACGAGCGGCGACTGGTCGAACAGCGCGGTGCCGACCACCGGCAGGTCGGCCAGGAACGGGATGCGGATCGGGGCCATCGGGTCGACGACCTCGCCGTAGAACCCGGCGCCGACCACGGACGTCACGCCCAGCACGAGGAACCAGACGACGAGGCCGCTGGCGAGCTGGTTCGCGCGCCACCGGACCACGGCGACGGCGTGCACCAGCCCGGCGACCGCCCCGGCGGCGACGCCGGCGGCGAGGCCCAGCGGCAGGCTGCCGGTGCCGAGCGCCACGCCGACCCCCGTCATGGCGCCCGCGAGCATCCCGCCCTCGGTGCCGAGATTGATGACCCCGCTGCGCTCCGACACGAGCTCTCCGAGCGCGGGGAACAGCAGGACCGTGCCGACGCTCAGCGCGCCGACGAGCATCTGCTCGAACGCGTCCATCAGGCGAACTCCTCCTTCCGGCGCCCGGCGACGAAGAGCGTCGTCAGGACGATGAGACCGAGCAGGACGTTGACCGTGCTGCCGGGCAGCCCCTCGGTGAGCTGGAGGCCGTTGCCGCTGTTCGCGATCGCGCTGAACAGCACCGCCGAGCCGAGCACCGCGAACGGCTTGTTGCCGCCGACGAACGCGGCGAGGAACGCGACGTACCCGAACGAGGCCGTCATGCCCGGCCGCAGCGCCCCCTCGACGCTCATGAGGTTGAGCGCACCGCCGAGCCCCGCGAGCAGGCCGCCCGCTGCCATCGAGCCGAGGAGCAGCCGCCGCACGGGCAGGCCCGAGCGGCGCGCGGCCTCGACGTTGCCGCCGGCGACCCGCAGCGCGAATCCCCAGCCCGTCCGCGTGAGCAGGAACCAGACCACGACGACGACCAGGAGGGTCAGCGGCACGGCCCAGGTGAGGTCGAGCGAGCCGATCTTCGGGAGCATCTGCTCGGGCGCGAGCGGCCGCGTCTGCGGCAGGCTGCCGGCGCCGCCGTCGCGCCAGACCTCGTAGATCGCGTAGAGCATCACGTCGGCGGCGATGAAGTTGAAGAACAGCGTCGTCACGGACTCCGACGCGCCGAGCCGCACGCGGAGCCAGCCGCAGATGCCGCACCAGACCGCACCCGCGAGCGCGCCCGCGAGCGCGATCAGCGTCCAGCCCACGAGCCCGCCGCGGCCGTGCAGCCCGAGCCCGACGCCGATCGCGGCAACCGAGCCGATCATGATCTGGCCCTCGCCGCCGACGTTGACAAGTCCGGCGCGCGCCGGGACGGTGCACGCGAGCGCCGCGAGCACGATCGGGACCGACCGGATGAGCGTCTGCTGCAGCGTCTGCCAGTCGAGCACCGACGAGTTCAGCATCGTGCTGAACAGCGTCGACGCGTTGGCACCCTGGGCCACCGCGAAGGCGGCGAACACCAGCAGGCAGACGGCGTACGCGGCGACGGCGAGCACCGCGCGGTGCCACCAAGGGCGGCCGAGGTAGTCCTCCGGCGCGGGGCGGGTCGCCCGGCCGGCCGTGCGGGCCTTGACGGGCTCGTCGACGACGCTCATGCGGCCACCCCCTCACCGAGGTCACTGGTCATCAGGGCTCCCAGCTGCTCGCGCGTCGCGGACGCCGCCGACACCATCCCGGCGACGTGGCCGCCGCTCAGCACGGCGACGCGGTCGCTGAGCGCGAGCAGCTCGTCGAGGTCCTCGGACACGAGCACGACGGCGGCGCCGCGCGCCCGGGCGTCGAGGATCAGCTCGTGCGTGCGGGCGGCCGTCAGCACGTCGAGCCCGCGCGTGGGGTACGACGCGACGACGAGCCGCGCGTCGCCCGTGAGCGCGAGCGTGAGCATGACGCGCTGGACGTTGCCGCCGGACAGGCGGTCGAGCCGGCGGCGCGGCTCGGCGGTGCGCAGGCCGGCCTCGGCGTCGCGCCCGGCGAACCGCCGCATCGCTGCCCGGACGTCGAACCGCTTGCCCGTGGTGGTGGCCGAGTCCCAGAGGGCGGCGTGCTGGCCGATCGTGAGCGTCCGCACCACGAACTGCCGGCTCGGGTGCGGCACGACGTCGACGACCCCGGCGCGCCGGAACGCGAGTGGGCTGGTGAGCGGCTCGCCGCCGACCCGGACCTCGCCGGCGGACGCCGTGACGGCGCCGACCAGCAGGTCGACGAGCTCCGCCTGGCCGTTCCCGGCCACTCCGGCGACGCCGAGGATCTCGCCGGCCGCGACCTCGAGGTCCACGCCCGCGAGCGCACGGCTCCCGTCGGGCCGCTCGATGTCGACCGCCCGCACGGACAGCACCGACGGCGCGTCGGGCGGCACCGCCGCGGTGCCCGCGCCCACCGCCGGCTCGTCGGACGGCGCACCGGTGACGGGGTCGACGCCGCGGTCGCGGCGGCTGACCGCCGTGACGCTGCGTCCGACCATCGCCTGCACGAGCTCGTCGTCGGAGAGCGACGCCGGGTCGGCGTCGGCGAGCACCGTGCGCCCCCCGCGCAGCACCGTGACGCGGTCGGCGATCTGCCGGACCTCGCCGATCTTGTGCGCGATGAGCACCACGCCGACCCCGCGCGCGGCGAGTCGCCGGACCACGCTGAACAGCGCGCCGACCTCCTGCGGCGTGAGCACGCTGGTCGGCTCGTCGAGGATCAGCAGCCGCGCGCCGGCGAGCAGCACCTTGAGCAGCTCGACGCGCTGCCACTCGCCGATGGAGAGGTCGCGCACGCGGGCCGTGGGGTCGACCTCGAGGCCGTACTCGAGCGACGCCGCGGCGATCCGGTCCTGGATGGCGCGCCGGTGCAGCACGCGCGCCGTGTCGGGCAGCTGGAGGGCGACGTTCTCCCAGACGGTCAGCGCCGGGACCAGCCGCAGGTCCTGGAACACCATGCCGACGCCGAGGTCGCGGGCCACGGCGGGCGAGGCGATGTCCACCTCGGCGCCGTCGACCACGAAGCGGCCGCCGTCAGGCCGGTGGATGCCGTAGAGCGCCTTGACCAGCGTGCTCTTCCCGGCGCCGTTCTCGCCCAGCAGGCAGTGGACCTCGCCCGCGCGGACGGTGAAGCTCACGTCGTCGTTGGCGACGAGGCTGCCGAACTGCTTCGTCAGGCCCTCGACGGCGAGCAGAGGGACGGTCCCGCCCGTCATGCGCGGGACTCCCCGAATGCTGCATCCAGAGATGCATACGCGGTTGTATACACACTCGTGGTCGCGTCTCCCAGGGACGCGAAGGGGGTGGCCATGCGAGGAACGTAGGGACGGATTGTTTCCGGCCGGTCTCCGTCCCTCGACAGTTCTGGGTCGGGTTCGCCGGACTCTCGGCGGTGCCATGTCGCGTCCCTACAGTGACGCCATGCATGTCGTGCTCGTCCACGGTGCCGCCGTCGACCCGGCCGTCTGGGAGCCCACCGCGAGGGCGATCGCCCACCGGACGGGCCTCCGCGTCGAGACCCCGGCTCGACCTCAGTCGGGCGACCTGGACACCGAGCTCGCGTTCCTCGCCCCCTGGTGCGTCGGCGCCTACGTGATCGGCGTCAGCGGCGGCGCGACGCTGGGGCTCGAGCTCGCCGCCCGGGGCGCGCCCCTGGCCGGCGCCCTGCTCCACGAGCCGGCGGCGGGCTCGCTCGCGCCCGGGCTGCTGCGGCACGTCGTCCAGGGGTTCGCCGACGACGGCGTCGCGGGCTTCGGCCGAGCGTTGTACGGACCGACGTGGGACCCCACGTGCACCACCGCCGACAGCGCGACCGTGGGCGCCGAGCTCGCGATGTTCCGGAATTTCGAGCCGCGACCGTTCGCCCCCGCCGTGAACGTCGTGCTCACGGTCGGTGCGAACTCTCCCCCGCCGCGCTACGCCTCGGTCCGCGCACTGTCCGACCTGCTCGGGGTCCCGTGGCGCATCCAGCCCGGCGTCGGGCATGCCGCGCACCTCGAGGGCGGCTACCTGCCCGGCGGCTCGACGCCCGAGCTCGACCGATGGGTGGCGACGCGGCAGGGCTGACGAGCGCCTCGTGGACGTGACGCACGGCGCGCGGCGCGCCGCTCACCCGCGACCGCGCCGCGACGGACGCCATCGGCCGGATCCGACACCCTCAGTGCGCGAGCACCGGCCCCTCCGCCAGCTCGGGGGTGGGCTCGACGGCCGCACGAGCCGCGCGGTCGGTCCGGGTCCGGAAGAGGCTCGCCGCGACGATCGCGCCGAGCACGAAGATCCCTGCCGACCAGACGTACGCCACGGAGAAGCTGTGCAGCGCACCGGCGGCGATCACGTCGGGCGTCGCCGGCCCGTGGTCACGCACGTACGCGGTCGCCGCGGTCGCCGCGAGGGTGTTGAGGACGGCGGTCCCGATCGCGCCGCCGACCTGCTGGCTGGTCGAGACCATCGCGGAGGCGGCACCGGCCTGCCGTCGCGCGACCCCGAGCGTCGCGAACTGGAACGACGACGGCATGATCGAGCCCATCGCGATGCCCATCCCGATGAGGCCGACGAGCACGTGGGGGTACCCGCTCCCGGCCTCGAGCGTGCTGAGCCACAGCATCGAGAGCGCGCCGATCACCATGCCCACCGGCACGAGCACCTTCGGCCCGATCCGGGGCACCAGGATGTTCGTCTGGATCTGCGCGGTGATGATGATGAAGACGACCATCGGCAGGAACGCGACGCCGGTCTGCTGCGGCGAGTACCCGAGCGTCAGCTGCAGGTAGTACGTCAGGAACAGGAACACGCCGAACATGCCGGATCCGGCGACGAGGATCGAGAGGAACCCTGCCCCGCGGTCGCGGTCGACGACGACCTCGAGCGGCAGCAGCGGGTGCGCGGCCGACCGCTGCCGCACCACGAACGCGGCCAGGAGCAGGACGCTCGCCGCGAGCGAGCCCCAGACGAGCGGCGCGTCCCAGCCCTTCGGCTCGGCCTGCGAGAAGCCGAACACGAGCGCGAACAGCCCGGTCGAGCCGAGGATGACGCCCGGGACGTCGATCTGCGTGCTGTGCGTCTCCTCGCGCCGCGGCAGCAGCATCGTGCCCGCGACCAGGGCGATCGCCGCGATGAAGACGTTGACGTAGAGGTTCCAGCGCCAGTTGAAGTTCTCCGTCAGGTAGCCACCGAGCAGCAGGCCGATCGCGCCGCCGATGCCGGCGATCGCGCCGAACACCCCGAACGCGCGGGCGCGCTCCTTCGGGATCGTGAACGTTGTCGTGAGCACCGACAGCGCCGACGGTGCGAGCACGGCGGCGAACATCCCCTGCAGCGCCCGGGCGCCGACGAGGAACTCGAAGCTCCGCGCCGCACCGCCGAGGGCGGAGGCCACGGCGAACCCGACGAGTCCGATGAGGAACATGCGGCGGCGCCCGAACATGTCGGAGAGCCGCCCGCCGAGCAGCAGGAGGCTGCCGAACGCGAGCGCGTACGCGGTGACGACCCACTGGCGGTCGTTGTCGCTGAACCCGAGGTCCTGCTGGGCCGACGGCAGCGCGATGTTCACGATGGTCGCGTCGAGCACGACCATGAGCTGGGCCAGCGCGACCGTCGCGAGGACGAGCCAGCGGTGGCGGCCCTCGGGGGGCGGGGCGGTGAGGTCCGGTGACGACATGGCGATGCTCCTGGGACGTCGTGGTCGATGCCTCCGAGAGTATTCCAGAACTCGCTAGTTCCGAAACCCCCCAGTATCGTTGACGTCAACGGTAGGTTGAGGCCCGGCACGGAGCGGGAGGAGCGCCATGACCAGCGCCCAGGCGGCAGACGACGTCGTCGCGCGCCGCGCGGGGCGCCGGCGCGACGACTCGAAGGACGACGCGATCCTTCTCGCGGCGCGCGAGCTGCTCGCCGAGCGTGGCTTCGACGGCATGACGATGGACGCCGTCGCCGCGCGCGCCGGCGCCGGCAAGGCCACCGTCTACCGCCGCTGGGCGTCGAAGGTCGAGATGACCGTCGACGCCGTCACCTGCGGCACCGGCGTCCCTCTGACGATCGAGGACCTGCCCGACACCGGCAGCCTGCGCGACGACCTGATGGCCGTCCGGTTCGGGCGGCACCGGCCCGACGACACCGAGATCATGTCCGGCCTGATGTCGGCCGTCCGGGAGAACCCCGAGGTCGCGTCCGTGTTCCACGCCCAGTTCGTCCGGTCCCGCATCACACTGATGCGCGACCTGCTCGAACGGGCCCGGCTCCGCGGTGAGCTGCGCGACGACGTCGACCTGGACATGGTCGCGTCCGTCGCACCGGCGATGATCGCCTACCGCAAGGTGGTCGCCGGCCAGCGCGTGGACGACGACTTCGTCGTCCGCATGATCGACAACGTGATCCTTCCGCTCGTCCTCGACGTTCGCTGAGCCCACCCGCACCGTGGTGCCTGCGGGGGCACGAACCCGTCCGGCGCGGCGCCCCTCGCAGCGCGCGCGACTCGCCCGAGCCCTGACCGGCCGCGGCGGTTACGGTCGGCTCATGGGAGGACGGGAACCCGAGCCCGGGGTGCTGGACGCCACGCGCGATTTCCTCGATCGCGCACACCTTGCCGCGCCCGGCGAGCTCCCGGAAGCGCTCGCCGAGGCGGCCCGCGTCATCGGCTGGACCGCGCAGGTCTTCCTCGCCGACGACGAGCAGCGGGTCCTGATCCCCGTCGGTCCGCACGCCGAGGAGGTCGCCGCTCCGCTGTCGATCGACGGCACCCTCGCCGGGCGCGCGTTCCGGCTGCTCGAGCCGGTGCAGGCGCACGGCGACGAGGTCGCGCTGTGGGTGCCCCTGCTCGACGGGGTCCACCGGTTCGGCGTCGTGCGGTTCGGGTTGCCCGCCGGCACGGACGTCGGCTCGCGCGCCGTGAAGGACGCCTACCGCGTCCTGGCCGAGAACGCCGGCCACCTCTTCGCCGCGAAGTCCCCCTACGGGGACGCCCTGCGGCGTGTCACGCGGCTGCGACGGCGCTCGGTGGAGTCGGAGCTCCTGCTGGACCTCCTGCCACCCCTCACCTTCGGGGCCTGGAACATCGTCGTCTCGGCGATCCTCGAGCCGACGTACGACGTCGCGGCCGACGCGTTCGACTACAGCGTGATCGAGGGCGTGGCGCATCTCGCCGTCATGGACGCGACGGGGCACGCCCTGCCCGGCACCATGCTGGCCGCGGTCGCCCTGGCCGCGCTGCGCAACAGCCGTCGCGAGAGCCTGGACCTCGCCGAGACGCTCGGGGCCATGGACAGGTTCGTCGAGCTGCAGGGTCGGCGGGAGTCCTTCGTCACCGCGGTGGTGGGTGAGCTGGACCTGCAGACGGGCCAGCTGCGCTACGTCAACGCCGGGCACCCCGCGCCGCTCCTGATGCGGAACGGCAAGGTCGTGAAGTCGCTCGACGACGGTCGCCGCGCCCTGCTGGGCCTCGGCGAGCGTGCAGCCACCGTCGGCCAGGAACGGCTCGAGCCCGGTGACCGGGTGATCTTCTACACCGACGGCGTCACCGAGGCGCGGGCGCCCGACGGCACGCAGTTCGGGCTCCAGCGGCTCGTCGACCAGCTCGAGCGCTCGACCGCGGGCGGGCTCCCGGCCCCGGAGACTCTGCGGCTCGTCGCGCGCGACGTGCTCGAGTACCAGCACGGCGTCCTCCAGGACGACGCGACGCTCCTCGTCGCGGAGTGGTCCACGGGGCACGAGCTCGGCTACACGGCCGCGCCCGGCACGGAGCCGTACGCGTAGGGCGCGGCAGGGCGGCCCGGCGACCCGTCACGCGGTCGAGATGCGGATCATCGCCCAGCTGACCGGCGGCAGGACGGCAGTGAGCCGCCCGCTCTCGACCTTGACGTCGGCGAGCGGCTTCGGCAGCACCGAGGTCGAGTCCTCTGCCGTGGCGTGCCAGGTGAGGTCCGGATTGGACAGCTCGAGGGCCTCGATCACGCTGCCGTCACCGAACGCCCGCAGGTCCACGGCGACGCGAGTCGCGTCACCCACCGAACGGTTGACGGCGAAGACGGTGATCTCGCTCGTCTCCTCGTCGTGCGTCGCCACGGCGTCGATGACCGGAACGGCACCGAACCTCGCCGTGTCGTAGGTCTCGGAGCTCACCGACACGCGGAGCACGTCGCCCTTGGCGTGGCGCGCCGTGAGTGCGAACGGGTGGAACGTCGTCTGGCGCCACGACGGGCCGCCGGGCTCGGTCATGATCGGCGCGATCACATTGACGAGCTGCGCGAGCGACGCCGAATGGACTCGGTCGGTGTGACGCAGCAGCGAGATCAGGAGGTTGCCGACCACGACCGCGTCCGCGACGTTGTACCTGTCCTCCAGCAGCACCGGCGCCACCGGCCAGTCGGCGCCCTCGGGGACCTTCGACTCGGCACGCGTCTGGTACCAGACGTTCCACTCGTCGAACGAGACGTGGATCTTCTTGTCGGTCTTCTTCGCGGCGCCCACCGCGTCTGCCGTCGCCGTCACCCCGGCGATGAACTCGTCCATGTCGACGGCGGACGCGAGGAACGAGCCCAGGTCGCCGTCCTCCTCCCAGTAGTAGGCGTGCGCCGAGATCAGGTCGACGACGTCGTACGTCTCGGTGAGCACCACCCGCTCCCACTCGCCGAACGTCGGCATGCCCGTATTCGAGGAGCCGCACGCGACGAGCTCGAGGTCCGGGTCGACCATGCGCATCGCCCGGCCCACCTCGGCCGCGAGCCGGCCGTACTCGTGGGCCGTCTTGTGGCCGACCTGCCAGGGCCCGTCCAGCTCGTTGCCGAGGCACCACATCTTCACGCCGTAGGGGCGCTCGGCACCGTTGCGACGACGCTGCTCCGACACCGCGGTCCCGCCGGCGACGTTGCAGTACTCGAGGATGTCGAGCGCTTCGGTGATGCCCCGCGTCCCGAGATTGATGGCCATCATCGGCTCGACGCCGGCCTTGACGCACCAGCGCATGAACTCATCGAGCCCGAAGGTGTTCGGCTCGGCCGAGTGCCACGCGAGGTCGAGCCGCACCGGGCGTTGCTCGCGCGGACCCACGCCGTCCTCCCAGCGGTAGGACGAGACGAAGTTGCCGCCGGGATATCGCACGGTGCTCACCCCGAGCTCGCGCACCAGCTCGAGCACATCTGTCCTGGAGCCGCCGTCGTCGGCGCTCGGGTGGGCCGGCTCGTGGATGCCCGTGTAGACGCTCCGGCCGAGGTGCTCGACGAACGAACCGAACGTGCGCCTGCGCACGGGACCGACGACGAAGCCGGGATCCACGGTGATGCGCGCTGTGGTCATCTCTCTCTGTTCCTTGTCGTCGGTGTCGGTCGCGCTCTGCTTCGTGCGGTCGGTGCAGGTCAGGATCCGGTGGTCCCGTCGGTCGCGGGTGCTCGCGCCCGAACCGTGAGGTGGCGGGACGTCGCACGCCGTCCGGAAGACGAGCCCTGCTGCGGCGAAGGGCTCTGGTGGCTCGGGACGTCTGACCTCCGTCAGCCGGCTGCGTCGACCTTCGACAGCGCCGGCTGGGGGCGCCGGGACGATTCGCGCGCCCGGAGCTCGAAGTCGGCTATCGCGAGCCGAGGCGGCTGGGTGTCGCCGTCGATGCGCTCGACGAGCATGCGCACGGCCTCGCGGGCGATCTGCACGCGGCCAGGTGCGATCGACGACAGCGGGGGCTCGTGGAAACCCGCGTCGTCCACGTCGTCGAACCCGATGACCGCGACGTCCTCCGGCACCGCGATCTTCCGGGTGTGCAGCTCGTGCAGGACGCCGAAGGCCATCGAGTCGTTCATCGCGAAGACCCCGTCGAAGTCCACGCCCGAGTCCAGGAGGCGAGCGATCCCGTCGGCGCCGGTCTGGCGCGTCCAGGGGTCCACCTCGACCACGAGCGCCGGGTCGAACGCGAGCCCCGCCGAGGCCAGGCCCTCCCGATACCCCTCGAGTCGCAGCGTGGGCGAACCCATCCCCTCGTCGAGCCGTGCGCCGAGCGCCACGATCCGTCGGCAGCCCTGCTCCGCGAGGTGGACCGTGGCGGCGCGCGCCGCCTCTACGTTTGCCATCGTGACGTGGTCGACGGGCGCGCCGAAGATCCGCTCGCCGAGTAGCACCAGCGGGTAGTCGACGGCGAGGAGCTCACCGTCGTCCGGGTCCAGACCCAGCGGGAAGAACATCAAGCCGTCCGTGATGCGACGCTGGGAGCTGTCGAGCGACGTCAGCGCGCCGTCACGAGTGGCGCCCGTCCGCTCGATCAGCACCCGGAAGCCGACCTTCTCCGCCTCGACGATCATCAGGTCGGCGAACTCGGCGAAGTATGGGTGTGCCAGCTCCGGGAGCGCCAGCCCGATCATCCCCGTGCGGCCCTTGCGCAGGTGCCGGGCGGACATGTTGATCCGGTAGCCCAGCTCGGCGATGGCGACCTCGACCCGCTCGCGGGTCGCCGGGCGCAGGTAGGAGTACCCGTTGAGCACGTTCGAGACGGTCTTGATCGACACGCCGGCCCGCTCGGCGACGTCGCGCATGGTGACCGGCACGGGGACATCCTTCCGCATCTGTGACCTGCAGAGAGGTGCTTGGTGGATGACGGGGTGGGACCGCGGCTGAGCACGAACCGCGATCCCACCCCTGGCTGCCGAGGGCGTCGACCGTCTGCGGCCGGCGCGTCTCCGCTACCTCTTGAAGTCCCGCTCGGCCTGCGCCTGGGCCTCCTTCAACGCCGCGTCAGGGGCGACGCCGTTGAGCGTGGAGTTCGTGACGCCCGCCCTCATCGCCGCCTCGAGCGCGCTGTAGTCGGCCACCTGCGGAGGCATGTGGGCGTAGCTCTCGGCGGTCTTCAGGTAGTTCGCACGTTGCGGAAGGCTGCGGTACTCGTCGGACGCGAGCACCTCCTTCGTCACCGGGATGAGGCCCGTGCCCCGGGCCCAGCCCGCGTTGTTGTCCGTGAGGAACTTCAGGAACTCGAGCGCGGCTCGGTACTTGACCGGGTCGTCACCCTTGTTCCGGGAGACCGTCCAGACGTCGGAGTCGGCCAGTACCGAGGGCTTGCCCCAGAGGTTGGGGAAGTCCGTCGCGTAGTAGTGGAACTTCGCCTGCGTGACGAAGTTGTTCACCTCCCACCCGCCGTTGAAGACCATCGCGACGTCACCGTTGAGGAAGTCCTGGTTGGACGTCGCGTAGTCGGCGGAGTTGTCGACGTAGCCGAGCTTGATGAGCTCGTTGAGGAACGTGAGCGCCTTCTCCGCCTCCGGGGTGTTCACCGTGGGCGCGGAACCATCCGCGTTGACGAAGTCCCCGCCCTGCTGCCACACACTCGTCATGAACAGCCACGTCGACGCCATGTCGTCGACGAACGCGAGGCCGAACGGCTGCTTGCCGGTCTTCTCCTTGATGGTCTTGCACAGCTGCAGGAATTCGTCGGCGCTCTTCGGCGGTACGAACGACCCGTCGGGGCCGAGCACCCCGGCGTCGCCGAGGATGTCGAGGTTGACGTTGATGAGCTCGGCGGCGATGTCGAACGGGATGGCCTGCTGCGTGCCGTCGATGGTCGCCGCCGACGCCCCCGCCTCAGTGAGCTCCGGGATGTCGACGCCGTACTTGGCGGCGTCGATCGGCAGGATCAGGCCGCGGGACGCGTACGGAGCGACGCGCGAGCCGTTCATCTCGATGACGTCCGCCTGCTGATGCCCGGCGAACGAGGTGTCGATCGCGGCCATGTAGTCGTTCCAGTCCGCGCTCGCGACGCGTTCGACCGTGATGCCGGTGCCGGACGCGTTGAACTTGTTGACGAGGATCCCGAACGTGTCGCACTGGTTGGTCGCCTTCGACAGGTCCGTGACGCCGTCCGTGGCTTCGGGGCACTGACCGTGGTAGTCGGCCACGGTGAGCTTCGTGCCCTTGAGCTGCTCAGGAGTCACGGCGGCGATCTTCGACGCGAGATCGCCCGCCGCGACGGTGCTACCCGGCGAGGAGTCGCCGCCGGCCCCGCTCTGGGAGCACCCCGCGAGCATCAATGCTGCCGCGACGCCCAGCGTCGCAGCGCTGACAAATGGTCTCCGCTTCATTGCCGATTCCCTTTCTGTCACAAGCCCGAACTGCGCTGAACTGCGCGCGGTCGCGAAAAGTCTCCGGGGACGAGACTATTTCTCACCGCTCGACAGTGTGATTCCCCGAATAAGGTGCCGCTGGAAGAGCAGGAACACGATGAGGACAGGCGCCGCCCCGACGACCCCGCGCGCCATGATCGATCCGAGATTCTGAGCGTTGGACCACTGGAGCTTGAGCGACGCGAGCCCCGGCGTGATGGTGAACATCTCCCGGTCGGAAACCGAGACGAGGGGCCAGATGTAGTCGTTCCAGCTCCACACGAAGACGATGATTCCCAGCGAGAGCATCGCGGGCCGCGCCAGCGGCACCATGATCCGGAAGAAGACCGTCCACCTTCCGGCACCGTCGACCATCGCGGCTTCCGAGTACTCCTTCGGAACCTTCGAGAAGAACTGCGTCATCACGAAGACGCCGAGAGCGGACGCGAGTCGCGGCAGGACAAGTGCGTGGTACGTGTTGTGCTGGTCGACGCCGGCAAACATCGTGAACAGCGGGATGAATACGGCCTCGAACGGCACCATGAGCCCGCCGAGGACGAGTGCGTAGAGCACCGCTCGTCCCTTGAACGGCACCTGCGCGAACGCGTAGCCCGCCATGGTGCAGAGCGCGACGGTGAGCACCGTCGTGCTGGCGGTCACGATCACGGAGTTGAGGAACCACCGCCCCACGAGACTGATCGCGAAGGCATTGCGGAAGTTCTCGAACGTGAAGTCCTGCGGGATGAGGCTCGACGCATTCACCCGAAGCGCCTCGTCCTTGCTCAGCGACATCGAGAGCATCCAGAACAGCGGGACGAGCCAGATGAATGCGCACACCGCCATCAGCACGTGGTACACGACAGAACCGGCAATCCTGCGTCTGCTGCGTGGGCGCTCGGCGGCATTCTCCGCAAGCCGGTCCGCCTCGACCGGCGGCGCCGAACGGCTGATCTGAGTCACCACGTCACTTCTCCTCACGCATGAGGCGCAGCTGCACCAGCGAGATCACGAACATCACCGCGAAGAGGAAGAGGGCCATCGCCGCCCCGGCACCGAGGTGCTTCTGCGTGAAGCCCGTCTCGTAGAGGTGGAGGACGAGGGTTCGCGTCGCATTCCCTGGGCCGCCGCTCGTCATGATGTTCACCTGACCGAAGACGACGAAGCCGGCGATGATCTGCATCACGAGCACGAGGGCGGTGACGTGTCGGAGCCCCGGCATCGTGACGTGCAGGAATCGGTGCCACGTGTTGGCGCCGTCGAGCATGGCCGCCTCGTAGAGCGTCGGGTCGATGTCCTGCAGGCCCGCCGAGAACATGACGAGGTTGAACCCGACGGTCCACCAGGCGGTCATCACGACGATCGCCGGCATCGCGAGGTGCTGGTCCCCCAGCCACGAGATCGGCTCGACGCCGAAGTTCGCGAGAAATGCCGACAGGATTCCGCGCCCCGGGCTGAGGACGTTCGTCCACACCAGGGTTGCGACCGAGATCGGCAGGACGTACGGCACGAAGAATGCGACCTGGTAGATCTTGCCGCCGCGGTGCCGGGAGTTGTTCACCGCGAGAGCCATGGCCAGCCCGAGCCCGATGATGAGCGGCGTCGACATGAGCGTGAACTGGAGCGTGTGCGTGAACGACTCCCAGAACAACGGGTCGTACCACATCCCGTCGGGTCCGGGATGGAAACCGAGCACCGTCGCGAGCAGGAGAAGCGCCGCGACGCCGCAGTACTGGATCCGCGACCGGGACCGTGCAGCCCTCCACGCGACGAGGGCCGCGACCACCAGGATCAGCAGCCTCAGCTGCCACAGGTGCGCGAGGTCCCACTCCATCTGGGTGCCCCAGAGCATCTGCACGTAGTTGTCGGCTCCGCGCCACTGCGGCGCCATGCCGAGCAGGTCCCAGTCGTAGAGGCTCATCCGCACGGCCTGGACGAGCGGGTAGAGCAGGAACGCGGCGTAGACCAGAAGGAACGGCCCGACGAACGACATGCCGGTCCCGAGTCCGGCACGTCCCACGGCGCGCGAGCGGCGCATGGCGCCCTCCTTCGTTCATCGTTGTACGAAAGGCAAGCGGGACGTTATCCACGTGGATCCGCCGTGTCAATGAACCGACCGGCTCGTCGCTCGCGAGGGCGCGCTCGGGTGGGCAGGCGCCGGTCCGCCAGTGCCTCGTCTACGCAGCGCCACCAGCGCGATCGCGGTCGGTCGACGCGCGCGTTGCCCCCGCACGCCGCACCGGCCGGGCGCCGTCTGCCCGGCCGGTGACACTCGCTCAGTCCGTGATGCCGGACGTCGACGCCACCACGTCCGCGAGCTTGCGACCCAGCGCCTCGTAGAACATCGACAGCGGGAACTCGTCGTCGAGCACGGCGTCCGTCAGACCCTTCGGTGGGCCGTCCAGCGGGAGCGCCTCCGGGCCTTGCGCCCAGACGGACGCCGGGTGCGGGCTCACCGTGCCGGACACCAGCGCGTAGGCGGCGAGCCAGTGGGCGGGCTTCGGCCGGTCGATCGAGCGCCAGTACAGCTGCTCGATCTGCTCGGCGAGCGCCACGACCGCCCCGGGCACGCGCAGCCAGTCGATGCGCAGGCGGGAGTCCGTCCAGTCCACCACGTGGTGCTGGTGCAACCACGCGAACAGCAGCTGACCGCCCAGGCCGTCGTAGTTCCGCACCCGCGTTCCGGAGATCGGGAACCGGAAAATGCGGTCGAAGACGATCGCGTACTGCACCAGCCGGGCGTGCGGCACGCCGTCGCGCTCGAGCTCGACGGCGGCGCGGAACGCGGTCAGGTCGCAGCGCAGCTCCTCGAGCGAGTAGAGGAAGTACGGCATGCGCTGCTTGATCATGAACGGGTCGAACGGCAGGTCACCGCGCATGTGGGTGCGGTCGTGCACCAGGTCCCACAGCACGAAGACCTCCTCGGCGAGCCGCTGGTCGGCGAGCATCCGGGCCGCGTCGGGGGGCAGTGCGAGGCGCGTGGTGTCCGCGGCCGCGCGGACCACGCGCCGGAAGCGGGCGGTCTCGCGGTCGGCGAAGATCGCGCCCCACGTGAACGCCGGCAGCTCGCGGACGGCGACGGTCTCGGGGAAGAGCACGGCCGAGTGGGTGTCGTACCCGCCGGTGAAGCCGAGGAAGCGCACCGGCACGAACAGGGAGTTCGAGAACCGCTCGGCCTCGAGGCGCGCCGCCACCTCGGGCCAGCGCACCTCCAACAGCACGGCCTCGAAGCGGCGGTCCGTGCTGCCGTTCTGCGTGTACATCGGGAGGACGACCAGGTGCCGGAGCCCGTCCACGCGCGCCCGCTCCGGGTGGAACAGCAGCAACGAGTCGAGGAAGTCCGGGACGCCGAAGCCGCCGTCGACCCAGCGGGCCAGGTCCTTGGTGACGGCAACCAGGTAGTCCTCGTCGTGCGGGAACCCCGGCGCGAGCGTGGCGATCGCGGCGGACGCGGTCGCCACGAGCTCGGAGGCCCGCGCGTGCTCGACCTCGTCAGGCACGGACCCGTCGTGCGCCTGCAGCGTGCGCAGCTCCTGCACGGCGTCGCGCAGGATCGTCCAGGCCGCGGGGAGCGCCGCGCGAGCGGATCGCGAAGCATCGTCGGCGAGCGGCGGCGCGGCCCAGCTCACCGCGTTCAGCAGCAGCGCTGCACCGTCCTCCCCCGCAGCCAGCACGTCGATCCCCAGGACGACCAGCCGACCCTCGGCGTCGTCGACGGCAGCCACGACCGCCGCGCCGCGAGCTCCGTCGGCGTCGAAGGGCCCGCTGACCCGCACGGCCGCGCCGTGCTCCGTGCCGAGCGTCGCGACCACGCGAAGCGGATCGCCCGACGTCCACGCGAGGAGGTCCGGGCCGGGGGCGCCGCCGGGCAGCGGGCGACCGACGGCGATCGTCGAGGGTGCCGCAGCACGCATCTCGACGCCGCGGTCGCGCAGCCAGTCCGGCGTGCCCGATACCGGGCCGGCCGGAACCACGATGACGCCGGGCGCCCCAGGACGCGCGACGCGCGCATCGGCCGCGACCAGCACCACGTCGGGCCGCTCGTCGGCGCCGACGAGCACGAGGCCGTGCCGCTGCAGGTGGTCGCGGTGTGCGTCAGGCAACGGGACGGCGGCGTGGACAGTCGGAAACAGCCTCATGGGCAATCTCACTATCCGGGACGTTGGGTTACTGCACCGTACGTTTTGCCCCGATGGCGGTCAACCCCGGTCGGGCCCGGGGCGCGGCCAGCCAGCAGCTCGGGGGTTCGCGGCCGTCATCGTTGCCGGCGCGGCGCGGTCGTTCCTGGCCGCTCGACGCCAAAAGAGGCCGTCTCCCCCGGGGGGCACGGTCTTTGACCTGGGTGTGTCCTCGCGGCCGACTTGCGGACGTTCTTCCGGGCCTGAGCGGGGTCGCGCGGCGAGCGCTGTTAGGTATCCCACACGGTTCGCGGCGCGATCGAGGCCTGACGGCCCGGCTCGGTCCTGTGAACCGCATAGGTTTAGTTCGACCACCGAACGAAACTGACGCGAAGGATGTCGCACCCCATGAGCCACACCACCTCGACCGCTCTCCGCCGCCTCACGACGGCCGCCGTCACGGCCGTGCTGGCGCTCGGCGTGGGCGCCGTCGCCGCGGCGTGCGCCTCGAGCGCCGGCGGCTCGCCGAAGGACGACGAGGTCGCCACCGCCAACCACGCGGCCGCCAGCGAGACGGACGTCGCGGCCGACGCCTACCAGGAGCTCAGCTCGAGCATCACCGAGGCGCGCGACCTGGCGACCGAGGCCACGGGCAAGGTCGAGGACACGGCTCTGCTCGACAACCTGACCGCCGCGACGGACGCCGCCCGAGCGATCGACCCGATCGGCAGCTACAAGCCGGTCGACGACGCCGCCACCGCGCAGACGAAGCTGCAGGCGCTGCGCACCGCCGAAGACAAGATGAACGCCGCGAAGACCGCGCTCGACACGGCGATCGCGGCGGTCAAGAACGCCGAGAGCTGATCCGCACCGACGAACGACGCGGGGCCCGGTCGGATCGCCGACCGGGCCCCGTGTCCGTCAGACGTGCGCAGCCCGGCTGAACGACTCCTCCGCACGGTCGGGGCGCAGGCCAGGGGTCGCGCTAGTGGGAGCGGGCGGCCGCTGCAGCGGCGACGATGTAGGGCGCGCTGACGAACGCGACGCCTGCCGCGTGTGCGAGCGCCGTCATGTGCTCTACCTCGGTGGGTGTGAGGTAGACGCCAGTGGCGTCCTTCTCGCCTTCTTCGTTGCGGCCGGACTGGTGCCAGAGCGTGGCGGCACCGAGTCGCTGAGCCTGCGCCAGCAGACCGGGCAGCTCTGCCGCGGGCCGGTGGCTGTAGATGATGTCCGCTCGTTCGGGCAGGCCCGTGACCGGGCTCGTTTCCGGATGACCATCGACCAGTCGCATGACGTAAAGATCTGTCGGGTCGGGGCCACCTTGGAAGGTGACGTCGAGGCCCGCGAGGACGAGGGCGCGGGGGACGTCCTCGGAGGGCCAGTCGTGGAGCACCGCCGCCCGGGCAGAGCGCAGGATCTCGATGGGGTCCATCTCCTACCTCTCAGTTGTCGGGTTTCCGATGGCCTGGCTGTCGCACCAAGGGACGAGCCAGCCGATGACGTTGGGCCAGAACAGGAATGCCCGCTCGCCACCGTCGCGCAGGTACTGGTGCACGTGCACTCGGGTGCCCATGGTCGTCGGTTCGAAGGTGACGTCGGTCTGGCTGTCGTCGACGACCCCTCGATAGGTGAGGCGGACGCCGGGCTCCCATCGGGTGATCTCAGCGATGACGAGCTCGCCGTCGGGGTACACCTCGAGCACTCGTCCCCCGAGCCGAGTCTCGACGTGCATCGTCGGAGACCGTCCGGCGTCGAAGTAGTTGATCGGCCCGGGGATCCACCACGAGCCGATCTCGGCCGTGAACGCCTCGAACGCTCGCGCAGGCGGCACCCCCACGTCGATGCTCGCACGGGCTTCCGGGCGCTCAGATCGGCCTGCGGCGCCGTCCGGACGGTTCATTGGCCCGGCCGCCGGCGCGAGGGCGCTTCGACGTGGGCGCGGAACGCTGCAAGCTGCTCGTTCCACTGTGCCTGCACCTGGTCCATCCAGGCTCTGGCAGCGACCAGCCCCTCATCGCGCAGCGTGAAGACGCGGCGGCGTGCGTCGTGCGGGTCGCGACTGTCGGTGACCAGGCCGGCCTCCTGAAGGGTCCGAAGGTGGCGGCTCATGACGGACGGTGAGACCGAGGCGTGACGCGCCAGCTCCCCGGCGCTGCACGGGCCCCGTGACAGGACCTCAACCGTCGCGAGACGGACGGGATCAGCGAGGGCTGCGAAGCGCCCAGTCGCGCCTTGATTGTCCATATCCGCAATTATTCACGGGTTGCGCAAAGGGTCAAGGGTGGATGCGGGGCGCGCGCTGCGTGAACAGGGGCGGCCCCGGCCAGGTGTGCACACGGGCGGCCAGGACGCGACGCGCGCCTCCTAGCGAGGTCTAGCCAGGTCGAGCGATGACCGCAAGCTGTCCGGTAAACGTCAAGCGGCCACGTCAGACCCCTCGGTTCGGGATCTCGACGTGGCCCCTGACCTGCAAGAACGGTGGAGCTGAGGGGACTCGAACCCCTGACCCCCTGCATGCCATGCAGGTGCGCTACCAGCTGCGCCACAGCCCCGTTCACGCCCGGAGGCGCTCGGAGAGTCTAGGACGAACGCGCCCCGGAACGGAAATCGGCGCCGGGCGCCGCCCGGACCACCCCGATCAGTCCGGATCGCGCGTCTCGGTGTCGGGGTCGACGTCGCCGGCGCGGTCGGGGCCTGCGTTCCAGTCGGTCGAGACGTCGGACGGGCCGACGTTGTAGCCGACGAGGCGCCACGCGGGGCGGACGTCGTTGCGGGCGGCCACGAGCTCGGCCCAGTGCGCGTTGAGCATGCCCGCGAAGGCGCGCGACGCGGCCGGCAGGTCGAGCAGCTCCGCCACCACCGACGAGAGCGCGGCGCCGTGCGAGACGACCACGAGCGTGTCGGTCCGCTCGAGCGTCGCCACGTGAGCCGCGACGCCCTCGGCCATCCGGGCCGCGACCGCGGCACGCATCTCGGCGCCCACGCGCTCCGGCTCGCCGCCGCCGCGCCACAGGGCGTACTCGGCGGGCCACCGCTCGGCGATCTCCTCGCCGCTCAGGCCCTCCCACTCGCCGAAGGCCCGCTCGCGCAGGCGCTCGTCGAGCACGACGTCGAGCTCGGCGGCCGACGCGAGGGCCGCGGCCGTCTCGCGCGCCCGCGTCAGGTCGGAGCTGACGACCCGGGTCGGCTCGTGCCGTCCGAGCAGCCGCGCGGCGGCCGTGCGGGCCTGCCAGCGGCCGACGGCGTCGAGGGGGATGTCGATCTGCCCCTGCAGCCGCGCCGACGCGTTGTACGCCGTCCTGGCGTGCCGCCAGAGAACGATCCGACCCGCGCCCACGGCGCTCCCCTCGTCGTCCGAGAACCCGCGCCGGACCCTAGCGACCGGCGCGCACCCGCCGCAGCGGGATTCGCTCAGTCCTCGAGCGTGCCGTGCGCGTCGGCCGGCAGCTCGATGAGCGGGCAGTCCTTCCAGAGCCGCTCGAGCGCGTAGTAGACGCGGTCCTCGGCGTGCTGCACGTGCACCACGATGTCGCCGAAGTCGACGAGCACCCAGCGGCCCTGCGACTTGCCCTCGCGGCGGATCGGCTTGGCGCCGAGGTGGAACAGCGCCTCCTCGACGGCGTCCACGATCGCGCCGACCTGACGCTCGTTGGTCCCCGACGCGATGAGGAACACGTCGGTAAGCACGAGCTGCTCGCTCACGTCGAGGGCGATGATCTCCTGCGCCTTGCGGTCGCTCGCGGCCCTCGCGGCGGCGACGGCCAGCTCGATCGATCGTTCGGTCGCAGTCACGGATCTCCTCAGGTGGTGGGTTGGACGACGGAGACGGGCGCCTGGGCGCCGGAGCGGCCGGAGCCGCCGTCCTTGGCGCCGTCCGTCGTGTGGGCGAGCAGCAGCACGATCAGGAACCCGAGGACGAACGCCACGAGCGCCAGCACGATCAGGTGCAACCACGTGTACGGGTGCCGCGGGCGGTCCCCGGACTCGTCGTCCTCGTCGCCGTACGGCTCGTGGTCGGCGGCGCGGCTCGAGGGAGCGGCGGACGCCCCCTCGACGGGCGCCTGGCCCGCGGCGGACCACGCCGGCGCCTGCTGGGCCGAGCGACCCGCGAGCGACGAGACCACCGGTGCCGCGACCTCGGTCGCGTCAGCCGTCTGGTGCGGCGGCGCGGCGGGCTGCGGCGGTGCGGCGGGCTCCGCCGGTGCGCCCCACGCCTGCGGCGCGGCCGACGACGGGACGGGCGTCCACGAGCGCGGACCACTCGCGCCGCCGGCCGCCGAGGGGGACGCGGGAGCAGCGCCGGCCTGAGGCCGAGCGCCGTCGGCGCGCGGACCCGCGGCGGGCGCGGGCTGCCGCGAGGCCCACGCGCCCGAGTCCGGCTGCCTGGCGGGTCCGACGGCGGACGGGAGCGACGGCGACGAACCGCCGGCGCCGGCCTGGGGCGTCGGCCCGAGCGCCGACGGGAGGGGGTACGCCGAGCTGCCCTCCGCGTCGGGCCGGGCAGGGCCGACGGCCGACGGGAGCGACTGCGGGGAGGCCTGCGGCGACGAGCCGAACGCGGACGGCTGAGCCTGCGGCGCGCCGGACGAGCCGGCACCGGGCTGCGACGCTGCGGCCGGTCGCGGCGGCTCGGCGCGGCCGGGCGCCGGTGCGCTCGTACCGCCGGGCACCCAGGTCGGCGCCTGTGCGCCCCCGGTCGCCGACGGGCGGGCGGAGGGCGTGCCCGCGGACCAGCCGGCGGTCGGCCACTCCTCGGGCGACGTGCTCGTCGGCCGGGGTGTCGAGACGCCCGGGGCCTGTGACGGGCTCGAGCCGCCCGTCCCGGCGGGGCGCGCGGGCGGCTGGCCGCCGGCGTCGGGTGCGAAGCCGCGCGGGGTGGCCGACGGCGCCTGCGGGCCGGGCATCCCCGGCCGGGAGATCACACGCTCGTCGGGGCTGCCGACCGGGCCGGTCGGCTGCCGCGTGGCGGGAGCCGCGGGGCGCTGCGCCTGCGGAGCGGACCACGTCGGGTTCACCGTCGGGTCGAGGGTGTCGCGGTACGTCCGCCGCGACGGCTGTGCGACCTCGTCGGGGGCCTGCTGCGGACGCGCGGCGGCGCCCCACGCGGCGGTCGCCGACGACGCCGCAGGCTGCTGCCCCGGCCTCTCCTGTGGCTGCACGGGTTGCGGCGCGGCGGCTCGGGTGGGCGACGGCGCGACGTTCGGCACGCTCGACGGCTGGACGCCCGGCACCTGCGCGCTGGGCGTGTGCGGGCTCGGCGTGTGCGGGCTCGGCGTCTGCGGACCAGGCGTCTGCGGACCAGGCGTGTGCGGGCTCGGCGCGTGCGCGCTGGGCACCGGCGCGGCAGGCGCCCACGCGGGCGTCGCGGCCTGGGGCTCGCTCGCCGCGGGCCACTCCGCGCTCCCCTGCGGCTGCTGCGCCCGCAGCGCCCGGCGGGAGACGCTCGTGGGCGCTGACGGCGTCCCACCGCGCTCGATCGACGCCTGGTTGGGCACCTCCTGCTCGTGCTCGGCGGCTGCCGACCACGACGGGACGCCCGGTGCGTCGCTGCGGTGGAGGTCGCGACGACGCGGCCGCCCTCCGGTTTCACTCATGACTGACCTCGATACAACCCATGCTTGGCGATGTACTGCACGACCCCGTCGGGGACGAGGTACCAGACCGGCTCACCCGCGCGCGCTCGCGCACGGACGTCGGTCGACGAGATGGCGAGCGCCGGGATCTCCAGCACGCTCACCCGGTCCACCGGCAGACCCTCCACCGACAGCGCGTGCCCGGGGCGGGTGACCGCCACGAACCGCGCCATGGAGAACAGCTGCTCGGCATCCTTCCACTCCAGGATCTGCGCGACGGCGTCGGCTCCCGTGATGAAGAAGAGGTCGGCATCCGGCCTCCGCTCCTTGAGGTCGCGGAGCGTGTCCACCGTGTACGTCACACCCGGGCGTTCGACGTCGACGCGGCTGACCGTGAACCGCGGGTTCGACGCGGTCGCGATCACCGTCATCAGGTAGCGGTGCTCCGCGACCGTGACCTCGACGTCCTGCTTGAAGGTCGGGACGCCGGTCGGCACGAACACGACCTCGTCCAGCTCGAACCGCGCCGCGACCTCGCTCGCCGCGACCAGGTGCCCGTGGTGGATCGGGTCGAACGTGCCGCCCATCACTCCGACGCGCGGCGGCTGCGTCATCGTCCCCGTGTACCCAGGATCACTCGTGGCGCGTGCCGGCGCTGCGGAACGCGAACGTGATCAGGAGCATCGCGACCAGTCCGACGAACGCGCCGACGCCGAAGACCACCGGGTCGAAGGGCAGCTCGCGAGCGTGCTCCGCGGCTTCGGTCAGGACAGCGTGCACGTCGATCCTCCTGGGACGGGTCCGGATGAACAGCCAGTGTCGCACGGGTGGCTGAGACTCAGGGTCCGAGACACCCGTCGGGGTCAGGGTCGGACGTGACCGTCGCCCTGGACGACCCACTTGGTCGTCGTGAGCTCCGCGAGGCCCATCGGACCCCGCGCGTGCAGCTTCTGCGTCGAGATGCCGATCTCGGCGCCGAGACCGAGCTGGCCGCCGTCCGTGAAGCGCGTCGACGCGTTGACCATGACCGCCGCCGCGTCGACCTCCGCGACGAACCGCTCGGACGACGCGAGGTCGCGCGTGACGATCGCCTCGGTGTGGCCGCTGCTCCACGTGCGGATGTGGTCGAGCGCCTCGTCGAGGTCGTCGACGACGCGGACCGCGAGGTCGAGCGAGAGGTACTCGGTCGCCCAGTCCTCGTCCGTGGCCGGCACGGTCGCGACCTCGTCGCCCGCGAGCTCGAGCGTCCGTGCGTCGCCGTGGATCGTGACGCCCGCGTCGGCCAGCTCGGCGAGCGCGATCGGCAGGAACTCGTCCGCCACCGCGTCGTGCACCAGCAGCGTCTCGAGCGCGTTGCAGACGCCCACGCGCTGCGTCTTGGCGTTCAGGACGATGGCGATCGCGTCGCCCAGGTCCGCGCTCTCGTCGACGAACAGGTGGCAGTTGCCGACGCCCGTCTCGATCACGGGCACGGTCGACTCGCGGACCACGGTCTGGATCAGGTCGGCGCCGCCGCGCGGCACGAGCACGTCGACGAGCCCTCGCAGGTGCATGAGCTCGACCGCGCCCGCACGACCCCACGCGTCGATCGACTGGACGAGGGCGCCGGGCAGCCCGACGGTCTCGAGCGCGTCGGCCAGCACGCCGACGATCACCGCGTTGCTCGACGCCGCCGCCGAGCCGCCGCGCAGGATCACGGCGTTGCCGCTCTTGAGCGCAAGGCCCGCGGCGTCGACCGTGACGTTGGGGCGCGCCTCGTAGATCATGCCGACGACGCCCATGGGGACGCGCAGCTGGCGCAGGCGCAGTCCGTTGGGGAGCGTCGAGCCGCGCACGACCTCGC
The DNA here is from genome assembly GCF_030362835.1 of Cellulomonas alba. Classification (GTDB taxonomy): domain Bacteria; phylum Actinomycetota; class Actinomycetes; order Actinomycetales; family Cellulomonadaceae; genus Cellulomonas; species Cellulomonas alba. The sequence continues at coordinate 724,034 of NZ_JAUCGQ010000001.1, forward strand.
CCACCGGGTCCGGGAGCCCGGCGAGCTCGCGCAGCGCCGCGGCGATCCCGTCGATCCGGTCCGGCGTGAGCGCGAGGCGGTCGAGCAGCCCGGCCGACAGCCCGCTCTCGCGCCCGCGCGCCAGGTCGTCGGCGTTCGCCGCGACGATCCGGTCGGCATTCGCGACGAGGGCGTCGGCGAGCGCGTGCAGCGCCGCGTCCTTCGTCGCGCGCGTCGCCGTCGCCAGCGCGCGGGACGCGACCTTCGCCCGGCGGGCGACCGCCTCGACCGACTCTGCACCGTCGACCGGGGGCACCGGCGCGTCCGCGCTGGTGGGAGCCGTGTCGAGCGGTGCGTCGAGGGAGGCGGTCATGCGACCAAGGGTAGCCCCGGCGTCCGCGAGCTCCACGGGACGCTCACGCGCGGGTGGGCACGGTGGCCGCGTGGGGACGACGGCGGCGCACGAGCACCATGTCGTCGCGGTGCACGAGCTCGCGGTCGTAGCCCGGCCCGAGCTCGGCGCGCAGGTCCGACGTCGACCTCCCGAGCAGGTCGGGCACCTCGTCGGACGAGTACGCCACCAGGCCGCGCGCGACGACCACGCCGTCCGGACCGACGATCTCGACGGGGTCGCCGGCCTCGAACTCGCCCTCGAAGCCCGTCACGCCCGCCGGCAGCAGCGACTTGTGCCGCTCGACGAGGGCCCGCACCGCGCCGTCGTCGAGCACGAGCCGCCCGCGCGTGCGCGCCGCGTGCGCGAGCCAGAGCAGCCGGATCGACGTGCGCCGGCCCGTCGCGGCGAACCACGTCCCGACGTCCTCGCCCGCGAGCGCCGCGGCGGCCTGCTCGGCCGACGTCAGGACGACCGGGATGCCCGACTGCGACGCGATCGCCACGGACTCGAGCTTCGTCACCATGCCGCCCGTGCCGACGGACGACCCCCGCGACGAGACGTCGATGCCCTCGAGGTCCGCCGGTCCCTCGACCCGCCCGATGCGGCGCGAGCCCGGCCGGGACGGCGGCCCCGAGTACAGCGCGTCGACGTCCGTGAGGAGCACCAGCGCATCCGCGTGCACCAGGTGGGAGACGAGCGCCGCGAGCCTGTCGTTGTCGCCGAACCGGATCTCGTCCGTCGCCACCGCGTCGTTCTCGTTGATGACCGGCACCACGCCGAGGTCGAGCAGCCGGTTCAGAGCCCGGTGCGCGTTCCGGTAGTGGACGCGCCGCACGGTGTCCTCAGCGGTCAGGAGCACCTGCCCGACGCGCAGCCCGTGCTCCGCGAAGGCTCGCGTGTAGTGCGCGACGAGCAGCCCCTGCCCCACCGTCGCGGCGGCCTGCTGGGTCGCGAGGTCGCGCGGGCGGCCCGGCAGGCCGAGCGGGCCGATGGCGGCCGCGATCGCACCCGAGGACACCAGGACGACCTGCCCGCCCTCGGCGCGACGCGCCGCGAGGACCTCGACCAGCGCGCGCAGGCGATCCGGGTCGAGCCGGCCGTCGGGGCTCGTCAGCGACGACGAGCCGACCTTGACGACGACCCGCGCGGCAGACGGCAGCTGCTGGCGGTCGACGAGGGTGGCGGCGGACACGCTCGCATTGTGCCGGACGGCCGCCCGCGCCCGACCACTGGTCCAGCACGCGGCGCCGCTCCGGTCAGTCCTGGCGGTGTGAGCTGCCAGGGCTGACCTCCGCTCCGCTCCCGGCGGGTGCCGCGCTGCGCGCGACCCCCACCGTCCGCTGCGCTCCGGTCAGTCCTGGCGGTGTGAGCTGCCAGGCCTGACCTCCGCTCCGCTCCCGGCGGGTGCCGCGCTGCGCGCGACCCCCACCGTCCGCTGCGCTCCGGTCAGTCCTGGCGGTCCGGGTCGGTCCAGATGCCCGACTCGCGCTCCGTCCACAGCTCCGCGCGGGCCGCGGCCTTCGCGTCCATGCGGTCCTTGTGCTCGGCGCGCTTCTCGCCGCGCGTCGGCCGCAGGCGGTCCTCGAGCCGCGCGTCGGTGCCGCGCGAGCCGAGCAGCTCCGAGCCGGTCATGAGCGTCGGCTCCCAGTCGAAGACGACCGCGTTCGTGTCAGGGCCGATGCGCACCTCGTCACCGGCGACGGCACCCGCCTTGAACAGCTGGTCCTCGACGCCGAGGCGCGCGAGGCGGTCCGCGAGGTAGCCGACGGCCTCGTCGTTCGCGAAGTCCGTCTGCCGCACCCAACGTTCGGGCTTCTCGCCGCGCACCTGGAACCAGACCGCGCCGCCGCCCTCGCGGCGCGTCACCGTGAAGCCGGACTCGTCGACGGCCCTCGGCCGCAGCACGATGCGCGTCGGCTCGGGCGCAGGCGCCTCGCGTCGTGCGCGCTCCACGAGCTCCGCGAGGGCGAACGTCAGCGGACGCAGACCCTCGTGGCTCGCGGTCGACACCTCGAACACGCGCAGGCCGCGCGCCTCGAGCTCGGGCCGGACGAGGTCGGCCAGGTCGCGCGCCTCCGGCACGTCGATCTTGTTCAGGACGACGACGCGCGGACGCTCGGTGAGCGGGACGCGGCCACCCTCGATGTCGAGGTCCCCCGCGTACGCGGCGAGCTCAGCCTCGATCACGTCGAGGTCGCTGATCGGGTCGCGGTCCGGCTCGAGGGTCGCGCAGTCGAGCACGTGCACGATCACCGCGCAGCGCTCGATGTGGCGCAGGAACTCGAGCCCCAGCCCCCGACCCTCGGACGCGCCGGGGATCAGGCCCGGCACGTCGGCGACGGTGTACCGCGCGGCGCCCGCCTGCACGACGCCGAGGTTCGGCACGAGCGTGGTGAACGGGTAGTCCGCGATCTTCGGCCGCGCGGCGGAGATCGCCGCGACGAGGCTCGACTTGCCGGCGCTCGGGTAGCCGACGAGGGCGACGTCGGCGATCGTCTTGAGCTCGAGGACGACCGACTGCTCCGAGCCGGGCTCCCCCAGCAGCGCGAACCCGGGCGCCTTGCGGCGCGGCGAAGCGAGCGCGGCGTTGCCGAGCCCCCCGCGACCGCCCGCCGCGATGACGTACTGCGCGCCGACCCCGACCAGGTCGGCCAGGACCTCGCCGTCGGGATCCTTGACGACGGTCCCGTCGGGGACGCCCAGCACCAGGTCGGCGCCCGTCGAGCCCGAGCGGTGGTCGCCCATGCCCTGCGTGCCCGACGACGCGCGCCGGTGCGGCAGGTGGTGGAACTCGAGCAGCGTGGTGACCTGCGGGTCGACCTCGAGGATCACCGACCCGCCGTTGCCGCCGTTGCCGCCGTCGGGGCCGGCCAGCGGCTTGAACTTCTCGCGATGGATGGACGCGCAGCCGTGCCCACCGTCACCGCCGGTCGCGTGCAGCACGACCCGGTCGACGAACGTCGCCACGGCTACCTCCTGTGCTCGTCAGCCCGCCGCCCCCACGCTCGGGGCCGCTCGGACTGCTCCATCGTCCAACGACGAAGGGGCGCACCGCACCGGTGCGCCCCTTCGCGTGAATGTCTGTGGTCGTCAGCCCTCGGCTGCGACGATGTCGATGACCTTGCGGCCACGACGCGTGCCGAACTCGACCGAGCCGGCGGTCAGGGCGAACAGCGTGTCGTCGCCACCGCGGCCGACGTTGTTGCCCGGGTGGAAGTGCGTGCCGCGCTGGCGGACGATGATCTCGCCGGCCTTGACGACCTCGCCGCCGAAGCGCTTGACGCCGAGGCGCTGCGCGTTCGAGTCGCGACCGTTGCGCGAGGAGCTCGCGCCCTTCTTGTGTGCCATTGCTGCTCTCCTAGCTCAGAAGTCAGTGCCCGCGAGGGGTCACTTGATGCCGGTGACCTTGAGGCGGGTCAGCTTCTGGCGGTGACCCTGACGCTTGCGGTAGCCCGTCTTGTTCTTGTACCGCAGGATGTCGATCTTCGGGCCCTTCTCGTCCCGGACGACCTCCGCGGTGACCTTCACCTTGGCCAGGGCCGCGGCGTCGGTGGTGACCTTGGCACCGTCGACGAGCAGCAGCGCGGGCAGCTCCACCGAGTCACCGGCCTGGGCGCCGAGGCGGTCCACGACGACGATGTCGCCCACCGCAACCTTCTCCTGGCGGCCGCCGGCCTTCACGATCGCGTACACCACGTTGCTGCTCATCTCTCCTAGTCTTGGCGTGCTCGTCATGGCGGTCGGCTTGGGCGAACTCGCTCACGCCGCGGCGTGGGAGTGCGACCTGACCATGGGCACACGGGGACCGGCGCGCTGCGCGCACCGACGTCCTAGGGTACGGGGGCGCCGGACGAGGGTCAAACTCACCGGGGCGCTCCCCGCACCCCGTGACGGTCAGTCGTCCTCGGGCGTCTCCGCGTCGAAGACCTGCGGGTCCACGGGCGTCAGCTCGAGCGTCTGGGCCTCGTCGGCGTCCGTGTCGGCGTCCGCCGTCCGTGCGTCGTCGACGGGCGCGGGGGCCTCGTCACGGGCGACCGCAGGGACGTCGTCACCGTGCTCGCCGAACCCGGCGGCGTCGAGCTCCGCGAGGACGTCGAGGACAGGTGCGTCCGCGACGTCCTGCGTCGCGGCCTCGTCCTCGCCGACGACGGCCGGCTCGGCGACGAGCTCGGTGCCCGGCTCGGCCACCGCGACGCCCGCGGGGTGGTCGTGCTCGTGGTCGTGCTCGTGCGCGTGCGCCGCCGCGGCGGCGATCGTCGCGAGCGTCGCCTTGACGGCCTCGCGAGCCTCGGGCAGGACCGGCACGCCCGGGTGCGGACCGGCGGCCGGGGCCGCCTCCTTGGCTCCCCCGCGCTTGCGGCGCGACCGCTTCGGCTCGCCCGTCTCCGGCTGCTGCTGCGCGCCCGCGTCCGGGCGGCCGTTCTTCTCGACGGGCTCGTCGTGGACGATGAAGCCGCGGCCGTGGCAGTGCTCGCACGTCTCGGAGAACGCCTCGACGAGGCCCTGCCCGACGCGCTTGCGCGTCATCTGCACGAGGCCCAGCGACGTGACCTCGGCGACCTGGTGCTTGGTCCGGTCGCGGCCGAGGCACTCGACGAGGCGCCGCAGCACGAGGTCGCGGTTCGACTCGAGCACCATGTCGATGAAGTCGATGACGATGATGCCGCCGATGTCGCGCAGCCGGAGCTGGCGCACGATCTCCTCGGCCGCCTCGAGGTTGTTGCGCGTCACCGTCTCCTCGAGCGTGCCGCCCGAGCCGGTGAACTTGCCGGTGTTGACGTCGACGACGGTCATCGCCTCGGTCCGGTCGATCACGAGCGAGCCACCGGACGGCAGCCAGACCTTGCGGTCCATGCCCTTGGCGAGCTGCTCGTCGATGCGGTGCACCGTGAAGACGTCCTGCGTGCCGGTCCACTTCTGGACCTTCTGCGCGAGGTCGGGCGCGAGCTCGGCGATGTACGACGAGATGGTCGACCACGCCTCGTCGCCCTCGACGACGAGCGAGCTGAAGTCGTCGTTGAAGATGTCGCGGACCACGCGGATCGCCATGTCGGGCTCGCCCTGGAGCAGCGCGGGCGCCGACGCGGTCTTCGCCTTCTTCTCGATCGCCTCCCACTGGCTGCTCAGCCGCTCGACGTCGGCGCGGAGCTCGTCCTCGCTCGCCCCTTCGGCTGCCGTGCGCACGATCACGCCGGCGGAGTCCGGGACGACCTCGCGGAGGATCTTCTTGAGGCGGTTGCGCTCGGTGTCGGGGAGCTTGCGGCTGATGCCCGTCATGCCGCCGCCCGGCACGTAGACGAGGTAGCGACCGGCGAGCGTGACCTGCGAGGTCAGGCGAGCGCCCTTGTGGCCGATCGGGTCCTTGGTGACCTGGACCAGCACGGAGTCGCCCGACTTGAGCGCCTGCTCGATGCGGCGCGGCTGGCCGCCGTCGAGGCCCGCGGCGTCCCAGTTGACCTCGCCGGCGTACAGCACGGCGTTGCGGCCCTTGCCGACGTCGACGAACGCCGCCTCCATGCTGGGCAGCACGTTCTGCACGCGGCCGAGGTAGACGTTGCCCACCATCGAGACCTGCGCCTGGTTCGAGACGTAGTGCTCGACGAGCACGCCGTCCTCGAGCACCGCGATCTGCGTACGGCCGTGGCGCTCGCGCACGATCATCGAACGCTCGACCGACTCGCGGCGCGCGAGGAACTCGGCCTCCGTGATGATCTGGCGGCGACGACCGGCGTCGCGGCCCTCGCGGCGGCGCTGACGCTTGGCCTCGAGGCGCGTCGAGCCGCGCAGCGCGGTGACCTCGTCGCTGGGCGCGCGCGTGCGCGTCCGGGTCTCGCCGCCCTCGCCCGACGACGTGCCGCGGCGACGGCGACGGCGGCGGCGGCTCGACGGGCCGCCGTCAGCCGACTCGGCCTCGGTCTCGTCGCCTGCGGGCTCCTCGTCGTCCTCGGGCTCGTCCTCGGCGGTCGCGGCGACCTCGTCCGCGGCGTCGCGCGAGGCGTCCGGCCGGCGGCGGCCGCGGCCACCACGACGGCGGCGACGGCGCGACGGGGTCGACTCGTCCTCGTCGCCCTCGGCGACCTCGTCGACGTCGACGGGCTCGCCGGTCTCGTCGAGCACGACGTCCTCGGCCTCGGGCTCGTCCGCCGCCTCGGCGGGCTGTGCGGCGGCCTCCTGCGTCTCGTCCGTGGCGGCGGACGCACCGCTGCGGCCGCGGCCGCCGCGGCGACGGCGGGACGACCGCGACGGGCCGGTCTCGTCGGCGGCGGGGGTCGCGACGGCGGCACCCTCGGACTTCGCGGGCTCGGCCTGCGCGTGCTCGGCGCGCGCCGCCTCGGAGATCTGCTCGGGCGAGCCCGCACCGGCCTGGGCGCGCCGGCGCCGGGGCCGAGCCGCGGGGTCGGGCGCCTGGAACAGCAGCGCGGTGGTCGCGAGCCGCGCGCCCCCGGCGGGTCGCTCGGGCTGCTTGGCGGGCTCGCCGACGGTCGCGGCCAGCTCGGCGAGGACGTCGAGCGGCGCGTCCGACGCGGCGGTCGCCTCGTCGGCCTCGTCCTCGGCCGGCTCCTCGGCGCCCTCGGCCGGCTCCTCGGCGGGCTCGGGCCGCGACGCGGGGGCCGCGGCGGCGCGCGTGCTCGAACGGCGGCGCCGCGCGGGCTTGGTCTCGGCCGCGGGCTCGTCCGACGTCACCGCGTCGGCGGCTGCTGCGGCGGGCTCCGCCTCGGCGGCCGCGGCAGGGGCGTCCGGCTCGGTCGGCGCGGTCGCCTTCGTCGCGCGGCGCGGCGCGCGGGTGCGCTTGGGGGCGGCAGCGGGCTCGGCCTCGGCCGGCGCGTCGGCGCTCACCGCGGCGGGCTCGGTCGCCGCCGGAGCGGCGTCGGGGGTCGGCTCGGCGGACTGCTCGGCCGCGACAGGCGCGGCGACGGCGCGGGTCGCGCGGCGACGGCGCGGGGCGGCCGGGGCGGCCTCACCCCCGGCCGTCGATGCAGCTGCTTCGTTCTCGGGGGTGATCTCGGGGCTCACGCGGAGTGCTCCTGGGTACCGGAAAACCACGCCACACGTCTCGGTGGTCCTCGGTCGGTCGGTCGTCGCGCGCACTCGGCGGCGACGGAAGTCGTCGGTCGTGGCTGCAGGTACCGGGCCGGCGCCATCGCCTGCGGGGCCGTGTCGCAGGCCCTGGATGGGCCCGACGTGGCCGGGCGGCGGCTGGCGTGCGCGACGCGCTGGTGCTGCGAGCTCACGGGTCCCAGGGGCGGTGTGGTCGCCCTCGGAGCCGCCGTCAGTATCGCACAGGCCCCTCGTCCGGGCAGCGTCAGCGACGCGCCGGTTCACGACGGAACGTCAGTACCGGGGACCTTGGTCCCAGGAGCAGACTGGACCTCGTCCTAGCGTTCCCCCCAGGTCGCCGGCGGCGCGACCTGCATCAACGAGGCCACCGACCCACGGAGCACCACAGTGGACGCGCTCGACATCGCACGCTGGCAGTTCGGGATCACCACCGTCTACCACTTCATCTTCGTGCCGCTGACGATCGGCCTGTCGCCGCTCGTCGCGATCATGCAGACCGTGTGGGTCGTCACGGGCAAGAGCCGGTGGCTGCGGCTGACGAAGTTCTTCGGGAAGCTGCTGCTGATCAACTTCGCGATCGGCGTGGCGACCGGCATCGTGCAGGAGTTCCAGTTCGGCATGAACTGGAGCGACTACAGCCGGTTCGTGGGCGACGTGTTCGGCGCGCCGCTCGCCATGGAGGCGCTCGCCGCGTTCTTCGTCGAGTCGACGTTCCTCGGCCTCTGGATCTTCGGGTGGGACCGCCTGCCCAAGAAGGTCCACCTGCTGACGATCTGGGCGGTCGCGCTCGCCACCAACCTGTCGGCCTTCTTCATCCTCGCCGCGAACTCGTGGATGCAGCACCCGGTCGGGACCATCTACAACGCGCAGCGCGGCCGCGCGGAGATGGTCGACATCGGCGCGGTGCTGACGAACTCGACGCTGCTCGCCGCGTTCCCCCACACCATCACCGCGGCGCTGCTCACCGCCGGCACGTTCGTCGCGGGCATCGCGGCCTGGTGGATGGTCAGGCTGGCGCGGACCGGTCAGGCCGAGAAGGCGCGAGACGTCTACCGCCCGGCCGTCGTGCTCGGCGTCGTCGTGATGCTCATCGGCGGCATCGGCGTCGCGCTCTCGGGCGACCAGCAGGCGAAGCTCATGTTCCAGCAGCAGCCGATGAAGATGGCGTCCGCCGAGGCCCTGTGCCAGACGGAGACCGGCCCCGCGTTCTCGGTGCTCGCGATCGGGAACCTGTCGAACTCGTGCGAGGACGTCACGCACGTCATCCAGATCCCCGGCCTGCTCGGCTTCCTCGCGGACGGCGACACGAACGCGACGATCCAGGGCGTCGAGAACCTCCAGCAGCAGTACGAGCAGAAGTTCGGCTACACCGACTCCGCCGGCAACCCGATCTCGTACCAGCCCAACCTCACGGTCACGTACTGGGGCTTCCGCCTGATGATCGGCATGGGCGTCGGCTCGGCCGCACTGGCGCTCGCCGCGCTGTGGCTGACCCGCAAGGGACGCGTCAGCGACAAGCGGTGGTTCGGCCGGCTCGGCATCATCGCGATCGTCACGCCCTTCCTCGCTTCGTCGTTCGGCTGGATCTTCACCGAGATGGGCCGGCAGCCGTGGGTCGTCGCGCCCAACCCGAACCCGTCGGGCGTCGACGGCGTGTGGCTGCTGACGGCGCGCGGTGTGTCCACGTCCGTCTCGGCGGGGACGGTCGTCACGTCGCTCGTCGCCTTCACCGCGCTCTACGCCGTGCTCGCGGTGGTCTGGTACCGGCTGATGCACCGCTACGCGATCGAGGGCGTGGCGGACGTCGAGAAGGACGTGAGCCCCGACAACCCCGACAGGGCCGGCGACGACGCCGAGCAGCCGCTGTCGTTCGCGTACTGAGGAGCGACCCGTGGATCTCGTGACGGTCTGGTTCCTGCTCATCGCGGTCCTGTGGACCGGCTACCTCGTGCTCGAGGGCTTCGACTTCGGCGTCGGCATGCTGCTCGGCGTGCTGCCGCGCGGCGACCACCGCCAGCGCGAGAAGGACCGCCGGGTCATGATCAACACGATCGGCCCGGTGTGGGACGGCAACGAGGTGTGGCTGCTGACGGCCGGCGGTGCGACGTTCGCGGCGTTCCCCGAGTGGTACGCCACGATGTTCTCGGGCTTCTACCTCGCGCTCCTGCTGATCCTGCTGGCGCTGATCGTGCGCGTCGTCTGCTTCGAGTGGCGCGGCAAGATCGACTCCGACCGGTGGCGCGCGTGGATCGACCGCGGGCTCATCTTCGGGTCGTGGGTGCCGTCGATCCTCTGGGGCGTCGCGTTCGGCAACCTTGTGCGCGGCGTGCACCTCGACAACACCCACGAGTACGCCGGCACGTTCCTCGACCTGCTCAACCCGTTCGCGCTGCTCGCCGGCGCGACCACGTGCCTGATCTTCCTGACGCACGGCGCCGTCTTCCTGGCACTCAAGTCCGACGGCCTGGTCCGTGAGCGGGCCGCGCGGTTCGCGTCGGTCTCGTCCGTCGCGACGCTCGTCGTCGCCGGGGCGTGGGCCGTCTGGGCGCAGGTCGCGTACTCGGTGGGATGGACCTGGATCGCCGTCGCGGTCGCCGCTCTCGCGCTCGTCGCAGTGGTCGTGGCGACGCGGACGCGGCGCGAGTGGCCGGCGTTCCTCGCGTCGGCGGTCGCGATCGTCGCCGCCGTGGTGCTGATCTTCGGGTCGCTCTGGCCCGACGTCATGCCCGCGCTCGACCCGGCCAACTCGCTGACGGCCGCCGACGCCGCCTCGACGCCCTACACGCTCCGGCTGATGACGTGGGTCGCCGTGATCCTCACGCCCGTCGTGCTGCTCTACCAGGGGTGGACGTACTGGGTGTTCCGCAAGCGGATCAGCGCGCACTCCATCCCTGAGCCCACCGGCCTGACGTTCGCCCCGAAGGTGACCTCGGCAGACCGATGAGACCGCTCGACCCGCGCCTGCTGCGGTACGCCCGCTCGGCACGCCGGTACGTCGCGCTCACGGCGACGCTGGGGGTGGTGACGGCCGCGCTCGTCGTGGCCCAGGCGCTGCTCCTGGCGCACGCGCTCGGGCGCGCGGTGACCGACGGGGTGTCGCTCGGCGCGCTCGCGCCGCTCGTCGGATGGCTCGCGGCGGTGGTCGGCGCGCGGGCGCTCGTCGTCGGGGTGCAGGAGCGGTACGCGCACCGGGCGGCGACGCGCGCCGTGGCCGAGCTGCGCGAGGGCGTCGTCGACCGCGCCGCCGCCCTGGGGCCGCGCCGCCTCGCCGGTGGGGACGCGCCCGCGCTCGTCACCCTCGCGACCCGCGGGCTTGACAACCTCGAGCCGTACTTCGTGCGGTACCTGCCCCAGCTCGTGCTGGCCGCGACCGTCACACCCGCGACGCTGCTCGTCGTGCTCGGGCTGGACTGGCTGTCCGGCGTGCTCGTGATCGCGACGCTGCCGCTCGTGCCGCTGTTCATGGTGCTGGTCGGGCGCCTCACGCAGGGACGCGCCGAGCGGGGCCTCGTCGCGATGCAGCGGCTCGGCGCGCAGGTGCTCGACCTGCTGGCCGGACTGCCGACGCTGCGCGCGTTCGGCCGCGAGCGGGGTCCGGCCGCGCGGGTGCGCGAGCTCGGTGACGCGCAGCGCCGCGCGACGATGGGCACGCTGCGGATCGCCTTCCTCTCGGGCATGGTGCTCGAGCTGCTGACGACGCTGTCCGTCGCGCTCGTCGCCGTCGCGATCGGGCTGCGGCTCGTGGACGGCGGGATGTCGCTCGTGACGGGTCTGGCGGTGCTCGTGCTCGCGCCCGAGGTGTTCCTGCCGCTGCGGCAGGTCGGCGCCCAGTTCCACGCGGCGGCCGACGGCGTCGCGGCGGCCGAGCAGGCGTTCGCGGTGCTCGACGAGCCGGCGCCTGCGGCCGGCACGGTGGCCGCCCCGGACCTGCGCGCGACGACGATCCAGCTCGTCGGCCTCGGCGTCCGGGCCACCGGCGGCTGGGCGCCGCGCGGGCTGGACGCCACGATCGAGCCGGGCCGCGTCGTGGCGCTCGTCGGGCCGTCCGGTGCGGGGAAGTCGACCGCCGTGGACGCTCTGCTGGGTCTGCTCGCTCCCGACGAGGGTCGGGTGCTGCTCGGCGACGTCGACGCGCGTGACCTCGACCGCGAGACCCTCTGGTCACAGGTGGCGTGGCTGCCGCAGCGGCCGGTGCTCGAGCCCGGCACGCTCGCGGCGGTCGTGGGCGGCGGGTCGGAGGGCGCCCGCCTGGCCGCCGCGCGGCTGACCGGGCTCTCCGACGTGGTCGCGACGCTCCCCCAGGGCTGGCAGACGCAGCTCGGGCGCGGTGGCTCCGGGCTGAGCGTCGGGCAGCGCCAGCGGGTGGCGCTGACGCGCGCGCTCCTGGCCGACGCGCCGCTCGTCGTGCTCGACGAGCCCTCCGCGCACCTCGACGCCGACGGAGAGCGGGTGGTGCTCGACGCGGTCGAGGCGCTCCGCGCGGCCGGCCGCACCGTGGTGCTGGTCGCGCACCGGCCGTCGCTCCTGGCGCTCGCCGACTCCGTGATCGCGGTCCAGCGGGCCGACGCCGCCGACCTCGGCGAGACGGTGGCGGCATGACCGCGCCGGTCCCGGCCGCGGTGCCACCACTCACGCTCGCCCCTCCGCGCGGCACTCTCAGGCGCGCCGTCGCGCTTCTCGAGGTCGACCGCCGGCGCGCGGTGGAGGCGGTGCTCCTCGGCGCGCTCGCGCTCGGCTGCTCGGTCGCGCTCGCCGCCGTCGCCGCCTGGCTCATCGCCCGCGCGTCGCAGATGCCGCCCGTCCTCCAGCTGTCGGTCGCCACGGTCGCCGTCCGCGCGTTCGGCATCGGACGCGGCGTCCTGCGGTACGTCGAGCGGCTCGTGTCGCACGACCTCGCGCTCCGGGGCATGACGACGCTCCGCACCAGCCTGTACGAGCGGCTCGCCGCGGGCGCACCCGCCGCGACGCTCGGTCTGCGCCGCGGCGACCTGCTCGCGCGCGTCGGTGCGGACGTCGACGCGATCGGCGACGTCGTGGTGCGCGGCCTGCTCCCGGCCGGCGTCGCCGCCGTGCTCGGCGCGGGCACGAGCCTCGCGATGGGACTGCTCTGGCCGCCCGCCGGGTTCGCGCTCGCCGCCTGCCTGCTGCTCGCCGGGGTCGTCGCGCCGCTGCTCGCCGCGCGCGGCGCGCGGGACGCCGAGCACGCGGCACTGGGTGCGCGCGCGGACGCGCAGGCGGTCGCGCTGGGCGTGCTCGAGGACGCCGGGCCGCTCGCCGTCGCTGGGCGGCTGCGTGGCGAGCTCGGGGCGCTGCGCGCGGCCGACGTCCGCGTCGCCCGGGCCACCGACCGCGGCGCGGCGTCGTCGGCGCTCGCCGCCGCCGTGGGTCAGCTCGCGGTCGGGCTCGCCGTGGTGGCCGCGCTCGTCACCGGGGTGCCCGCGGTGGCCGACGGCAGGCTCGCGGCCGTCACCCTCGCCGTGGTCGTGCTGACGCCGCTCGCCGCGTTCGAGGCGACGGCGCTGCTGCCCGCCGCTGCGGTCCAGGTCCAGCGGTCGCGGGCCGCGGCGGGTCGGGTGCTCGCGCTGCTCGACGCGGCCGCCGACGACCCCGCCGCCGGCGGGACGACGGGCGTCGGAGGCCGCCGCGAGGGGGGCGCGACGAGCGACATCGCCGGGCCGGGCGGCGATGGTCCACGGGACACCCACACAGCCAGCGGCAGCCGGACGGCGGACGACCGCGTCCCCGCGCCGACCGGCGGCCCCCGGCTCGTGGCCCGCGGCCTCGCCGCGGGTTGGCCCGCTCGCGAGCCGGCCGTGGCGGGCGTCGAACTCGAGCTCGTGCCCGGGCGGTCGCTCGCGATCGTCGGGCCCAGCGGGGCCGGGAAGACCACGCTGCTGCTCACGCTCGCCGGCCTCCTCCCCCGGCACGGCGGCGTGCTCGAGCTCGACGGCACGGACATCGCGCACCTCGACCGCTCGACCGTGGTCGCCGCCGTCGTCGCGAGCCCCGAGGACGCGCACGTCTTCGGGACGACCGTCCTCGAGAACCTGCGCGTCGCGCGCGGGGACGTGACGCCCGACGAGGCCCGCGCCGTGCTCGGCCGCGTCGGGCTGGACGACTGGCTCGCGGGCCTCCCGGACGGCGTCGACACGCCGATCGGCCCCGATGCCCGCACCGTCTCCGGCGGCGAGCGCCGCCGGCTCCTCGTCGCGCGTGCGCTGCTGAGCCCCGCCCCGCTCCTGCTGCTCGACGAGCCCGCCGAGCACCTCGACCCCGACGCGGCGGACCGGCTCGTCACCGACCTGCTGAGCGCGGCGGCGGACGGTCGCGGCACCGTCGTCGTCACGCACCGCCTCGCGCCCCTCGGGGCCGCCGACGAGGTGCTGTGGCTCTCCCCCGGCGCCACGCGGCGCGGCACCCACGCGACCCTCCTCGCCACCCACGCGGACTACCGTGAGGCGGTGCGCCGTGAGGGCGCCGTGGCGGAGGGACAGGACGTTGCGCACCGATGACGACAGCGCACAGGGGCTCATCGAGCGGATCCCCGCGAACGCCGGCACGCCGTTCGCCGACGGTGTCCTCGCCCAGGTGGTGGGAACGCCCGTGGCGCTGACCGGGAACCCGCTCGCCGACCTGCTCGACGCCATCCTCGCCGTGGCGCGCGAGCTCGAGCTTCCCGAGGTGCTCAACCGCTTCGTCCAGGTCAGCGCGGAGCTCACGCAGGCGCGGTACGCCGCGATCAACGTGCTCGACCAGCACGGCACGTCGACGACGTTCGTCTACACAGGCGTGCCGACGTCGGTCGCCCGCATGATGCGCAACGCCCCGCACGCGCTCGGCGTGCTCGGCCAGATCCCCGCCGAGGGCGCGCTGCGGCTCGACGACCTCACGCAGCACCCCGCCTTCATCGGGTTCCCGAAGGACCACCCGCCGATGGGCTCGTTCCTCGGCGCATCCGTCCGCGTCGCGAGCCGCGTCTACGGCCAGCTCTACCTGTCCGAGAAGCTCGACGGGACGCGGTTCGACGAGCGCGACGAGCAGACCGTCGTCGCGCTCGCGGCGGCCGCGGGCGTCGCGGTGCAGAACGCGCAGCTGTACGCCGAGGCGGCGCGCCGCGAGCACTGGCTGCGCGCCGGCCAGGACATCACGACCATGCTGCTCGAGGGCTTCGACGAGGAGGAGGCGCTCGAGCACATCGTCGAGACGGCGCGCGAGGTGGCGCACGCCGACACCGCGGCGGTGGCGCTGCCGGGCGTCGGGGGCCAGCTGCTGATCGAGCTCGCGCAGGGCCACGAGGCCGGGGAGCTCGTCGGGCTCGTGATGCCCGAGGGCAGCCGCGCATGGACCGTCATGACGGAGGGTCGCGGCATGCTCGCGCCGTCGCTCGCGAGCTCGCCCGTGCACGGCGAGGCGTGGCAGCGGTTCGGCTCGGGGATCTTCGCGCCGCTGCAGGCGTCCGGACTGGGCGTCGGCGTGCTCATCGTGCTCCGGGAGCTGGGCGCGCCGCCGTTCGCCGAGGCGGACCTCGTGACGGCCGAGTCGTTCGCGGCGCAGGCGGCGCTCGCGTACATCCTCGCCGAGGCCCGGCACGCGCAGGACGTCGCGGCGCTGCTCGACGAGCGGGAGCGCATCGCGCGCGACCTGCACGACCTCGCCATCCAGCAGCTGTTCGCCACCGGCATGCAGCTCGAGACCGTCCGCCGGCGCGCTGCCCGCGGCGTCGACCCGAGCGAGCTGCTCAGCATCGTCGACGAGGCGCTGGACAACGTCGACAGCTCCGTCCGCCAGATCCGCCAGATCGTCTACGCCCTGCGCGACCCCGACGCCGCGACGGGCCTCGTCGAGCGCCTGCGCCGCGAGGCGTCGCTTGCGCGCACCGGGCTCGGGTTCGCGCCGTCGCTGGTCCTGACGATCGACGACGCCGTGGTCGGCGACTCCGACGACGACTTCAGCGAGGCGCGGATCGACGAGCGCGTCGACGCCGACCTGACGGACGACGTGGTCGCCGTGGTCCGCGAAGGCCTCGCCAACGCCGCCCGCCACGCGCACGCCTCGAGCGTCGCCGTGCGCGTCATCGTCACGGGCGAGGGCGTCGGCGGAACGGTCTGCGTCGAGGTCTCGGACGACGGCCGGGGGCTGCCGCCCGACCGGGACCGCTCGTCGGGCGTGGGCAACCTGCTCTCCCGCGCTCGGCAGCACGGCGGCACGTTCGAGATCGGCGACAACGCCGACGGCCGCGGCACGCTGCTCGTCTGGACCGCCCCGCTCGCACAGGAGTGACGCGGCCGGTCGGGTCAGAGGCTCAGTGGCCGGGCTCGGCGCGCCAGCCGGAGTGCTTCCGCGAGGCCACCCACGCGGCGACCTGGGTGCGCCGCTGGAGGCCCATCTTGGCGAGCAGCGACGTGATGTGGTTCTTGACGGTCTTCTCGGCGACGCCGAGCCGCTCCGCGATCTCGCGGTTCGACAACCCCTCGCCGATCAGGTCGAGCACGCGGAGCTCGCTCGGCGTCAGGTTCTCCGTCGGGTCGTCCGTCGCCGCACGTCGGCGCGTGACCGTGCGGTCGTCGAGCAGCACGCGACCGGCCGCCACGGCGCGGATCACGTCGGTGATCTCGGCGCCGCGCACGGTCTTCAGCAGGTAGGCGACGGCACCTGCGTCGAGGGCCGCGGCGAGCGCGTCGTCGTCGTTGAACGACGTCAGCACGATCGGGCGCGCCTCCGGGTGGATGTCGCGCACCTGCCTGAGCACGTCGATGCCCGTGCCGTCGGGCAGCTGGAGGTCGACGAGCATCACCTGCGGGCGGACGAGGCCCGCGCGCCGCACGCCGTCGGCGACGGAGCCCGCCTCGGCGACGACGGTCATGCCCTCGGTCCGCTCGACGACCTCCGCGATGCCGCGCCGCACGACCTCGTGGTCGTCGACGATCATCACGGTGATCGGACCTTGACGTCCCTGCGTCGCGGGAGTGGCTGACACGTCTCGCACTCTATCGACCTGCGGCGACGCGGTCCCACCCTCAGCGCGGGGTGTCGCCGCGCTCGTGCCCTCAGCGGTGCGGCCGGCGCGGCCTCGGCTGGCATACCGGGCACCAGAACGACGAGCGGTTCATGAACGAGTCGCGCCGGATCGGCGTCCCGCACCGACGGCAGGGCTCGCCCTCACGCCCGTACACGGCGAGCGAGCGGTCGAAGTACCCGGACGCGCCGTTGACGTTGACGTACAGCGCGTCGAAGCTCGTGCCGCCCTGCCCGAGCGCCGCCGTCATCACCTCGGCCGCCCCGTCGAGCGCGCGGTTCACCTCGGCGCGTGTCAGGCGCTCCGTCGGCCGGGCGTAGTGCAGGCGCGCACGCCACAGACCCTCGTCTGCGTAGATGTTGCCGATGCCCGAGACGAGGGTCTGGTCGAGCAGCGCGCGCTTGATCCCCGTGCGCCGGGCGCGGAACGCGTCGACGAGCCGCGCCCGGTCGACGTGCGGGTCGAGCAGGTCGCGCGCGATGTGCGCGACCGGCGCGGGCACCGCCGGGCGGTCGGCGTCGACGCCCGTGCCGGTACCGCCGGGGCCGCCGTCCGCGGTGGGGACGAGCTCAGGGACGGCGAGATGGCCGAACGTGCGCTGGTCGACGAAGTCGAGCGCGCCGCCGTCGTCGAACCGGAGCCGCACCCGCAGGTGCGGGTGGTCGGGCAGGTCGCCGTCGCGCACCAGCAGCTGACCGCTCATGCCGAGGTGGGCCAGCAGCGCGTCGTCGCCCTCGTCGAGCAGCAGCCAGAGGAACTTGCCGCGACGCACCGCGGCGTCGAGGCGGCGGCCCGTCAGCCGGCCCGTGAAGTCGAGCGGACCGCCGGTGTGCCGCCGGACCGAGTAGTCGCGGCGGACGTCCACGTGCGCGACCGTGCGACCGAGCACGTGGCGCGCGAGGCCGTCCCGGACGGTCTCGACCTCGGGCAGCTCGGGCACGGGCCGTCAGGCGTGCGCGCCCGCGGCGGGGCGGTCGACGCCCGCCTGGGGAGCGGCCGCGTGACCGGTGCCGTCGCGCAGCGCGAGCAGCACGCGGTACGCCTGCTCGGCGGCCTCCTGCTCGGCGAGCTTCTTCGCGGGACCGGTGCCCTCGCCGCGCACCTCGTCGGCGATCACCGCACGTGCCGTGAAGACCCGCGCGTGGTCCGGGCCCTCGCCGGCCACCGCGTAGGACGGCGCACCGAGGCCGAGCGACGCCGAGAGCTCCTGCAGGGACGTCTTCCAGTCGAGCCCGGCGCCGAGGTCCGCCGCCGCCTGCAGCGTGGGGCCGACGAGCCGGTCGACGATCGTGCGGGCGACCTCGAGGCCGTGCGACAGGTACACCGCGCCGAAGATCGCCTCGAGGGTGTCCGACAGGATCGAGTCCTTGTCGGCGCCGCCGGTCGCGAGCTCGCCCTTGCCGAGCAGCACGTACGCGCCGAGGTCGAGCTCGCGCGCGACCTGCGCCAGCGCACGCTGCGACACCGTCGCGGCCCGCATCTTCGCGAGCGACCCCTCCGGCAGGTCGGGGTGGTCGCGGTACAGCGCCTCGGTGACGACGAGCCCGAGGACCGTGTCGCCGAGGAACTCGAGCCGCTCGTTCGTCGGGATCCCGCCGGCCTCGTGCGCGAACGACCGGTGGGTCAGCGCAAGCACGAGAAGCTCGGGGTCCAGATGGACCCCGAGCTTCTCGGTCAGCTCTGCGGCCGCGACGCTCATGCCGGGTGTCCGGTCGTCGTCATGCGGCAGCGGTGTCGCTCGCTCAGGCCTCGTGCGACGAGCGCACGGCCTCGGCGTAGCGGCGGCCGTTGTAGGCGCCGCAGGCCGGGCAGGCCGTGTGGGGCTGCTTGTCCGCCTTGCAGACGGGGCACGAGGTCAGCGTCGTGGCAGTGGTCTTCCACTGCGACCGACGCGCACGGGTGTTGCTGCGCGACATCTTGCGCTTCGGAACCGCCACGGCTAGCTCTCTTTCGTCTCGTCGTTCGAGCCCACGAGTCCGCTCAGTGCGGACCATCGGGGGTCAAGCGTCTCATGCGAGTGGTCAGGGTCGTCCGCCAGGGGTGCACCGCAGATGGAGCACAGTCCCGGGCAGTCGGGCCGGCACAGCGGCTGGAACGGCAGGGCCGGCACCAGCGTGTCCCGGAGCGCGGGCTCGAGGTCGATCAGGTCGTCCACCAGCTCGCGCACGTCCTCGTCCTCGTCGCCGTCCTCGACCGCGACCGCCGCGCGCTCGGGGTAGACGTACAGCTCCGTGAGCGAGACGTCGACGTCCTCGACGACCTCACCCAGGCAGCGCACGCACTCCCCGACCGCCCGGCCGCGGACGGATCCGGTGACCAGGACCCCCTCCATGACCGCCTCGAGCCGCAGATCCAGCTCCAGGTCGGTCCCGGTGGGGATGCCGATCACGTCGGTGCCGAGATCCTGGGGGGCCTCCACCGTCCGGCGGACCGTCCGCGTCGATCCCGGACGTCGGCCGAGCTCGTGGGTGTCGAGCACGAACGGCGAACGGGGATCGAGGTGAACCGGGCGCTGCACGGCGGCCTTCCCCTCGTCGATCTCGGCCCTCGCCACGACCGGCAGGACCAGCGGACGAGTCTACGGCACGGCGTCTGGCCCGCCCAAATCGCCGCACGTCAGCGGGCAGTGGCGTGGCGCACGCCGCGGCGCGCGACGGTGCGGCCGGCGGTCAGACGTCGCCGAGCCGCCCCGCGAGCTTGGCACGACCGCCCTGCACCTGCGAGAGCAGCTTGCCGAGGTCGATCTCGAAGTCCGCGAGGCGCCGGTCGCAGTAGTCGTCCGCGTCGCGCTGCAGCCGCTCGGCGGTCGCCTGCGCCTCCGCGACGATCTCCGCCGCGCGCTCGCGCGCCTGGACCGTGACCGCCTCGGCCTCCACGAGCTCTGCGGCCTGCTGACGCGCCGCGGCCACGATCGCGTCCGCCTCGGCCTGAGCGCGTGCCCGCGCCTGATCGGCGTCCGCGAGCACCTCGTCGGCCGCGCTCAGCTGGGTCGGCAGCGCCTCCCGAGCCTGGTCGACGAGCTCGAGCAGCTCGGCACGGTTCACCAGCACGGACGACGACATCGGCATCGCCCGCGCCTGCGTCACGGCGCCCTCGATCGCGTCGAGCACGCCCTGGAGGCCCTCCGCGCGCGTGGTCGGGTCCTGGTCCGTCATCGGGCTTCCCCTCCGTCCGTCGTGAGCGCCGCCCGCACCGCGTCGCCGACACCGGGCGGCACCAGGTCGTCGATCGGGCCGCCGAACCGCGCCACGTCCTTGACCAGCGACGACGCGATGTGGGCGAGGGCCGAGTCGCCCGGTACGAACACCGTCTCGACGCCCGAGAGGTGCCGGTTCATCAGCGCCATCGGCGTCTCGGCGTCCACGTCCGCGGCGCCGCGCAGACCCTTGACGACCGCCACCGCACCGACCTGCGTGACGAAGTCCGCGAGCAGGCCGGGCACCACCTCGACCCGCACTCCCGGCAGGTCGGCCACCGCCTTCTGCGCGAGCGCGACGCGGGTGTCGAGGTCGAGCAGCGCGCGCTTCGACGAGTTCACGGCGACGCCGACGACGACCTCGTCGAACATCGAGCGTGCCCGCCGGACGACGTCGAGGTGCCCGAGCGTGATGGGGTCGAAGGACCCCGGGCACACGGCGAGACTCACGTGGCCAGGTTAGGCCAGCCCGCCGTGACGGCACGGGGAGCGCCGCGCCCGCGGGTCTGTGCGGGCTCCGGGCACGGGCCGCCGGTCGCCGGGCGAGCAGCGGCGCGCGCCGTCAGACCGCCGGCTCGGCGAACCACACGACCGTCTCGCCGTACGCGCGCCGGTCGAACCGCGCGAGCGCGTCGGGCCACGTCGGCTCGGGGCTGCGCGACGAGCGCTCCACCACGACGACGCCGTCGGCGGCCACGGCCCCGGCGAGGCCGGCGAGGACATCCGCGAGCGCAGGCTCGGCGACGTCATAGGGCGGGTCGATCAGCACGAGGTCGAACGGTCCGCCCGGGTGCTCGACGAACCGCTCGGCGCGCTCGGCGGCGACGCTCACGCCCGTCAGACCCAGGGCCCCGACGTTGCAGCGGCACACGTCGGCGGCCTCGCGCGCCGCCTCCACGAGCACCACCGAGACCGCGCCGCGGGACGCCGCCTCGAGCCCGAGGGCACCCGAGCCGGCGTACAGGTCGAGCACGCGAGCGCCGTCCACGACGCCGAGGTGCTCGAGGCGGGAGAACAGCGCCTCGCGGACGCGCTCGCTCGTCGGCCGCGTGCCGCGGCGCGGCACCTGCAGCGTCCGACCGCCGGCCCGGCCCGCGACGATCCGCGTCACCGGCGACCTTCGTCGGCCTGCGCCATCATCCGCTCCATGAAGCCCTTGGTCTGGATCGACGAGCTGAGCGCGACGGCGGCCGCCGCCAGGACGAGCTGGATGACGATGAGCGTGGGCGTCACGGTGCGGAGCAGGATCGCGATCCAGAGCGGCACGAGCCCGATCACCACGACGTCAGGCCCGCGCGAGAGCACGCTCGCGACGCCGCCCGGGAGCGCACCGAACGGCGTCGACACGAGCGGGCCGCCCCAGTTGGGTGCCGGCCGGTAGGACGCGCGGACGGCCGCCGCA
Source organism: Cellulomonas alba (assembly GCF_030362835.1). GTDB lineage: Bacteria > Actinomycetota > Actinomycetes > Actinomycetales > Cellulomonadaceae > Cellulomonas > Cellulomonas alba. The sequence goes on from NZ_JAUCGQ010000001.1 coordinate 745,080, forward strand.
GCCCACACCGGCGTCGTCGCGAGCCCGAGCACGACCCAACCGGCGACGTCGCCCGCCCAGCGGCCGATCGCGACGAACACGACGACCGACCACACCAGCATCGCCGCGGCCGGCACGAGCATGCGCAGGCGTCGCACCTGCTTGGCCTCGAGCGGCAGCAACCGGTCGAGCACGGGCGCCATCTCGGCGCGCCGCGCGCCGTCACCCGTGGCGCTCATCGCGACGTAGCCGGCAAGGAGCACCGCCAGGAGCACGCCGCCCTCGGACGCGAGCTGCGGCACGCTCGCCACGAGCACCGGCACGAGTGCCGCGACGACGAGCTGCACGAGGTGCCGCGTCGAGCGCCGCAGCACCACCAGGTCCGCGGAGACGAGCGCCGACCGCGGCCCGCGCACGGTGCGCAGCCGAGACACGTACCGCCGGTTCGAGGGCGCGGAGCCGTCCGACAGCGCGCGCCCGAGCTCGCGGGAGTCCATCGACACCACGGCACCGACCGCCTGCGTGGCGACCGACCCGCTCTCGCGCAGCGTGCGCTCCGGGATCCGGCCGAGCCGTGCGTCGACCACGAACGCGAGCGCGGCGACCACGATGGCGAGGACGCCGACGAGCCACCACGGCGGCGCGGGGATCTCGTCGAGCGACGAGCCCGCGACGGCGAGCGCCACCGCGGCGACCGGTGCCGCAGCGAGCAGCAGGTCGCCGACGAGCGCCGTGCGGCGTCGCGCCACACCGCCCGACTGGACGAGCGCCGCGACCAGGACGATGGCGGCGGCGACGAGCGCGGAGGTCGCGGCGACACGCGGCCACCGCCCGCCGACGTCGGCCAGCAGCCCCGCGTCGAGCAACGCGACCAGCACCGCACCGACGAGCGCCGCCACGATCGGGAGCCGCCGTGCGGCGGGTCGGAGGAGACCGCGCCGGTCGACCGGCAGGCTCAGCCACCACGCCGCCTCGGCACCGCCCGCACCGACCGGGCCGAGCCGGCCGGCGAGCGACAGCAGCACGCCCGCGAGCCCCACGAGCATCAGCACCGCGAGGGTCGCGAGGCTCAGCCCGCGTGGCGGCTCGACCGTGGGCGCCGGCGGGAGCGCGACGCGCATCGCCTGCGCGAAGCCGAGGGCGAGCGCGATGCTGATCGCGATCGTGATGACCGCGTAGTAGACGTCGGAGAGGAGCGACCCGAGGCTCGCGCCACCGCGCGCGTTGCCCGCCTGGGCGGTGAAGCGCCGGATCGAGCGCGGCGCCGGGACCGGGCCGAGCTCGTACGGCTGCACGGCGGGCGCCGCGGGGCGGTCGACCTCGTCGGTCACGGCTGCTCCCGGCCGATCACGGCCGCGGCCTCGGCCGGCGACAGCACCCGCGTCGCGTCCTCGTGCACGTGGACCGCGCGGTCGGTCACGGCGAGCAGCAGCTCGGGGTCGTGGGTCGCCAGCAGGACGGCGCCGCCCGCGCGCTTCTCGGCGACGAGCCGGTCCGCGAGCCGGTCGCGCATCGCGTGGTCGAGGCGCTGCTCCGGCTCGTCGAGCACGAGGAGCGAGCGCGGCCGCGCGAAGCCCGCGGCGAGCAGGAGGCGCCGGCGCTGGCCGGACGACAGCGCCGGCGGCAGCGAGCGAGCGTGGTCGGTGAGGCCGAAGTCGGTGAGCAGCGACTCGACCACCGTGTCGGCGCCCCGTACTCCGTGACCGCGCGCCGTGAGGTAGAGGTGCTCGGAGACGGTGAGCGCCGGGAAGTACGCGTCGTCGTCCAGCACGCTCGAGACCTGCGTCCGGAACGCGACCGAACGCTCGTCGACGGCCGCGCCGAGCACCTGCAGCGTGCCGCCCTCGGGCTCGAGCAGCCCGATCACGGCGCGCAGGACGGTCGACTTGCCCGAGCCGTTGGCGCCGACGAGCGCGACCGCCTTGCCGGCGTTGAGCGTGAACGTGACCGGCGCGCACACCGGTGCTCCGTCGTAGCCGACAAGCAGGTCCTGGGCGCGCACGACGGGCTTCGACACGCCCGCCAGGGTAGCCGCGGCGCGTGTGCGCGCGGACCGGACCGGCCGGTGCGCGTCAGGTCCGGTCGAGGAACTCCTCGCGGTCGCCGGCGAGCATCGACCCGATCGCGGCGGCGAGCCGCGGGTGCTGCTCGAGCTCGGGGTCGGCCGCGACGAGGGCTCGCGCGTCCGCGCGGGCGCGCTCGATCACGGCGGCGTCCTTCGCGACGCGCAGCAGCCGCAGCGAGCTCGCGACGCCGGACTGTGCGGCGCCGAGCACGTCGCCCTCGCGCCGCAGGTCGAGGTCGGCGGCCGCGACCTCGAAGCCGTCGGTCGTCGCCGCGAGCGCCTCGAGCCGCGCCTGCGCCGGGCTGCCCTCGGCCGCGCCGGAGACCAGCAGGCAGACGCCGGGCGCGGCGCCCCGGCCGACGCGACCCCGGAGCTGGTGCAGCTGGGACAGCCCGAAGTGGTCGGCGTCGAGCACGACCATCGCGGTCGCGGCGGGTACGTCGACTCCCACCTCGACCACCGTGGTCGCCACCAGCACCGGGGCCTCCCCGGAGGCGAACGCCGTCAGCGCGCGGTCCTTCTCGTCGGGCGACATGCGCGCGTGCAGCATGCCCACGCGCACGCCGCGCAGCACCGGGTCGCTCGCGAGCTCGTCCGCGACCTCGAGCACGGCTCGCAACGGCCGCCGCGGCGCCGCGTCCCCCTCGCCGACGGTCGCCGGGTCGTCGAGCACCAGGTCCGCGCCGTCCTCGTCGCGCGCGCGCCGCCGTCCGGTCCCGCCCTCGGCCGCGGGGTCGTCGCCCTCGATGCGGGGGCAGACGACGTAGGCGCGGCCGCCGCGGTCCACCTCCTCGCGGACGCGCGCCCACGTCCGCGCGAGCCACGCCGGCCGGTCCCCCGGCACGACGTGCGTCGTGACGCCGCTGCGGCCCGCGGGGATCTCGCGCAGCGTCGACGTCTCGAGGTCGCCGAACACCGTCATCGCCACGGTCCGCGGGATCGGCGTCGCGGTCATGACGAGCATGTGCGGGGCGGTGGCCGCCTTGCTGCGCAGCACGTCGCGCTGCTCGACCCCGAACCGGTGCTGCTCGTCGACCACCACCAGGCCGAGGTCCGCGAACTGCACGTTCGCCGACAGCAGCGCGTGCGTGCCGACCACGATGCCCGCGCGGCCGCTCGCGGCGTCGAGCAGGCTCTCCCTGCGCACCGCCGCGCCCTGCGACCCTGTCAGCAGCACCACGCGGGTGCCGATGTCGGCGCCGCCGAGCAGGCCGACGTCAGACAGCTCGCCGAGCAGCGCGCGCAGCGTCCACATGTGCTGCGCGGCGAGCACCTCGGTCGGCGCGAGCAGCGCCGCCTGCCCGCCCGCGTCGACGACCTGGAGCATCGCGCGCAGCGCCACGACCGTCTTGCCCGAGCCGACCTCGCCCTGCAGCAGCCGCTGCATCGGCACGGGACGGGCGAGGTCGGCGGCGATCTCGTCGCCGACCACCCGCTGGCCGTCCGTCAGTGCGAACGGCAGCCGGGCGTCGAACGCGTCGAGCACCGCACCTGAGACCCGCGGGCGCGCGGTGGCGGCCTCGCGCTCCGCACGGGCGCGCCGGCGCGCGAGCTCCGCCTGGAGCACGAACGCCTCCTCGAAGCGCAGGCGGGCGCGCGCCGCGTGCCAGTCGTCGTCGGAGTGCGGCACGTGCACCTGCTGGATCGCGTGGAGCAGGGTGCCGAGGCCGTGCACCGCGCGGACCTCGTCCGGCACGGGGTCCGGGACGTCCGTCTCGCGGAGCGGGTCGAGCACCTGCCGCACGGCCCGCCGGATCGTCCGCGAGTCGAGCTTGGCGCTCGCCGGGTAGACGGGCACCGGCCAGTCCGCGTGCGCGAGAGCCCGCGCCTCGGAGTCGAGGTCGTCGAACAGCTCGAAGTCCGGGTGGGTCAGCTGCAGGGCGCCGTTGAACATCGTGACCTGCCCCGAGAACAGCCCGACGACGCCCGGCTGCAGCGACCGCTCGAACCCGCGGAGGGCGCCCTGGTGCCGGGCGAAGAACGTGAGCCGCAGGGACCGCTGGCCGTCCGTGACGACCACCTCCATGCGCGGCGCGCCGGTGTTCCGCGCATGCTTCACGTCCGTCCGCACCACGCGCGCGACGACCGACACCGTCTCGCCGACCACGAGGCTCGACAGCTCGGTCAGCTCGCCGCGCGTCGCGTACCGACGCGGGTAGTGGCGCAGCAGCTCGCCGACCGTGTGGACGTCGAGCGCGAGGAACCGCTTGGCGAGGGCCGGGCCGAGCACCGCCGAGAGCGGCTCGCCGAGCCGGTCGCCGCCGCTGTCGACACCGTCGGCGTAGCGGAGCCCGCGTGCCATCAGTCCAGCCCCACGACGACCGCCGGGCCGCGACCGGTCGGGCCGACGAACGCGACCTCGAGCCCGCGCAGCTCGGCTGCCGCCGCGACCTCGGCCGAGACGCCCGCACCCAGCGGGTCGCGGTGCAGCACCGTCGCCGCCTCGGCGTCCGGCGCGACGTCCCGCACCACGTCGATCAGCGCGACGACAGCGGGCGCCGACGCGTCCGCGCCCTCCGCGACGCGCAGCCGGCTGAGCGCCTCGACGGCGGCGCGGGTGCGCACCGCCGAGGCCTCCGAGCCCGCGAGCGCGAGCGCGGCCACCGCGACGGCCAGCTCGTCGGCCGCGCCGAGCACCTCGACGACCGGGCCGGCGTGCTCGTCGTCGAGCAGCGTGCCGAGCTGATCGGCGGACACCACCTCGCCAGGCAGCACAGCCACGCTCGCGGCGCCGGTGTCGGTGACCGCGCGCAGCACGTGGCCGGCGCGCACGGGCACCTCGGGGCAGGCGACGAGCGCGACGGCCCCGGCGCCGGCGTACCACCGCGCCAGCGGCGCCGACGGCGTGCACGCCACGACGCCCCACCGCGACCCGCGCTCCGGCGGGTCGACCGGCCAGGTGCCCGGAAGGTGCGGCGCGTCGACGAGCCGCACGACCACCTGCTCGCGGCGACCGAGTGCCGCGGCCTCGATCGCGGCCTCGGGGTCGTCCGTGTGGACGTGCACGTGCCAGATCGCCTCCGTCCCCACCACCGCCACGGAGTCCCCCACGCGGCGCATCGCCGCGAGCAACGCGTCCGCCAGGTCCTCGCCGCCGGACGCCGAGACGAGGAGCATCACCTCGTACGCGCCGCCCTCGTCGGGGGCCGCGGCCGGCCGCGGGCCGGCCGCGGGGAGCCAGTCGAGGTCGAGATCGCCCTCGGCGCCCTCGACGGCCGCGGTCAGGGAGTCGAGCACGACGAGGAGCGCGCACGCGCCGGCGTCGACGACGTGCGCGGCCTGCAGCAGCGGGTGCGCCGCGCTGATCGCCGCGAGCGAGCCGTGCGCGTCGGCAGAGGCCTGGCGCAGCATCGCGTCGAGACCGGCCCCGGCGTCGACCGCGACGCGTGCACCCTGCCCGACCGCGTCGGCCAGCGTGAGCACCGTGCCCTCCTGCGGGTCGCCGGTCGACTCGCGCGCGGCCCGGGCGGCCGCGACCAGGGCGCGCGCGACGTCGGCCGGTCCGGCGGCCGGCACGAGCGCCCGGGCGAACCCGGCGAGGTACTGGCTGACGATCACGCCCGAGTTCCCACGGGCCGCGAGCATCGCGCCGCGCGCGAGGACCCGCGCCGCCTCGTCGGCGCCGGCGGCGTCCGGCGCGGCGGCGAGAGCGTCGGCCCCTCCCGTCACCGTGAGCAGCACGTTCGTGCCGGTGTCGCGGTCCGCGACGGGGAAGACGTTGACGGCGTCGATCCGGTCGCGCGCGAGCTCGAGCGCCCGGCGGGCGGCCACGGCCCACGCGCGCACGGCCGCGGCATCGAGCACGTCCACGCCGCCTCCGTCCTGTCCGCCGACCGTCGTCGATCCGTTCGCCGATCACGCCGCGCGCCGTCCCGCTGCCGGGCGACCGCGGGTGGGCCGCGGCGTCCGACGTACCGACGTCGCCGAGGTCACACCCTGCCGCACGCCGCCGACATTTGGGCGACCGTCGGGCCGTGGGCTAGTCTTGTCCGGTTGCCCGGCGAGCGTCGGGTACCTGGAGGCGCCCGACGACCGGGCACCCCACCCCCTCACTTCGCCGCTCACGCGGCGTGACACCGCCCGAAACACAGGAGAAGACCGTGGCTGCCACCTGCGACGTCTGCGCCAAGGGCCCGAGCTTCGGGCACAGCGTCTCGCACTCCAACCGGAAGACGAAGCGCCGCTGGAACCCGAACATCCAGCGCGTGCGCGCCGTTGTCGCGGGTACCCCCAAGCGCCTCAACGTGTGCACCTCGTGCCTCAAGGCCGGCAAGGTCCAGCGCGCGATCTGACACGACACGATTCACAGCCAAGGCCCGCGAGGTTCCGACCTCGCGGGCCTTCGCCGTTCCCGGACCATGTGGCAGGGTGACGGCATGGCCGAGCAGATCGACGAGGTGACCATCCGCGCCGCGGGCCCGGACGACGCGGCGGCCATCGCCGCGGTCCACGTCCGGTCGTGGCAGGAGGCCTACGAGGGCATCGTGCCCGAGGTCTACCTCGCCGGTCTCGACCCCGAGCAGCGCGCCCGCGAGTGGGCCGACCACCTCCGGACAGGCCCCCAGGACCAGGTGACGACGTGGGTCGCCGAGAGCGGCGACCAGGTGATCGGCTTCCTGTCCTTCGGCCCGAGCCGCGACGAGGACGCGCAGCGCGGCGACCGCGAGATCTACTCGATCTACCTCGACCCCGGCACGTGGGGCCACGGCGTCGCACGCGACCTGATGCGCACGATGCTCGGCGAGCTGGGCGCGCACACGCGGGTGTCGCTGTGGGTGCTGGCCGACAACGAGCGCGCACGGCACTTCTACCGCCGCCACGGCTTCCAGCCCGATGGCGTCGAGCGCATCGACGAGGTCGGTGGCGCCGAGCTGCTCGAGGTCCGCTACCGCCGCGGCTGACCTGGTCGGCGGGTCAGCTGGTCGGCGGGTCAGCCGGTCGGCCGGTCAGCCGCCGAAGTGGTCCCAGCCGCGCGGGCCGCCGGGCGTCCGCCCGTCGACCAGCACCGCGCCGCCCTCCCCCGCACGCACGCGCCCGATCGCACGGAACGACTCGGGCAGCGGCACCCCCTCCGGGAACGTGGCGAGCAGGCCGTGGTCCTCGCCGCCCCCCAGCACCCAGTCCAGCGCGCGCGACCCGAGCACCTCCGCCGCGGCAGCCACCCGTTCGAGCTCCGGGCCGAGAGCGGCGCCGTCGAGGTCGAGCACCACGCCGCTCGCCGCCGCGAGCCGGGCGCCGTCGCGCAGCAGCCCGTCGGACACGTCCATCATCGCCGTCGCGCCGGCGCGAGCCGCCGCGGGGCCCGACGCGAGGGGCGCCACCGGCCGCAGGTGGTGCGCGACCGCCGTCGGGTCGTCCTGCGGCCGCCCCGCCTCGAGGAGCGCGAGCCCCGCGGCAGACAGACCCAGGACGCCCGCGTGCGCCAGGACGTCGCCGACGCGCGCACCCGAGCGCAGCACCGGCGCCCGACCCCCCAGGTCGCCGTGCGCCGTCACCGAGACCACGACCAGAGGCGCGCCCGACAGGTCCCCGCCGACGACGCCGACGCCGAGCGGCGCGCACACGCCGGCGAGCCCGCGCGCGAGGCCCTCGACCCAGTCGACCGGCAGGTCACCGGGGACCGCCAGTGCGACGACGATCGCGGTGGGCTCCGCCCCCATCGCCGCGACGTCCGCCAGGTTCTGGACCGCCGCGCGCGCACCGACGTCCTCGCCGTGCGACCAGCGCCGCCGGAAGTGCCTGTCCTCGACCAGGATGTCGGTCGTCACGACGAAGCGGCCGTCGGGCGCGGTCACGACCGCCGCGTCGTCGCCGGGCGGCAGGAGCGTCGCGCGACCCCGCGGCAGCAGCGGCACGATGCGAGCGAGCAGCGCCTCCTCGGACAGGTCCCGCACGAGGGGCGCGTCGGGGACCGGGGTCGGCGGCAGCGGGTCGGGCACGGCGCAACGCTAGACGAGGGTCCGGCCCGCGGGAGTCCGGGCCGGCGTGGCAGGCGTCACGGACGGGCGGGACAGGGCGCACGCGCGCGCGGGCTACCGTGGCGGGGTGCCTCGCCACCTCACTCGCGTCGTCGTCCCGACGGCGTCGTCAGCGCTGCTGCTCGGGGCGCTCGCCGGCTGCGCGTCAGCCGTCCCGGTCGACGTGGCACCCAGCGCGACGGACCCCGTGTGCGCACGCGTGGTGCTCGACACGCCGTCGTCGCTCGGCTCCGGCCTGGAGCGGCGGCGGACCGACGCGCAGGCGACGACGGCCTGGGGCAGCCCGTCGGACCCGATCGTGCTGCGGTGCGGCGTGACGCCGCTCGGCCCGACCACGGACAAGTGCGTCACGGTCGAGACCCCGGGCGGACCGAGCATCGACTGGGTCGCGGTCGCCAGCCAAGGCGAGGACGACCCGTCGAGCGACTGGACGTTCACGACCTACGGGCGCGTCCCCGCCGTCGAGGTGCACGTGCCGGCCGCGGTCGCGACCGCCCACTCGACGGCGTTCCTCGACGCCCTCGGCCAGGCCGTCTCGCACACCAGGAAGGAGCGCGCCTGCGTCTGACCGGGGTCCGCGCGTGCCCGTGGGCCCGCCGGACGCCGCGGGCGTCAGCGCAGGCCGGTGGGCCGTGCGAGCGCGAGCGAGATGAGCTCGTCGACCAGCTCGGGGTACTCGAGACCCGTCGCCTGCCAGAGTCGCGGGTACATCGAGAACGGCGTGAAGCCCGGCATCGTGTTGATCTCGTTGACGACGACGTCGCCGTCGGGCGTCACGAAGACGTCGACGCGCGCCAGGCCCTCGCACCCGATGGCCTCGAACGTCCGGACCGCGACGTCGCGGACGCGCTCCGTGAGCTCGGGCCCGAGGTCCGCGGGGCACGTGAGGACCACCCCGCCCTCGCCGAGGTACTTCGCCTCGAAGTCGTAGAACGCGTGCTCGGGGTCGCTCACGACGATCTCGCCGGGCAGCGACGCGCGGGGCCGGCCCCCGGCAGGCGCGCCGAGCACCCCGCACTCGACCTCGCGGCCCACCACGGCGGACTCGACGAGCACCTTGGGGTCGTGCTGCGCGGCCTCCGCGAGCGCGGCGGGCAGGTCGGCGAGGTCGTCGACGCGCGAGATGCCGAGGCTCGACCCGGCGCGCGCGGGCTTGACGAACAGCGGGAGCCCGAGCGGGGCGACGCGCGCCAGGACACCCTGCGGGTCGCGGTCGAGCTCGCCCGGCATCACCACGGCGTACGGCGCGACCGGCAACCCGTTGCCCGTGAGCACCACCTTCATCGCGTGCTTGTCCATGCCGAGCGCCGAGGCGAGCACACCCGAGCCGACGTAGCGCACGTCGGCGAGCTCGAGCATGCCCTGCAGCGTCCCGTCCTCGCCGAACGGGCCGTGCAGCAGCGGGAAGACCACGTCGACCTCGCCGAGCGCGCGCGGCACCCCGCCGTCCTCGCGCACCTGCACCTCACGGTCGCCGACGTCCTGCGGCAGCAGCACGTGCGCGTCGGTGTCCTCGATGCTCGGCAGCGTGCCGTCCGTGATCGCCCAGCGCTCGGGGTCGTCCGACGTGAGCACCCAGCGACCGGTCGGCGTGATCCCGACCGCGAGCACGTCGTAGCGGTCCCGGTCGATGACGCCGAGCACGCCGCCCGCCGTCACGCAGCTGATGGCGTGCTCGCCGGAGCGGCCACCGAAGAGCACCATGACGCGGGGCTTGCGGGGGGCCGACGTGGTGGACGTCTCGAGGGCGGGGAGGGCGTTCATCGGTCCCCGACCCTACCGTGCGCACCGCAGCGTCCCGGGCGGCGAGCCCGCCGCCGACCGGGTCTCGCACCGGGCGCGGGTAGCCTGCCGACGTGACCCCGGACGACCTCTCCCCCGCCACCCTCGCCGTCGCTGCCGGTCGTCCCGAGCGGCAGCAGGGCGCGCCCGTCAACGCGCCGATCGTGCTGTCCTCGACCTACGTCTCGCAGGGTGAGGTCGGTGCCGGCGAGAAGTTCTACGCGCGCGCCGGGACCGAGACCTGGGAGCCGTTCGAGCAGGTGCTCGGAGCGCTGGAGGGGGCGGCCCACCCGGCGGTGCTGTTCGGCTCGGGCATGGCCGCGATCGCCGCGGCGATGTCGCTCGTGCCGGCCGGCGGGCTCCTCGTCGTGCCGCGCCACGCGTACCAGGTCACGCTCGGCTACGCCGCCGACCTCGCGGAGCGCTACGGCGTGCGCGTCACGGCCGTCGAGATCGCCGACACCGACGCGGTGGTCGCAGCGCTGCCGGGCGCCGACCTGCTGTGGGTCGAGTCGCCGACCAACCCGATGCTCGAGGTCGCCGACCTGCCGGCGCTCGTCGCCGCCGCGCACGCCGCCGGGGTCCCGGTCGCGGTCGACAACACGTTCGCCACGCCGCTCGGCCAGCGCCCGCTCGCCCACGGCGCCGACCTCGTCGTGCACTCCGTGACGAAGCACCTCGCGGGCCACACCGACGTCGTGCTCGGCGCGGCCGTGACCGACGACGCCGCGCTGCGTGCCCGCCTGGTGGCGTACCGCACGCTGCACGGGTCGATCGCCGGGCCGTTCGAGGCGTGGCTCGCGCTGCGCGGCGTCCGGACCCTGGCACTCCGAGTCGAGCGCCAGCAGGCGAACGCGCTCGAGCTGGCGCGCCGGCTCGAGTCCCACCCCGACGTGGTCGAGGTGCGCCACCCGGGCCTGCCGTCGGATCCCGGCCACGAGCGCGCGACGCGGCTCATGACCGGCTACGGCTCGATCGTCGGCCTGAGGCCGGTGGGCGGAGCCGCGGGAGCCGACGCCGTGGTCGCCGCGCTCGCGCTCTGGCTGCCCGCCACGAGCCTCGGCGGCGTCGAGTCGAGCCTCGAGCGACGCCGGCGCTACGCGACCGAGTCGCCCACCGTGCCCGAGGACCTGCTGCGCCTCTCGGTCGGGATCGAGGACGTCGAGGACCTGTGGCGGGACCTCGACCAGGCGCTGCGGGGCGCCCGCGGCCGGTGACAGCCCTCGGGCGTCGCCCGCGGGCTCAGAGCCCTTCGGACTTGTACGGCCGGGCGAGCAGCAGCGGCGCGAGGTCCTCGACCGGCAGCCCCTCGTAGAGCACCCGGACGACCGCCTCGGTGATCGGCATCTCGACGCCGAGCGTGGTCGCGAGCTCGAGGACCGGACGGCAGGACTTCACGCCCTCGGCCGTCCCGCCCGTCGCGACGATCGCCTCCTCGAGGCTCATGCCGCGGCCCACGTGGCCGCCGAGCGTGTGGTTGCGCGAGTCGGGCGACGCGCACGTCGCCATCAGGTCGCCCATGCCCGCGAGACCGGGGAACGTCTCGGCGTCGGCGCCGAGCGCGAGGCCGAGCCGCGTGATCTCGACGAGCCCGCGCGTGATGACCGTCGCCATCGTGTTGTAGCCGAGTCCGCGGCCCTGGGAGATGCCGACCGCGAGCGCGATGACGTTCTTCACGGCGCCGCACAGCTCGACGCCGATGACGTCGCGGTTGGTGTACGGCCGGAAGTAGGACGACGCGCACGCCTGCGCGACGAGCCGGGACGTCTCGTCGGACGTGGACGCGACCACCGTGGCCGTCGGCTGGCGGTTCGCGATCTCGCGCGCGAGGTTCGGCCCCGACACGACGGCGATGCGGTCCACCGCGAGGTCGAGCGACTCCGCGATCACCTCGCTCATCCGCCGGTCGGTCGCGAGCTCGACGCCCTTCATCAGCGAGACGCCGACCGCGCCCGGCGCGATCGCGTCGCGCAGCGGCTCGAGCACCGACCGCGCGCTCTGCGACGGCACCGCGACGACGACGAGGTCGGCGTCGCGCACCGCACGGCGCGCGTCGAGGTCGGCCGTGACGCCGTCGGGCAGCGTCAGCCCGGGCAGGTACGCCTCGTTGCGGTGCTCGTCGGCGATCTGCCGACACACCTTCTCCTCCCGGCCCCACACGGTGACGGCACAGCCCGCGTCCGCCATGACGGCCGCGAAGGTGGTGCCCCACGTGCCGGCGCCGAGCACCGCGGCACGCAGCCGACGGCTGGGCTGCTGCTCGAGCACGGCCTGGTCCGCCGTCACGCCGCCTCCTTCCCCGCGCCGCCACGGGCAGCCTTGCGGGGGTCGTACCGCACGGCGGGGGCTTCCTCGCCGCGGATCTCCTCGAGCTGACGCGTGATGGCCTGCATCACGCGCTCCGTCGCCTCGCGGAGCGTCATCGCGTCCTGCGGGCGGTCGTACAGGTCGGACAGGTCGACGGGCGGCCCGGCCACGATGGTGACCTTCTTCGGCGGGAACGCCCACAGCATCTTGCCGCGCCGCGCCATGAGGTCCTGCGGACCCCACTGCGTCACCGGGATGACCGGCTTGCGAGTGGTGAGCGCGAGCCGCGCGACACCCGTCTTGCCGACCATCGGCCACAGGTCCGGCTCCTGCGTCAGCGTGCCCTCGGGGAACACCGCCACGCACGCACCCGCCTCGAGCGCCGCGACCGCCGCGGTCAGCGACTCGCCCGCCGACGCGGTACCGCGGTGCACCGGGATCTGGCGCGTCGCGTAGAGCACGCGGCCGACCACGGGGACCTTGAACAGCGACGACTTCGCCAGCACGTGCGGCACGCGGCCGCTGTCCCACAGGAAGTGCGCGAACGTGAGCGGGTCGATGTTCGTCATGTGGTTCGCCGCGGCGATGAAGCCGCCCTCGGCCGGGAGGTTCACCTGACCGCGCCAGTCCCGCTTCGTCATCGCCATCAGCGGCGGTCGCAGGATCCGCGCCACGTTGCGGTAGGCGCGGTTGGCGCTGGTGGGCGAACGCATGGGGCCCGATGCTACCGGCGCGGGCGACGCCCCAGCACGCGACGCGTCCGCGACGGTGCTCGGTCGCGGCTCGGTCGCGAGCCGGGCGCGGCCCGTCGTGGCACCCGCCGCGCGCGCCGGCGCGCCGCTCAGTCGCGCACCGCCTCGCGGCTGAACTCGGCGCCGAGCGCCTCGAGCTTCTCGGTGAAGTGCTCGTAGCCGCGGTCGATCAGGCTGATGCCGCGGACCGCGGACGTGCCCTTGGCCGCGAGCGCCGCGATCAGGTGGCTGAACCCGCCACGCAGGTCGGGCACCTCGATGTCGGCGGCGGACAGGGGCGTCGGACCGCTGATGACGGCCGAGTGGTAGAAGTTCCGCTGGCCGAACCGGCACGGCCGGCCGCCGAGGCACTCCTTGTAGACCTGGATGGTCGCGCCCATGCCGATCAGCGCGTCCACGAAGCCGAAGCGGTTCTCGTACACCGTCTCGTGCACGATCGAGAGCCCGCGCGCCTGCGTCAGCGCCACGACGAGCGGCTGCTGCCAGTCCGTCATGAAGCCGGGGTGCACGTCGGTCTCGAGCTGGATGGAGTGCAGGTCGCCGCCCGGGTGGAAGAACCGGATGCCCTCGTCCTGCACCACGAACTCGCCACCGACCTTGCGGAACGTGTTGAGGAACGTCGTCATCTCGGGCTGCGTGGCGCCGCGGACGAACACGTCACCGCCCGTCGCGAGCGCCGCGGACCCCCACGACGCCGCCTCCACGCGGTCCGCGAGGGCCGTGTGCTGGTAGCCGTCGAGGCGGTCGACGCCCTCGATGCGGATGACGCGGTCGGTGTCGACCGAGATGATCGCGCCCATCTTCTGCAGCACGTTGACGAGATCCATGATCTCGGGCTCGATCGCGGCGCCGGACAGCTCGGTGATGCCCTCGGCCCGCACCGCCGTGAGCAGCAGCTGCTCCGTGGCGCCGACGCTCGGGTACGGGAGCGCGATCTTCGTGCCCTGCAGGCCGCGCGGCGCACGGAGGTAGATGCCCGTCGGGGTCTTGTCCACCTCGGCGCCGAACTGCCGCAGGATGTCCAGGTGGTAGTTGATCGGCCGGTCGCCGATCCGGCAGCCGCCCAGGTCCGGGATGAACGCCTCTCCGAGGCGGTGCAGCAGCGGCCCGCAGAACAGGATCGGGATGCGTGAGGCGCCCGCGTGCGTGTCGATGTCGGCCACGTGCGCGGACTCGACGGCGCTGGGGTCGAGGTGCAGCGTGCCGGCCCCCGGGTCGGCGTCCACGCGGACGCCGTGCAGCTCGAGCAGGCCGGTGACGACGGCGACGTCGCGGATCTCCGGCACGTTGCGCAGCAGGCTGGGCGTCTCGCCGAGCAGCGCCGCCACCATGGCCTTGGACACGAAGTTCTTGGCGCCGCGCACGGTGATCTCGCCCCGGAGGGGGTTGCCGCCGTCGACGTAGAGCAGGTCTGTCACGCGCCCCATGGTCCATCACGACCCGGGCCGAGTCACATCCTGCGCGCGGCGTGTGGCGGATCCGCGGGGGCCGCGTGTCGGCGGCCCCGGCTACGGTCGACGGAGGCGACGACACCGCCACGGCGGCCGCGGCGCGTCCCTGGGGCGGCCGGGTCGACGTGGAGTGCGGGTTCGCGTCCGTCCGAGTGCGAGAGGTCGGGGTCAGATGAGGTTCGGCATCACCGGGACGTGGGGCTCGCCGTCCGAGCTGCTGGAGGTGGCCGTCGAGGCCGAGCGCGCAGGCTGGGACGGGTGGTTCACGTGGGACGGCGTCAGCCTCGGCGACTGGCCGTCGTGGGCCCCGTGGACGCTGCTGGGGGCGGCGGCGCAGGCCACGAGCCGCCTCCGGCTCGGCGCCGTCGTGTTCGCGCCGGGCAGGCGCCTGCCGTGGGAGCTCGTCCGCGACGTGCTCACGGTGGACCACCTCTCGGGCGGCCGGCTCGTGCTGCCCGTGGGGCTCGGCGTGACGGACGACGCGGCCGTGGCGCGCGTGCGAGGCCTGCCGTCGGCTGCGCGCGATCGTGCGGCGCTCCTGGACGAGAGCCTCGAGTTCCTCGAGCGGGCGCTGCGCGGCGAGAAGTTCTCGTTCGACGGCGCCGCGCACGGCATCGAGGACGCGCACTTCCTCCCCCTCCCCGTCCAGCGGCCCCGGCCACCGGTCTGGGTGGTGGGCGCGTGGCCGAGCGACCGTTCGCTCGCGCGTGCCGCGCGGTGGGACGGCGTGCTCCTCCAGCGCCTGCGCAGCGAGGAGCCCTGGACGCCCGAGGACGCGGCTCGGGCCGTCACGCGCGTGCACGAGCTGCGCGCCGAGCAGGGACTGCCCGACGAGCCGTACGACGTGGTGCTCGACGGCACGCTGCCCACGGACCGCGCGGAGCGCGCGGACCGTCTCGCGGCCCTGGCCGAGGCGGGCGTCACGTGGTGGATCGAGTCGCACTGGGCGCCTGCGACGAAGCCGGCGGACCTGCTCGCCCTGGCGCGCGGCGGCCCGCCGGCCTGATCGACGGCGGGTCCCGCCCGTCGGCTACTTCTTCTTCTTCTTTCCCTTGGCCTTCGCCTTGTCGCCCTTCGACTTGCCCTTGCCGTGGGACTTGTCCCTGCCGTAGGACTTGTCCCTGCCGTAGGACTTGTCCCTGCCGTAGGACTTGTCCTTGCCGTGGGACTTGTCCTTGCCGTGGGACTTGTCCTTGCCGTGGGACTTGTCCTTGCTCTTCGCCTTGTCCTTCGTCACGTCCTTCGCGTGGGCGCGCTTCGCGTCCGTGACCTTGCCGCCGCGCCCGCCCGTCGCCTTGCCGCCGTCGGCAGCACCGCTCGCCGCCACAGCGGCCGTGGCGGCGCCGGCTGCGGCGGGGCTGGGCGCCTCGGCCGGAGGCGGCGTCGCGCGGTACTTCTTGACGTTGCCCGTCACGGTGGTGTCGAGGCCCGAGAGGTCGATCGGCGGCCGGCCGTCGTGGCCACCACCTGCGGCGACGGCCTCGCGCAGCCCGGCGCCCGGGTGGAACCGGGCGACCGTCGTGGCTGCGACGGTCACGGTCGATCCCGTGCGCGGGTTGCGCGCCGTGCGCTCGGTGCGCGCCACGGCCTCGAACGTGCCGAACCCGGTGAGCGTGACCCGCTCACCCGCGGCGAGCGCGTCCGTGATCTCCGCGAGCACCGCATCGAGTGCCGCCGTGGCGGCCGCCCGGCTGGCACCGCGGGCCGCGATCCCCTCGACGATCTGAGCCTTGCCGACCATGGACGTTCCCTTCACCGCAGGGATCGTGGCCCGCGGGGCGCGGACCACCCGCGAACACGCTAGGCCACCGTGCGCGGCGAGATGGCCGAAATGACCGGAGCCCGCAGCGTGTCGCTGCGGGCTCCGGTCTGGTCGGTGCGGCGGTCAGGCGCCGGGTCGGTGACCGATCTCGACCGGGACCACCGGGCGCGCGGCCTTGATCTCGACCGTCGGGAGATGCTTCGCGGGCAGCGTCGTCGGCCGCCACGACGCGCGCTGCTGCTCGAACGAGGCGATCTCGTCCGCGTGCTGCAGCGTCAGGCCGATGTCGTCGAGCCCCTCGAGCAGACGCCACCGGGTGTAGTCGTCGACCTGGAACGGCACCACGACGTCGTCGCACGTGATCGTCTTCGACTCGAGGTCGACGGTGATCTCCGTGCCCGGGCGCGTCTCGAGGATCTTCCAGATCAGCTCGATGTCCTCCTGCGAGGCCACGGCGGCCAGCAGACCCTGCTTGCCCGAGTTGCCGCGGAAGATGTCGGCGAAGCGCGCCGAGATCACCACGCGGAAGCCGTAGTCCTTGAGCGCCCACACCGCGTGCTCACGCGACGAGCCGGTGCCGAAGTCGGGGCCGGCCACGAGCACCGAACCGCTGCGGTACGCGTCCTGGTTGAGGACGAACGACGGGTCGCCGCGCCACGCCGCGAACAGCGCGTCCTCGAAGCCCGTGCGCGTGACGCGCTTGAGGTAGACGGCTGGGATGATCTGGTCGGTGTCGACGTTGCTGCGCCGCAGCGGGACGCCGACGCCGGTGTGCTGGGTGAACTTCTCCATGAGTCTTCTCCGGTCGTCTTCGGCGTCAGACCTGCACGAGCACGCGCGGGTCGAGCGGGGCGAGGGGCGTGCCGTCGAAGGACGACAGGTCGGTGTCGGCCGGCAGGTCGAGGTCGGCCACGGACGACAGCGTGCCGCGGATGGCGGTCGCCGCCGCGACGAGAGGCGACACGAGGTGCGTACGACCGCCCTTGCCCTGGCGACCCTCGAAGTTGCGGTTCGAGGTCGACGCCGCGCGCTCCCCCGGAGCGAGCTGGTCAGGGTTCATGCCGAGGCACATCGAGCAGCCGGCGTTGCGCCACTCCGCACCGAAGTCGAGGAAGATCCGGTCGAGCCCCTCGGCCTCCGCCTGGAGCCGCACGCGCGCCGACGCGGGGACGACGAGCACGCGCACGTCGTCGGCCTTCTTGCGGCCCTGGAGCACCTTCGCGACCGAGCGCAGGTCCTCGATGCGCCCATTGGTGCACGAGCCGATGAACACCGTGTCGACCTTGATCTCGCGCAACGGCTGGCCGGGCGTCAGGCCCATGTACTCGATCGCACGCTCGGCGGTGACGCGCTCGTTCTCGTCGGCGATCTGCTCGGGGACCGGCACGGCGCCCGACAGCGGCAGGCCCTGGCCCGGGTTGGTGCCCCACGTGACGAACGGCTCGAGGTCGGCGGCCTCGAGGACCACCTCGGCGTCGAACTCCGCGTCGTCGTCCGAGCGCAGCGTCGTCCAGTACTCGACGGCGGCGTCCCAGTCCTCGCCCTCGGGCGCGTGCGGCCGGCCCTTCAGGTACGCGAACGTGGTCTCGTCCGGCGCGATCATGCCGGCGCGCGCGCCCGCCTCGATCGACATGTTGCAGATCGTCATGCGAGCTTCCATCGTCAGCTCGCGGATCGCCTCGCCGCGGTACTCGAGCACGTAGCCCTGCCCGCCGCCGGTGCCGATCTTGGCGATGATCGCCAGGATGATGTCCTTGCTCGTCGCGCCCGGCGGGAGCTGCCCGTTGACCGTGATCGCCATCGTCTTGAACGGGGCGAGCGGCAGCGTCTGGGTCGCGAGCACGTGCTCCACCTCGGACGTGCCGATGCCGAACGCGAGCGCGCCGAACGCGCCGTGCGTCGACGTGTGGCTGTCGCCGCAGACGACCGTCAGGCCGGGCTGCGTCAGCCCGAGCTGCGGTCCCACCTGGTGGACGATCCCCTGGTCGGCGTCGCCGAGGGAGTGGATGCGCACGCCGAACTCGGCCGCGTTGTTGCGCAGCGTGTCGATCTGCGTCCGGCTCGTGGCGTCGGCGATCGGCCGGTCGATGTCGAGCGTCGGGGTGTTGTGGTCCTCGGTCGCGATCGTCAGGTCCGGTCGGCGGACCGGACGGCCCGCGAGCCGCAGACCCTCGAACGCCTGGGGGCTCGTCACCTCGTGGACGAGGTGGAGGTCGATGTAGAGGAGGTCGGGCGCACCGTCCGTGCCACGTCGCACGACGTGCGCGTCCCAGACCTTCTCCGCCAACGTGCCGGCCATGTTCTCGGTCCTGTTCTGCTAGCCCGGATGGGGGTGTTCCGGGGTTCGAAGGCCGATCGGCTTGCATCTCAGCCCCTGAGACGCCAATATCGACCTATGGACAACTCTAGCGGAGTCGGCGTGCTGGACAAGGCCGCGTCCGTCCTCAGCGCTCTCGAGGCCGGCCCTGCCACCCTCGCGCAGCTGGTGACGGCCACCCACCTGGCGCGCCCCACCGCGCACCGGCTCGCAGTTGCTCTCGAACATCATCGTCTGGTCGCGCGCGACATGCAGGGGCGGTTCGTCCTGGGGCCGCGGCTGTCGGAGCTCGCCACGGCAGCCGGCGAGGACCGCCTGCTCGCCGCCGCCGGCCCGGTTCTCGCGGCGCTGCGCGACCACACCGGCGAGAGCGCACAGCTCTACCGCCGCCAGGGCGACATGCGCATCTGCGTCGCGGCCGCCGAGCGTCCGATCGGCCTGCGCGACTCGATCCCCGTGGGCGCGACGCTGACGATGCAGGCCGGCTCGGCCGCGCAGATCCTGCTCGCGTGGGAGGAGCCCGACCGGCTGCACCGCGGCCTCCAGGGCGCCAAGTTCACCGCGACGATCCTGTCCGGCGTCCGTCGGCGCGGCTGGGCGCAGTCGGTGTCCGAGCGCGAGGTCGGCGTGGCGTCGGTCTCCGCTCCCGTGCGCGGGCCGTCGGGGCGCGTCGTGGCGGCCGTCTCGGTGTCCGGACCGCTCGAGCGGCTGTCGCGCCAGCCGGGCCGCCTGCACGCCGCTGCGGTCGTCTCCGCCGCGAACCGGCTCACCGAGGTGCTGCGCCGCACCGCGGACTGACGCGTCGAACCTCGCGAATGCCCCTGCCCCGACGTCGGGGGCCGGGGCGTTCGTCGTCACGGGCACGCGCCCGCGACTCGTGGCGCTCGCCGGCGGGCGGGCGGCCTTCGCGTCGGCACGGCTGTCGCGTGTCGGCACGGCGATCGCGTGTCGGCACGGCCATCACGCGTCGGCACGGCTCTCACGCGTCCGCGCGGCGATCACGTGTCGGCGCGGTGGGATCCGGCCGCACGTCGGCACGATCGTGTTCCCGTCGCCTGAGACCGGTCGGCGCGGACCTGCAACCCCCGCTCCTCGCACGGCGGAGCTGTCGACGGCGGGCAGCGGCGCCGGGGAACGACGAAGGCCCGGTCACCTGGGTGACCGGGCCTTGACGTACCCCCGACCGGATTCGAACCGGCGCTACCGCCGTGAGAGGGCGGCGTGCTAGGCCGCTACACAACGGGGGCCTTGCTGCCGTGGAGACCCGGGGGCCTCCTGCAGGTGAACACTCTACCCGACGCCCCGAACTCGGAACGCACGGCCAGCGGTGCTCGCGCTGGGGTACCAGGACTCGAACCTAGACTAACTGAACCAGAATCAGTCGTGCTGCCAATTACACCATACCCCATGGGGGTATGACCCCCGACGGCTGGGCGGGCGACCCGTGGGCCCTCCGCCGTCCACCGGACGTCGTACCGGCGGTGAACACTACCCGAGCCTCGCGCCAGTGGTCCAACCGCGCACCGCCGTCGCGGCTCGGACGTGACGAAGCCCACCCGAAGCTCGCGGCGCGCGGATCGCGCGCGGCGGAGCGGGCCCGGTCAGGGGCGCGGGACCGCCCCGAGCTCGGACGCGTCGTACCAGAGCAGGTCGGCCTCCTCGAGCCGTTCGAGCGCCGCCGCGTCGCCGGCAGCGGCGAGCGCGACGTCCTCCGACGCCGCCGGCTCGTCGACGAGGAAGCACACGATCTGCGCGGCCACGACCTCCTGCAGGACGTCGACCGCGCTCGGCGGTGCGTCGTCGTCCTCGACCGCCCCGACGGAGGTCTCGGGCACGTCGGCCGAGACGACGAGCCGCAGGCGCGGGGCTCCCGGATCGCGCGCCAGGAGCTCGAGCGACAGGTCGGCGGCCTCGAGCTGGGCGACGAACTCGAGCCCCTCCTCGTCCTCGTCCGGCAGGGCCGCGCGAAGCGCCGTCGTCACCGCGTGGGCGCGTCTCCCGGTCAGCAGCGGGGCCGCAGGGTCGAGCTCGTCGAGCGTCGCGGGCAGGTAGATGCGCACGGGGACAGTGTGCCCGGTGGTCAGGCGCCGGCCCGTGCAAGCGTCGCCACGTCGTCGGGGTCCGCGGCCGTTGCCACGCCGTCGAGCGCCGCCGCCAGCGCCGCGATCGCGCGCCGCAGCGCCGATCCGGGGGCGATCTCGCGCAGCGTGCGCGCAGAGAGCAGCGCCGTGTCGAGCGCCTGGCCGTCGTCCGGGAGCAGGTGCGGTGACGCCACGCCGGCGTACCGCGCGAGCGCGTCGGCCACCGCCTCGGCGGGACGCGGACCGGCGACCGAGGCCCGGACGCGGTTGACCGCCACCACCCGGTGCGCGCCCAGCCCGTGGTCGGACAGCTCACCGAGGCCGCGCACGAGACGCTGGACGCCCACCGGGTCCGCGGCACCTACGACGACGACGACGTCGGCGGCCTCGAGCGCGCTCAGCGTGGCGGCGTTCCGGCGCGGCGCACGGGTGTCGTAGCTGAGGGCCTCGTCCTCCTCGAGGCAGAACCCGCAGTCGACGACCGTCCACCGCGCGAGCGACCGCGCGGTGCGCCACACGGGCTCGAGCGCCGGTGCCGACAGCTCGGGCCAGCGGTCGGCACGCGAGATACCCGACAGCACCCTCAGGTCCGGCGCCAGGACGGGTGCGAGCCGGGCGAGCCCGACCAGGTCGAGCGCACCCTGGACTCCCACCCGGGCCGCCGCGGCGAGACCGGGGGCCTCGTCGAGCAGGCCCACGACCTGTGCGACCGAGCCGCCGTACGTGTCCGCGTCGACCAGGAGCGTCCGGCTCCCACCGGCGGCGAGCTCGGCGGCCACGTTGACGGCGACGGTCGTGCGGCCCGGCGCTCCGGTGGGGCCCCACACGGCGACGAGCCGACCGCGCTCCGTCGGGAGCGGCATCGGCGCGTCCGGTCGGCCGCCGGCCGGCAGGCGGATCTCGGGCGGCCGCGGCGACCCGCGGTCGAGGACGACGAGGGCGTCCTCGACGAGGCTGCGCGCGGCGAGCTCGTCGTCGGGTGCCTCCACGACGAGGTCCACCCCGCACGCCGCGAGCCGTTCCGCGAGCCAGGGCCGGTCGCGCTCGACGACGCCGACCACCTGCACGCCCGCGCGGTGCAGCACGTCGACCGACTCGGCGTCGAGGAGCTCGAGGTCCGACGACACGACGGCGAGCCCGCCGAGCCCCGCCTCGGCCGCGGCGAGCAGCTCGGCGAGGTCCGCGCACCGTCGGACGACGTTCAACCGCCCGCGCGTGTCCTCGACGGCCCGGACGATGGCGGTCTCGGACTCGCCGCTGACCGCGCAGAGCACGCCGACGGCCATGTCAGCCCTCCGACCCCGGCACGCCGCCGGGCAGGGGCACGACGTCGACCGTCCCGTCGGCCGCGAGCGCCTCGAGCACGTCCGCGAGCTGGGCCGTCGGCACGAGCACGTGCACCGTGGCGCCGGACCCGGTCGTGAACGCGCCGTCGCCCGAGCTGGCCTCCGAGACGACCACCTTCTGCGCGATCGGTCGCGCACCCGGCGCGCCTGCTGCCCGGTCGGCGTCCGGCCGGGGCGTGAACCACAGGTCGACCACGGCGCCCACCTGCAGGTCGCGCCCCGGGGGGGCCTGGAGCGGCACGGCGACCGACCGGACGTCGACCGAGGAGCCGTCCCCGACCGCGGCCCGTGGCACGAGTTCCCCCGCCCCGACGGTGCGCAGCGCGACGAGGTCGGTGGCGACCGCGCCGCGCGCGGCGAGGTACCGGTCGAGCGCGATTCCACGGACGCCGACGACCACGAGGTCGTCCGCGTGGAGCTGCTCCCCCGCCACGAGCGCGTGCCGCGCCGCGTAGACCGGCACCTCGTGCTGCGCCGAGCGCACGATCCAGGACCCCAGCGCCACCGCCGCCGCGACCATCGCGATGCCCGCGAGCAGCCGCGGGTCGCGCCAGCTCGGCCGGCGCAGCCGGTTCGCCGCAGGCGCGGGCAGCTCCAGCACGGCCGTCTGCACGGTCGACCACCTCCTCGTCGGCACATCCTGCCGACGGGCCGGATGTCGTGGGGGGAGCATTGTGGACAACCCGGACACGCCGCCACCGCGTGCCACACTGCGGGCATGGTCTCCCGGTTCCTCACGCTCACCGACGTGACCGAGATCCTCAACGTCTCGATGCCGCAGGCGTACGCCCTCGTCCACAACGGTGACCTGCGCGCGATGCAGATCGGTGGCCGCGGTCAGTGGCGCATCTCGCAGGACGACCTGGAGGAGTACATCCAGCGGATGTACTCGGAGACCGAGCGGCGCATCCGCCGGGGCGAGCGCGAGGGCTCGACCCCGGACAAGGCTGCCGCCGAGCGCTGAGGCAGCCCGCCCGGCCAGCGCGCCGCCGCGGTCAGCGCGGGGGCGCCGCGTGCGCGCCGGCGCCGGTCAGCCCGAGCGGACGACCCGCAGGGCGCCGAACGGGACGGTGCGCAGCGCCGCCGCGCCGCCGCCGACCGGCGTCACGTCGACATGGTCGGCGCCGACCCGCTCGAGCCGCCCACCGAGCTCGTAGCCGTCCGCGACCACGACCACGGCGGCCCGGTCGCGCGCGAGCGCACGGAGCACGTGTCCGAGCGAGAGCCTCCGCTCGACGGCACCGGCCGGCGGCGCGGCGATGGCCGGCAGACCCGCCATCCCGACCAGCGCGTCGGTCGGGACCAGGACGCGCCGCACCCCGTCCGCGAGCAGGACCCACTGCGTCGCCACCTCGATCGCGTCGCCCTCGACGACGAGGCCGCCCGCGACCCAGACCCTGAGCCGCGCGCCCGACGCCGCTCGGACGCGGTCGACGACCGAGACGCTCGAGCGCTCGGCGCGCACGCGCTCACCGAGCTCGGCCTGCAGGTCCGCGCGTCGTGTCGCGTCCAGCTGCGCCTCGAGGTCCCCGAACAATGCCTCCCACCGCACCCCCGAACCGTAGGCGAGGCCGCGCGCCCGTGATGTCCGATTCGCGGACACCGGTGGACAGCCGACTCTGGTCTAAGTAGACCTATGCGCACCAAACGACATCAAACTCGACCAAGGGGGCTCGTCGATGACGACGACGAAGAGGACCGCCGACCGCGCACGGGCGGCCGGTGCGACCGCCGGACGCGCCGCGGGCATGGGGCTCGGAGCGTGTGTCGCCGGGGGGACGGCGCTCGTGCTCGGCACCACCGCGCGCGGCCTCGCGAGCGGCCCCGTTCCGATGCAGGTCGACGTCGCCGTCGAAGCGGCCGTCGTCGGCGTCGGCGCGCTCGTCGCGGCGTGGATGGCTGCGTGCGCCGCACTGGCCGCCGCCTGTCTCGCACTGCGCCTGGTCGGTGCGACGTGGCGCACCGGGGAGCGTGCGCTCCACCGGTTCGCGCCGGCGGTCGTGCGCCGCGCGCTGACCGTCGCGGTGGTCGGCGGTCTCGGTGCGGGGCTCGCGTCAGCCGCGTACGCGGCTGACGCCCCGGCACCCCCGTCGACGGGCGCGTCGGTCGAGGCGGCGGGGAGCACCATCGACCTGGGCTGGGTCGTGACCTCCGGGCAGGACACCGCGGCCGCGGATCCTCGTCCCGGCGACCGGGCGGCAGAACCACCGGCCGGCACTGCCGTCCCGGGGACGCCACGGGAAGCGGCCGCCCAGGCGGGCAGCGGGTCGGTGCCGCGCGACGCCCCTGAGCCACGCGGACGCACCACCACACCCGGGGGCACAGTCCCGGGCGGCGCCGCCGGCGGCGCCACCGTGCCGGGCGACGGAGGGCGGGCGCCGGCCGCGGACACCGGCCCGGACCAGACAGCGCGCGGCGACTCACCGCGTCCTGCCGGCATGGGTGCCGATCAGCTGACGGTCGGTGAGCAGGACGCTCCCGCGTCGGCCGCCGCGGCGCACCCGCTGCACCCTGCCGGGACGACCCGGAGCCGCGCCGCGACCGGGGTCGCCGCGACGGCCGCCTCGCCGCACCCGTCGGGAGGGCCCGCGGCACGAGCCGCGACGGTCGTCGTGCGTCGGGGCGACAGCCTCTGGCGAATCGCGGCCCGCCACCTCCCGCCCGGTGCCGACGACGCCACCATCGCCGCCGCCTGGCCGGCCTGGTACGCCGCGAACCGCGACACGATCGGCGACGACCCGGGGCTGCTGCTTCCCGGTCAGGTGCTCGCGGTCCCCGCCGGGGTCGCGCCGTGAGCGCGCTGGCGGTCGAGACGACGCCCGCGGAGCAGACGTTCGGCGAGCTGGCCACGCGCGCCGACGGTCAGTCACGGCCGGGCACGCGCGGGTCCGGCGGCCCGGGACACATCGAGGCGGTGCCGGCCACGCAGCACCGCGACCGCGCTGACGTCGGTTCACCCCCGGCGACGAGCAGCCGACCGCGGATGCGCCTCGTGCCGGCGCTGCCGTCGGGCCGGCCGCCGGTCGCGACCGACCCGGTCGTCCCGGCGGTGCCGACGCTGCGGCAGCGGGTCCGCGCGCTGCGCGCGGCCGATCGGGAGCTCGTGCTCGACGGTGCCGACGAGCCGGGCGCGCCGCCCGACGCCGACCCGCAGCAGGTGGCGTGCGGCATCGCGCTGGGCGCCGTCGAGGTGCTCGCCGGGCGGCGGAGCGTGGCTCAGCTCGCGCGGTGGGTCACGCCGGGCGTCTACGAGGTGCTGCGCATGCGGGCGGCGCTGACCGCGCAGGCGATCGGATCAGGCAGTGCCGCCGGGCGCCACCCGTCGGTGCGCCGGGTGCGCGTGTGCGTCGTCGCGCCAGGGGTCGTCGAGGCTGCGGTCGTCGCCGAGGACGCGGACCGTGTCCGGGCCGTCGCGGTGCGGCTCGAGGGCTGGCGCGGCCAGTGGCGCGCGACGGCGCTCGAGATCGGCTGACGCGCGCACGCCTACGGTCAGGGCTTGACCTCGGTGACGCGGCCCGCCTCGACGTGCCAGCGGCGCGTGAGCCGCACCGTGTCGAGCATCCGCCGGTCGTGCGTCACCAGCAGGATCGTGCCGTCGAACGAGTCGAGCGCCTGCTCGAGCTGCTCGATGGCGGGCAGGTCGAGGTGGTTCGTCGGCTCGTCGAGCACGAGCAGGTTGACGCCCCGCGCCTGGAGCAGCGCGAGGGCTGCGCGCGTCCGCTCCCCCGGCGACAGCTCCGTCGCCGGGCGGCCCACGGCGTGCCCGCCGAGCCCGAACTTGGCGAGCAGCGTGCGTACGTCGGCCGTCGGCCAGTCCGGCACCTCGCGCGCGAACGCGTCGCCCAGCGGCGCCTCGCCCTCGAACGCGTCGCGAGCCTGGTCGATCTCGCCGACGAGCACGCCCGACCCGAGCGACACGGCACCCGCATCGGGCTCGAGCCGGCCCAGCAGCATCGCCAGCAGCGTCGATTTCCCTCCGCCGTTCGGCCCGGTGACCGCCACGCGATCGAGCCGGTCCAGCTGCAGCGACAGGGGTCCGAGCGCGAACTCGCCCCGGTGCACGAGCGCCTCGCGCGCCGTCGCGACGACGTCACCCGAGCGCGGGCCCGCCGCGATCGTCATGCGGAGCTGCCACTCCTTGCGTGGCTCCTCGACGACCTCGAGCCGCTCGATCATCCGCTCCGTCTGGCGTGCCTTGGCCGCCTGCTTCTCGGCCGAGTCGGCGCGGAACGCCGGGATGAACTTGTCGTTGTCCGTCGCCTTGCGGCGGGCGTTGCGGACGCCCTTCTCCATCCAGGCACGCTGCATGCGGGCGCGCGCCTGGAGGGCGTCGCGGCGGGCCGCGAAGTCCTCGTAGGCCTCGCGCGCCTGGCGGCGCGCCGTCGACCGCTCGTCGAGGTACGCGTCGTAGCTGCCGCCGTACGTCGCGACGCGCTGGAGGCTGCGGTCGATCTCGACGACGGACGTCACCGTGCGGCTGAGGAACTCGCGGTCGTGGCTCACCACGACGATCGGCGCGGCCGCGCGGCGCACGAAGTCCTCGAGGAGGTCGAGCCCGTCGGCGTCGAGGTCGTTGGTCGGCTCGTCGAGCAGGAACAGGTCGTAGCGCGACAGCAGCAGCGCCGCGAGCCCGACCCGCGCGGCCTGGCCGCCGGACAGGCCCGTCATGGGGTGGTCGAGGCCGACGCCGAGTCCCACGTCGTCCGCGACCGCGCCCGCGCGCGCGTCGAGGTCGGCGCCACCGAGGTGGAGCCACCGCTCCAGCGCGTGGGCGTACGCGTCGTCGGCGCCGGGCGCGCTCGCGGCGAGGCCGTCGGCGGCCGCGTCCAGCGCCGCCTGCGCGGCGGCGACGCCCGTGCGGCGCTCGAGGTGTGCCAGGACGGTCTCGCCCTCGATCCGCTCGGGCTCCTGAGCCAGGTAGCCGAGCTGCGCGTCCGTGGGCGAGACCGTGACCGAGCCGGCGTCGGGCGCGCGCAGGCCGGCGATGATCCGCAGCAGCGTGGACTTGCCGGCGCCGTTCGGTCCGACGAGGCCGACGACGTCACCCGGCGCGACGACGAGGTCGAGCCCGGAGAACAGCTCGCGGTCACCGAAGGCGGCCGCCACGCCGCGGGCCTGGACGGTCGCACTCATGGCCTCATCCTCACCCGGGCGGCGGGGATCGTCCTACGACTTAAGCCCGCTCGCCGACGGTCGCGGCACCTCGCCGAGGCGCCCGGCGCCGGGCGACCCGCGCCGCTCCGGCCAACGCGCGAGGGGCCGAGAGCGTGCAGCTCCCGGCCCCTCGCACGCGCTGCTCAGCGCTTGCGCTGCTCAGCGCTTGCGCTGCTTGGCGGCCTTCCGGCGGTCCGCACGGTTGCCCGCGCCGTCGCCCGACGACGAGCCGGCCGCGCCGCCACCCGCGTCACCGATGGTCACGACGCCGCCGTCGCCGTCGGTCGAGGGCGCCGAGTACTGCAGCGGGGCGCGCTCCTCCGGGCCGTCGATCCCCTTCGCGACCAGACGCGCGCCGCCACCGAGCGCCGCCGCGGCGCCGCCCGAGGTGGCCGCGGCAGCAGCGGCGTCCACGGACACCGCCGGCTGCTCGTCCTCGGCGACCTGCACCTCGAGGTTGAAGAGGTAGCCGACCGACTCCTCCTTGATGGCGTCGGTCATCGCGTTGAACAGCTGGAAGCCCTCGCGCTGGTACTCGACCAGCGGGTCGCGCTGAGCCATCGCGCGCAGGCCGATGCCCTCCTTGAGGTAGTCCATCTCGTAGAGGTGCTCGCGCCACTTGCGGTCCAGCACGGACAGCACCACGCGGCGCTCGAGCTGGCGCATGTTCTCCGACCCGATGGCCTCCTCGCGCTCGGCGTAGGCGTGCTCGGCGTCGGAGAGGATCTCGGTCTCGACGAGCTCAGGCGTCAGCCGCGTCAGGCCGCCGGCCTGCTCGACGACCTCGTCGACCTCGATCGACACGGGGTAGATCGCCTTGAGAGCGGTCCACAGCGCCTCGAGGTCCCAGTCCTCCGGGCGGCCCTCGACGGTCGCGCCCTGGATGTACGCCTTGAGGACGTCGCCGCGGAAGTGCGTGATCTGGTCCTGCAGGTCCTCGCCCTCGAGCACGCGGCGACGCTGGTCGTAGATGACCTCGCGCTGGCGGGAGAGAACGTCGTCGTACTTGAGGACGTTCTTGCGGATCTCGAAGTTGCGCGACTCGACCTGCGCCTGCGCGCTCTGGATCGAGCGCGTGACGATCTTCGACTCGAGCGGCATGTCCTCCGGGAAGCCCGCGCGCGTCATGAGCGCCTCGGCCGCACCCGAGTTGAACAGGCGCATGAGGTCGTCCTGCATCGACAGGTAGAACCGCGACTCGCCCGGGTCGCCCTGACGGCCGGAACGCCCGCGCAGCTGGTTGTCGATGCGGCGGGACTCGTGGCGCTCGGTGCCGAGGACGTAGAGGCCACCCAGCTCGACGACCTCGTCGTGCTCGGCGGAGACGGCCTCCTTGGCCTTGTCGAGCGCGTCCGGCCAGGCGGCCTCGTACTCCTCCGCGTTCTCCGCCGGGTCGAGGCCACGCGCCGCCAGGTCGGCGACCGCCATGAACTCCGCGTTGCCGCCGAGCATGATGTCGGTGCCGCGGCCGGCCATGTTCGTCGCGACCGTGACGGCTCCCTTGCGGCCCGCCTGCGCGACGATCGACGCCTCGCGCGCGTGCTGCTTCGCGTTGAGGACCTCGTGCGGGACGCCCTGCTTCTTGAGCTTGGAGCTCAGCAGCTCGGACTTCTCGACGCTGACCGTGCCGACGAGCACCGGCTGGCCCTTGGCGTGCCGCTCGACGATGTCGGTGACGACCGCGTCGAACTTGCCGTCCTCCGACTTGTAGACGAAGTCCTTCTGGTCGATGCGCTGCATGTCGCGGTTCGTCGGGATCGGGACGACGCCGAGCTTGTACGTGCCCTGGAACTCGGCGGCCTCGGTCTCGGCCGTACCCGTCATGCCCGAGAGCTTCGAGTACAGCCGGAAGTAGTTCTGCAGCGTGATCGTGGCGAGCGTCTGGTTCTCGGCCTTGATCGCCACGCCCTCCTTCGCTTCGATCGCCTGGTGCATGCCCTCGTTGTAGCGGCGGCCCGGCAGGATGCGGCCGGTGTGCTCGTCGACGATGAGCACCTCGCCCTGGAGCACGACGTAGTCCTTGTCGCGCTTGAACAGCTCCTTGGCGCGGATCGCGTTGTTGAGGAAGCCGATGAGCGGCGTGTTGAGCGACTCGTAGAGGTTGTCGATGCCGAGGTAGTCCTCGACGCGCGCGATGCCCGGCTCCAGGACGCCGACCGTGCGCTTCTTCTCGTCGACCTCGTAGTCACGCTCGCGCTCGAGCCGACGCACGACGCGGGCGAACTCGGCGTACCAGCGGTTCGTGTCGCCGGACGCGGGCCCCGAGATGATGAGCGGCGTGCGCGCCTCGTCGATGAGGATCGAGTCGACCTCGTCGACGATCGCGAAGTTGTGGCCGCGCTGCACGAGCTCGTCGGTGCTCCACGCCATGTTGTCGCGCAGGTAGTCGAAGCCGAACTCGTTGTTGGTGCCGTAGGTGATGTCGGCGGCGTACTGCACGCGGCGCTCGGCGGGAGTCTGCGTCGCGATGATGCAGCCGCTGGTCAGGCCGAGGAAGCGGTACACGCGGCCCATGAGCTCGCTCTGGTAGCCCGCGAGGTAGTCGTTGACGGTGACGACGTGGACGCCCTTGCCCGACAGCGCGTTGAGGTACGCGGGCGCGGTCGCGACGAGCGTCTTGCCCTCACCGGTCTTCATCTCGGCGATGTTGCCGAGGTGGAGGGCCGCGCCGCCCATCAGCTGGACGTCGAAGTGACGCTGGCCGAGCGTGCGGCGGCTGGCCTCCCGCACCGTGGCGAACGCCTCGGCGAGGAGGTCGTCGAGGGTCTCGCCCTCGGCGAGACGCGCCTTGAACCGGTCGGTCTCCTCGCGCAGCTCGGCGTCGCTGAGGCCCTTGAAGTCGGGTTCCAGCACGTTGACCTGCTCGGCGATGCCCGCGAGCCTCTTGAGGACGCGGCCCTCACCGATGCGCAGGATCTTGTCGACGATCGCGGACACGCATGACTCCCGACGTGGTGGGTGCCCGTCCGCGCACGGCGTCGGGGCGGCTGTGGTCCGGCCGCACGGCCGGGCCTGTCCATGGTAGGCGAGGCGACCGGGGGTCGAGGCGATCCGGGCCGACCGGATCCCGGCGTCAGGCTGCGACGGCGGCGGTCGCGGCACGGACCTCGGCCGCGAGGTCACCCGCGGCCGGCCGGGTCGCGGACCCGACGCGCACCGAGTCCAGGCCGAGCCAGCGCGCGGCGAGCTCGAGCTCCGCCGCGAGCGCGGCGGCGACGGCGGCGGGTCCCGCGCCAGCCGTCCCGAGCGTGCCGTGCGCCGCGCGGACCTCGAGGACGCCCGCAGCGCGATCCGCCTTGAGGTCGACGAGCGCGGCGAGCTCCTCGCCGAGCAGGAACGGCAGGACGTAGTAGCCCCACACGCGTCTCGGCTCGGGCACGTAGACCTCGATGCGGTAGCGCAGCCCGAACAGTGCCTCGACGGTGCGGCGCTCGAAGACGAGCGGGTCGAACGGGTTGAGGAGGGCCGCGCCGGTCGCGCGACGCGGCGTGGTCGCGGTGCGGTGCCGGTAGGCGCGGCCCCAGCCGTCGACCTGCACCGGGGTCAGCACGCCGTCCTCGACGAGCTCGTCGATCGCGCGCTGCGTGGGCGCCATGCGCAGGCGGAAGTGGTCGGCGAGCGAGCGGGTCGAGCCGATGCCGTGCGCGCGAGCCGCGATCGCGACGAGCTCGCGGACCGCGTCCGGCTCGTCGGGCGGGGTCGCCGCCAAGACGTGCGCCGGCAGCACCCGCTCGGTGAGGTCGTAGCGGCGCTCGAACGCCGGGTTGCGGCCCGCCGACGCGACCTCTCCCGTGAAGAACAGGAACTCCAGCACGCGCTTGGCGATCGACCAGTTCCAGCCCCACTCGACCTTGCGCGTCGGGTGCTCGGCCTCGAACTCCACCTGGACCTCGCTCGCGGTGACCGGGCCGCGCTCCGCGACGATCGCGCGGACGTCGTCGACGATGTTCCCGTGCGTCGTCGCCACCGCGGCGATGCCGCCCCACGCCTCGCGCTGGTACGCCTGGCGGCGCCACTCGAGCAACGGGTACGACTCGACCGGCACGAACGACGCCTGGTGCGCCCAGGACTCCACGAGCCGACGCGGTGCGCTTCCCGTCGCGCGGTCGAGGAGCCCGACGTCGTACGGACCGAGCCGCGAGAACGCCGGGACCAGGTGCGCGCGCGCCAGCACGTTCACGGAGTCGATCTGCACGACGCCGAGCCGCGTGCCGAGCTGCTCGACCTGCCGCAGCGTCACCGGTCCGGTCCGCGACGGTCGCGGCGCGTCCAGGCCGTGCGCCCGCAGCAACGTGCGACGCGCGTGGGACAGGGACAGCTTCTCGGGCCGGGGCACGGCGCCATCCTGCCGCGGACCACCGACATCGCGGCGGGCACGAGAGGCCGCCGCCGGCGGTTCGGGCAGCGCCCGGCGGACGTCGGTGGCCGGGCACGGCGACGCCCGGCGCGGGTTCGGGCCGCGCGCCGGGCGCCGTCTGTCCTGCCGGTCAGCCCACCGCGGCGTGCGCCGGGGTCTCGGCCCCGTTCGCGACGGGCGTGTCGAGCTTGATGACGCCGTAGCTCCAGCCGTGGCGCCGGTAGGCGACCGAGGGCTGAGCCGTCTCGGCGTCGACGAACAGGAAGAAGTCGTGGCCGACGAGCTCCATCTCGTAGAGCGCGTCGTCGACCGTCATGGGCTGCGCCGGGTGCACCTTCTCGCGGATCACCACCGGCGAGTCGCCGAGGGTGGTCTCGACAGTGCCGTCGGTTGACGACGCCGCGGCGGGCACCTGCTCGTCGGCCGCCTCGGGCGGGCGGACGTCGACGGGCGCGAGCGGAGTGTGGTTGCGGTGCGCCTTGCGCCGGTCGCGCGAGCGGCGAAGCCGTTCGAGCAGCTTGCCGAGCGCGAGGTCGAGCGCTGCGTAGCGGTCGTCGGCACACGCCTCGGCGCGGATGACGGGCCCCCGGTCGACGACCGTGAGCTCGACGCGCTCACGACTCTCGGACTGGCGGGGGTTCGCCTCGCGCGACACGAGCACGTCGACGCGCTGCGCACGGGGGGCCAGCTGCTCGACCTTCGCGAGCTTCTGCTCGACGTGCGCCCGATACTTCGGGAGCACCTCGGTGTGCCGGCCGGCAACCACGATCTCCATAGGAGCCTCCTGGGAGTGTTGGGGCGGGAACGCGCCCGCCCGGGTGAGTGGGGCCGCCCTCGCGGGCAGTCGGGGGGCCTCACCTCCTCCCGGTGTCGCGGACCGGGGCTCAGGACCCGGTCCGACGGCGTCGGCTCTGAGCCTCAACGCTAGTCCCGCTGCACGCGCAGGGGCAGCCCAGACGTCCCACCGTCTCGCCCCTGGGACGTGTTCACCCGGGCGGCCGGGCACTCGGCACCTCGTGGGACGGCGGCGCCACGCCCGGCGGCGGCGTCGACGCGAGCGTGAACGCCCCGACCACGACGGCACCCGCGGACTCGAGCGCGGCGCGAGACGCGGCGAGCGTGGCGCCGGTCGTGAGCACGTCGTCGACGAGGACGACCGCCCGCCCGCGCACCTCGAGCTCGCCGCCGCCGCGCACGCGCACGCGCCCTGCGAGGTTCCGCGCCCGCCCGCGCGCCCCGAGGCCCACCTGGTCGGCACCGGGTCGCCGGCGCAGCGCGTCAGAAGGCACGGCCGCGACACCGCCCGCCGTCAGCCCGGCCGCGACTCCGCGTGCCAGCGCGTCCACGAGGTTGCCCCCTCGACGGCGCCGGGCCGCGGGCGACGACGGCGCGCCCACGACGCGCAGCGCCGCCGATGCGGGTACCGCGGGAGCCGCCAGTGCGACCGTCCGGCCGGCGTCGCGCAGGGCCGCGGCGAACCGCGGCGTCAGGTCGACGCGTCCGCGGTCCTTCCACGCGACGACCGCCTGCCGCGCCGCGCCGACGCCCTCGGCCAGCGTCCAGACCGGAAGGGGTCTGCCGTCGAGCCGGTCGAGCCGGGCCGCGCGCTCCTCGCACCGCCACGGCCGGACGGTCAGCAGCGCCGCGCAGCCGGCGCACCAGGGCACGTCGGGCAGCCCGCAGCCCCCGCAGGCGACGGGGACCACCAGGCCGGCCAGCTCAGCCAGCAGGCTCCGCGGGCCGGCGACCCGCGCACCGGCGACGGGCAGGGCCGGCAGGAGGCTCGAGGCGGACGGTCGCGGCACGCAGCCAGGGTGCGCCGCCCGGGCGCCCGGGCACGCTCCATCGCCCCGGGTGGGGGACGCGCGCGTCCGCTGCGGGGCTGTGGGCGGCTCGACGTCAGCCGGGGTAGGACGGGTCGGAGGCGCCGGTCACGCCGTCGACCTGCACCCACGTCGGCGTGACGAACCGCCGCAGCGTGCCGTCCTTCGTGGCGACGACGAGCGAGGGGCCGCCCGCGAGATCCACGACGTCGGCGATCTGCGGCAGGACGGTGGTCGGACCGGCGACCGGCACGAGGTTGACGTACGGCGAGGTGCTGCCGTCGGACTGGCCCAGCACGCCGAGGGTGGCCTCGTCGACCCACGTGACCTGCGTCGCGTCGGTCAGCGTCGTGCCCGCGCGTGTCGGCACGCCGAGCTGGCGCGGCACCCCGTGGTCGTCCCGCGTGACGCCCGCGACGTCGACCCGCACGCCGTCGGCGCCGTGCGAGACGATCGCGACGCGCGCGCCGTCCGCCGCCACCCGGAGGGACCGGACGGTGCGTCCGGCGAGCCAGTCCGCGCGGATCGTGACGGGCGCCGCGCCGGCCCTCGCCGCGACGACGTCGGTGCCGTTGCTCGTCCACGCCCATCCGAACCGGTCGACGGACGGCGCGACGAGCGGCCCGCTGGCGTAGAGCACCTGGGCCGCCTCCGACGCCGTCGGCACGGTGACGAGCGACCGCCCGTGCGAGAGCATGACGC
Source organism: Cellulomonas alba (assembly GCF_030362835.1). Taxonomy (GTDB): domain Bacteria; phylum Actinomycetota; class Actinomycetes; order Actinomycetales; family Cellulomonadaceae; genus Cellulomonas; species Cellulomonas alba. The sequence continues at coordinate 778,936 of NZ_JAUCGQ010000001.1, forward strand.
GCGTGCCGTCGGCACCCGTCGCGGGGTCGGACGCGCCGAGCCCCTCGAGCGAGCCGACGTCGCGCACGGGCGAGACGGTCACGCCGTCGAGCTCGACCAGCCGGCCACCCGACAGGAACGTGAGGGGCTTGGAGATCCCTGCCGCGATCGGGCCGCCCTTGAGCGTCTGCGCGCCGTCGAGCGGCACGCCGTTGGCGTCGACGTGGACCGAGAACACGCCGGGCAGCACGGCGAGGCTCGCGTCGATCTGCGCGAGCAGCAGCGGACGGTCGTCCTTCGCGATCGCGGGCGACGGCCCGAGGCTGACCTGCGCCGCGCCTTCCGCGGTCGTCACCGACTCGGGCTTGAGCTGCAGGCCGGCCGGGACCGCGGTCGTCACCGCGTCCTGGAGCCAGGGCGACGGTCCCGCGAGCAGGGCATCCATCACGGAGGTCTGCAGGTTCTTCGCGGGGAACCAGCGGGTGTCGGGCACGAGGTACGTCTTGTCGGCCGAGAGGAAGTAGACCGCGGCCTGGCGGAACTGCCGCTGGAACACGTCGTTGAGCAGCACGAGGCCGTCGGGCGCCGTCGAGATGCGCCACTCGTCGTTCGAGTCCTGCACCATCCCGAACGTCACCGTCTCGTGCGCGTCGGGCGCCGCCTCGGCGTAGTTCCCCGACGCGTCGACGCGACCCAGCACCGACACGTCCACCGCGACCTCGCCGTGCGCCGCTGCGCCGACGTGGACGTCACCCGCGACGACGACCCCGGCGAGCGGCTTCCACGCCGAGCGCGCGTCGCCCGCGAGGTACTCGCGCGCCACGCCGAAGTTGTCGGCGAAGCCCGAGCCCTGCGCCAGCAGGAAGCGCCCCACGATCGCGTCGGCGCTCGCGCCCGGCTCCGGGCCTTCGGCGAGCACGTCGATGTCCGGCGCGGCGCTCACCTTGACGTCGCTCGCCTGGACGGCGCCGGAGGTCGGCAGGCCGGTGCACGCGGCGAGCGCCAGGGCGGCGAGCGCCGTGATCGCGGCGGGGAGCGCGCGGCGGGCGCGCCGGGAGCCTCGGGTGCGGTGCACGCGGTTCTCGGTCATCGCACCTCCTCCGGCAGCAGGTGGTCGTCGGGCAGGTCGGGCATGTCGGGGAGCGCGGCGGGGTCCGTGCGGGGCCGTGCGACCGGGACGGGCACCGTGGTCGGCGTCTCGTCCGGCACGAGCGGCAGCGGCGAGTCCGTGAGCCGGATGCCCGCGCGGCGAGGCAGCGTCAGCCGGAAGCTCGCGCCGCGGCCGGGCCGCCCCCACGCCTCGAGCCAGCCGCCGTGCAGGTGCGCGTCCTCGAGCGAGATCGCGAGGCCGAGGCCCGTGCCGCCCGTGGTGCGCGCCCGCGCCGGGTCGGCGCGCCAGAAGCGGTCGAAGACGTGCTCCGACTCGGTCTTCGTCATGCCGACGCCGTGGTCGCGGACCGTGACCGCGACGGCGTACTCGTCGGCGCCGACGGTGATCTCGATCGGCGAGCCCTCGGCGTGCTCCACGGCGTTGACCAGCAGGTTGCGCAGCACGCGCTCGACGCGGCGCGGGTCGATGTCGGCGAAGCACCGGTCCTCGGGCAGCTGCACGCTCAGCCACGAGCCGCGGCGCTCGGCGTGCGGCGCGGAGTGGTCGACGGCGGAGATGACGACGTCGCGGACGTCGCGACGCTCGGCGTCGAGCACGGCGGCGCCCGCGTCGAAGCGGCTGATCTCGAGCAGGTCCGCGAGCAGGTCCTCGAACCGGTCCAGCTGGGTCTGCAGCAGCTCGGCCGAGCGCTTGACGGCGGGGTCGAAGTCGCCGCGCGCGGCGTGGATGACCTCGCCGGCCATCCGGATCGTCGTCAGCGGGGTGCGCAGCTCGTGCGAGACGTCGGAGACGAACCGCCGCTGGACGGCCGACAGCTCCTCGAGCTGGCCGATCTGGTCCTGGAGGGACTCCGCCATCTCGTTGAACGAGCGTGCGAGCGTCGCCATCTCGTCGTCCCCGCGCTCCGGCATGCGCTCCTCGAGGTGGCCGTCGGCGAGGCGCTCGGCGACCTGGGCGGCGCTGCGCACCGGGCTCACCGTCTGCCGCGTGACGAGCAACGTCATCCCACCGAGGAGCGCGACGAGCGCGACCGCCGCCAGGCCGAGGGTGCGCTCGAGGAAGTCGAGGCGCTGCTGCTCCGACTGGAGGCTGTAGAGGAAGAACAGCTGGAACGTCCCGACGACGGGGACCGTGACGTCCTGCCCGACCATCACGGCCGGCTCGACGCGTCCGTCGAACTCGGCTCCGACGGACTGCCAGTGCTGGCCGCCCGTTGCCGTGGCGGTGATGAGGTCGTGGCTGATCAGCCCGACCAGCTTCTCCGAGCCGAGGTTGAACACCGGGACGGTGCTGGGCTGCCGCGGGGCGCGCAGGAGGAACACGTCGCGCCGCTCCCCCAGGCCGCCCGTGCGCTGCGCCGCCGTCACGTCGTTGAGCAGGCGCTGGATCTGTGCCCCGGTCGACCCGGTCGACGAGCTGAACGCGGTCGAGGAGTTGAACGCGTCCTGCACCTGCTGCGTGCTGCGCGCGCTGTCCTCGAGCACCTGCTGCACCCGCGCGTCGAAGAGGCCGTCGCGCATGCGGTCCGTGACGTACGCGCCGATGCACGCGAGCGCGACGAGCCCGATCGCGAGCGTCGTCGCGATCACGCGCAGCTGCAGCGACGAACGCCACGCGCGCGGCCAGCTCCGTACCCGGCGCAGCGTCCGTGCCCGGACGAGCCGCCAGGTGCCGTTCACCCGCGGCACTGCGCCGTCCCCTTCCACGTCACGTCGGCGTCACGCCCGCCTTGTAGCCCACGCCGCGGACCGTCACGACGATCTCGGGCTGCTCGGGGTCGGTCTCGATCTTGCTGCGCAGGCGCTGCACGTGGACGTTGACGAGACGGGTGTCCGCGGCGTGGCGGTAGCCCCAGACCTTCTCGAGCAGGACCTCACGCGTGAACACCTGCCACGGCTTGCGCGCGAGCGCGACCAGGAGGTCGAACTCGAGCGGCGTCAGGGAGATCGGCCGGCCCGCACGCGCGACGCGGTGACCCGGCACGTCGATCGTCACGTCGCCGATCGACAGGTGCTCCGGCGCGGGCTCGTCGCTGCGGCGCAGCCGGGCGCGGACGCGCGCGACGAGCTCCTTAGGCTTGAACGGCTTGGAGATGTAGTCGTCGGCGCCGGACTCGAGGCCCAGCACGACGTCCACGGTGTCGCTCTTGGCGGTGAGCATGACGATCGGCACGCCCGACTCGCCGCGGATCTGCCGGCAGACCTCGTTGCCGTCCTTGCCGGGCAGCATGAGGTCGAGCAGGACGAGGTCCGGCTGGGTGGCCCGGAACGTCGCGAGCGCCTCGTCACCGTCCTCGCAGAAGACCGGCTCGAAGCCCTCCGAGCGCAGCACGATCCCGATCATCTCGGCCAGCGCGGTGTCGTCGTCGACCACCAGCACGCGTCCCTTCATGCGCGCATTCTCGCACCGGGGGACGCCGTGACCTCGACGTTCCGGCCCTCCGGGGCGCTCGCCTGCACAGATCACCCACAAGGTCCCCCGACGCTCCTGCCACCGTGGCACGATGAGGGCTCGCCGCGGCAGCCGACCGCCGCCGGTCCACGACCGGAGGGCGCGGCGGTCACCCGACAGCCGGGCGACGACCAGCGAGGAGCCGCGCGCGCATGACGAACCCGCACGACGACGCACCACGCCCCCCGGCGTGGACGGCGCCCGGCGGGTCGGGTCAGCCGACCGCGGGCTCGTCCGGGGCGCCCGTGCCCGTGCCCGCGCCGCAGCCGGGCAGCGCACCGGTGCCGGCTCCCGTCCCGGGTCAGGCCGCGCCCGGCGCGCCCACGGGCTGGCAGTCCGCGCCGGGCTGGCAGACGGCACCCGGCGCGCCCGGACCGGGTGGACCCGGCTGGCAGACCGGCCCGGGGTGGCAGGCACCCGGCTGGCGGCCGCCGGCGCTCCAGCCGGGCATCGTGCCGCTGCGCCCGCTCGGCCTCGGGGAGATCCTCGACGGCTCGTTCCGCGCGGTGCGCGCCAACCCGCGGGTCATGTTCGGCGTCGCCGCGCTCGTCGTGACCGTCGGCGTCGTGATCCAGACGGCGCTCGCCTGGTACCTGCGAGGGTTCCTCGAGGAGCAGACCGCCGGCGTCGCCGACCAGGTGGACCCGACGGGCGAGCTCGGCGCGAGCGACTCGCTCGGCTCGTCGCTGAGCACGCTGCTGACGCTGCCGCTCGTCTCGATCGCGACCACGGTGCTCACCGGCCTGGTCATCGTCTCGGTGAGCCGGTCGGTGCTCGGGCGCACCGTCTCGATCGGCGAGGTGCTCCGGTCGACCCGCGTGTGGTGGGTCGTCGGCTTCTCGCTGCTCACGGCGCTGGGCTCCGGCCTGGTCGTCGCGCTCGGCGTGGGGCTCGTCGTCGTGCTCGCGGACTCCGTCGGCGCGGGTGCGGCGGTCCTGGCAGGGCTGACGCTCGGGCTCGGGCTGGTGGTCGGGTTCGCGTGGTTCTTCGTGCGGACGCTGCTCGTGCCCCCGGCGCTGATGCTCGAGGGCAAGGGCTTCTGGCGCACCGTGGCGCGCGCGTGGCGGCTCACCCGCGGCAGCTACTGGCGGCTGCTGGGCATCTACTTGCTGTCCGCGATCATCGTCAGCGTCGTGGTCCAGCTGATCTCGGTGCCCGCGACGGCCGTCGCGCAGTTCCTGCTCGACGGCCAGGCCGACTCGTTCGCCTCGATCGCGGTCGTCGCGCTCGCGAACATCGTCGCGGACACCCTCGCCACGACGTTCCTCGCCGCGGTCGTCGCGCTGCTGTATATCGACGTGCGCATGCGGCGCGAGGGGCTCGACGTCGAGCTCGCGCGGGCGGCGCAGAGCGCGGCGTGACGCTCGCCCTCGGTCGGGTGCCCGTCCAGCCCGACGCACCGACGGCTCGCCGGTGGGCACAGCAGGAGCTGACCGATCCCGTCTACCACCGGGGGCGCTCGCTGCTCGAGCGGATCGTCGACTGGATCGCGCAGCAGCTCTCCGGGCTGCACACCGCCGGGCTGCCCGCACCGGCGGCGGTGCTGGTCGTGGTGGCGGTGCTGGCCGTGATCGCGGCCGTCGCGTTCTGGGTCGCGGGTCCCGTCCGGCGGAACCACCGGTCGCCCCGCACGCGCGGGGTGCTGGCGCACGACGACCGCCGGTCGGCAGCCCGGATGCGCGCGGACGCGGATGCTGCGGCGGCCCGCGGCGACTGGTCGACCGCCGTCGTCGAGCGGTTCCGCGCGATCGTGCGCTCGCTCGAGGAGCGTGCGGTGCTCGACGAGCTGCCCGGTCGCACCGCGCACGAGGCCGCGGGCGAGGCCGGTGGGCGCCTGCCGACGGTGTCGGCCGAGCTGTCCCGGGCCGCCCAGCTGTTCGACGACGTCGCGTACGGCGACGCGCACCCGTCCGCCGGGGACGACGCCGCGCTGCGGGACGTGGATCGCCGCGTCGCGGCCGCACGGCGCGAGTCGCGGCCCTCGCTCGCGGGTGCGACCCGATGAGCACGCCCGTCCTGACCCGCAGCGCACCCGTCGTCGGCGACGGGACGACCGCACGCACCCGTGCCGCGGGCCGGTGGCGCCGGTGGCGGGTGCTCCTCGCGATCGTCGTCGGGCTCGTGCTGGTCGCGCTGCTCGCGGCGCTGCCCGAGCCGCGGACGTCGTCGGTCCGCCTCGCCCCCGACAACCCGGCGCCCGACGGTGCGCGCGCCGCCGCGCAGATCCTCGGCCGCCAGGGCGTGCACGTGCACTACGTGCGCAGGATCGCCGACGTGCGCGCCGCTGCGCACCCGGGCACGACGCTCCTCGTCGCGAGCGACCGGCTCCTCGACGAGGACCAGGTCGACGCCCTGGCCGCGACCGGGGCGGACCTCGCGCTCGTGGACGCCGGCTGGGCGCTCGAGCGGCTCACGGACCAGCTCCGCGCGCTGGGCGCGTCGGCCTCGTCGGACGTGGAGGCGCGCGACGCCGCGTGCGACGACCCCGACGCGCGAGCCGCGGGGACGATCACCGCGGCGGGGGCGGTCGAGGCGCTCGGCCCCGGCGCGGTCGTCTGCTTCCCCGGCAGCGGCGCGGTCTCGCGCTCGGGTGCGTACGCCGTCGTGGCGGGCAGCCCGCGCATCGCGGCGCTCTCCGACGCCGCGCCCCTCGAGAACGCCGGCCTCGCGGACGAGGGCAACGCGGCGCTCGTGCTGCGGATGCTCGGCCGGCACCGCGACCTCGTCTGGTACGTCCCGTCCGTCGACGACACGAGCGGCGCGTCGGACGCGAGCACCGGGCCGAGCCTCGTCGACCTCGTGCCGCGCACCGTGCCGCTCGTGGGGCTCGCGCTGCTGCTCGTGCTGGCGGTCGCGGCGCTCTGGCGCGGACGGCGGCTCGGCAGGCTCGTGCTCGAGCCCCTGCCCGTCGTCGTCCGCTCGGGCGAGGCGACGCGCGGCCGCGGGCGGCTCTACCGCCGGGCGCGCGCGCACGGGCACGCCGGGGCGGCGCTGCGCGCGGGGACGGCCACGCGGTGCGCGGCGCGGCTCGGCCTGCCGCGCTCCGCGGAACCGGCCGCCGTCGTCGCCGCCGTCGCGCGTGCCACCGGACGCGAGCCAGGCACCGTCGCGCACCTGCTGTACGGACCACCACCCACCGACGACAGCGCCCTGACCCGGCTGGCCCGGGACCTGGACGACCTGGAGAGCGAGGTTCAGCACCCGTGAGCGAACAGACCCCGAACGGGCCCGCGCCGGTGGCGGCCGCACCGCCGACGCCGCAGTCACCCGTCCCGGCGACGGCGCCGGCTGCCGCGCCCGTCGCCGCGCCAGCCGCGGCGACCGTGTCGCCCCCCACGATGCCCGCGGCCGAGCCGGCGTCGGACGTCCGCGACGCGCTCGCCCGGCTGCGCGGCGAGGTCGGCAAGGCCGTCGTGGGGCAGGACGCCGCGGTGAGCGGGCTCGTGATCGCGCTGCTCTGCCGCGGGCACGTGCTGCTCGAGGGCGTGCCGGGCGTCGCCAAGACGCTGCTGGTCCGCACGCTGTCCGCCGCGCTGTCGCTCGACACCAAGCGCGTGCAGTTCACGCCCGACCTGATGCCCGGCGACGTCACCGGCTCGCTCGTGTACGACGCCCGGACGGCGCAGTTCTCGTTCCGGGAGGGGCCCGTGTTCACCAACCTGCTGCTCGCGGACGAGATCAACCGGACGCCGCCGAAGACGCAGGCGTCGCTGCTCGAGGCGATGGAGGAGCGGCAGGTGACGGTCGACGGGACGCCCCGGCCGCTGCCCGATCCGTTCGTCGTGGTCGCGACCCAGAACCCGGTCGAGTACGAGGGCACGTACCCGCTCCCCGAGGCGCAGCTCGACCGGTTCCTGCTCAAGCTGACGCTGCCGCTGCCGGAGCGCGCGGACGAGGTGGAGGTGCTGGCGCGGCACGCCGCCGGCTTCGACCCGCGCGACCTCCGCGGGGCGGGCGTGCGGCCCGTCGCGGACGCCGCCGCGCTGGCCCGTGCACGGGCCGAGGTGGCGCGCGTCCAGGTCGCGCGCGAGGTGCTCGGCTACGCCGTCGACGTCTGCCGCGCGACGCGCCAGTCGCCGTCGCTCGCCCTCGGCGTCTCGCCGCGCGGCGCGACCGCGCTGCTCGCGACGTCGCGAGCGTGGGCATGGCTCTCGGGCCGCACGTACGTGACGCCGGACGACGTCAAGGCGCTCGCGCACCCGACGCTGCGCCACCGTGTGCAGCTGCGCGCCGAGGCCGAGCTCGAGGGCGTCACCGCCGAGTCCGTGCTCGACAGCGTGCTGGCGTCCGTGCCGGTGCCGCGCTGACGTGGCGCTGACCTGGCGGGCCGTCGCGCTCGCCGCGCTCGCGGTCCCGCTGGTGCTGCTCGTGCCCGCCACCGGGACCGTGCTGCTGTGGGCGCTGCTCGTCGTGCTCGCGTGCATCCTCGACGCGGCGCTCGCGGCGTCCCCGCGCCGGGTCGCGATCGAGCGCGCCGTCCCGGCATCGGTGCGGCTGACGGAGCGCGCGACGTCGACTCTGACGCTCACGAACGTCGGACGGCGTCACCTGCGCGGTCTCGTCCGCGACGCGTGGCCGCCGTCGGCGGGCGCCGGTCCGTCGCGTCAGCCGGTCGACCTGCCGCCGGCCGAGGCGCGGCGCCTGACGACGACGCTCGTGCCGACGCGTCGGGGTGACCGCGTCGCCGACCGCGTGACGATCCGGACGGTCGGCCCGCTGCGCCTCGCCGGCCGGCAGGCGTCGATCGACGTGCCCGGGCGGCTGCGCGTGCTGCCGGAGTTCGCGTCCCGCCGGCACCTGCCGAGCCGCCTCGCGCGCCTGCGCGAGCTCGACGGCCGCGCCGCCGTGCAGGTGCGCGGCCCGGGCACCGAGTTCGACTCGCTGCGCGAGTACGTCGTCGGCGACGACGTCCGAGCGATCGACTGGCGCGCCACCGCGCGCCGCGGCGACGTCGTCGTCCGCACGTGGCGGCCCGAGCGCGACCGGCGCGTGTTCGTCGTGGTCGACGCGGGGCGCACGTCGGCGGTCCGGGTGCTCGACGCGCCGCGGCTCGACGCGTCCATCGAGGCCGCCCTGCTGCTCGCGGCGCTCGCCAGCCGCGCGGGCGACCGGGTCGAGCTGCTCGCGTACGACCGGCGCGTGCGCGCGCGCGTCGCGGGGACGGGCGCCCCGCGACTGATGTCGGGGCTCGCCGACGCGCTCGCGACCGTCGATGCCGAGCTCGTAGAAACCGACTGGTCCGGCGTCGTCGCGCAGGTGCAGGAGCGGCTCAGCCAGCGCGCGCTCGTCGTGCTGCTCACGGCACTCGACCCGGCCGCGGTCGAGCAGGGTCTGCTCGGCGTCGTCGGCCAGCTGACGGCGCGCCACCAGGTGGTGCTCGCGTCCGTCGCCGACCCCGAGGTGGCGGAGCTCCGGGCTGCTCGGGACGACGCGGCCGCCGTGTTCGACGCCGCCGCCGCCGAGCGCGTCGGCCTCGAGCGCCAGGCGGTCGCGACGCGCCTGCGCCAGCGCGGCGTCGAGGTGCTCGAGGCGCTTCCCGACGAGCTCGCGCCGCGCCTCGCGGACACCTATCTCGCGCTCAAGGCCGCGGGCCGGCTCTGAGACCTCAGCCCCCGACGGACTGAAGCGCGGCCCGCGGCGCGCCGATCTCTCGGACGTGGTGCTCGCCTCCGCGCTCGTCGTGCTGCTCGCCGTCGCAGGCGTGGCGAGCAGCCGATGGGTGCTGCGCCGGTACGACGCGCTCGGGCGGCGGCGTCCCTTCCCGACGATCACCGTGGCGGTCGCGCTCGGTCTCGCCGTGGCGTGCGCGGTGCCGCTCTGGCTCCACGACCGGCTCGAGCACCGGCTCTCCGCGGTGGCGGGCGGCCTCGTCGGGGCGCCGGTGACCGTGCACTGCCAGACCCCGAGCGAGACGTTCGTCCATGCCGGTGGCGAGCTCGGCTACGTGCGGTGGGACGCCACGGGCGTGCCGGAGCACTCGACCGTGCTCGCGTACGACGCGTGCCGTGACCTGCGCAGGTGGCTCGGGTCCGACAAGCGGCGTGCCTCGCTCGACGAGGTCGTCGCCGTGCACGTCCTGACGCACGAGTCGATGCACATGGCGGGGCTCCTCGACGAGTCCCGGGCGGAGTGCGCCGCCGTCCAGCGCGACGCCCGCACCGCGATGGCGCTGGGGGCGACGCGCGACGAGGCGGTGGCGCTCGCGCGGCAGTACTGGACGCAGGCGTACCCGCGGATGCCGGACGGCTACCGCTCGGGCTGCGGCGCCGGCGGCGAGCACGACGAGCACCTGCCGCTCGCCCCGTGGGATGTCGGCGGCGGGCCCTAGGGTCGTGCCGTGCCCGACGGACCGCTGACCACGGCCGCGCTCAACCGCGCGCTGCTCGCCCGCCAGCACCTCCTCGAGCGCTCCGACGCCCCGGCCCTGTCGATGGTCGACGAGCTCGTCGGCCTGCAGGCGCAGAACGGATGGTCGCCCTACGTCGGGCTGTGGAGCCGCCTCGCCGGGTTCCGGCACGCCGAGCTCGCGGACGCTCTCGTCGCCCGACAGGTCGCGCGCATCGTCGTGGTGCGCGGCACGATCCACCTCGTCACCGCCGCGGACGCCGTGCTGCTCCCCGCGCTGTGCCGGCCCCTGCTCGCGCGCGACCTGCTGGTCAACCAGGCGCACGCCGCCCACCTGCGGCGCGTCGACGTCCCCGCGGTCACGGCGGCCGCGCGGACGCTCGTCGAGGAGCAGCCCCGCGCGACCACCGAGCTCGGTCGGCTGCTGGCGGAACGCTTCCCCGACGTCCCGCCCGGCTCCCTGGCCCATGCGGCCCGCGGCACGTTGCCGCTGGTCCAGGTGCCCCCGCGCGGCGTCTGGGGCAGGTCCGGCGCGCCGACGCTCACCACGGCATGGTCGTGGCTCGGGCTCGCGCCGGTGGACCTCTCCGAGCCCGACGCCTGGGCCGACGCGATGGGCCGCGTGGTTCTGCGGTACCTCGCGGCGTTCGGGCCGGCGAGCGTCGCGGACGTGCAGACGTGGTCGGGGCTGACCGGCCTGCGGCCGGTGGTCGACCGGCTCGGCGACGCGGTGGTCCGCCTGCCGGGGCCGCCCGCCAGCCCGGGCGGCCGTCCGCGCGAGCTGCTCGACGTGCCCGGCGGACTCCTGCCGGACGCGGACGTCCCCGCGCCGGTGCGCTTCCTGCCGGACTACGACAACCTGTTCCTCTCGCACGCCGACCGCCGCCGCATCGTCGACGACGAGCACCGCAAGGCGCTCACGCGGGCCAACGGCGTCATCCCCGCGACCGTCCTGATCGACGGACGCATCAGGGCGACGTGGCGCGTCGACCGCGAGCCGCTCGACCCGCCCCGCACCCGTAACGGGCGATCGCTGGCGACCCTGCACGTCGAGCCGTTCACGGCTGTCGACGGCGCGACCCGCCGCGCGCTCGTGGCGGAGGGTGAGGTGTTCGTGCGGTTCATGGCCGACGACGCGGCAGAGCACCGCGTGCTCGTCGGCTGAGGCGCGCCGCCGCGCGCGTCAGCCCGCGACCGCGACCGTGTAGCCCGCGCGGTCGGCCTCGAGGTCGCCGGTCTCGCCGGCCCGCACGGCTCGTCCGCCGAGCACGAGCACGTACGTCCAGAACGCCGCGAGGGCGACCAGCCCGACCGCGACCTTCGCGCCCCACGGCAGCCCGGACCCGGTGACGAAACCCTCGATCAGCCCGGACACCAGGAGCGTGCCGGCGAGCCCGATCGCGACCGTGAACAGCGCGCGCGCCTCGGCGGCGAGCGCACGCCCGCGGGGCCGCGGGCCGGGGGCGAGCCACGTCCAGAACACCTTGAGGCCCGCCGCCCCGGCCACGAACACCGAGGTCAGCTCGAGCAGCCCGTGCGGCGCGATGAGCTGGAAGAACACCCCGAGATGCCCGTAGTGCGCCATGAGGCCGCCGGCGGCACCGACGCCGACGGCGTTGGTGGCGAGCATCCACACCGGCCCCACGCCCGTGATGCCGGTGGCGACGCAGACGGCCGTGATCCACGCGTTGTTGGTCCACACCGTCGCCGCGAAGCCCACCCCCGGGTCGTAGTACGACGCGAAGGCCTTGTCGACGTAGTCCGCGCGCTCGGTGGGCGTCCCCATCGCCGCGAGCGCCTCCGGCTGCGTCGCGACCCAGACGCCCGCGATGACGGCGAGCGCAAGGAACGCGCCCATGACTGCGACGGTCCACCACCGGATCCGGTACAGCGCCGCGGGCAACCGCACCGCGAGGAATCGCGTGACGTCCCGCCAGCTCGGCTCGTGCGTCCCCGCGATCGCCGCCCTGGCCCTGGCCAGCAGCTGCGACAGCCGGGAGACGGTGGCGGGGTCGGGCGCGGCCGAGCGGATCACCGAGAGGTCGGTCGCCGCGGACTGGTACAGCCGGACGAGCTCGTCGGCCTCCGCACCCGTGCGCCGGCGGCTCGAGGCGAGCTCGTCGAGCCGGCGCCACCGGTCGGCGCGCGCGAGCTCGAAGGCGTCCAGGTCCACGCGCACAGCCTGCCATCCCGGCACCCCGCCCGACGGCTAGTCTGCGCACACCGTGGACGACCGGCGCGACCGGCGCGACCGGCGCGACCGGCGCGACCGGCGGGACCCGGACGGCCGCGGACGACGGTCGGCGCGGCCGCGCGTCGCGGACGCACGGCCAGCACGGGCGAGACGACAAGAGGGGGCGGCGTGGACGGCATCGTGATCGGCGAGGGCGTGCTCCTCGACGCGCGGCCGGCGTCCGTGCTGACGCGCGTCCTCGCGGCGCTCATCGACCTCGCGGTCCTGTTCGCCGGCGTGCTGGCGCTGTTCCTGCTGATCGGCCTGCTGCCGTTGCCCGACAGCGATGCGGTCGGTCGGGTGCTGGGCGTTGTCGTGATCGCGGGCGTGACCGTCGTGACGCCCACGGCGGTCGACACGCTGTCGCGCGGGCGGTCGCTGGGCAAGCTCGCCGTGGGCATCCGCATCGTGCGGGACGACGGCGGACCGATCGTCTTCCGGCAGTCCCTCGTGCGCGCGCTCGTGGGCGTCGTCGAGCTGTGGCTCACGTTCGGCTCGGTCGCTGTGATCTGCTCGGCCGTGCACCCGCAGGGCAAGCGCGTCGGGGACATCCTCGCGGGCACGTACGCGGTGCGGGTGCGCGGCGTCCGCCGCGACTCGTTCGTCGTGCTGATGCCGCCGCGGCTCGCCTGGTGGGCCCGCAGCGCGGACGTCGCGCGCCTGCCCGACGGCCTCGCTCTCTCGGTCCGGCAGTTCCTCGCGCGCGCGCCCCAGCTGCACCCCGGGTCCCGCGTGGAGCTCGGCACGGCGCTGACGCGCGAGGTGGAGCGCTACGTGCGCCCGCTGCCGCCGGCAGGCACGCACCCCGAGGAGTTCCTCGCCGCGGTGATCGCCGAACGTCGGGACCGCGAGCTGCACCGGCTGCACCGTGAGGCGCAGCTCGAGGCGGCCGAGGCCGCGCTGGTGCAACGCCTCCCCCACGAGATCCCGGACCCGGTCGACTGACGGCCCGGCCCGGTGCGCGCTCGGCGTGCGGCGCCGCCGGACGCCGGGTGCGTCGAGCGGGTGAGCCGTCAGCCGACCGCGCGGCGCAGGTCCGGCTCGAGGTAGATGACGTGGGCGATCGGCACCGCGGCGCGCACCCGCTGCTCCGCGGCGTCGATCGCGGAGGCCACGTCGGCGGCCGACGTCGCCGCGGGCACCTCGATCTTCGCCGCGACCAGCAGCTCGTCCGGCCCGAGGTGGAGCGTGCGCAGGTGGATCACGGACGGCACCCCGGGGCCGACGAGCGCGCCGCGGATGGCGTCGACGTGCTCGGCCGTCGCCGACTCCCCCACCAGCAGCGACGTCGTCTCGATGGCGAGGACGACCGCGATCGCGACGAGCAGCAGGCCGATGCTCGCGCTGCCGAGCGCGTCCCACCGGCCGTCGTGCGTGATCAGCGTGAGCCCGACACCGAAGAGCGCGAGCACGAGGCCGACGAGCGCGCCGCTGTCCTCGAGCAGCACCACCGGCAGCTCGGGCTCCTTCGCTCCGCGCACGTACTGCACGAGCGAGCGGTCGCCGCGCAGCTTGTTCGTCTCGCCCATCGCGGTGCGGAACGACAGCCCCTCGAGCACGATCGCGACGCCGAGCACGGCGAGGGGCACCCACCACCACCGGCCCTCGATCGGGTGCGGGTCCTGCCACTTGTGCCACGCCTCGTAGAGCGCGAACAGGCCACCGAGCGAGAACAGCACGATCGACACGATGAACGCGTACATGTACCGCTCGCGGCCGTAGCCGAACGGGTGCTCCGCGTCCGGCGCGCGCTTGGCGCGCCGGCCGCCGAGCAGCAGCAGGAGCTGGTTGCCCGAGTCCGCCACCGAGTGCACAGCCTCCGCGAGCATCGAGCTCGACTGCGTCAGCAGGAACGCCACGAACTTGGTGACGGCGATCCCGATGTTGGCGGCCAGTGCCGCGACGATCGCCCTGGTCCCGCCCTCGTGCGCCATGCGCCGACCCTAGCCGCCCGGCCCCGACCACCCCGCGCGCGTCCGAGGGGATGACCGCCGGGTCGGCGTCAGGCGCGCAGCGACCGCGCCTCGTCGGCGAGCAGCACCGGGATCCCGTCGCGGACGGGGTACGCGAGCGGGTTGTCCGGGTCCGTCGAGTGCAGCTCGGGCTCGCCGTCGGGGCCGGTCGCGTCGACGAGCGTCGCGCCCGTCACGGGGCACCGCAGCAGGTCGCGGGCCCACTGCTCGAACACGACGGGCGTCGCGGCGGGAGTCTCGTCCGGCGTCGGCGTCGGCGTCGCGGCGTCGCTCGTCATGACTCCCCCTGGCGGACCAGCGCGAGCACGTCGTCGCGCACCTTCTCCATGATGTCCTCGTCGGCGGCCTCGACGTTGAGCCGCAGCAGCGGCTCGGTGTTCGACGCGCGGAGGTTGAACCACCACCGCGGGTGGCCGTCCCAGTGCGACACGGTGAGGCCGTCGAGCTCGTCGACCTCGACCGGGCCGGCGCCCTGCTGCGTCACGTACGCCTCGACGACGCGCGCCCGGGCGGCCTTCACCGACGCGACGCGAGAGTTGATCTCACCGCTCGCCACGTACGGCTGGTAGACCTCGGCGAGCGCCGACAGCGGGTGGGGCTGGCCCCCGAGCGCCGCGAGCACGTGCAGCGCCGCGAGCATGCCGGTGTCCGCGAAGAAGAAGTCGCGGAAGTAGTAGTGCGCGCTGTGCTCGCCGCCGAAGACGGCCTCGTTCTCCGCCATCTGGGCCTTGATGAACGAGTGGCCGACGCGCGTGCGGACGGTCCTGGCGCCGGCCGCAGTCAGCAGGTCGGGCACGACCCGCGACGTGATGAGGTTGTGGATCACGGTGGGCGTCGCGTGGCCCGCCGCCTGCTCGCGGGCGACCTCGCGGAGGCCGACCAGCGCCGTGATCGCGCTCGGCGACACCGGGTCGCCGTTCTCGTCGACGACGAAGCACCGGTCGGCGTCGCCGTCGAACGCAAGGCCGAGGTCCGCGCCGTGCTCGACGACCGCAGCCTGCAGGTCGCGCAGGTTCGCGGGCTCGAGAGGGTTCGCCTCGTGGTTCGGGAACGTGCCGTCCAGCTCGAAGTAGAGCGGGACGACGTCGAGCGGCAGCTCGGGGAGGCCGGCACCCGTACCGAGCACGGCCGGGACCGTGAACCCGCCCATGCCGTTCCCGGCGTCGACGACGACCTTGAGCGGGCGGATGCCCGACAGGTCGACGAGCGAGCGGAGGAACGCGGCGTACTCGGCGAGCATGTCGCGCTCGGACACGGTGCCGCGCTCGTCGTCCGCGACGGCCGGTACCGAGGTGCCGAGGTACTCGCCCGCGAGCTCGCGCACGCGCGCCAGGCCGGTGTCCTGCCCGACGGGGCGTGCGCCCGCGCGGCACAGCTTGATGCCGTTGTACTGCGCGGGGTTGTGGCTCGCGGTGAACATCGCGCCCGGCGTGGCGAGCGAGCCGGACGCGAAGTACAGCCCGTCCGTCGAGCACAGGCCGATCAGCACGACGTCGACGCCGCGGCCGGCGATCCCGTCGGCGAAGGCCTCGACCAGCTCGGGGCCCGAGGGGCGCATGTCGTGGCCGATGACGACGCTCGACGCGCCCTCGGGGACGGCGACCACGTCGGCGAAGGCGGCGCCGATGGCGCGCGCGACGTCGGCGTTCAGCTCCTCGGGGACCACCCCCCGCACGTCGTAGGCCTTGATCAGGGCGGACAGGTCGACGGCGTCAGACGAGGGCACCCACGGATCCTAGCGGCCGTCAGCTCTGCTTCCCGGGCCCCATGACGTCCTCCCGCGGCAGCGGCGACCCGTCGCCGTCGAGCGCGAACCAGTTGGTCTGCTCGCACGACGGGCACGAGACGAACACCGCGGGCCGGCCGCCCGAGATCGTCATGCGGATGCGCGTCAGCTCGGTCTCGCCGCACCGCAGGCACGCGTGCGTGCCCGGCACGACGATCGACTGCGGCTGGCTCACCGAGCCCAGTGGCTCGGCGTGGGCGTCCCGACCGCGGCCGGCGTCTCCCTTGCGGCGTGCCACGCGCTCAGCCCTCCCCGCGCAGGACGCGCAGGTGGCCGCGGCGCGGCGCCTCGGCGAGGCCGACGGGCTCCGCGACGGGCTCGGCCAGGTGGCGCGGACGGCCCGCCTCGCGGACCGCGTCGGCGAGCGCGAGCAGGTCGTCAGGGCTCGGGGGCGCCGGCGCGAACTCCGGCGTCAGCCGCACGACCTCCCAGCCGCGCGGGGCGGTGAGGCGCTCGGCGTGCCAGTCGCACAGGTCGTACGAGTGCGGCTCCGCCGTCTGCGCCAGCGGCCCGAGCACGGCCGTCGAGTCCGAGTACACGTAGGTCAGGGTGGCCACGGCCGCACGGCCGCACGCGGTGCGCGAGCACTGCCGGACGGATCTCACGCGCTGACCGTACAACGCCCCGCCCACACCGCCTCGCCCACACGCGGGACCGGCCCGCGGGCGTCGCGCCGGACTACAGTGCAGCCGTGCCCGACCGGTCCCGACGCGTCCCCGACCGCGCCCGCCGCGCGCTCGGCATGCCGGGCGCCGCCGTGCAGCCCGTCCGCCGGCGCGACCGTCGCGGCCGCGGCCCGCGCGGCCCCCTCATGCCGGCGACGATGCCCGCGTACCGCACGCGGGCCGAGCGGTTCGACGACCTCGTGCTCGACGCCGTCGAGCGCCTCGAGCGCCGCTGGGCGCGCCAGCTGGACGGCACCGAGTTCGCCGTCGAGGACGTGCCGCCGTCGAACCCGGCGCCGTGGGAGCGCGGCGGCGTGCCGCTCGGCCGGTACTTCCCCGCCGACGCGGGCCTGCCCGCGCGCATCGTCGTGTACCGGCGCCCCGTCGAGGCCCGCGCGCACGACCCGCTCGACCTCGCCGACCTGGTGCGCGACGTGGTCGTCGAGCAGGTGGCGCACATGCTCGGGCGTTCGCCTGAGGACGTCGACCCCGGGTACGACGCCGGGGACTGACGCGCGGCGGCCCGCGTCCGGGCTACCGGATCCCGGCCCGCGACTCGCGCTGGACCGCGACGTCGGGCGTCCCCGCCGCGACGGGCACCGGGTCGAGCACCGAGACGAGCTGGCCGTCCGGCCGGTCGACGGTCGCCACGAGCGCCCACGCGAGGCGCACGTGCGCTCCGGCGTCCGTCACGAGGTCGACGCCCGTGACGACGGGCCCGGCGGTCGGCGGCGGCGTCGCCGGTGCGGTGGACGTCGGCGGCGGGTCGGGCGCGAACCACGTCTGCGCGCCGCCGAGGTTGGTGGGCAGCGCGGGCGTCGGGTCGTCGGTCGGGTCGTCGCCGGCGTCGTCCGCCGAGTCCGGCGTCGGGGGCGCGACCGCGAGCGTCTCCTCCCCGCTCGCGAGCGACGCGAGCGACCACGCGCCCGTCGAGCCGGCGGCGATCCGCACCGGACGCGTCGCGAGCACCGCGCCGCCCGCGCCGAGCACGCGCAGCGTCCCGGTCGCGTCGCCCGTCACGCCCGTGCCCGCGACGCCGGAGAGCACGAGCGACCCGGTCGCGCCCGCGGGCAGCGCCACGACGCCCGAGCGGCCGGGATCGGCGGTGGCCGCCCACGCGCGGTCGATCATCGTGCCGCCGCCCTGCGGTGCGGCGCCGCCGCGTCGCGTGACGACCGCCGAGGCGAGCAGCGGGCGGTCAGCCCGGACCACTGCCGTGTACGCGCCCGGGGCGAGGCCGCCGAGCGGCACGTCCGTCACCGAGCCGCCGGCGAGCGTCACCGCGTCGGCGCCGGGCAGCCGCGTCGGGCCCCCAGGCCCGAGCAGCGTGATCGTCGCCCTGGTGCCCTTCGAGCCCGGCACGAGCAGGCGCAGCGCAGGTCCGACCGCGTCCGCGGCGGTGCTCGCCGTGACGGACACGCCCGGCACCACCTGCTCGACCGCGGGCTGCGTGCCGGCGACGACGAGGTCGGTGCCCGTCGGCGTGAAGCCGTCGAGCGACGAGTCCTGCACGAACGCTGCGACGCGGCCGCCCGACGCGGTCACGTGCACGGCGACGCGGCGCTGCTGCGCGGCGAGCGCCCCGAGGTGGAGCACGCGCTGACCGCGGGGCGCGACGAGGTACTCGTCGGTCGACAGGTCCGCGAGCCCGTTCGGTCCCCAGACCTGCACCGTGACCTGGGCCGGTGTGGAGCCCGAGTTGACCAGCACGAGGTGCGCCGTGCTGCTCAGCTCGGTCGAGCCGCCGAGCAGCCACGCGTCGGCGCTGGGCGCCTGGCACGAGGCGGCGACGAGGCCGCGGAGGTCACCGGCCGTGACGAGCGACGCGCTCACGCCCGCGAGGCGCGCCGCCGTCCCGTCCCCGGGCTCGGCCTGGACGACGAGCGGCGCCGTCACGTTCGGCACGGTCGCCGAGCCGGCGCCTGCGGGGATCGTCGCGAGCATGCTCGCCTGCGTCAGCGGCAGGATCGCGCCCGGCCCGTCGGACGGGCCGGCCGTCAGCGCGGACACGCCCGTGACGGGCGCGACCGGGACGGGGTTGAACGCCGAGTCGCCGCGGCCGGCGTTCGTCGGCAGGATCGGGCTGCCCGGGCAGACGAGCGACGCCGTCGCGGCCGGCACGGGCACGCGCGTCGCCGCGACCGACTGCTCGTCGCGTGCGGGCAGCCGCGTCGCCGCGACGACGGTCGCGCCGACGAGGCCGAGCACCGCGACTCCCGACACCGCGCGCACGACGCGGCCCGGCCAGACCCGGCCCTGCCCGCCCGCGCCGGTCGCGCCACCGGCGCCCGGCGTGCCGCCGAGCGGCCCCCGGTCCTGCTCCATGTCCCGCTCCCCGTTCACGACCGGCCAGCCCGACGGCGGCGCAGCGGCAGCGCCAGGAGCACGGTGACGAGGCCCACGACTCCCTGGGCCGCCAGCCACGGCGTGCGCGACGGAGAGCGGTACGACACCTGCAGGTGGCCGCCGGCGGCGCCGACGGCGAACGTCTGACGCCAGCCGTCGTCGACCGCGCGCAGCGCGTGGCCGTCGAGCGTCGCGTGCCACGCCGAGCCGCGGCGCTCCGCGAGCACGAGCTCGCGGTCCGCGCCGCCGGGGGCGATCGTCGCGTCGACGGAGCGGCCCGAGGCGGGCACCGCGACGGCGGGAGCCGCGGCGTCGGAGACGTCGGCGCCGCCCGGCAGGAGTCGCGCCCAGGACGTCACGACGTCGGGCGCTGCCTGGCCCGACCGGTCGGCGGTCGCCTGCACGCGCCAGAGCGTGCCCGCGGCGTTGTCGGTCACGCGTGCCAGTCCCGCCGTCGCGTCGAGGCGGCCGACGAGCTCCTGCCGCGCGGCCCGCGCCGCGTCGGCCGCGCCTGCGGGCGCGACCGGGACGAGCACGTCGGAGACCGCGAGCGCGCCGAGGCGCCCCGCGACGTCCCCCGACGACGCGCCGGCCACGCGCGCCACGACCCCGTCCACCTCGGTGGTCGCCGGGTCCGCGGGGGCGGGCGTCACGTCGGTCGCGCCGCCGTCGAGCGTGCGCGTCGCGACCGCCGCGGCCTGGTCGGCGAGCTGGGGACCGTCGGCGCGCAGCAGCTGCCACCGGACGACCGCGTCCCCGGCGGCGGCCGGCTGCGCGGTCAGGCTGAGCACGCGCGAGGCGTCCGGCGACTCCTGCGCCTGCTGGCCGACCGCGGGGACGACCGGGCGGTCGAGCGTGTGCAGGGCGACCGCGTCGGCGCCGCGCGCCTGCCACGCCCACGACGCGAGCGACGCCACCGGCACGAGCATCGCGACCGCCGCGACCAACCCGGCCGCGAGCTGGCGCCGGCCGAACGTGAAGCGCGCGAGCCGCTCGACCAACCGGTCGGCGCCGACCGCCGCTGCCGCGAGCATGCCGAGCAGCGCGAGCGAGAGCGCGGGACCCGCCCAGCCGTGCACGACGGTGCCGTCGTCGACGGCCACGGGCAGCGCGACGGAGGCGGTCGCCGCCGCGAGCCCGACCGCGACGACGCACCAGGCGGCCCGCACGGCTCGTGCCGCCGGGGTGCCGCGCAGCAGCGCGAGCACGGCGAGACCGAGCACGACGGCGGTGAGCGCGAGCGGCCACGCCGTGGCGAGCAGGCCGTGGATGCCGTCCGGAACGAGCACCGACGGGTTGTCCGGCAGGCCGAGCAGGCGGTGAACAGGATCCGAGCCGGTCGACGCGACGGGCAGGCCCGCCGGGTCCGCTGCGAGCAGCCGCCACCCGGCGGACCCGCGGTGCAGCACCGACGCGAGCAGCGGCCCGAGCAGCACGAGCGCGGGCAGCGGCACGAGCAGCACGCGACCGCGCCGGCGCGGGACGGAGACCGCCACGACGAGCAGCGCGAGCACGCCCGGCACGAGCAGGGCGGGGGCGGCCGCGGCGACGACCGCGAACGCGAGGGCGGCCCCGGCCGCGGCCGCGACGGACCCGGTGGGGTCGGGTGCGCCCACCCGGACGAGCGGCACCTCGTCGACGCGCGGCGTCGAGCCGCTGATCGGCGGGCGTGGCGTGGGCAGCGCGACCGGCCGCCGCAGCGCCGGCGCCGCCTCGTCCTCGTCGTCGGGGAACCACGGCACGTCGGGCTCGTGGTCGTGGTTGGCGGTCGACACGCCCGAGAGGACCTGGTCGACCCGCTGGACGCCGACAGCGCGAGCGAGACCGAAGGCGACCCATGGCAGCGCGGCGTGCGCGAGGACCGCGCCCAGCCGGCCCGAGCCGAGCGCGAGCAGCAGCGCGGGCGCGGCGACCCAGGCGAGCGCGACCCACAGGCGCACCCCGACCGAGCGCGTGGCGGCGCCGGCGGCGGCCCACGCGCCCAGGCCGGCCAGCACGAGCGACCCGAGCAGCAGCAGCTTCACGACGGCCGCGAGCGACCCGGTGACGGCGACCGGGAGGGCCAGGACCGTCAGCAGCGCGTCGGCGGGGCCGCGCGCGCCGAGCCCGTCCGCGACCCACCCCGACGTCGCCGCGCTCCACACGTCGGCCAGGCCGCCGGACGCCGAGGCGAGCGCGGTGCCGAGCAGGTGCGCGCCGCCGACGGCGGGTCCCACGAGCGACCCGAGGCCGACCACCGTGACGCCGACGAGCACCGCGGCGAGCGCGCCGAGCGTCACACGGCGGCGCGTGGCCAGCGCGCGGAGCTCGGACAGCTCGAGCTCGCTCGGCGCCTGGACCACCTTGCGCGACGCCGCCCGCGCGAGGCGGCGGTCACGCCACTGCTCGTAGACGTCGCGCAGCCCGGCCTGCAGCGGGCGCAGCCGCCGGCGCGCGAGGCGGCGGGTGCGCGTCGCGGTCACGCGCGCGCGGACGACGGCGGGGACGGCGAGCAGGGCCGCGAGCGCGGCGCGCATCTCGCCGACCGCGAGCCCGGGCTGCTTGACGGCGAGCTGGCCGCAGGCGCGCAGGATCGCCGCGACGAGGGCGACGAGGCCCACCACGGGCAGCGCCGGCAGCGGCGCACCCACGAGGCGCTGGTGCAGCACGGAGCGGCGGCGCGCGACGAACGAGCGCCGCGGGTCGGCGCGGTCGTCCTCGCCGTCGCCGTCGGCGTCGACCCCCTGCGGGCCGACCGCGTCCGGGTCGGTGGCGTCCGCCGCGGCGGCCACCCGGCCACGCAGCCCGAGGTAGGAGGCCTGCGCGTGGCGGACGACGGCGCCGGGCACGACGACCACGCGGTACCCCGCGAGCCGCGCGCGTCGCGAGAGGTCCACGCCGTCGCCGAAGGGGCCCAGCGCGGGGTCGGTGCCACGCAGCTCGTCCCAGACATCGCGCTTGACCAGCGCGCCCGCGAGCCCGACGGCCAGCACGTCGTCGCGCCCGTCGTGCTGGCCCTGGTCGAGCTCGCCGGGTTCGACGTCCGTCATGCGCCGCCCGAAGCGCGACGTGCGGACACCGACCTCGAGCAGCCGCTCGGGCTCGGTCCACGTGCGCTGCTTGGCGCCGGCGACCGCGACCGACGGCGCCCGGCCCACGGCCCGCACCAGCTCGGCGAGCGCGGTCGGCGCAGGCGCCGAGTCGTCGTGCAGCAGCCAGACCCACGGCGTCGCCGGGCCGTCGTCGGCCGCGAGGGCCGCGCGCACCGCGTGGCCGAACGTCCGGGCGCCCGGCGCCTCGACCGACAGCAGCAGGGGCGACTCGACACCGGCGAAGGCGGCGGCCAGCTCCGCGCCCAGCCCGGCGTCCGGCACGGGCGCGGCGTCGACCAGCAGCACGCGCACGGGCCGTCGCGTCTGCGCGGCGAGCGCGCGCAGCGTCGTCGCGAGGTACGGCGTGCGCCCACGCGTCACGACCACCGCGGTCACCGGCGTGACGACGGGGACCGAGGAGGTCGCCGTGGAGGGGCCGGCGGCCAGGATGGTGTCAGTCATGCTCGGGTCATCGTGCCGTCGCCCTCGCGCGTCGCCGTCCGCGACACGCCCGGGAGCCGCGGATGCTCAGCCGAGGTTCAGACGACGCGCCGCTTGAGCTTGCGCCGCTCGCGCTCGGACAGCCCGCCCCAGATCCCGAACCGCTCGTCGTTCGCGAGCGCGTACTCGAGGCACTCCGCCCGGACGTCGCAGCCCGAGCACACCTTCTTCGCCTCGCGGGTCGAGCCGCCCTTCTCGGGGAAGAACGCCTCGGGGTCGGTCTGGGCGCACAGCGCGCGCTCCTGCCACCCCATCGGCCCGTCGTCCTCGACGGTCTCGAACAGGGACAGGACGTTGGACGGCTGAGCCGGGGCGGGACGCGCCGCGTCCGACGGGAAGGCCCCCTCGTCGTCGAGCAGGTTCCACATGCGTGCCTCCGGTGCTGGGTTGCTGGTCGTGCGTCTGGGGCTGTGAGGCCGTGCTGCGGGGCTCACCTTCGAGCACCGCGTGGTGTTGCTCGCGTTCCGTGGATCGGTTGCGTGAAATTACACGCGTGTCGTTCGCGAGCGTCAAGCGGAGCCGTGGTAGTTGTCCCGCTTTGTCGGGTGAACTTGGGCGATGCGGGGCACTTCGGCGTGTCGCCCTAGGCTGAACGGGTGCCGCCGACGACCATCGCCGACCTGCTGACCCTCCTCGTCCGCGAGCCGGGGCGTCCCCGCCTCACCTGGTACGGCGACGACCACGAGCGCGTCGAGCTCTCGGGCGCGGTGCTCGAGAACTGGGTGCACAAGACGGCGAACCTGCTCGTCGAGGAGTTCGACGCCGGCCCGGGCACCCGCGTGCGGCTCGACCTGCCCGGCCACTGGCGCACCGTCGTCTGGGCGCTGGCCACCTGGCGCGTCGGCGCCGGCGTCGTGCTCGACGACGCGCCGCACGACGTGCTCGTGACGGCCGACGCGGCGGACGCCGGGGCCAGCCGCGCCCGCGACGTGGTCGTCGTGACTCTCGCCGCGCTGGCACGCCGCTCCCCCGACCCGCTGCCGGCCGGCGCGGTCGACGCCGCCGCCGCCGTCATGACCTACGGCGACGTGCTCGCCTGGGCGCCCGACGTCGAGCCCTCGGCCGCGGCGCTCCTGACGCCCGCCGGAGCCACGCCGCACGCCGGTCTCGCGGACCTGCTCGGCGCAGCCGACGAGCCTGGTGCGCGCCGCCTCGTCGTGCTCGGTGCCGACGAGCCCCTCGGCTCGCTGCTCGCGGTGCTCGCGACGCTCGGCGCGGCCGGGTCCGTCGTGCTCGCCACGCCCGCCGCGGTCGCCGACCCGCAGGCGCGCGAGCGGCTCGTGGCGAGCGAGCGCGTCACGGCCTGAGCGCCGTCCCGGTGAGCGGGCGAACGCGGCCGTCAGCCGCCGAACCCCGCGACGTGGCCGTCCTCCTGCACGATGCCGCCGTGCGCGACCGACTGGCGGTACCGGTTCTGCGTCGGCGGCCCGGTGAGCGACCGGCCGATCTCCGTGGTGCGCGCGAACGCGAACTCCTCCCCCGGCGTACCCGCCCACGGCAGGTCGCCCAGGTCGAACGACACGGCCGCGACGTCGCCCGGCCCCCACGCGGCGCGCACCGCGGCGAGCTGCGCGGCCGTGGGCGCCTTGCTGAGCTCGACGACCTCGACGTCGCACAGCACGCGCAGGGTCGCGAGGTAGTAGAACGGCGCGCTGTGGACCCAGACGACACGGTCCACGTGGTGCGCGCGCAGCTCGGCGCACACGGCCTCGGCCTGCGCCCGACGACCGTCGAGGTCCCGCGTCGACGCCGACACGTGCCACGCGAGCACGGGCGTCGCGAGCATGACGCCCGCGAGCGCGACGCCGACCACCTGCCACGCCGCGCGCCGCGCGCGCCAGAGCCGGGCCGCGACCCAGCCCGCGACCACGAGCAGCCCCGGGATCGTCACCGGCAGGAAGCGCCGCACCGCCCACAGCTGGTCGGGCGTGATGTTGGCGCGGACCAGGTAGAGCAGCGACCCGCCGACGACCACCACGGCGAGCGTCCACGCCGCCGGGTCCCGCCGGACGAGCGCGCGCCGCACCAGCAGCGCGAGCCCGACGGCGGCCGCGGCGACGACCGGCCAGCCGACGTACCAGGCGAGCCACGCGACGGTGTGCTCGTCGTACGAGCGCAGCGGATCGACCGGGAGGCCCTGCGTCCGCTGCAGCAGCGCGACCGCCTCGGGCACGCCCGTGCCGGGCGTGTTGTGGCGCGACACCAGCCACAGCGGCCGCGACGCGAGCAGGATCGAGACGACGCCGACGCCGACGGCGGCGGCCGTGCCGAGCATGCGGCGACGTCGGAGCACGAGGCGGCGGACGGGGCGGGTCGCGCGCGGCCACGCCAGCAGCGCCAGGACCACGACGACGCCCGCGACGGCCGCCGGCACGAGCATGCGCAGCTGCGACTCCTGCTGCCGCGCGTACGCCCGGCTGAGCAGCCACACGTCGAGCACGCCGAGCGCACCGAGCGCCGCCGCGACGACGATCGCGACCGCGATCCCCGGCACGAGCGCGCGGCGGCCCTCCCGCGGCACGACGGCCCAGCCGACGCCGCCGAGCGCCAGCGCGAGCGCCAGCACGAGCAGCGCGCCGTCGATGCGTGACGCCGCCGCGACGCCCACGAGGCCCCCGCCGAGCGCGAGCGCGCGCCACGACCGCTCCCGCAGCCCCGCGTGCAGCACCGCGAGCGCGCCGAACGCGAGCGCCACGACGAGCGGCTCGCTGTACGCGGCACGCGTGAAGACGAGGAACGGCAGGCACAGCGCGAGCGCGCCGGTCGGCACGAGCGCCCAGAGCGGGCCGGTCCAGCGCCGGGCTGCCGCGAACACCGCGACGAGCCCCACGGCACCCACGACCAGGTTCCCGCCGACCACGGCGTCGTCGCCGCCGACCCAGCCGAGCACCGCCAGCAGCGCGGGCAGCATCGTGTCGCCCTGCGCGTGCAGCGAGCCGCCGACCAGGTCGAACGCCTGCACCGACGCGTGAGCCGCGGGCACGGCAGCCTGGACGGCCGCGGCGCCACCCACGGGGATGGCCGCGCTCGCGTGCGTCCGCAGCCACAGGCCCTCGAGCGTCAGGAAGCCGGGGTCGCGGTTGACGACGACGTAGTCGGCGACGAAGTGGGCCGACACGAGCAGCCAGATCCCGACCAGGACGAGGGTCGCGACGACCGCCCAGCGGTCCGCCCGGCCGCGACCGGGGGCGCCGGGCACCGCGCGCCACGTCAGGGCCGCGAGAACGAGCACGAGCGGCACCACGACGACGGGCCGCAGCTGGCCCGCCATCACCGCGAGCAGCCCGCCCAGCGCCAGGCAGCCGAGCAGCACCGGCAGCCGGTCGGGGAGCTCGACGAGCAGCCGCAGGCCGCGCTCGCGCCAGGTCGCGCGCGACGCGCGCACCACCGCCGGGGTGCTGCGCCCCGTCGCCGTCGGCGTGGTCACGTCCGCGTCGTCCCGTCCTCGTCCGGCTCGTGCGTCCGCGAGGGACCACGCGCGCCGGTGCGCGCGCCCCTGCGTGGCGTCGGCCGATGCTAACGGCGGCGGCATGGCCCCTGCGCACCCGCGCCATCGGCCAAGATGGTGGCCATGCGAGGGATCATCCTGGCCGGCGGCTCCGGCACGCGGCTGCACCCCATCACGCTCGGCGTCAGCAAGCAGCTCGTCCCGGTCTACGACAAGCCGATGATCTACTACCCGCTCAGCACGCTGCTGCTCGCGGGGATCCGCGACGTGCTGGTCATCACGACGCCGCACGACGCCGAGCAGTTCCACCGGCTGCTGGGCGACGGGTCGCAGTTCGGCATCACGATCGAGTACGCCGTGCAGGCCGAGCCCAACGGCCTGGCGCAGGCGTTCGTGCTGGGCGCCGACTTCATCGGCGCCGAGCGCGCGGCGCTCGTCCTCGGCGACAACATCTTCTACGGGCCGGGCCTCGGCTCCCAGCTGCAGCGGTTCTCGACCGTCGACGGCGGGGCCGTGTTCGCGTACCGCGTCGCCGACCCGACCGCGTACGGCGTCGTCGAGTTCGACGCGTCCGGCCGCGCGCTGTCGATCGAGGAGAAGCCGGCCCAGCCCAAGAGCCGGTACGCCGTGCCGGGCCTCTACTTCTACGACAACGACGTCGTCGCGATCGCCCGCGAGCTGCGGCCCAGCCCGCGCGGCGAGTACGAGATCACGGACGTCAACCGGACGTACCTCGAGCACGGTCGCCTGCAGGTCGGCATCCTGCCGCGCGGCACGGCGTGGCTCGACACCGGCACGTTCGACTCGCTGACGGACGCCGCCGACTACGTGCGCACCGTCGAGCGCCGCCAGGGCATGAAGATCGGCGTGCCCGAGGAGGTCGCGTGGCGCCAGGGCTTCCTGTCGGACGACGAGCTGCGCGTGCGCGGCGAGGCGCTCGCCAAGTCCGGCTACGGCACCTACCTGTTGGGGCTGCTCGACGCGGACGACTAGGGCCGGCCGGCGAGCACCTCGGGGGCCGCGGCGGCCCAGCGGTGCTCCCAGTCGCCGATCGGCTCGACGCCCACCCGGTGCAGCGCGTCGTGGCCGAGCACCGACCACGCGGGCCGCGGCGCGGGGCGCACGAACGCGTCGCTCGTCGTGGGGCGCACCGTCTCGGGGTCCATGCCGGCGGCGGCGACCACCTGCTGCGCGAACGCGAACCACGACGCCGCGCCCGACGACGTCGCGTGGTAGGTGCCACCCGGCGCTTCCGCCGTGACGAGCCGCACCAGGAGGTCGGCGACGTCGCGCGTCCACGTCGGCTGGCCGACCTGGTCGTCGACCACGTCGATGCCGCCGCGCTCGGCCGCGACGCGCGCGATGGTCCGCGGGAAGCACGCGCCGCCCGCGCCGTAGAGCCACGCCGTCCGCAGCACGAGCGCGCCGGGGTGCTCGGCACGCACCGCCCACTCGCCCGCGGCCTTGGTGCGGCCGTAGGCCGACCGCGGGGCGACCGGCGCGTCCTCGGCGTAGGGCTCGCGCGCGTCTCCCGCGAACACGTAGTCCGTGCTGACGTGCACGAACGCCGCGCCGTGCACCCGCGCGGCACGCGCCACGTGGGCGGCCCCGACGGCGTTGACGGCGAACGCCGCGGCCTCCTGCGTCTCGGCGGCGTCGACGGCGGTCCAGGCGGTCGCGTTCACCACGACGTCCGCGCCGGCGAGCGCGTCGAGCGCCGCGTCCGGCTCGGTGACGTCGAGCGCCGCCCGGTCGAGCGACCGCACCTCACGGCCCGAGCGCTGCAGCAGGTCCACGACGTCGCTGCCGAGCATGCCCCGTCCTCCGACGACGACCCAGCGCACGCGATGCTCCCCTCCGCCGGCCGCCCGACGCGCCCGGCCCCGCCAGGCTAGTCAACGCCCGGCGGCGCCGGCCCACGGTCCCTCCGCGCCGGACGGGCGGTCGCGGCACGCACCCCGCCAACTACGCTCGCCGCCATGGAGTACCGCGAGCTCAGCATCCCCGGCGCCTGGGAGATCACGCCCCGCCAGTTCGGCGACCCGCGCGGCGTGTTCCTGGAGTGGTTCAAGGACGCACCCTTCGCCGAGCGTGCGGGCCACGCGCTCACGCTCGCGCAGGCCAACCTCTCGGTGTCCGCGGCGGGCGTCGTGCGCGGCGTGCACTTCGCCGACGTGCCGCCCGGTCAGGCCAAGTACGTGACGTGCGTGCGCGGCGCCGTCCTCGACGTCGCGATCGACCTTCGCGTCGGCTCCCCCACGTTCGGCCGGTGGGACACCGTGCTGCTCGACGACGTCGACCGCCGGGCGATCTACCTCTCCGAGGGGCTCGGGCACGCGTTCATGTCGCTCGAGGACGGCTCGACGGTGACGTACCTGTGCTCGACGGGCTACGCGCCGGACCGCGAGCACGGCGTCCACCCGCTCGACCCGGAGCTCGCGATCGCGTGGCCGACCGTCGGACGCGACGGCGGTCCGCTGACGCCCGCGCTGTCGGACAAGGACGCGGTCGCGCCGTCGCTCGCGGACGCGCTGGCCGCCGGCCTGCTGCCGCCGGCGGCCGACGTCGCGGCCTACGTCGAGTCCCTCCGGGGCTGACCTAGCGGCCCTGCACCTGCGCGACGCGGTCGAACGCCCGGGCGAGGACGGCGTCCTTCTCGTACGCGCGGGTCAGCGGGACGTCCGGGTGGTGCCGGTCGAACGACTTGCGCTGCCACGCGAGCTTCATGGCCCGGAACTGACGCCCGACGACCACGTCCGAGAACGCGCTGTGGTTGTTGCCGACCGAGTGGATCAGCAGCTGGTGCCTGTCCTCGAGCCGCGGCAGGATCGCCGCCCACTTGGGCGTCGAGAGCGGCTTCTCGGGCAGGTAGTACAGGTAGTCGGCGTAGGTGCGCGTCTTCGCGTCCGTCGGGTGGCGCTTGACGGCCGGCTCGATGAAGCGCTGCTTGAACCGGACGACGCCGTGCGGGTCCTCGTCGGCGTGGGCGAAGATCGACCTGCCGTCGTCGGCGAGGAAGAGCTCGTCGAGGTCGGCGATCGTCACCGCGCGCGCGGACCGCAGGAACCGCCGGCGGCAGTGCTCCCACGCGACGTACTGGCAGTAGTCGGAGTCCCACGGCTGCCCGTTGGAGAACGCCGGGACGCCGTACTTGTACGGCCAGTCGACGATCACGACGGTCTCGAGCCCGCGGATCCCCTGCAGCGCCTCGGCGATGTCCTCCATGCGGTACAGGTTCGAGCGCATGTCGTAGAGCGCGAGCGCCTGCACGTCGTTGACGGACACGTAGAACGACGCCCAGTCACGGATCCAGTGGAGCTCGTTGTTGCGCTGCATCGCCGCGAGCACGTTCATGCCGTCGAACAGCGAGCTCAGGTCCGAGCGGATCCGCACCGACGCCGAGTGGTCGACGTCGTAGTCGACGAGCAGGTCGTCGCCCTGGTTGTGCCCGGCGATGACGCCGCGCTGCGCGCGGTTGAGGGCGGTGAAGGAGGGCGCCGGCACGGGAGCGCCGTCGAGCGAGTACGACGCGCCCGCGAACCGCTCCTCGAGGTTGAGCAGCGGCGGACCGACGAGCACGAGGTCGTCGCCCGACCGGAAGACGTCGCAGAACACGGTCTGCGCGTCGAACCGCTCGAGGTAGTCGGGCTGCTGGAACTCCGGCTCGCGGGGCGGCAGCCGACGGATGTTGGCGTGCGGCGGGAGCACGAGCTCGCTGGTACGGATGATGCGGAAGTCGGTCACGGCGTTCGGAGATTCCTCTCGCGCGCGCACGGGTCGCGCGTCGGCAGTGGTACCAGGTGGCGTCAGCGCTTGTCGGACGCCCGGACGAACGCGCGGTACGCCTCGCACACGTCGTGCGACGGGCCGTCCATCACGAGCTTGCCCTGGTGGATCCAGAGCGTACGCGTGCACATCGCCTCGACGGTCGCGAGCGAGTGGCTCACGAGGAAGACGGTTCCCGCGTTGTTGCGGATCTCGTCGATGCGTTCCTTGCTCTTGTTCCGGAACGCGGCGTCGCCGGTCGCGAGCGCCTCGTCGATCATGAGCACGTCGGGCACCGCGGCCGACGAGATCGCGAACCTCAGCCGCGCACCCATGCCGGACGAGTACGCGTCCATCGGCATGTAGATCGCGTCGCCGATCCCCGAGTAGTCGACGATCTCGTCGAACCGCTCGCGCACCTGGGTCGGCGTGAGCCCCAGCGCGAGGCCGCCGATCATGATGTTCCGCTCGCCCGTGAGCGAGCCCATGAGCACGGCGTTCACGCCGAGCAGCGACGGCTCGCCGGACACGAAGACGGACCCGGCGGTCGGCGGGTGCAGGCCGGCGATCGCGCGCAGCAGCGTGCTCTTGCCCGAGCCGTTGACGCCCACGATGCCGATCGACTCGCCGTGCCGAGCGACGAACGAGATGCCGCGGACCGCCTCGACCGACGTGATCGCGCCGACGTGCTCGCGGCTGCGGTCGAGCGCGCGGCGCACGCGGCGCTGCTTGGCGCTGCCGGTGCCGACCTTCTTGCCGCCCCACACCTTGTAGGTGATGTAGAGGTCGTCGACGACGAGCGACGGGGTCCCGAGCTCCTTGTTGAGGGTCGCGAAGCTGAGGTCGTCGGCGTCGACCTCGAAGTCGATCTCCTGCGGCATGCTCATGTGTCAGTCCCGCCCGTAGCGCTGCTCGCTGCGCCAGAAGTAGAGGAAGCCGCCGACGAGGAACAGCAGGGCCCAGACCACGCCCGCGATCCACATGGACGGCGCGTCGATCGGGATCGACGGCTCGTTCAGCACGGTCGAGCGGCAGAGGTAGAGGTACACCGCGACGGGCTGGTACTGCAGCACGTGGGAGATGCCCGGGTGCGTCACGAAGTGGCTGATGCTGAACAGCACGCCCGAGCCGTACATGACGAACCGCAGGACGAACGGGATCACGTTCTCGATGTCGGGCGTCACCGCGACCCACCGCGCCGTGATGAAGGCCATGCCGGTGTTGAACATCCACATCAGCACGATCGCGACCGGCAGGAACAGGAGCCGCCAGGTGATCGGCACGGGCGCGTAGCCCGGCATGAAGCCGGACAGCCAGGCGACCACGCACATCACGGCCAGCGCGGGCGCAAGCGTCGCGGCCTCGGTGACGACGGACGACACGGGCAGCGCCGCCCGCGGGAAGTGCACCGAGCGCACGAGGCTGAGGTTGCCCTTGATCGACCGCCCGCCCGCGCTCACCGACGCGTCGAAGAAGCGGTAGATGAACGTGCCGACCACGATGAACGCGATGCCGTTCGCCGTACCGCGCGTGGTGTGCACGAGCAGGCCGAAGATGATGACGTACACGATCGCGTTGAGCAGCGGGTTGAGCACGGCCCACGCCTGACCGAGGTACGACCCCTGGTTGCGCGCGTACGCCTTCGCGGACCCCAGCTCGCGGATGAACGCGCGGCGCGCCCACACGGACCGGATGTACTCGCGCAGCGGCGGGCGCACCCCCATCTGGCGCAGCCCGCTCGCCTCCGCGATCTCGCGCATCGCGTCCGGAGCCAGGAGCGGACCGAGCGGCTCGGGGACGGCGCCGGCCGTCGGGACGACCAGCGGGTGCTGCGGCACGTCGATGCCGTCGGGCACCGCCTGCAGCCCCGCGCCGTCGCGCGCGGTCAACCCTGAGGACTGAGCAGGGGCTGACACAGTCGTGGGGACCAATCTGTCGGGGGCATGACCGTGGGCGACCCGAAGGCCCGCCGATCTTCCATGGTAACGGCGGTTGCTGGGTCGACCGACCGCGGCCCGCGCGCCCTGCTCAGCGCGCCAGGACGACGGCCGAGACCCGCACCGGCTTGTGGTCCAGCGTGCGCAGCACGACCGTGCCGGCCCGCCCCGAGGGCAGGTCGAGCACCGCCACCCGGTGCAGCTGGTGGGTCGTCGCCGCCGTCGAGATGGTGCCGACGCGCTTCCCCGCGACGTAGACCGCGAGCCGGCCACGGCCGGGCGCCGCGTCGACGACGACCGCGACGTGCCGCACGCCGACGCCCCGCGGATCGGCCGTCAGCGTGCGACCTGCCGTCGACGCCCGGTACTCCTTGTTCGCGTACGCGCGCGTCACCGATGCGACCGTCCAGCCCGCGGACCGCGTGAGGTCGGCCCCGGCGAGCGGCCGGGTCGTGATCGCGTACCGGGCGAGCGGGCTCCGGCCGCCGGCGCCGACCGCGCGCACGGCGAACGCCCACGAGTAGCCGCGCGTCGTGAGCCGCACGGTCGCGGAGGTCGAGGTCGAGGTCGCGACCCGCGTCCACGTCGACGTGAAGCCTGTGCCAGGGGCCGCGTGACGCGCCATGACCTCGTACGACGTCGCGCCGCTCGCCGCGTGCCAGCGCAGCCGGAGGCTCGAGCCGAGCTTGACGGGCGCCTCGCCGCGCGCGATCGCGACGGCGACCGGGCGCGCGGGCGGCAGGGCGTTGCTGAGCGACGGGTCGGTGACCCGCGGCCGCGGGAAGCCCAGCCCGACGACGTCGACCGTGCCCGCCGAGCGCTGCACCGTCACCGTCCCGGTCACCACGTGCGGGAGCGTCAGCGTCAGGGTGCGCACCTCGGACGGGCCGCCCGCGGGGACCGCGAGCCGGCCGAGCGCGGTGCCGCCCGACGAAACCGCAAGCTCGCCCGCCACGTCCCCGCGGACCCGCACCACCAGCGCGCGCGCCTGCGCCACCTTCACCTTGAGCGCGGCCGGGGCGTCGGCGCGGTAGGACGTGACGCCGCCGTCGGTCCGCGCGGCCCACGCCGACGACAGGGTCACCGCGGACCACGGGACGGCGCGCGACACCTGCGCGATCTCGGTCACCGGGCCGCGCCGCCCGCTCGCGTCGAGGCCGCGCACCGCGATCGCCCGCGTCCGGCCCGCATCCGTCGTCACCTTCGC
This sequence comes from Cellulomonas alba, assembly GCF_030362835.1. Classification (GTDB taxonomy): domain Bacteria; phylum Actinomycetota; class Actinomycetes; order Actinomycetales; family Cellulomonadaceae; genus Cellulomonas; species Cellulomonas alba. The sequence goes on from NZ_JAUCGQ010000001.1 coordinate 811,754, forward strand.
CGACGTGCCCGCGACCGTGGCGTAGACCGTCCACGACCGCAGGTCCGGGCCGTTCTCCGCGAGCGCCGACGAGCTGGTCAGCACCTGGTAGCGCACCGCGCCGGCGACGGGCTTCCACGCGTAGGTGGCCGAGCCCGCCCACTGCACGGGGTACTGCGCCGCCGTGGGCGCCACCGCCGCGGGGGCCGCGAGCGGCGGCCGCGGCGAGCCGTAGCTCGCGACCGCGGCGTCGACCTTCGCTGCGACGACCACGCGGATCGTGGGGAGCTTGGCGTACAGGTTCGTGCCCGGGCACGCCGTGCCGTTGGTGTCGCGGTGCCCGAGGAGCACCGGGACGGTCACCTTGGCGCCCGCCTTGGCCCGGGTGTCCGACCCGGTGCTGGTGCCGGTGATCAGCGTCGTGCGGCCGCGCACGTCGAGCTTGTGCGCGTACGCCTCCCACGCGAAGACCCGTTCGATCGACGCGACCATCGCCGACGACGGCTTCGCGGTCTGGAAGTTCCCGATCGCCGACACGCCGATCGTGTCGGTGTTGTAGCCGCCGGCCTGCGCGCCGATCGGCAGGTCCGCGATCGCGTCGCGGCGACCCTGGTAGATCGTGCCGAACCGGTCGACGAGGAACTGGTAGCCGATGTCCGGCCAGCCGCGGCCCTTGACGTGGAACGCGAAGATCGCGCGCACCTGCGCCGCCGCCTGCGCCTTCGTGTAGGTGTTCGAGCCCGCGGTGTGGTGGAGGTACATCGCGCTGAGCCGCGACGACACGTCGGGCCACGGCGAGCCGAGCGACTCGTCGGCGCCCCACTGCGCGCGCGTCACGATCCGCGGCCGGAGCACGTCGCCGGTGGCCGCCTGCGCCGACGCCGCCGGCGCGCTCGGCTCTGCCTGACCGTCCGCCGGCGACGAGCCCGGGTCGACGAGGTCCACCCGGAGGCCACGCGGCGCGGGCGCCCCGTCCGCCGTGGACACCCGGACCTGCACGCCGTCCGCGCCGTTCGTCAGCAGCGGCTCGGTCCCCGGGCGCTCCCCCGGCACGCCCTCGACCGTCTGCGTGAGCGACTGCCACGCGCTCCACCGACCCTGCTCGCGCACGCGGAGCGCGACCTCGCTCACGGTGACGTCCTGGCCCGGGTCCCAGGTGACGCCCGCGGCGACGAAGTGCGCCGTCGCGGTCGGCGCGTCGAGCGCGGCCACGTCCGCCGGGTCGGCGGGCGCCGGCGTCGCGGGCGGGTCGGACGGCAGCGGCACGGCGGCGTCCGGGTCGAGCCGGTTCGCCACCGCTGCGGGCACCTCGCCCGACGCCGCGGCGGCGAACGCTCCGCGGGCCCGGGCCGCCGCGCGGTCGACGCCGTGGACGGCAAGGCGGTGCAGCTGGGGCGCGACGGGGCGGGGCGCGGCCTGCGCGGCGTCGAACGAGACGGTGGGTGCGACCAGCCCGGTCGCGGCGAGCGCGACCACGACGGTCGCGCGGACGACGAGGTGCACGGCGGTCCCCTCCGGCGGTGCTCACCCACCGGCGTTGGTGGGCACAGGGCAACCATTCTGAGCACGGAGTCACCCCTTCGAGCGAACGGCCAGGTCACGGTGCGCGTCGTGCGGCCCGGCCGGGCCCGGCGGCAGGCACCCGCCCGTCCGAGGCGCCCGACTAGGCTCGCGGCGTGTCCTCACGCATCCTCGTGACCGGCGGCGCCGGCTTCATCGGCGCCAACTTCGTCCACCAGACCGTCCGCGAGCGTCCCGACGCGGCGGTCACCGTGCTCGACGCGCTCACGTACGCGGGCGACGAGCGCAGCCTCGCGCCGGTCTCCGGCCGCGTCCGGCTCGTCCAGGGCGACGTCGCCGACGCCGCGCTGGTCGACCGCCTCGTCGCCGAGAGCGACCTCGTCGTGCACTTCGCGGCCGAGTCGCACAACGACAACTCCCTGCACGACCCGACGCCGTTCGTGCACACCAACGTGATCGGCACGTTCACGCTGCTCGAGGCCGTGCGCCGGCACGACGTGCGGTACCACCACATCTCGACCGACGAGGTCTACGGCGACCTCGAGCTCGACGACCCGGCGAAGTTCACGCCGACCACCCCGTACAACCCGTCGAGCCCCTACTCCTCGACCAAGGCGTCGTCCGACCTGCTGGTCCGAGCGTGGGTCCGGTCGTTCGGCGTGCGCGCCACGATCTCCAACTGCTCGAACAACTACGGGCCGTACCAGCACGTGGAGAAGTTCATCCCGCGCCAGATCACCAACGTGGTCGACGGCGTGCGCCCCAAGCTCTACGGCACGGGCGCGAACGTGCGCGACTGGATCCACGTGGAGGACCACAACGCCGCGGTGTGGGCGATCGTGGACCACGGCCGGATCGGCGAGACCTACCTGATCGGCGCCGACGGCGAGTGCGACAACCGCACGGTCGTCGAGACGATCCTCGAGCTGATGGGGCAGTCGGCCGACGCGTACGACCTGGTGAACGACCGCCCGGGGCACGACCTCCGGTACGCCATCGACGCGTCGAAGCTGCGCGACGAGCTCGGCTGGACGCCGCGCTACCGCGACTTCCGGTCCGGGCTCGAGGCCACGATCGGCTGGTACCGGGACAACGAGGCCTGGTGGCGGCCGCAGAAGGACGCGACCGAGCAGAAGTACGCGCAGCTCGGACGCTGAGCCGAGACGGAAGCGCGCGCCGACCCTCGCGGGCGGCGCGCGCTTCGTGCGTCGTGGCTCCGGTCGCGCTCTACGCGGTCCCGGTGATCGACGAGACCCAGGCGGCGCGCACGGCGCCCGTCGCGTACGCGTCGAGCTTGGAGCGCATCGTCTCGGTCTTGCCGGAGATGGTCGACGTGGCCCCGGTCGACGACGTCGCCGTCATCGACTTGAGGCCGCCGCCCGCGTAGTGGGTCAGCGAGATGTTGACGACGTTCGTGAGCCCGAAGAGCTTGGCGGCGTTCGCCTGGGTCAGCGTCGCGGTCCACGAGGCGTACGGGTTGTCGACCCCCGCGGCCTTGCTGTACGGGTCGGACACCGAGCGCAGGTAGTCGAGCGCGCTGACCCAGACGTCCTCGCTGTTCAGCGTCGCCCCGCCCGACGACGAGAAGTAGTACGCGCGCAGCACGTTGCCGCTCGGGTCCTCGAGCACCTTGCCCTGGCCGGACGAGTCGACCGTCGCGTTCACGGCCGCGACCCAGAGCTTGCCGTAGACGGCGCTGGTGCCCTCGTTCTCCTTCTTCCAGCCCGTGAAGTTCTGGTCGCGAGCGTCGTCGACGAGGTTGCAGCCGCAGTCGGAGCGCAGCCCCGCCTTGAGCTGGATCTCGGCGTAGGACCGCGCGGCGATCACCTGCGCCTGGAGCGCCGCGGCGCCGCCGTTCTGCGCCCACGAGGACGGCATCTCGGCGATGCCGTACAGGTACTCCGTCTCGAGCTTGAGCGTGTTGACCACGTTGACGGAGGTCGAGCCGCCGACCGTGAGCTGGCTGATGGTCAGCGAGCCGTGCCGGTACGCGCCCTGGGCGCCGCGAGCCCCGGACGGGCCCGCGAGCGTCACGTACGGCGTCGAGCTGCCGCCCGAGACCGTGGCCCACGTCAGCTTCATCGACGTGGCCGAGCACGCGGCCGTGGTCGAGGTGCCCGCGTAGGCGCTGATCTTCGGTGCGGCGGTCGTACCGACGGCCTTGAGCGTCACCGTGCCGGTCTTCGCGGTGCACGCCGCCGGGAGGGCCGCGCCGCTGCCGTCGACGAGCGTCCAGGAGCCGCCGTTGACGGTCGCCGTCACGGACTTCTGGTTGTCGGCGTAGGAGCTGCCGTAGTCGGCGTCGGGCCCGTAGACCTGCACGGCGATCGTCGTCGACGCGGACTTCCCGTCCAGCGCCACCTTCGAGGCCGTGCCGGTGGTGCCGCCGTAGTAGTGGCCCAGGATGTGCGCGACGTCGTTGCCCGCCTGCGCCATGCCGTACGCGCCGTACTGGGACATGCCGACGCCATGACCCCAGCCGGAGCCGTGGATCGTGTAGCTGGGCCAGGTGGTGACCGCGACGTTCACCTTCACGGCCGCGCTGGTCGAGGTCGGCGCCACGACGCGGTAGGAGCGCGGCGTCACGGGCTTGAGCGACAGGGTCGCCGTGCCCTTGGTCACCGCGACCGTCCTGACCGTCGACCACGTCGAGCCGGTCTTCTGCTGCAGCGTGATCGAGCCCGTCGCGGCCTTGCCGGCGGCGTACCAGCTGATGGTCGCCGTCGTCGTCGACGTGGAGTTCGGCAGCGACGTCGACGAGAGCGCGATCGCGGACCAGTCGCGGTCGACCGTGACGGTGCGCGCGGCGCTGTGGATCGTGCCCCGTGCGATCCGGTAGGTCGTCGTGCTCGTGGGCTTGAGCGTCACCGAGCCCTTGCCGGGGGCCGGGAGCGTCAGCTTGGCGGCGGTCACCCAGCTGGAGCCGGACTTGCGCTGGAGCGTGACGGCGCGGCCCGACTGCTTGCCGTCGAGGGTCATCGCGATGTTGAGCGTCACGGACTTGCCGACGGGCAGCACGGCGGTGGGCGCCTGGAACGAGATCCAGCTCCGGATCACCGTGACGGTCTTCGCCGGGCTCGCGCCCGTGGTCGAACGCCACCGGTACGTCGTCGTCGCCGCCGGCGTGACGCGGAGGCTGCCCTTGCCGTTCGTCACCGTGGTGCTCGCGACCTTGACCCAGCTGGTGCCCGACTTGCGCTGCAGCTTGAGCGTGCCCGTCACGGGCTTGCCTGCCTTGGTCCAGCCGGCGCTGATGGTCACGCCGCTGCCCAGGTGGACCGACGACGCCGAGGAGATCGTCAGCTGCTCCCCCGTCGCCGCCTCGGCCGCGCTCGGCAGCCCCACGACGAGCAGCGCGACGGCCGCGAGAACGGTGGTGGCGACCGCGGCGAGCCGGCGGGCGCGGGTGACGGCGTTGTGACCCCTGTGACGCATGAGGCCCAGTGTGACGGTTGTCCCGGCCGACGACCAGGGTCCGACCGAGTGGTGGAAGCCGGTCTCAGCGCAGCGAGAGAACGGCCAGCTGCAGGTTGTGGTCGGACCCCCGGTACCGCTCGTCGAACGTGCCGCTCGACGTCAGCACCACCTCGTTCACGTACTTCACGACGCCGGACCCGTGCCGCACGAAGAGGTGGTCGATGCGCGGACCGACGTACGTGTAGCGGAACGGCTTCGCCGGGTAACCGTCGTCGGCGTAGTTGTTCGTCGAGCCGTACTTCGTCCCCGACCGCGACGTCGTCGACACCGAGTCGGTGTAGCCCCACGACGCGAGCTGCGTGGTCGGGCCCGACGGGTAGGCCTCGACGTACGAGTTGAAGTCGCCGCCCACGACGATCGGCGCCGACGCGCGACCATCGGCGGCCGCCTTGGCCTCGATCCACGAGCGCATGCCGCCGGTGATCGCGTTGCGGACCTTGACCGTCTGGCTCGCCGAGCCGGTCGGCAGGTGGATCGAGACGACGTAGAAGTCCGCGCCCGTCGCGACGTTGCGCAGGTGCGCCCACTCGAACTGGCGGTCCGTCTCGGCGCTGCCCGTCTTGGTGACGAAGGGGGTCGTGGGCGAGTAGGTGTGCGCCACGCTCTTCTGCGAGGTCAGGCCCGCGGCGATGACGCCGACCTTCGCGTCGACGAAGATGTGCGACTCGCGGGCGGCGCCCGCCCCGGCCTTGGCGACGCCCGGCAGGGCCATCCGGTACCCGTGCGGCGCGAGCAGGTTCGCGAGGTCCTGGTACTGGTAGACCGCGGTCGCGCCGACGCCACGCACGTTCGCGGTCGAGAGCTCCTGGACGGTCAGCACGTCGGGCGCGGCGCGCACGATGCCGGCGGCCACCGCGGCGCGGCGGTCGTCCCAGGTGTGGCCCGCGAGGCTCAGCGTCGCGCCGTAGTTGCCGACGTTCCACGTGGCGAACGTCAGGCGGTCGGCGGTGGTGCCCGTGACGGACGTGGGGCTCGCCCAGCCGAAGACCACGGGCGACTTGCTCTGCTTGCTCCCGTTGTAGAAGAACACCCGGACGTACACCGGGTTGCCCGAGACCGAGCCGACCTTCGAGCGGTAGGACGACGGGATCGTCACGACGGTCGACGTCCGCGTCGACGGGATCGACGAGGTCGACCAGTGCTTGCCGGTCGTCGCGAGCACGTCGTTGCTGTAGGACGCGGTGACGACCACGCGCGTGCCGCGCTTGAGCCGCGGCCAGCTGACCTTGATCTTGTCGATGCCGGCCGCCGTGACCTTCGCCTGCGTGTACCCGACGGCGCTCGTGGTCGTGACGACCTTGCGGACGCTGCTGCTCGAGCTCTTCACGCCGCTCGTCGAGCGCACGCGCACGTAGTACGTCTTGCGCACCGTGAGGCCCTTGACGTACAGCCGGGTCCCCGAGGTCCGCAGCGTCTTGGTGTGCGACTTGAACGTCGACGACGTGCTCACCTGGAGCGCGTAGCCGGTCGAGCCGGCGACCTTCGACCACTCGGTCGAGATCGTGGTCGCGCCCGGGACGGCGACGAGCGAGGGGCCCGCGGTCGCCGCTGCGGCGGGCGACGCGGGCGCCGCCACGAGACCGGCCACGACGAGGCCGAGAGCGATCGCGAGCGCGACGACGACGCGCGGCATCGGCCGGCGCGCCGCAGCGGTCGCGGCAGAGGTCTGCGAGGACATCCGCCGAGGGTCGCACCCGCTCGGGACGGTGTCGCGTCCCAGACGTCCCGTTCACCGGGATTCGGACGCTTTGCGCCTCCGACATTCACGGAGAGTTCACCCTTTCGGGTTACACCACGGGCGGCCGCCCGTACCGGCTCATGCGCGCCACCGTGCGCCACGACATGGTCCGCACGCCGCCCGGGTCGACCGCGAAGCCCTCGCGGAACCCGCGCCACCACTGGCGCATGCCCTCGCCGTCGCGCCCGCGCGCGCCGCGCACCAGCTGCACGGCCGTCCACGTGCCGACGTAGAGCGGCCGCAGCACGACCGGGAGGTTCCGGCGCGCGAGCCACACCCGGTTGCGGGCGTTGAGCCGCAGGTACTGCGAGTGACGACGGGGGTCGACCGGCGGGTGCAGCACGCGGAGGTCGCCCGCGTACCAGACCACGTAGCCCGCGTCCCACACGCGCCACGCGAGCTCGATGCCCTCGTGCGCGTAGAAGTAGGGGTCCGCCCAGCCGCCCGCGGCGTCGAACGCCGCGCGGCGCGCCAGCAGCGCGCCCTCCCAGACGGAGAACACCGGGCCGGACCGGTTGGGGTCCGGCGAGCCCATCCGCGGCACCCACCGCTGCGGCGCGTCCGAGCCGTCGGTCGTCTCGACGCGCGCCTGCAGCAGGCCGAGGTGGGGATGCAGCGCGAACCGCGCCGCCATCGCCGCGAGGTCGTAGGTGCCGGCGAGCTGCGCGTCGTCGTCGAGGAAGAACAGGAGCTCGCCGCCCACGTGCGCGGCGCCCGCGTTGCGGCCCGCGGGGATGCCGAGGTTCTCCTCGAGGTGCACGGGCCGGACGCCGGCCGGCAGGTCGACGGGCTCCCAGCCGTTGCCGACGCACACGACGTCGAGCTCGACGTCGTGCTGCGCGAGCAGGCTCTCGAACGCGCGACGCAGGTCGTCCGGCCGGCGACCCTGCGTCAGGACGACGACGCCGATGCGCGGTGCCGTCATGCGCGGAGCTTCGACGACGAGAGCACCACGACGACGTGCCCGAACGCCGAGAGCCCCGCGGCGACGACCAACGCCACGAGCGCGACCCGCGTCGCGCCGAGGCCGCCCGCCACGGCGTCGACCACCGCCGCGAGCGCGATCACGGTCGTGAGCTCGACCGCGTGGAACAGCCGGAAGAACGGCACGAAACGTGCCGCGCGGCGCAGCCGCGCCAGGCCCGCGGCGCGCGGGGCGGCGACCGCGGCCGTGTCCTCGACGGGGAGCCGGCCGGTCTGCGCGCGCGACGCGAGCACGAGGTCGTTCACGGCCTTGTTGAGCAGCAGCGCGACCGCGAGCAGCCCGCCGAGCGTGGTCCAGCCGTACGCCGCGGGCCCGAGCTGGCTCAGGCCGCCCGCGGCCCGGACGCCGAGCGCGAGCGCCACGAGCGCCTCGGTGCTGTAGTGCGCGAGCTTGTCGATGAAGACGCCCGCCGGTCCCGACGTGCCGCGCCAGCGCGCGACCTCGCCGTCCGCCGCGTCGACCACCATCTGCGCGTGCATCAGCACGAGCGCGAGCACGGCCCACGGCCAGCCCGGCACGACGAGCACGAGCGCGCCGGCCCAGCCGACCGCGAGCATCACCCAGGTGACGGCGTTCGCGGACAGGCCGAGCCGCACCGCGGTCAGCGACAGGTACGGCGACACGCGCCGCCCGTACACGTGCGCGATCCAGTGCTCGGCGGTGCGCCGGCTGCGGATCTCGGTCGGCTGGCCGACCCGGCGGATGTCGGCGAGGGAGGGGTGGTCGTTCGTCATGCTGGGTGCGGGCGACGGGTCGGTGCCGGTGCCGCTCAGACGTGCTCGTTCGCGCGCTCGAGGTCGTCCGCGAAGTCGACCTCGACGGCCCACAGGTCCGAGATGTCGACGGGCGTGAACTTGACGCCGTCGTTCGCGATCGCGAGCTCGATGCCGCCCTCGAAGTACTCCTGGTCCGGCACCTCGTCGAGCCGCGCGATCAGCGCCGCCTTGTCGGCCGCGGCGACGTAGTTGATGCCGACCGCCTCGCCGAGCGCGTTCTCGACCTTCTTGGAGAGCTGGTCGATGAACCCGTCGCCGTCGACGGTGTACTTGACCTCCTCCTCCGCCACCTTGGCGGTGTTCACGCACACGAAGGACGTGCCGGCCTCGATCAGCGGGCGGACGCGCTCGAGGATCTGCGGGTCGAACACGACGTCGCCGTTCATCCAGAGCACACCGCCGTCGCCGCTCTGGCGCAGCACCCGCAGCAGGCTCTTCGACGTGTTCGTCTGGTCGTACACCTCGTTGTAGACGAACAGGGCGCGCGGCTGCGCCTCCATGATCATCTCGAGCTTGAAGCCCACCGTGATGTAGAGCTGGGCATCGGCGAACGTGGAGCGGATCTTGCTGACCTGCTGCTCCATGATCGTCTGACCGTCGCGCAGGGGCGTGAGGGGCTTGGGGAACGGACGACCCAGCCGGGTGCCCATGCCTGCCGCGAGGATCGCCACCTGAGTCGTCATGGAACCGTTGCTCCTCGTGCTCGTCGACCGCCGGCGGGGGTACCGGTGGGTGCGCGACGCGGCGCGGGGCCGCGGTCGGACCGTCCGATGGTAGCCGGGACGGCCGCTCGTCAGTGGCCGGCGCCGGTCGCGTGACGCTCGGCCTGGGCCCGGTGGCGCCCCTCGATGACCTGGGACGCCGCGCGCAGGAAGCGCTCCATCGACGCGCCCGGGCTGGTGTCGCCGAAGTGGTCGCGCGTCAGCTCGGCGACCGCCGGGTCGGGCGTCGCGAGCACGTGGTCGACCAGCTCGGCGGCGCCGGCCGCGTCGGCGGCCGTCAGCAGCGGGGCGCGGGCCGCCAGGCCCGTCGAGCCGAGCACGGCCGTCGGCGACTCGGGCCGCGCCAGCACGATCGGCTTGCCCGACGCGAGCCAGTCGAACGCGACGGCGGACACGTCGCACACGCACACGTCCGCCGCGCGCACCTGCCAGCCGAAGTCGCGGCCGGTGTCGGCGACGTGCCGCGCGGCCGCGTCGGCCCGGTTGGCGGCCTCGAGCACCGCCACGACCCGCCGGTGCGCCGCGCGGTACCGCGAGTCCTGCACGCCCGTGCGTGGGTGCGGCCGGTAGACCACCCGGTGGCGGCCGGTCCGGGTGAGCGACGTGACGAGCGCCTCGCCGTGGGTCAGCAGCGACGAGTAGCTCATCGACGGGCGGTCGCCCTCCCACGTCGGCGCGTAGAGGACCGTCGTCCGGCCGTCGTCCGGCAGGTCGGGACCGGGCCAGTCGACGTCGACCTGCGGCCGGCCGATCTCGAGCAGCCGCGAGGGATCGAGGTCGTAGACCGCCGCCTCGATGCGCCGCACGGCCGCCGGCCCCGCCACGAACGTGCAGTCGTACGCGCGCAGCTGGTTCGACGCCATGTACGCCTTGTCGGACTCGCCGTGCGACACGAAGACGTGCGCCGGCTCCGTCATGCGCATCGTCGAGAAGTTCGCCGCGTTCTGGTTGACGTAGAAGAACGCGCCGACGTGCTGGCGGGCGAGCCACGGCTCGAGCGCCTCCATGGACGGCACGTACTCGACCGGCAGCGGGCACTCCGCCAGCAGGACCTTCGCCGTGATCGGCGAGCGCGCGACGACCGCGACCGGGTGCCGCTCCCCCAGCACGCGCATCGGCTCGTACCACTGGCGCAGCTGGTACAGGTTGACCGGCAGGTCCGCGAAGTAGAGCACCGCCTCGACGGGCGCCGGCAGCGGCCCGCGCGCCGCGAGGCGCGCGCGCACCGTGCGGTGGTCGATGCGGTGCTGCACGACGCCGATCGACTTGCTCAGCAGGTGGCGGACGTCGTCGGCGACGCGCATGACGATGGGGCTCCTGGGCTCGGGTTCCGGCGGCCGCGGGGTGTGTGGGCCGCGCCGAGCGCCAGGGTAGCCGCCGGCGTGGCGCCCGAGCGGCGGCGGCCCGCCACGGCTGGCTAGCATGGGCCGACGTGCCAGCACCCGACCCGCGCGCCGCCGCGAGGCCCCTCGTCTCCGTCGTCGTGCCGGTCTACGACGTCGAGGAGTACCTCGACGCGTGCCTCGTCAGCATCACGGAGCAGGACTGGCCCTCGCTCGAGGTGGTCGTCGTCGACGACGGCTCGACGGACGCGTCCCTCGAGGTCGCCCACGCGTTCGCGGCGCGCGACCCTCGCGTCCGGGTGCACGGCTTCGAGAACGCGGGGCTGGGCGCGGCACGCAACCGCGGCGCCGCCCTCGCGACCGGCGAGTACCTGCTGTTCGCAGACAGCGACGACGTCGTGCTCCCCGGCGCCCTGACGGCGCTCGCGGGATCGCTCGAGGCGACCGGCTCGGACGTCGCGAGCGGGAACGTGCGCCGGATGCGTGGCGCGACCCTGCTGCCCTCCCCACCGCACGAGGCCGCGCTGGCCCGCCGGCGCCTGCGCACCCGGCTCGCGGACGACCCGGTCCTCGTGCAGGACACGACCGCGTGGAACAAGGTCTTCCGGACCTCGTTCTGGCGCGAGCACGACCTGCGGTGGGGCGAGGGCGTGCTCTACGAGGACATGGCGACGGTCGCGCGGGCGTTCGGCGTGGCGCGCGCGGTCGACGTGGTCGGCGTGCCCACCTACGTGTGGCGGTACCGCGACAGCGGCGTCTCGATCACGCAGCGGCGCAGCGAGACGCGCAACCTGCGCGACCGGCTGCTCGCCCTCGACGGGTCGGAGCCGCCGTTCCGCGCCGCGGGCTCGGCGGTCCTCGACGCGTTCGTCGAGAAGGTCCTCACGCTGGACCTCGCCCTGTACGTCGCGGCGGCGCCGGACGCCGACGACGAGTTCCGCTCCCTGCTCGGCGCGGCGGTCGAGCGGTGGCTCGGTGCGGCGTCGGACGCCGTCCGCCGGCGAGTGCCGGTCCGGAGGCGCGCCCAGCTCGAGCTCGCACGCGCGGGCCGGTTCGCCGAGGCCGCCGCGGTCGACGCCTGGTTCGCCGAGCACGCCGGCGACCTGCCGACGACGGTCGGGGCCGACGGCGTGCGCGCGGTGCAGGTGCCCGCGGCGCTCACGCCGGGTGGCGCGCTCCCGGCCGCGGCCGTCGCCGCCGACGGGACCCGCCACGAGACGGCCGTCGGGCGCGTCGACCTGGACGGCGAGGACCTCGTGCTCACGGGCTGGACCACGGGACCCGGCGACGCTCCCGCGACGCTGACGCTCACCGCACCGTCGCGGTGGCAGGCCCGCGCCGCGAGCCGCGCGTGGCTCGCACCGCTCGCCCGGCTCGCGGGGACGACCCGGGTCGACCTCCCGACCGTCGCGGCGGAGGTTCCCGAGGCGCCCGACACCGCGGCGGGCCGCGGCTTCGCGGCCCGGGTGCCCGTGCGCCGGCTGCTCGACGTGCCGGGCGACCTGGGGTGGCGGGTCACGACCGGCGACGAGGGCGAGCGTCCCGTCGTGGCGCGGGCATCCGCGCCCCGCACGCCGGCCCGCGCCCTCGACGGCGGCGTGCTGCTCCAGGTGGCCGGCGGTGGTGGCGAACCCGTCGAGCTGCGCGTGACGCACCCCGCCGTGCGCGCGACGGCCGTGCGGTGGGAGGGCGACGTCGCGGTCGTCGAGGTCGCGGCGACCGGACCGGTGCGGTCGGCGTCGCTGCAGCCGTCCGACGAGGCGGCCCTCGTCGAGGTGGAGAACCGGTCCGACGGCGCGACGCTGCGGATCGCGGTGCCCGCCGAGGGCGGACGGCGGACCGTCCGGGCGAGCACCGCCGCGGGCTCGGTTGCCGTCGTGTGGTCGGTCCCGCACGCGCCCGCGTCGTTCTCGGAGGCCGGCGTCGCGGCACGCGCCGATCGTCGCGGGCGGCTGGTCGTCGAGCCGGCGTCGACCGGCCTCGAGGTCGACTCGCTCGCGGTCGCGCCCGGCCCCGTGCTCGAGGTCGCGGGCACGGTGCGCGGGACGGTCACCGACGCCTCGCTCGGGCTCGAGCCGGCCGAGGGCGGAGCGCGCGACGACGTCCGGCACGCGGTGCGCCGCGACGGCGCGCGCTTCACGGCCACGGTGCCGCTCACGGCCCCCTCCTCCGACGGCGTCCGCCGCCCCTTGCCGGCCGATGCCCGGCCGGCGCTCGTCTGGTCGGGGACCGACACGGGCGGCGCGGCGCGTCTCACGCCCGACGCGTCCGCGCTGCTGCCGCAGCGCGTGCCGACGCCCGAGGGCCTGGTCGAGCTGAGCCCGGCGAGCGGCGACCGCGTCGCGGTCAAGGTGCGACCCGCGCTCGCGCCCGACGAGACCGGCCGGGGCCGGCGACGTCGCGTCGCGGCCGAGGCTGCTGCGCTCACGCGTCAGACGCCCCTCACCGACGAGGTCGTGGTGCTGCAGACCGGCGACGGAGCGCTCGAGTCGCCGCGCGCCGTGGTCGACGAGCTCGCGCGGCGGGGCAGCGCCGACCGCGTGCTCTGGGCCGTCGGTGACGCCTCCGTCGCGACGCCGGAGGGCGCGCCCACCCTGCTCGTCGGGTCGCGCGCGTTCCACGAGACGCTCGGCCGCGCCCGCCTGGTCGTGTGCGACGGACCGCTGCCCGCCGCGTTCGAGCGCCGGCCCGGTCAGACCGTGCTGCAGACGGGCCACGCGCGACCGCTCGGGCGGATCGGCCACGACCTCGGCAGCATCCGACCGACCGACCTCGCGCAGCTCGTGCACGACGCGGGCCAGTGGTCGCTCCTGCTGAGCCCAGGGTCGTGGGCCACCCCCGCACTCCGGCGCGGCCTGGGCTACCCCGGTGAGGTCGCCGGGGTGGGCACCCCGGGTGCCGACGCGCTCGTGCGTGCGGACGCCGCCGCGGTCCGCGCCGAGCTCGCGGCGGTGCTGGGCCTCGCCGACGACGTGCGGGTCGTCCTGTGGTCGCCCGTGCCGCAGGGCATCGCACGGGTCGACACCGGAGCGCTCGCGCGCGACCTCGGCGCCGGGTACGCCGTGCTGACGTCCGAGGGCCGGCGGGTGCGCCGCGCCGGCGCCGACGGTCGGGACGTCGCGGTCCCCGTCGCGGTGCTCACCGCGGTGGTCGGAGCCGACACGCACGTGACGAACCACCTGTCGGGCGCACTCGACCTCGTGCTCACGCGCGGCGACGTGCACCTGATCGGCCGGGCCGCGGGCACGGGGACGCCGGACGACCTGCGCGCCGTGACGCCGGCGCCGGCCGTCGACCGCGCCGAGCTCGTCACCGCGCTGCGTGCGCACGCGGCGCCGGACTGGTCCGCGTTCCGCGTCCGGTGCTGCGCGCTGCAGGACGGCCACGCGGCCGAGCGCGCGGTCGACGCGCTCGAGCGCCACGCCGGCCGGGCCACCGAGGGCTGAGGCCGGGCCGCGGCCCGCGGTCGGTCAGCCGCGGCCGCGGGCCAGGTCGGCGAACAGCTGCTTGCCGAGGTACGGCGCGAGCGTGCGCACGTACGTCTCGGTCACGTGGTGCGGGTCGCGGTACACGTCGACGCCGCCGATGACCGCCGGGCAGGTGGTCGCCGTGCAGTAGAAGCTCGTCAGGTCGATCACCGAGACGTCGGACCCCACGAGCTTCGCGGCCGCCACCTGCGGGTCCGGTGTCGCGAACGCCTGCTTGCGCGTGATGTCGCACCGCTGCGGCGCATCCTTGCCCTTGGTCTGCAGGCAGGTGTTCGGGTCGGACGTGTGGATCGGGTTGTCGCGGATGTAGACGATCGGCACGCCCGCCTCGGCGAGCGGCTTCCACGCGGCGGCGAGCCCGCGGCTCGCGTACTGCTCGCGGGTCTGGCCGGCCGGCACCTGGAACTGCTCCTTGGACAGCGCGGCGGTCACGATCGCGTCGTACTCGCCCGGGTGAGCGGTCAGCCGCCCGTGGAGCTTCGTGCGCCACTCGAGGCACCTGTCGACCGTCGCCTTGTCGCCCGCCGGCACCGCGGTGGACCACTGGCAGCTGCCCTTGAGGTACGTGTCGAGGCTGAGCTTGCCCTCGTTCGCCAGCACGATCAGCGCAGGCAGCATGGCGCGCGCGTGCGAGTCGCCGACGAGCGCGACGTGCGGCACGCGGCCGGTGGCGCCCTTGGCGGGGTACGAGCAGCTCTCGAGGGCCGCCGAGTCGTTCCTGACCCAGCACGACACGCCGGCGAAGTCGCCCGAGGCCGTCGAGGGGTTCGGGACGATGACGTCCTTGAGCGCGGGGTCGGGGCAGTTCGCGAGCGCCGGGTCCATCGACGCGGCACCGAAGCAGCTCGGCGGCGCCTTCTCGATCGCCGCCACCTGCTGCGCCGCGGTGTGCGCGGCCTCGTCGCCCTGCTGGACGCCCCACGCGGACATCGCGACGACGACCGCCATGGCGGGCACCACCCACGCGAACGTCACGCGCGGCCGGCGCCAAGGGCCGCTGGCGTGGCGCACCGGGTCCTCGACCCAGCGCTTGGTCGCCCCCGCGAGCACGAGCACGACGGCGAGCAGCACGAGCTTGTCGGCGGTGTGGAGCGTCCGGCCCAGCGCGTACGGCAGCAGGATGATCGGCGGCCAGTGCCAGAGGTACGTCGAGTACGACACGTCGCCGAGCCACTGCACGGGCCGCAGCCCGAGCGGTCCGGTGCCGACGCGCGTCGCCGACGGCGCCCCCGCCGCGATCACGGCGATCGCTCCGACGACCGGGACGATCGCGGCGGTGCCGGGGAACGGCGTCCCGCCGTCGAAGCGCAGCGCGGCCCACCCGATCAGCGCGACGCCCACGGCGAGCACGCCGGCGCACGCGAACGCGGTCAGCCGGTCGCGGCGCGCGTCGGGCGCGACCCTGCGGCCGGTCGCCCGCCCGGCCAGGACGAGCTCGGCGACGGCGAGCAACCCGCCCGCACCGAACTGCCAGGCGCGCGTCGTGGTCGCGAAGTAGGCGGTCGACGGCGACGCGCCGGTCAGGTGGAGCGACCAGACGAGGCTCGCGACGGTCGTCAGCGTGAGCACGGCACCCACCGCCACCAGACGCCGCGCGGGCCGCCGCACCGACCACCAGATCGCGAGCCCGACCAGCAGCGGCCACACGAGGTAGAACTGCTCCTCGACCGACAGCGACCAGTAGTGCTGCACCGGCGACGCGGCGGCGTCGGCGGCCAGGTAGTCCACGGACTGCGCCGCGAGCGCCCAGTTGACGACGTACGTCGCGGCGGCCGCGGTGTCCACGAGGAACCCGTGCCACAGCGCGCGCGGCACCCACACGAGCGTCGCGACGGCGGTCAGGCCCAGCACGAGCAGCGACGCGGGCAGCAGGCGCCGCGCGCGGCGCGCCCAGAACTGCGCGAGGTGGACGCGACCCGAGGTGGTCGCCTCCCGCAGCAGGTGGCCCGTGATGAGGAAGCCCGAGATCACGAAGAACACGTCGACGCCGACGTACCCACCCGTCAGCCGGGTCGGCCACAGGTGGTAGAGCACGACGAGCATGACCGCGAGCGCGCGCAGCGCCTGGATCTCGGGACGCGTGCGCGACCGGGGACGGCCGGTGGGCGGAGCCGCCTCGCGCTCGACGAGGACGGGGGCCGTCACGGCGTCGCCGCCCCGCTCGCGTGCGCCGCCCGCAGGGGTTCGCGGACCGTGCTCGCGCGCGCTGTCATGGTGCTCGGCTCCCGGGAGGGTCGGAGGTCGGGTGGGGGGACGGACGCGGGCGGCCGCCTGCCTCGGCTCGCCGGTCTCGACCCTCCAGCCTAACCGCGGCACCGCGACGACCCGTGCCCGGGCGGCGGCCCTGCACACCGCTTCCCCGCCCTGCGCACGTCCTCGGCCCGCGACGCACCGCGGGCTCCGGGCAGGCGCATTGGACTCATCCAGGCAACTCGCAAAGAATGTTCCCCGGTCGCGGCGCGTGGTCGGGCCCCACCACGACGAGAGGCAGACGTGAAGCGGATCCTGCTGCGCTCGGGCAAGGACCCCTGGGTCCGCCTGTCGCCCGAGACGACCTACGCGACCAACGTGTACGGCGGCAACAGCGGCAACCTCCTGTTCAGCTACGCGTCGCACCGGCTCCTCACGCGCTCCGACGTGACCGTGGTGTCGCGCGGCCTCGGGCTGCGCGGCGAGCGCCCGGAGCGCGTCAACGAGCAGTGGGACCACGTCGTGCTGCCGATGGCGAACTCGTTCCGCCGCGGCTTCCTGCGGCAGCTCGAGATCCTCACGTCGCTGATCGAGGGGCTCACGGTCCCCGTCACGATCCTGTCGATCGGCATGCAGGCCGAGGTCGGCGAGGAGGCGCGCCCGAACCCCGTGGTCGACGACGCGGTGCGCCGCTTCGTCAAGGCCGTGCTCGACCACTCGCCGTCGATCGGCGTCCGCGGCGAGCTGACGGCCGACTACCTCGGCCGGCTCGGCTTCCGCGACGTCGAGGTCATCGGCTGCCCGTCGATGTTCCTGCACGGCCCCGACGTCCGCGTCGAGAAGCCGACCGAGACCATCGACCGGTCCGCACGCGTGAGCTTCTCGGTCACGCCGCGCGTCGGCGAGATGGCGGCCGTCCTCGGCAGGCACGTCGGCAAGTTCCGGAACCTGCGCTACGTGCCGCAGGACCACGAGACGCTCGGCCTGATGCTCTGGGGCACGCAGCTCGCGGACTTCCCCGAGCCCGACCCCATGCCGTTCCACCCGAGCCACCCCGTGTTCCGTGACGACCTCGCGCGGTTCTTCGTCGACCCCGAGCCGTGGATCGCGTACGAGCGCACCATCGACTTCGCGTTCGGCGACCGCATCCACGGCAACGTCGCCGCCGTCCTCGCCGGCACGCCCGCGCTGCTCCTCGCCCACGACACGCGCACGCTCGAGCTCGCGCGCTACCACGGCATCCCGCACCGCCTGGTGACCGACGTCGAGGCGCACGAGGACGCGACCCACTTCTACGAGCAGGCGGACTACTCGGCGTTCAACGCGGGGCACCCCGAGCGCTGGCGCACGTTCGAGTCGTACCTCCACCGGCACGGCCTCGAGCACGCGCTCGACGACCCCGGCCAGCTGGAGCGCTACGACGCCCGCGTCGCGGCCGCTGAGCTCCCCGGCCCGGTGCACGCCGTCACGCGGGCACCCAAGAAGCACCCGCTCGACCGCACCGACTGGCTCTACCGCGAGCTCGGCCGGCGCGGCGACGAGATCGACGCCCTCCGGGCCGCGAACGAGGGGCTCGCGCAGCGCCTGACCGCGGTCGAGGCCCGGGTCTCGGGCTCGGTCGCGCGCCGCGCGTCGCGGCTCATCCGACGGCAGACCTCGGCACCGGTCGCGCCGACCGACTGAGGTCGACGCCGGCGGGGGCCGGGCCGATCGCGGAACGGAAGAACTCGTCGAGCACGCGGTCGCTGGCCCCGCCGTCGTCGAGCGGGCCGTACGTCCGCTGGAACTCGGTGAGGCGGTCGACGTACGGCGCCCACGCGGCGTCGAGGTCCGCGAGCACGTCGGCCAGCGCCTCGTTCGTCGTCACGATCGGCCCCGGCACCTGCGAGTCGTAGTCCAGGTAGAAGCCGCGCAGCTGGTCGCGGTACCGCTCGAGGTCGTACGCGAAGAAGACCATCGGACGCCCGAGCGCCGCGTAGTCGAAGAACAGCGACGAGTAGTCCGTCACGAGCACGTCCGAGGCCATCAGGAGCTCCTGGACGTCCGGGTAGCGCGACGCGTCGACCACGAAGTCGGAGTCGAACCACTCGGCCGGGAGCTGGTCGCGCACGAGCTGGTGGAACCGCACGAGCAGCACCACGTCGCGGCCGAGGCGCTCACGCAGCAGGCCGAGGTCGAGCGCCAGGTCGTGCCGCCAGTGCACGCCGTCGCGGGCGTCGTCCCGGAACGTCGGGGCGTACAGCACCACGCGGCGCGGGTCGTCGACGAGCCCGAGCCGCGCCCGCAGGCGGGCCACGCGCTGCTCGGCGCCCGGCCACGAGAACACGTCGTTGCGCGGGTAGCCGCGCTCGAGGATCGGACCCTCGTACCGGAACGCGCTGCGGAACGCCGCCGTCGCGTACGGGCTGGCGGACAGGAGCGCGTCCCAGTAGCTCGTCAGGCGCGCGGCCCGCGCCTGGTACTCCTCGTCGCGACCGAGCATGTTCTCGACGTCGTGCTGCATCTTCTTCAGCGGCGTGCCGTGCCACGTCTGCAGGAATCGCGTGCGCGGCGACTTGCGCAGCTCGGCGGGGAAGTTCTGGTTGTTGACCCAGTACCGGGCGCGCGACGCGGTCCACCAGTAGCGCGCCGAGTGCCGCGTGATCTTGACCGTGCTCGGGTCGGTGAGGCGCAGCGTCGTGTTGTTCGCCCACACGAGGCGCAGCCCGTGCTCGCGGGCGCACAGCCGCTCGTAGAGGTAGCGCGGCGAGTCGCCGTAGCCCATGCCGCGGTCGGCCTCGAACAGCACCACGTCGGTGCGCGGCAGCAGCCGCCCGAACCATGCGAGCGCGCGGACGACGGGCCAGTACTGCGGGCTGCGCCGGAACACGCGCCACCCGAGCTGGACCGTCGGGTTGTTCCGCACGCGCTCGAGCGCGACCTTCGCGTTCCAGGAGCGGCGCACCACGTCGTAGATGCGCGCGCAGCTGTTGCGGTCGTCGTACGTCAGGAAGGCGCGGGCGCGCGCGTAGTGCTCGTCGGTCATCGTCAGGTCGCGGTCGACCGCGTCCTGGAGGGCCGCCACCAGCCGGTCCGGGGTGTCGAGGATCGGGCCCGGGAGCATCGTGTCGAAGTCGATGTGCGGCGCGCGCTTGCCGACCAGCTCCGTGCGGTCGAACTGGAAGAACAGCACCGGGCGCCGCAGGTAGCTGAAGTCCCACGACACGCTCGAGAAGTCGGTGATCAGCACCGCGCTCGACTTGAGCAGGCGCTGGACGTCCACCTCCTCCTGGCGCACGAGCTCGACGAGGTCCGACTCGAAGTGGTCGGCGTACTTGCGCATGTTCGGGTGCAGCACGAGCTTGACGCGCAGCCCCGCGCGGCCGAGCAGCTCCTGGAGCGCGGGCGACTGCAGGAAGCCGTGCCAGTTGGCGAAGTAGTCGCTCGCGAGGAAGACGTCCTCGAGCATCAGCGAGTCGCGCCACGTCGGCATGACGAGCACGACGGGCTCGCGCTCGACGTCGCGCGCGAACAGCTGGTCGAACCGCGCGAAGCCCGTGACGCTCACCTGGTGCGGGCGGTACCCGTAGTCCTCGACGACGATCCGCTTCTCGAGGTCGGACGTGACGAGGAAGCGCTCGGTCGGCCGCTCGGCGGTGCCCTGGCGACCGTAGTTCGGCACCACGTTCTTGCTCGCCGTCGGGCCGTGCTGGAGGAACACGCGCACACCGCGCGCCCAGCGCGCCGCGCGGCGGTCGCGCGAGGCGAGCAGGTACTCCGCGTGGTGCGAGCCGATGAGGCGCGACGCCATGAACGTCGCCCGGATGTGCTCCCGCGAGAAGCGGTCGACCACGTTGCCGAACTCGGCGACGCGCGCGCGGTCGGGCGAGCCGGCGTCGATGACGTAGTACGCGCGGCGCTCAGGGTGCGTCCGGCGCACGTAGCGGAACAGCTGGAAGCCGTTGTCCTGCGCCTTGTACGGGACCTCGCCGATCAGCCAGACGCGTGTGAACGGCCGCGTCAGGACGAACACCCACCCCAGGCGCGACAGGCGGCGCAGGTAGCGGTAGTTCGCGGTGGTGAACCGCTCGATGCGGTAGCTGAGGCTGCGGCCGCGGAACGTCAGGTACGGCACCAGCAGCGTCGTGTCCGAGCCGTCGCCGCGCGGCACGGGAGCGGAACGCAGGCGCCGGCCGCGCAGGCCGCGCACGCCGGGCACGCGGGCGAGCACCTCGTCGTCGGCACCGGGCCGCAGGGCCACGAACAGGTCGAGCGTGTCCTCCACGTCGCCCATGCGGTCGAGCGCGGCGCCGAGGTCGACGTCCGCGAGCACGTCGACGACGAGCCGTCCGTAGCTCGAGCTGCGCACGTGGGCCGTCGGCGTGGGCAGCGGCACGAGGTACCGCTCGTGCGTCTGGCGGCCGACCGCGAGGAGGGCGACGTCCTCGGCCGGCACGTCGTCGGCGCCCACCTCGAGCTCGAGGTGGAGCCGGCCGGCGCGCGTCGGCTGGATCCGGCGCGTCGTCACGGCGGGCCGGCGCGGGGACGGCGGCCCGAAGCGCAGGACGAGGTTGTGCCGCAGGGTGGTCTCGACCGCGACCCGCACGCCGTCGACCTCGGTGACCTGCGGCGTGGCGGGTCGCTGCGTCGACGTGAACCGGCCGAGCCGGGTCCGGACGCGGCCGGTCGGCGCCTCGGCGACGAGCCAGAGCTCGACGTTCGCCTCCTGCTCGAGGCCGAGCGTCGTCGCCAGCGAGGCGACGTCGACGCGGAACACGAACGCGCCGCCGTCCGACCGCTCGTTCGCGGCGTCGAACTTGGTGAGCCCGCCGGAGACGGTCGCCTCGAGCCCCAGCACGCGCGCGCCGGGCGCCGCGTACAGACCGTCGAGCTCGAGCGTCGTCCCCGTCAGCGCGTAGCGGATCCGAGCGAGCTCGGGTGCGGCGTCGAGCCCGACCGCGGGGTGCAGCGTCGGTGGCAGCACGCGACGGAGCAGCTTCCTGGGGGCACGACGAGCACGGACGAGGACGTTCGAGGGCACCGAGGCAGGATAGTCGAGCGGCTCCCGGCGCCCCGTCCGTCGACGCTGTCCACGCCGCCCTCGGCGGCCGGGCGTGCGGCCCGGCGTCCGTCGGCCGCCCGCGTCAGGCCGGCGCCTGCGCGATCGCCTGCGCGAGCGTCGGCACGTCCAGCAGCGCGGCCAGGAAGTCCGTGAGCCGCTCCTCCGTGCCCGGGCGCGCGCGCTCCGACGCGCCGGGCTCGCCGAGGCACAGCACGTCGAGCAGCTCGTCCGCGAGGACGGCGTCGACGGTCGCCGCGGAGAACAGCGAACGCACAGGGAAGAACCGGTACGCGATCTCGTCGCGCTGGTAGCGGTCCTCGAGGAAGCCGAGGTACTGCGCGAGCGAGGACAGCAGCGCGAGGTCGGAGCCCGCCCGGAAGCGGGACGCGCGCGTGCGGGCGACGTCGTCGGGGAACCGGCGCTCGAGGTCGAGCAGGACGTCGCGCCGGTGGGCGTGCGGCGTGTGCTGCAGCGCCTCGACGATCTCGACGCCGTGCTCGCGGCGGACGATCTCGCGGTTGCGCTCGCCGGCCTGCATGTGGGGCTGGTCGTCGGGCGTCGCGTACCCGATCTTCACGGTCGACGGGAAGAACCTCGGCGCTCCCGTCGACGTGAAGAAGCGTCCCGCAGGCAGCGGGCGCACCACCATGACGTCGTCGTTGAGGTAGAGGAAGTGCTCCGCGAGGTCGGGCACGCGGTGCAGGCACGCCTCGATCGCGTGCGAGTTGAACACCGGCAGCACCGACGGGTCGGGGAAGATCTCGCGGTGGTCGACGACGGTGACCTCGGGGAAGAGCCGCTCGAGCCACTCGGGCCGTTGCCGGTCCGTGACGAGGAAGACCCGGCGCACCCACGGGAGGTTCCGCCGCACCGCGGCCAGCGAGTAGTAGAGGTCGTCGCGGCTCGCGAACCGCGCGGCCCGCACGCCGTCGTCCGCCGAGCCACGCCCCGTCCGCGTCAGGTGCTCGGCGCGCTCGGCCGCGAGCCGTGCGTCCGTGCCGTCGACCCACGTGTAGACGACGTCGACGGGGAACGTGACCTCGTCCCACAACGGGTACTCGGGCTCGACGTGCGCCGCGCCCGTCTCCGCCGCCCACCGCCGCCACGCGTCCGTGCCCACGAGCTGCGCGCGCCGGTTCGGGCCCGGGCTGACCATCAGGTCGCCGTCGGCACGCCAGGCCTGGACCACGAGGTCCGCGCTCGCGACGCCGCCCACGCGGCCCGCGCGGTGGGCCGTGATCGTGTCGGCCTGCGCGAGCGCCGCGGGCGCTGGGCCCGCCGCCGGCGACCACGGGTCGACCAGCACCGCGTCACCGCGAAGCGTGCCGCTCACGGCGAGGTCCGCCGCACCGGGGGCGGTGCGCAGCGCGTCGAGCACGACCGGACGCGCACCGGCGTCGACGGCCACGACCCGGCCCGGACCGGGCTCGCGCTCGACGACGGCCGCCGCGAACCCCGCGCGCGCGCACGCGTCGCGGACGGCGGCGACGAGCGCGTCCTCGACGTGCGCGACCGGTCCACGGGCCGCGCGCCGCGCCGGCGGCTCGACCGGGGCCGTCACCGTGGCGTTCCAGGCCCGCCCGGCCGCCACCGCCTCGAGCACCTCGAGCCAGCGGGGCCCGACCGCGTCCACGTCGAAGGACGCCGCCGCACTCAGCCCCTCGGCCGCGAGCCGGTCCGCGAGCGCGCGGTCGCCGACGAGCGCACGCATGCCCGCGCCGACTCCGCCGGCGGAGCCGTCGGGGACGACGAGCGACGGTGCACCCGGCGCCGCGCCGCTCGCGCGCACGACCGTGGGAAGACCCACCGCGAGCCCCGTCACGAGGTCTCCCCCACCGTCCGTGGCCGCGACGAGAACGCTGGCCTTCGCCAGCTCGGCGGTGACGTCGGCGACGTCGCCCACGAGGTCGACCGCTCCGTCGAGCCGGTGCCGCCACACGAGGCGCTGCCACGCCTCGCGCCACGCCGAGCCGCCGAGCACGCGCAGCCGCCAGTCCGGGTGGGCGCGTCGGACGTGCGCGAACCCCGCGATCACGTCGGCCGTGCCCTCGTCGGCACCGACGCCGGCGACGGCCACGACCAGCGGGTTCACGCGACCCGCACGCGGCAGGTGCCCCGCGGGCAGCACGGGTCCCACGGCGTCGACCGGCGGTGCGAGCTCCCGCAGTCGTTCGACCACGGCGTCGCGCACCGCGGCCGAGGGCGCGAGCACGGCCGCGAGCCGCGGACCGTGGACGTCGAGCGGACCCGTGCCCGCTCCCGTCGCGGCCGACGTCGCGTGCAGCACGACGCGCGTCCCGCGCGGCAGCAGGTCGAGCGCGAGGCCCGCGAGCACGTCCGAGGCGGCGACCACGACGTCGGCGCGCAGGTCGCGCAGCGCAGCGTCGAGCGCGGCGTCTGTCGAGGAGTCGAACCCCGTGGCCCAGGCTCGCGGCACCAGGCGGGACGGGCCCGCCCCCTCGCGCTCACCGGCGGGTGCGAGCACGCGTACGGCCAGCCGGTCGACCGGCGCTGCGTGGCCCGCGCCGGGGCGCAGCGCGAGGAGCTCGACGTCGTGGTGCCGCGCGAGCCACGCGGCGACGTCGGCGAGGACCCGGTCGGGCCCGGACGCCGCGGGAGCCGAGCCCACCAGGAACGCGATCCTCACGCGCCACCTCCCTGCACGCGCACGTCGATCGCGAAGGCGCCACCCGCGAGCACGGGGCGCCGGCGCACGACGCCCGCGTTCTCCGCCAGGTCGAGCGCCGGGAACTTGATGGCCGCACCGGGTCGTCCGAGGTCGCCGACGTGGAACCGCAGCGCGTGCTCGGTCCCGCCCCGGCGCAGCACCACGCGCCACGCGACCGGGCCGTGGGGGTCGGCGGTCAGCCGCGAGAGCGGGCACCGCGCGGCGCCGCCCGCGACCACGCCGAGCACCACCGCGCCGCCGTCGTCGGACCGCGCGACCACCTCGTCGCCGTCGCCCACCGGTCCGCCGAGGCCCAGGACGACGCCCTCGGGCGTCGCGACGACGTCGACCACCAGGGGCTGCGGCTGCACGTCCTCGACGTGGAGCACGAGCCGGCCGCCCGTCCCCGCGGCCAGCCGGGCCACCCTGGCCGCGAGCAGGCTCAGCGGGCCGTCCTGCGCGCGGGCGGGTCCGTCCTGACGCTGCTCCGGACGGTGCGCGAGCGGCATCGCGGCGCCGTCCCCGGCGCGCAGGGCGACCGACCACGTGCCGGCGCACGGCAGCGTCGCGGTGTCGAGCAGCCCGCGCACCGCATCCGCGCCCGCGTCGTCGAGCGGGACGTCGACGACCGCGTCGCCGCACGTCAGCACCAGCGACGCCGGTGCGGCCGCGCGGACCACCACGTCGAGCGTCCGGCCGTCGTGCACCGCGGCGAGCAGCACCGGCGAGTCGTCGTGCGGCTGCCGCGTCTCGAGCGCCTGCGCGACCTTGCCGCGCAGGCCCGACCACCGGCTCACGCGGACCCCGCTCCCGGCGCGCCGAGGTGCGTCACCGGGCGCCCCGGTCGGCGGGCGGCGTGACGGCGAGCCCGTCGGGCGCCGGCTCGAGCACGCGTTCGAGCGCGAGCTGGATCGCCTCCGGGTCGCCGAGCTCGGAGCGCGCGTCCACCTGCTCGCGGCTCAGCGCGCTGCCGGGCTCGTACAGCGCCCAGATCTTGGCGCCCGACCCGCGGTAGTCGCTCAGCTTCGACGGCAGGTACGGGTTGACGCCGTGGATCGCGCCGACACGTGCGTCGGCGACGACGAGCCAGTCGAACCGCGTCGAGAGGTGGAGGAACTCGAGGTACGGCACGTACGGTCCGACCCGCACCGACGCCGCCGCCGGGTGCGCAGCCACGAGCGGCCGGACGTCGTCGGGCTTGTCGGTGAAGATGTGGACCACGACGCGCGCGCGCTGCTCGTCGGTCAGCCCGTCGAGCGCCAGCAGCAGGTCGCCGATGCCGCGCACCGAGTAGAAGACCCCGAAGTAGCCGAGGTTCACCGTGCCGGGGTCGAGCCGGTAGTCGCTCGCCTCGAGGTCGTAGAACCGCGCCGGGAGCGTGGGGTGCGGTGCGATGCGCGACCGCTCGCTCACGCGCGGGACCAGGGCCGGCACCGGGCTGCGCTCGAGCATGAACCGTCGCTGGTTCGGGTTCGTGAAGACGACCTCGTCCGCGAGCGCGAACGCGATCTTCTCGACCCACTCGAAGAGGTTCCGGCTCTCGGTCCGTGGGACACCCCGCGCCGCGCAGGCCGCCTCGATCTCGTCGAAGATCGCGCTCGCGGTGATCGGGCCCAGCCGACGCTCGCCCTCGGCGTTGAACTGCAGCGGGTCCGAGAACTCCGCGACCCACGGCACCTCGGGGTGACGGACCTTGTACAGCGCGCCGACCACGTGCGACGCGGCCCACATGGCGCGGCTGTAGACCGAGTCGTACCGGCCGGCGAGCGCCTCGCGGGCCTCGATCTGCTCGATCGCCCCGCGCGTGAACGCCTCGATGTGCCGCCAGCTGGCCCACGCCGGCGGGCCGCCGACCACCATGCGGAGACCGACCACGTCGTCCACGAGCAGGTCGGCGGCGGGATCGACCGCGCACCTGCCCGTCATGTCCTGGGTCACGACGTCGACCGGTCGTCCACCGACCGCGACCCGCCGCGCGACGACGGTCGCCGAGGTGTCGACGAACGGCGCGAACGCGTAGGCGATCACGAGGTCGCGTGCCGCGCCGGCGTTCAGCTCGGCCCGCGGGAAGCGCGCGATCGAGCGCGCCTCCGCCGCCGACGACGCGTCGCGCCAGGCCTCCGGGGACCCGTTGACGAGGGCGCCGATCGCGCCCGCCTCGAGCTCGACGACGCGATCGAGCGCGGGCACCGCGTCCGGCACGAGCGCATCCAGCCGACGCACCGCCTCGATCGCGTCGAGGTGCCGGGCGACCCGCTCGGGGGCGGTCGCGGGGCCGGCGGGCTCGACGACCGTCGCGCCCAGCACGTCGTCGACGACGCGGACGCGGAGCTCGCCCGCGGCGATGACGTACGCCCACCACGCGACGAGCGGTTCGCCCGCGAGGTCGGCGGGGACCGAGCGCGCGCACTCCGTCTCGACGATCCGACCGAGTCCGTGCGCGGCGGCGGCCGGGAGCTCGGCGAACGTCGTCTGGCCGCCCGCCCAGCCGATGAGCTGCACGGTCGCCCGCGTCCGCGCGTGCCGGGCGCCGTCGAGCGTGCGCGTCGCGACGGGCGCCACGGCCACCGCGCCCGGACGCGCCGCCGCGAGCAACAGCTCCAGGTGACGGGGACCCAGACGCTCGCCCGGCTCCACGACGGTCACGTAACGCTGCCGCGCCGCGGCCATGCCCCACCGTCGGCCGCCCGAGCGCGCGTCCGCGACCGCGACGGTCCGGACCGGGACGGCGACCGTGCCGCGCCACGACGCCACCGCCTGCGCCGCTCGGTCGTCGGCCACCACGGCCACGACCTCGAACCGCGCCGGGTCGAGCGTCTGGGCGGCGAGGTCCGCGAGCGTCTCCGCCAGCGCCGCGTCGGCGGACTCCACGGTCAGCACGACGGAGACGCCGTGCCGCCCGCTGCCCGACTGACCGGTCACCGCGACGTCCTCTGCACGGGGCCCAGGCTAGGCGGTGACACGGGACGAGGTGTTCCGGAGGATCTCGCGTGCGGCATCGACGTCCCCGAGCTCGGTCTTGGCATCCAGGTCGAGCGTGTCGAGCACGCTCCCCCGCTCCACGAGGCCCCAAATGCGGGCACCCGAGCCGCGGTAGTCGCTCAGCTTGGAGGGCAGGTACGGGTTCACGCCGTGCGTGTGCGCCACGCGGGCGTCCGCCACGACGAGCCAGTCGAAGTGCGTCGAGAGCTCGAGGAACTCGAAGTACGGGATGTACGGCTGCACGACGACCACGTCGCCGACGCGCGCCGCGTCGACGACCGCGCGCGTCTCGTCCGGCTTGTCCGTGAAGACGTGCAGCGCCACGCGCCGACGCTCGTCGGGCGACAGGCCCTGGATCGCCGCGAGCAGGTCGCCCACGCCGCGCACCGAGTAGAAGACGCCGAAGTAGCCGATGTTCACCTTGCGGGCGTCGAGCCGGTAGCCGCTCGGCGCCAGCCGGTAGTACTCGGGCGGCAGGGTCGGGTGCGGCGAGATCTCGGACACCTCGAGCGCACGCTCGACCGTGTCGCGGGCCGGCGTGTGCTCGAGCATGTACGCGCGCTGGTTCACGTTGGTGAAGACGACCCGGTCCGCGAGCGCGAACGCGATCTTCTCGAGCCACTCGAAGAGGTTGCGGCTCGTGGTCGGGGCGACGCCGCGCGCGGCGCACGCGGCCTCGATCTCGTCGAAGATCTCCGACGGGCCGACGACCGACTCGCGCACGCGGCCCTCGGCGTCGTGCAGCAGCGGGTCCGAGAACTCCGCGGTCCAGGACACCTCGGGGTTGCGCGCCTTGCACAGCGCCCCCAGCACGTGCGCCGCGGGCCACATCGCCCGGCTGTACACCGACTCGTAGGCGCCGAGCTCCGCCTCGCGCGCGGCGATGCGGCTCATGCCCTCGGTCGCGAACCGCTCGATGCCGGCCCAGCCCGCGAAGGAGGGCGTGCCGTGCACCGTCATCCGGCGCCCGACGGACCGTCGCACGAGCGCCAGCGACCGCTCGTCGACCGAGCGGATGCCCCGCATCGTGTGGGTCAGGACGTCGACCGGGCGGTCGGCCAGCGCGATGCGGCGCGCGACGACCATCGCGGACGTGTCCTGGTACGGGGGGAAGCCGTACGAGATCACCAGCTCCGTCGTCGCGTGCGCGTTCATCGAGTGGTACGGGAAGTCCTCGTCGAGGCCGCGCTCCGCGATCTCGGCGAACACCTCGTGCCGTTCGTCGGGGTGGTCCCGCAGGTAGCGGCCGATGTGCGTCGCCTGGCCGCTCGCCAGCGCCGACAGCGTCCGGGCGTAGGCAGGGTGCTCCTCGCGCAGACGGTCGAGGACACCGATCGCGATGAGCCGCTCCGTGACGAAGCGCCGGCTCAGCGTCCGCGAGGCCGACCCCTCGCGCAGCTGCCGGTAGTAGACCGCGTGCGCGCTCAGGGGGACGACGCGCAGGTCGAGGCCGAACCGCGAGAACAGCTCCGACCAGTACGCGACGTCGTACCCGCTGGCCAGCTCCGGGTTGAAGCGCACCTGCCGCGCGAACCGCGTGGGGGCGAGCTTGCCCGCGTGCGCGGACGCCGCGTGGTGCAGCTCGTCGAACCCGACCGTCGAGCCGGCGTACCGCAGCACGGAGCGGTTCAGGTAGCCGCCGAAGTCCACGGTCCGCGACCCCGGGACGTGGTCACCGAAGGCGGCCGCCACGACGACGTCCGGCGCCGCGTGCGCGAGCAGCCCCGCGAGGAAGTCGCGGCTGACGAAGTCGTCGTCGTCGACGAAGGTCACGTAGTCGTGCCGCGCGCTCGCCAGCCCGACGTTGCTCGCGTTCGACGCGCCCGGCCGCGACGTGCGCACGACCCGGATGTCGTGCTCGGGGTGCTCGGCGCGGAAGCGGCGCACCACGTCGGGCGTGCCGTCCTCGGGGCCGTTCGAGACGACCACGACCTCGAAACGGCCCGGATCGAGCGACTGATTGACGAGGCTGCGGAGCGCTCCCGCAATTCTTTCGGCGCCCAGATACGTCGCAACAATCACGGACACGCGAGATTCGCGATCATTGCTTTCGGTGAGCGCCGTAGAGGTCGCGGCGGATTCCACGAGGCGCGAGTGTACTATGACGCGACCGCACGCCGAGCTCGTGACCGCCGCGTGCAGGATGCGATCCGGAGGAACATGTGAATGCCACGGGCGCAGGTGCGCCGCCGACGCACGCACCGTCGCACGCGTCGGTCCTGGTGACCGACACCGTCGACTCCCCCTTCGCAGGCGACCTGATCCGGCAGCTCGACGACGTCACGGTGCTGGGGCTCGACGAGCTCGCGACGACCGGCGTCGCGGGTTCCGACGTCCAGGTCCTCGTCGCCGACCTCGGCACCGCCGCAGGCATCGCGCGGCGGCTGCTCGAGCTCGCGGAGGCGCCGCAGCGCGTGGTCGTGGCGGTCACCCCGGCGAGCGTCGCGGGCGGCGAGACCGACCTCGGCTTCGAGCGCATCGACGCCGTCTCGGGCGTCGCGCTCGTCACCGTCTGCGCGCCGGGCCAGGGCCAGCCCGCCGGACCGGTCCTCACGGCGCTCGCGGTCGCCCTCGGTCGCACGGCGGCCGAGCCCGCCACGCCCGCGGCGCCGCGCGTCGACGAGCCCGTCGCCGTCGTGGTGAAGCCCGCGAAGAAGAAGTCCGGCGCGGCGCGCACGCCTCGCGCGCGGGTGCTGCGGCTGCTCCGCGACCGCCGCGTGGTCGCGGGGGCGGGCCTCGTCGCGGTCCTCGTGCTCGCCGTCTTCGGCTGGATCGCCTTCGACTCGCCCGCCGGAGCGGTCCTCGCGCTCGCGCTCGGCGCGATCGCCGGGGCGTCCGTCCTCCTCGCGCTCCTCGCGCGCCGGACGCTCGGGCGCGTGCTGCGCGCCCAGGAGGCGTACCAGGTGACGCTGGACAAGCACCGCCGCTCGATCGCCACGCTGACGGCGCTCACTCGGGACCTCGCGCGACAGGTCGACCGCCTCGAGCGCAGCACCGCCGTGAGCGCCGCGACGCTCGTGGAGCTGGTCGTCCGCGAGGACCTCGAGCCCTGAGCTCCCCGAGACCCCCTGGCCGGCGGCCTCGGCGCTAGTCCTGCTGCGCTAGTCCTGCTGCGCTAGTCCTGCTCGCCCTCGAAGTGGAACGGGACCGTCAGCTCGACGTCGGTCCACGTGCCGACCGCCCGGGCGCGGACCCGGCACAGGATCGTCTTGCCGGGCGACGCGGGGACCTGCATCGAGTTGGCGATCCCCCACCCGCGTCGGCGGGCACCGCCGTCCTCGTCGGTGATCTCGAACGCGTACTCGGTCTCGGGCCCGCTCGCGCGCGCCACGATCTCGATCTTGTTCTCGTTCACCCACCGCACCGCGACGTCGATGAGGCGCGGGCTGCGCGCCGCCACGAGCTGCTGCTCGACCTCCTCGAGCGAGCCCGCCACCGCGCGCAGCGTGAGCTCGTACTGCGTGAGGAGGAAGTCGTAGGCGGACCGCCAGTCGATGTCGTCACTCACCGCCGCTGCCCTCCATCCGCGCCCGGACCAGGTGGATCTCCCGGGCGACCGTCGCGTCGTAGCCGGCCAGCTGCGTGATGCCGGCGCTGGCGGCCTGCGACAGCCGCGCGAAGAGCTCCGGGCTCTCGTGGAGTCGCTCGACGTGGTCCGCGAGCGCCACGGCGTCCTCGGGCGGCGCCAGCAGGCCGGTGACGCCCGCCTCGACGAACTCGGGGATCGCCGCGATGGCCGTCGACACGGGCACGAGCCCGCTCGACATCGCCTCGGACATCGACACCCCCTGCGAGTCGAACCGCGTCGGCGCGAGGAACACCCCGGCGGTCGCGTGCAGCGCCGGGATCTCGCTCTGCTCGAGCAGCTCGCGGCGGAGGGTCACGTTCGGCAGGTCCTGCAGCGGTCGCGTCACGCGGTCGAACAGCGCCCCGTCACCGATGACGGTGAACTCGAGCTCGTCGAAGCTCGGCCGACCCGACAGCTCGAGGATTGCCGCCACCGTGAGGTCGTTCGCGTACTTGGGCGACGCGAAAGGACGCAGGGAAAGTATTCTCGTCCGGGCGCCCGGCTCTTTCTCGCGATAAGCGAAGAGCTCGGTGTCCACGAAGTTCGGAATGATGTGCGGATGCCGCGAGGAAACCTTGAGGTCCGGCTCGACGATGTTTCGCTTGAACCAGTCCGAGACGTACACCGTGTCCACGGTCAGCTCGTCGGTGCTGATGAGCCACGCGAGAAAGCGGTTCTGCCGCTCGAAATACTCCGTGCGCCGTTCGAGCGCAGCCCTGATCGAGCGCGACGAGTCGACGAACCCGAACCAGCGACGGTGCCAGGCCTCGGCCTCGAACCCGTGGATCCACACGACCACCGGCGCCTGCGGCGCGTGCTTCTGCACGGGCCGGATCATCTCGGGGTTCGCGAAGTGCACGAGGTACACGCGCCGCGACATCTGGGACACGGCGCGATCGAAGTCGTCCGCATTTCCGACGGTCACCCGCACGCCCTCGTACTCGTACTCCGAGGATTCGAGGCTTTCGTCCGGCCGGACGACGTAGACGTCGCAGCGGAGGCCCTGGCGCGCGTACTCGACGACGCGGCGGTGCACGAACCCGTTCCGGTACGGCTCGGTGGCCGTCGGGTACATGTTCGTGACGACGAGCGGCGGCTGCTCGTCGAACGTCGCACCGCGCGCCGCGGTCGTCACCGCCAGGCGCCGCGGGTGTCGACGACGACGGCGCCGTCCTTGAGGTGCGGGACGGTGCGGAACGCGGCGTGGTCGACGAGCAGCACCACGACGTCGGCCTGCGCGACCGCCTCGCCGAGCGTCACGAGCTCGACGTTGCGCCGGTTCGCGAGCTCGGGCGGCAGGGCCGTGACGTGCGGCTCCACGACCCGCACCGCGGCGGTCGGCGCGGCGTCGGCGAGCTCGGCCACGATCTTGCGGGCGGGCGACTCCCGGAGGTCGTCGATGTCGGCCTTGAACGAGAGGCCGAGGGTGGCGACGACCGGCTCGGCGACGTCCTCGATCGCGGCGAGGACGCGGTTCACCACGTAGCCCGGCTTGTCGTCGTTCACCTCGCGCGCGGTCCGGATCAGCCGCGACTGCTCGGGGGCGCTGGCCACGATGAACCACGGGTCGACGGCGATGCAGTGGCCCCCGACGCCGGGGCCGGGCTGGAGGATGTTGACGCGCGGGTGGTGGTTCGCGAGCTCGATCAGCTCCCACACGTCGAGGCCGAGGCGGTCGCAGATGAGCGACAGCTCGTTGGCGAACGCGATGTTCACGTCGCGGAACGAGTTCTCGACGAGCTTGGCCATCTCGGCGGTCGTCGCGTCCGTCAGCAGGATCTGGCCCTGGCAGAAGATCTCGTACACGGCCTTCGCGCGCGTGGCGGCCTCGGCCGTGAGCCCGCCGACGATCCGGTCGTTGGTCACGAGCTCGACCATGACGCGGCCCGGCAGCACGCGCTCGGGGCAGTGCGCGGCGAGCACCTGGGAGGCGCCGTCGGCGTCCACGAGGTCGGGTCGCTCGGCCAGCAGCCAGTCGAGCAGCTGCCGCGTCGCGCCGGGCGGCGACGTCGACTCGAGGATCACGAGCGCACCGGCCTTGAGGCGCGGCGCGATGGCCTGGGCCGCCGAGCGGATGTAGCCGAGGTCGGGCGTCCGGTCCTCGAGGAACGGCGTCGGCACCGCGACGATGTAGACGTCGGCCTCGGGCACCTGCGTCCCGGCCGTCAGCAGGCCGTCCGCCACGGCGCGCGCGACGTAGCCGGCCAGGTCTGGCTCGACGAACGGCACCTCGCCCGCCGCCACCGCCTCGACCGTCCGCGGGTTCACGTCGACGCCGTGCACCCGCACACCGTTCGCCGCCAGGATCGCCGCCGTCGGCAGCCCGATGTACCCGAGCCCCACGACCGCGACCGTCAGATCGTCCACCACGCCCTGCACGTCCCCTCTTCCGTCCCGGTCGGCGTCACCGACCGCGCTCACCGTAGATGCGCGCCGCTCAGCCGGCGAAGTCGGGGAGCCGCTCCCCGACGCCGAGCAGGTGCTCGATCGCCGCCACGCTGCGCGCCGCAGCCTTCCCGTCGCCGTACGGGTTCACGGCGTTCGCCATCGTCGCGTAGTGCGCCGCGTCGTGCAGCAGCCGCTCGATCTCGTCGACGACCCGCTGCTCGTCCGTGCCGATCAGTTTCGCCGTCCCCGCCGTGACCGCCTCGGGGCGCTCGGTGTCGTCGCGCAGCACGAGCACCGGCTTCCCCAGCGACGGCGCCTCCTCCTGCACGCCGCCGGAGTCGGTGACGACGACCTCGGCGCGCGCCGTCAGCTGCGCGAAGTCGGTGTAGCCGAGGGGCTCGGTGAGCACGACGTTCGCGCGGCCCGCGAGGGCCGGCACGAAGATGTCGCGCACCCGCGGGTTGGCGTGCAGCGGCAGGACGATCGTGACGTCGGGCTCGCTGTCCGCGACCCGCGCGAGCGCGCGCGCCGTCCGGGCCATCGGCTCGCCCCAGGACTCGCGCCGGTGCGACGTCACGAGCACCACGCGGCGCCCGTCGAGGTCGGTGGCGGCCAGCGTCGGGTCCGCGATGGGCCGGCTCGTGCCGGCCGTCGTCAGGAGCGCGTCGATGACGCTGTTGCCGGTGACGGCGATCGAGGCGGGGTCGGTGCCCTCGCGGAGCAGGTTGTCGCGCGCGGTCGGCGTGGGCGCCAGGTGCAGCGTCGTGATCCGGCTGAGCAGACGGCGGTTGCCCTCCTCGGGGAAGGGCGACCAGATGGTCGGCGTGCGCAGGCCCGCCTCGACGTGGATCACGGGGATCTTGAGGTAGAACGCGGCGAGCCCGGCGGCGAACGCGGACGTGGTGTCGCCCTGGACGATCACGGCCGCGGGCTCGCGCTCGCGCAGCACGGGCGTCAGACGGTCGAGCGTGCGCGACGTGACCGCCTCGAGCCCCTGGCCGTGCGCGAAGATGTCGAGGTCCGCGTCGGGCTCGATGCCGAACACCGCGTTGACCTGGTCGAGCATGTGCCGGTGCTGGCCCGTGACGACGACGTCGACGCCCACGGCCGACCCCTGCAGGGCCTGGACGATCGGCGCCATCTTGATGGCCTCCGGCCGGGTGCCGTAGACGGCCATCACTCTCGGGGGCATGCACGTTCTTTCGTCGGGCGGCACGGACCGTCGACGAGCATATGCGGAGCGTGTGCCCCCGCCGTCATCGAGCCGCCCGCACGGGTTCGACGCCCCGCGCCCGCTGCGCGCGCCACGCGGCCCACGCGCTCGCCGCGATGTCGTCGAGCCCGAACCGGGGCGCCCAGCCGATCTCGGCGCGGATCCGCTCGGCGCGCGCCACGAGCACCGCGGGGTCCCCCGGCCGGCGGCCCGTCGTCTCGGGGGTCGTGTCCAGCCCGCTGGCGTCGGCGAGCGCGGCGAGCACCTCGCGCACCGACGCGCCGCGGCCGGTGCCCACGTCGTAGGTGGAGGACGGGAGCCCGCCCGTCTCGAGCGCGGCCAGCGCCGCGACGTGCGCCTCGGCGAGGTCCTGGACGTGCACGAAGTCGCGGACGCAGGTGCCGTCCGGCGTCGGGTAGTCCGTGCCGAACACGACGGGCGCGAGGCCCTGCTCGAGCCGGTCCAGCACCATCGTGACCAGGTTGAGCACCGCCGGGTCGCCCAGCTCGGGCCGCCCCGCGCCCGCGACGTTGAAGTAGCGCAGCGCGACGTGCTCGAGCCCCCACGCGCGGCCGGCGTCACGCGCGAGCCACTCGCCGACGAGCTTGGTCTCGCCGTACGGGTTGATGGGCAGCGGGACGACGGACTCGTCGACCGCGCCGCCCGCGGGCTCGCCGTACACCGCCGCGGACGACGAGAACAGCAGCCGGCGGCACCCCGCGACGCGCGACGCGTCGAGCACCGCGGCGAGGCCGCCCACGTTCTGCTGGTAGTACCAGACCGGCTCGGCGACCGACTCCCCGACCTGCTTCTTCGCCGCGAGGTGCACCACGGCGTCGACGCCGTGGTCGGTGAACGCCGCCGTGAGCGCGTCGGCGGCGCCCGGCGCCGCGAGGTCCAGCTCGACGAGCGCCCGTCCGGCGGCGCGCTCGCGCGTGGAGGTCGAGAAGTCGTCGACGACGAGCACGTCGCGCCCCGCCGCCTCGAGTGCCGACACCACGTGGGCGCCGATGTAGCCGGCGCCCCCGGTCACTGCGATCGTCATCTGCGCTTCCTCTCGGCACGGGACCGCCGACGAGCATAGGTCCCGGCCGACACGAGCTCCGCGAGGGCCGCACGGGAGGCCCGGCCGGGCGATAGTCTCGCCGCCACATCGGGGCCCCCCGCGTCACGCGACCGTCGGACGGACGAGGGCACATCCGGAGAGGGAGCGCGAGGCGTGCAGGTGGGACGACGTCGGCTGGCTGCCCTTCGCTCGCGCGCCCGCGCCTGGGTGCGCCCGGCGGCGGGCCGCCGTGAGCCGCAGCCCCCACGCCCGCCCGGCAACCCCGAGCGCCTCGCCCGCCTGCTCGCGCATGCCGGCCCGCGGACACCCCGCGACGTGGTCGTGATCGCGGACTCGATGTCGGCCGCGCTCCGTGACGCGCTCGCGACGGCGTTCACCGGCGCGACCACGACCGTCATCGTGCGCCGCGAACCGGAGGTGGACCTCCCGGGCGCGACCGTCCACGTCGCCACGAGGACCGAGCAGCGCGCGCTGATCCTCGCCGCCGTCCCGGCGCCCGACACGATCGTCGACCTCTCGCGGCGGCCGAACGACAAGCAGGGCGCGCTCCGTCGCCTGTTCGGCTTCCTCGCCGACGGCGGCGTCTACCTCTCGGCGGACGCGTCCACGACCGACAGCGACGCCATGCGGGCGGCCCTCGAGGAGCTCGCCGCCGCGCCCGAGGTGCCCGACGAGCTCCCGGTGGTCAGGGACGCCGACCCGGTGTCGGAGGCGCGCGAGCGGGCGTTCGCGGTGCGCTCGTTCGCGCGCGTCGGCGACGACGTGGTCGTCGTCAAGCAGGGCGACCACCTGCGCAAGCTGCGCGACTGGGACGCGGACGGCGTGCTCACGGCGCGACTCGGCACGACGTGGGGCGCGACGCTGCTCGAGGAGCCCGCGTTCACGTTCGAGCCGACGAACACCGTCACCGTCTACGGCGAGGGACTCGTCGACGTCGCCCGGCGCTCGTTCGACGTGCCCGAGATGCGCGTCCGGGTCTACGAGGGCGCCACGATCGCCGCGCGCCAGCTCGTCACGCTCGGCGACCTGGTGGCCCCGGACAGCTTCCGGCACCCGCACCAGGGGCGGCTCCACAACGGCAAGGTGCTGGCGTTCTCGTCCCCGTACGTGGGCCGGCTGCAGCCCGACGTCCCGCGGGAGCCGACGGGAGAGGTCGAGGGCGCGCTGTTCCACCTCGACACCGAGTACCCCAACCACTTCGGCCACATCACCACGGAGGTGCTCGCCCGGTGCTGGGGCTGGGAGCACGCACGTGCCCTCGAGCCGGGCCTGCGTCCCCTGGTCGCGGTCGGGCCGGGCCAGCCGGGCGTCGCGCAGTTCCAGCTCGACCTCCTCGCCGGCGTGGGGATCGACATGAGCGACCCGGTGGTGATCTGGCCCGGCCAGCGGCTGCGCGTCGAGCGGCTCTACGCCGCGACGCCGCAGTTCGAGAACCCGCACCACACGCACCCGCGGCTCGCCGACGTCTGGTCCCGCCTCGCCGACGGTCTGGGCCGCGGCCCGTCGCCGGTCGCCAACGAGCGCGTGTTCATCTCGCGCCGGCACGCCAAGCGCGAGTGCCTGAACCGGGAGGAGATCGAGGCGTTCTTCGCCGACGCGGGCTACGCCGTCGTGTACCCGGAGCAGTACTCGTACGCCGAGCAGTGCGCGATCTTCAGCCAGGCACGGCTGCTGGCGGGCTTCGGCGGCAGCGGCATGTTCGGCATGATGTTCGCCCGCCGTGCGCGCGTCGTCATCATCTCGGGTGACGGGTACCACGCCAACAACGAGGAGCTCATGGCCGCGACGAACGGCAACGAGCTGCACTACTTCTGGGGCACCTCGGTGGACCGGCCCGCGCGGGCCTACGACCACTCGGTGCTGAACTCCGACTTCACCTTCGACCTCGACCGGTTCCGCACGGAGCTGAGCGCAGCGATCCGCTGACCGCACCCGGCCGTACCCGTCCGTACCCGTCTCACGCACCTCTCAGAAGCCGCTCCTAGCGTCGCTCGTCGACGGGAGCGGCGAGTCCGCCGGCGGTGCTGCGCGGCCGGACGGCGTCGTCGCACGGACGACGAGCCGGAAGGGTGGTGCGCCCTGCAGCCCCACCTGCGATCGCGCATCAGGCGGGTGCCCACCCGGGCGCGCGCCTGGCTCCGCTCGCCGCACGTGCCGCGCCGGCTGTCGCCCGCCCGGCACCACTTCGACGCCACGGCGGCGGTGGCGCGGCTGGTCGGGCACCTGGGCGGCCGCGCGTCGGTCGTGGAGCACGTCGTCGTCGTGGCCGACGAGCTGACGCCCGCGCTCGCGGGCACGCTCGCGGCGCACCTGCCGGCCGCGCACGTGACCGCCGTCGTCCGCCGCGCGACCACGCCGGCGGTGCCACCGTCGGTGTCCGTGCGCGTCGCCACGAAGACCGCCGCACGGGTCCAGGTGCTGATGGAGGTCCCGCCGCCCGACGCGATCCTCGAGGTCTCGCAGCGCCCGAACGACAAGCACGCGGCGCTGCTCCACCTGTTCACCTTCCTGCGCGACCGGGGCGCCTACCTCGCCGCCGCCGCCACGGCCGGACCGTCGGGCCGCGACCCCGTGATGCGGGAGGCGCTCGCCGACCTCGCGGCCGCCGCGGACGGGACCGGCGTGCCCGCGGGTGCGAAGCCCGAGTCGGTCCCCGGGGTGGTCGCCGAGTCGCTCGAGCGCGCCGCGTCGGTCGCGAGCGTCCGCACCGTCCGGGGCGACGTCGTGGTCGTCAAGCGCGGCGACCACCTGCGCAAGCTGCGCGACTGGGCGGCCGACGCGACGCTCGACGCCCGGCTCGGCCCGACGTGGGGCGCCACGGTCCACGAGGAGCCCGCCTTCACGTTCACCGCGACGAACGTCGTCACCGCCTACGGCGAAGGGCTCCGCGAGGTCGGGCGCCGCACGTTCCACGTCCCCGAGATGCGGGTGCGCCGCTACGACGGCGCGACGGTGGCCGCACGCCAGCTCGTGACCATCGGCGACTACGCCACGCCGGACACGTTCCGGCACCCGCACCAGCGCCGGCTGCACAACGGCAAGGTGCTCGAGTTCGCGACGGCGCACACCGGCCGGGTGCGGGCGCACATCGCGGCCGAGCCGACGCGGGAGGTCGCGGGCGCGCTGTTCCACCTCGACACCGAGTTCCCCGACCACTTCGGGCACGTCACCACCGAGGTGCTGTCGCGATGCTGGGGGTGGGAGGTGGCCCGCGAGCTCGATCCCGCCGTGCGACCGCTCGTCAGCATCGGTGTCGGCGAGGACCACGTGGCGAGCTTCCAGCTCCAGATGCTCGCGGCGCTCGGCATCGACGTCGGCGACGTCGAGGTCGTCCGCCACGGCGAACGCGTGCTGGTCGAGCGGCTCTACGCGGCGACGCCCCGGTTCGAGAACCCGCACCACACCCACCCCGAGCTCGCCGAGACGTGGCGCCGGCTGGCGGACGGGCTCGACCGGGTCGAGTCACCGGTGGACGGCGACCGCATCTTCGTCTCGCGGCGCGGCGACAAGCGCGCGTGCGTCGACCGACCCCAGGTCGAGCGCTTCTTCGCGGACGAGGGGTTCGCGATCGTCTACCCCGAGGACTACGCGTACGCCGAGCAGCGCGCACTGTTCGCGCAGGCGAGGTGCGTCGCGGGGTTCGGCGGGAGCGGCATGTTCGGCGTGATGTTCGCGCCGACGGCGCGCGTCGTCGTCATCGCGGCCGACGGCTACGGCGCGAGCAACGAGGAGCTGATCGCCGCGACGAACGGCAACGAGCTCCACTACTTCTGGGGCACGTCCCTGGAGCGGCCCACCGGGCGCCACGACCTCCGCGTCTTCAACTCCCGGTTCACGTTCGACCTCGACCGCTTCCGGCCCGCGCTGCGCGCGGCGATCCGCTGACCGCGCGCCGTCAGCCCTTCGGCCGCACGCCGCGCAGGAAGCCCGCGCCCCACGTGAGGTGCATGGTCGCGACCACGGGACCGAGGTGGCGACGCGCACCCGCCGGCAGGCCGCGCCCCGCGACGACCGCACCGACGGCGACGATCGCGCCGTACCCGACCGGAGCGGCGAGCCCCGCGAGCAGCCAGCGCGGGCCGACCGTCGCGCCCACGGCACCCAGCACGAGGCCACCGACCACGCCGGCCGTCGCCGCAGGCGGCGCGAGGTAGCGCCACGACGCCGTCTCGGGGTACTCCCGCATGACGAACCGCCGCCACTGGCCCGTCTTGTAGAACTGGCGCGCCAGCGCGCGGTAGGACCCGCGAGGCCGGTAGTCGACGCCGAGCCGCGGGTCGAACCAGACGGTCTCGCCCGCGGCGCGCAGCCGGTGGTTGAGCTCCCAGTCCTGCGCGCGCACGAACCGCTCGTCGAAGCCGCCGACCTTCGCGAGCGCGTCGCGGCGGAAGACCCCGAGGTAGACGGTCGGCGCGGGCCCCTCGTCGCCACCCGTGTGGAAGCTCGCCGCGCCGATGCCGAGCGGCGTGCTCATCGCGCGCGCCACGGCCTGCTCGAACGGCGTCTCGCCCACGGGCAGCATCCGGCCGCCGACGTTCGCCGCGCCGGTGCGCGTCAGCACCTCGACGGCCTCCGTGATGTAGCCCGGCGAGAGCTCGCTGTGGCCGTCGACGCGCACGAGGATGTCGTGCCGCGCGGCGGCGACCGCGAGGTTGAGCCCGTTCGGCGTCCACCCCGTCGGGTTGTCGACCACCTGGACGCGTGGGTCGTGCGCCGCGAGCTCGTCGGCGATCTCGCGCGTGCGGTCGATGCTCGGCGCGACCGCGAGCACGACCTCGAGCTCGCCCGCGTAGCCGGACCCGAGGATCCGGCGCACGGCGCCGTCGAGGAAGCGCTCCTCGTCGCGCACCGCGAGCACGACCGACACGGGCGGGCTCGCGAGGGGGGCGCCGACGGGCGTCGCCGGGACGGTCGCGGGAACGGTGGCAGGCTGCTCGGACATCGGGCGTCAGCCTAGTCGGGGCTGATCTGCACAAGTCCTCCACCGGGCGGCAACCGGGCCTACCGCGCTCTCACCTGCGGCGGAACCTACGATCACTGGGTGCTTCCCCGCCATGCCGCCACCGAGCGCGCCCGAACGACCCGCCACGCGCGGACCCACCGGACGCACAACGTGCTCCGGGGCACCGCCGTGGCCGTGGTCTTCGTCCTGACGTTCGGCGCCTCGGCGGCCGTCGCTGCGTACCGCCAGTTCTCCGGCAACGTGAACAAGGTCGACATCTCGGCGCTCGTCGGCGACGACGGCGCGTCGTCGAAGCCCACGCAGGCGACGCCCACCGACCCGAACGCCGGCAAGGCGGTCAACCTGCTCGTCCTCGGCTCGGACTCGCGCAGCGGCGCCAACGGCAAGATCGGCGGCAAGGTCGCCACCGGCATGCGGTCGGACACCGCGATCGTCGTCCACATCTCGGCCGACCGGTCGCGCGTCGAGGCGGTCTCGATCCCCCGCGACTCGATCGTCGACATCCCGGCGTGCAAGGCCACGAACGGCAAGAAGTCGTACCCGCAGCACAACCAGATGTTCAACGCGGCGTTCGCCACGGGGAACGACATGGGCCGCGACATCGCGTCGGCCGCCGCGTGCACCTGGAAGACGGTCGAGCGGAACACCGGCATCAAGCTCAACGACTACCTCGTGGTCGACTTCGAGGGCTTCGAGCGCATGGTCAATGCGATCGGTGGCGTGCCGATCTGCGTGCCGTACGCCATGGACGACCCGAAGGCGAACAACCTGCACCTCAAGGCGGGCTACCAGACGCTGAACGGCAAGAAGGCGCTCGGCTTCGCCCGCTCGCGCCACGCCGTGGGCAACGGCTCGGACATCGGCCGCATCGGCAACCAGCAGCGTCTCGTCGCGGCGATGATCAAGCACCTGCTGACGAAGGACGTGCTGACGAGCCCGACGAGCGTCCTGCGCTTCCTCGACGCGGCCACCAAGTCGCTGACGACGAACATGTCGATCACCGACATGGCCGGGCTCGCCTACAACATGCGGTCCATCCGAGGTGCCAACATCACCTTCATGACGATCCCGTGGGAGCCGTGGCCGCAGGACCACAACCGCGTGGTCTGGAAGGCCGAGGCCGCGACCATCTGGGCGAACATCGCCGCCGACAAGCCCGCCCTCGGCGAGACCGAGACGCCGGCCTCGACGCCGACGCCGGGCTCGACCGAGACGCCCAC
The DNA here is from genome assembly GCF_030362835.1 of Cellulomonas alba. Lineage (GTDB taxonomy): Bacteria > Actinomycetota > Actinomycetes > Actinomycetales > Cellulomonadaceae > Cellulomonas > Cellulomonas alba. Next base: position 853,082 of record NZ_JAUCGQ010000001.1, read on the forward strand.
GCCCAGCCAGGGCGAGACGAAGAAGGCCGGCGAAGAGGCGTTCAACGTCGACGACACCACCGCGGTCTGCAAGAAGGCGTGACCGACGACCGGCGCGTGACGCGTCCCCCGAGCTTCACGCCCGCCTCGTCGGGCGGGCGGCCGCCGACCGACGACGCCATCGCCGTCGGCAGCGGCTCGCGCGCCTCGCGGCCGCCGCAGCCGGGTGGCCAGCGCCCGCCGACGGTCGCGCCCGCGACGTCGTCGTCCCGGCCCTCGAACTCGCCGTCGGGCGGCGCCGCGGCCTCGCCTGCGGCCACGTCGCCCCCGGCCACGTCGCGGCCCGCCGCGCCGCGGACGGCGACGAGCCACCGACCCGAGGTCCGCGCCGCCGGAGCCGCACGCGCCGGCACGCAGCCGCGCCCGGCGCAGCCGGGCACCGGCCGACCGGGCACCGGTCAGCCCGCTGACGCCAGGGCCGACGGCGACGCGGCACCCGCCCGGCGCCGGCACCCCGTGCGCTGGGTCGTCGTCTGCCTCGTGCTCCTGCTCGTGCTCGCGCTCGCGTGGCCCGTCGGGCTCGTCACGTGGGCGAACGGGAAGGTGCAGCACACCGCGGCACTCTCCGGCGCGGCGGGCACGCCCGGCACCACGTACCTGATCGCGGGCTCGGACTCGCGCGCCGACGGCGCGGTGCACGACCACACGGTCGGAGCGCGCACGGACTCGATCCTGCTGCTCCACGTGCCGCAGCACGGCCCGACCGCGCTCATCTCGATCCCGCGCGACTCCTACGTCGCCATCCCGGGCCACGGCCACAACAAGATCAACGCCGCCTTCGCGTGGGGCGGCGCGCCCCTGCTCGTGCGGACGGTCGAGAAGCTCACGGGCATGACGGTCGACCACTACGTGCAGATCGGCATGGCGGGCGTCGAGGACGTCGTCGACGCGGTCGGCGGCGTGCGGCTCTGCTACGCCAAGGACGTGCACGACAAGGACTCGAAGCTCACGTGGAAGGCGGGGTGCCACGTGGTGCAGGGCAAGAAGGCCCTCGCGTTCTCGCGCATGCGCAAGGCCGACCCCCTCGGCGACATCGGCCGCGCCGAGCGCCAGCGGCAGGTCGTCGGCGCCGTCATGAAGAAGGTGCAGCCGAGCTCGCTCGCGTTCCACCCGTCCCAGCAGGTCGCGCTCGTCGACGCCGCGACCGGGGTGCTCACGGTGGACGACGACTCGGACATCGTCGACCTGGGCCGCATGGCGCTCGCGTTCCGCGCCGCGAACGGGGACGGCGGCGTCACGGGCTCCCCCCCGTTGCTCTCGCTGAACTACCGCCCGGGCGGCGTCGGCTCGACCGTCGAGCTCGACCCGGACAAGACGGCGTCCTTCTTCGCCGCGATCCGCGACGGCAAGCTGCCCGCGGGCAAGGTGGGCGGCCTCGAGTAACCCGCGGCCGGCGACGCGAGCCGGACGCCACGCTCGGTGCGGCGCGCTCAGCGCAGCGCGTCGCGCGGCGCCGGCGCCCACGCGAGCAGCCGGCCGGCACGCGAGACGGGCCCGAGCACCGCGTCGCGAGCGCGCTCGAGGCCGGTCTGGACCGCGCGGCGCATGCGCGGGCCGGCGGGCCGCTCGATCAGCAGGTGCACGAGCCAGGCGAGTGCGGTGACCGCGACGAGCGCGCACGCGAGCGCGACGTACGCCGGGACGGCGTCGACCACCTCGTGGATCACGTACAGGCCCCAGTACTGGTGCACGAGGTACAGCGGGTAGGTCAGCGCGCCGAGCACGACGAGCCCGCGCCACTCGACGCGCGCGAGCGGCGTGAGCGTCACGGCGGCGACGAGCGCGACGCAGACGACGAGCGCGGCGGCGACGGCCCCCCGGTGGGTGACGAACGCCGTCGCGTGGTTGAGCACGGCGGTGCGCGACGGCACGACGCGCTGCACCGCGAGCCAGGTGCCCAGCCCGACCGCCAGCCACGGCAGCACCCCGTGACCCCAGCGGTGCACGACGTAGATCGCCATGCCGACCGAGAACAGCGGCGCGTAGTCCGAGACGAGCAGCATCGCGGCGGTGTCCCACCCCTGCCGCTCGACCCACAGCGCGACCCAGGGCCACAGCAGCACGACGCCGAGCACCCGCCGGCGCGTGACGCCCACGAGCGTGAACGCGCCGATCAGCACGTAGAAGCGCAGCTCGGTCCAGAGCGTCCAGTAGACGCCGTCGACGTGGTCGTAGCCGGCGGCCTGCTGGACCATCGTGAGGTTGACGAGCACCTCGCCCGGCGTCACGGCCTTGCCCGCCGGGTACACGAGCAGCAGGAGCGCGCCGGTCGCGAGCACCGCGACCCAGTACGCGGGGTAGATGCGCGCGACCCGGGACGCCACGACCTTCGCGGTCGAGCGGCCCCACGCCGTCATCAGGATCACGAACCCGCTGATCACGAAGAACAGCTCGGGTCCGAGCGACCCGTACGTCGCCCACTTCCCCAGCGCCCCGAGCTCGGCCTGGTGCGTGCCCCAGGACGTCGTGCGCCGGGCCGTGAAGTGGTAGAGCACGACGGCGGCGGCCGCCGCGAACCGGAGCCCGTCGAGCGCCGCGAGGCGGGCGCGCGTGGGCTCGGCGGCGGGCGCCGTGAGGGTCGGCGCGCCGACGGTGGTGTCGTCGGCAGGCGCTGGTGGAGGGGTGAGCGAGCTGACGGCCATCCGTTCGACGCTAGCTCGGCCGGCGCCGAACGGCCGGTCGAGCGGATGAGGATCGGCTCACCACGCCGGTTCGGCGAACAGCACGACCGCGCTCCGTGCGCGGGTGTGGACGTACACGCCGCGCTTGTCGGTGAAGCCGAGCCCGGTCGAGGAGTTTCCCTCGATCGCCGTCACCGTGGTCTTCGTCAGGCTGATCACGACCCCGGCGTGCGTCGGCGCGCCCCGACCGCCCGTCGCGAGGTCGTAGATGACGAGCGTGCCCGCGTGCGGCTTGCTGCTGCCCCGCGAGTACGTGCGCAGCTGCGCCTTGACGGCCTTGACGAACGAGGGGAACGTCGCGCGCTTCGGGACGGCTCCCGGCTGCCCGGACCCCGCGGCGACCCACGACTGGAACACGCTGCACCACGCCAGGTGGCCGCCGACCCACGTGTTGTACTTCGACTTGCGCCACGCGGGCTCGCGGTAGCCCAGCTGCGCGCGAGCGGTCGCGAGGTACTGCGCCGCCCCGCCACGGCCGTGCTGGTAGTGCGCCGAGGCGACGGTCGAGCTCTGGTACGCCGCGACCTTCGAGAACTGCTGGATGCAGCCGGACTCGAGCAGGCCGCAGCGTGCGTCCTGCATCGGGACGCCGAACACGCCCGTGACCCCGCCCTTGGCGACGACGCGGCTCCGGATCTTCGAGGCGACGAGCCACGTCCGGACGACGCCCGAGCGCGTCACCTCGACGAGCTGACCCTTCTGGTACGTGCGGGTCCGCACGCGCGTGACGGCGGGGTCGCCGACCTGCGCGCGCGCCGAGGCGGACAGCGTCGAGATGCCGGCCGTGGCCGCACCGAGCCGCGAGCCCAGCAGCTGGGCGCGCTGGTCCAGCGTGCGGTTGCCGCCCACGAGGCGGACCGGGAGCACGGGACCGTGCGCCCCGGGCGTCGAGCCCGACGCGAGCACGCGCGTGTAGTACTCCCCCGCGACGGCCGGACGCGCGGCGATCGAGTAGCCGCCCGAGGACGACGTGACGGCGTAGCCCAGGACCTCCCGCGCGGTCGCGGACACCCGGCGCACGAGCTGGACCGTGACGCCCACGACGGCCGTGCCGCCGGCCTTGACCGAGCCCTGGAACAGGACCTGCTCGCCGCGGATCACCGCCGCGGGCGTCGCCGTCGCGGTGACGACGCGAGCGGTGGCCGAGGTCGCAGCGGGCACGGCGGCAGGCGCCGCGGCCACGACGGCGGCCTCCACCCCGCCCGAGAGTCGCGCGGCCGACGCCCGGGAGCCGGCCCCGCCGGCCGCGTCGGCGGGACCCGCCGCGACGGTCTCCCCGACGAGGGCGGCCAGCGCGAGGGCGGCCGTGATCGCCAGCGCGCGCATCCGGTGTCGGTGCGCGGCCCGGGACGCGGTCGTCACGAGAGGTACTTCGGGTAGGCGTAGAACAGCGGCCAGGATCTGACGCGTTCCTTGAGGTAGACGCCGCGCGCCGTGCCGCCGGCGGGGTTGCTCGTGTTCGCCTCGATCGTCGTGATCGTCGTCGCGTGCACCGCGATGACCAGGCCCACGTGCGTCGGCGCGGTGCGGCCGTCGGCGTCGGTGTCGAAGAAGACGAGCGCGCCGACCCGCGGCGTGGAGCCCGTGCGGAGGTGGGCCTTCGTCGCCGCGACGAAGCGCGAGAACTTGGTGCTCTGCGGGATGTACGCCGCGTTGCCGGTCGCCGCGGCGGCCCAGGACTGGAACAGCGAGCACCACGCGTACGGCGAGTGCGCCCACGCGTTGTACTTCGACCTGTTGAGCGTGTGGATGCCGTAGCCGAGCTGTGAGCGCTCGGCCGCGATGATCTCGGTGACGCGGCCCGTCCCGTACGCGACGGTTCCCTTCGTGTGCGCGTTGTCGTAGATCGCGCCGCGGGCGAACCGCTGGACGCAGCCCGACTCGAGCAGCCCGCACTTCGGGTCGGCGAGCGGCGCGCCCAGCTTCCCCTTCGGACCGCCCGCCTTGCGGTACGCCGTCAGGATGTCGCCGTAGACGAGCCACGTGCGCACCGACGAGCTCGTGCGGACCTCGACGAGCAGCCCCTTGGTCGTGCTGCGGTACCGCACCGAGCCCGACGCGGCGGTCGTGGCGCCCGTGAGCGGGCCGAGCTGCGGGCGCAGCACGGTGGCACGCTGCGCGAGCGTCCGGTCCGCGCCGGAGAACCGGATCGTCGCGGTGCGGCTGACCGCGCTGCCGACCGAGCCCGCGGCGAGCACGCGCGCCCGGTAGGAGTACGCGGCGGCCGGGCGTTGCCGCACGGCGAACCGGCCCGTCGTGGTCGTCGTCAGCGTCGTCAGCCGAGACCAGGCGCCCGCACCCGCGCGCCGCTCGACGGCGACCTTCGCCTGGGACGCCCCGGACGACCCGACCGTGACGCGGCCGCTCAGCCACGTCATCTCGCCCTTGCGGAGCGCCGTCTGGCTGGCGGAGAACGTGACCGCCGTCCGCGCCGCCGCCTGTGCCGGCGCCGCCGGGCCGCAGGTCACGAGCGCGACGACCAGCGCGATTGCGGCAGACAGGACCAGCGAGGGCATTCGTCGTCGAACGGGCATGTCGCCTAGGGTGCAGTGGTGGTCACAGACCTCGCAAACGCGGCGCACAGCACACGTGCCCGCGACGCGTGGTGGGACAACGCCCGCGGGCTGGCGGTCCTGCTCGTGGTCGTGGGGCACGCGGTGCAGCCCGCGACCGACTCGTCAGCGAGCGCCGACTGGCTCTACCGGCTGATCTACCTGTTCCACGTGCCGCTCCTCGTGCTGGTCACGGGGTACCTGACGGCCGAGCTCACCCATCGGCGCGCGGGGCGCCTCGTCACCGCGCTCGTGGTGCCGTACCTCGCGTTCGAGCTCGTGCAGTGGGGCGAGCGGACGCTGACGCAAGGCCACCCGGCGCACCTGGACCTGCTCGTGCCCGGCTGGACGCTCTGGTACCTGCCCGCGGTCGTCGCGTGGCGGCTCGCCGCGCCGATGCTGCGCGCCGTCCGCCCCGGCATCCTGCTCGCCGGCTCCGTGGTCGTCTCGATCGCGGCCGGGCTCGGCCACGGCGTCACCCACACGCTGGCGCTCGACGACGTGCTGACGTACCTGCCGTTCTTCGTCGCCGGGCTGGTGCTCCGCGAGGCGCCGGTCCGTGCGTGGCTCGACGCCCGCGGCGCGCGCGTCGCAGCACTGACCACCGTCGCGCTGGCGGCCGCGGCGACCTGGCTGACGCGCGGCCGGCTCGGCACCGGGACCTTCCAGCTCGACGGCGGGAACGCCGACTGGGGCACGAGCGACCTGCGCGGCTCTGTCGTGCGCTTCGGCCTGCTGCTCGCGGGTGCGGCGCTCGTGGCCGCGGTGCTCACGCTCGTGCCGCGCGGGCGGTCCTGGCTCACCGGGCTCGGCCTCGCGAGCCTCTTCGTCTACCTGCTGCACGCGCCCGTGCTCGACGTCCTGCGTCGCACGAGCCTGCTCGACGGCGTCACGTCGTGGTGGCAGACAGCTCTGGTGGCCCTCGCGGCGGCCGGGCTCGCGGCCGTGCTCGCCACGCGCCTCGTGCGCGCCGCGACGCGCTGGGCGGTCGAGCCTCCGATCGAGCGGTACGTGCTGCGGGGCGGCGCGGCGGGCACCGGGCACGCGGCGGACCCTCAGGCGGTGAACCCGGTCCGCGGGCGCTCCGAGGTCAGCCCGCGCAGCCGCTCGCCCTTCGCGTCGGCCTGAGCGGTCAGGTCGGCCTGGAACGCGAGCATCGCCTCGCGGAGCCGCGTCGCCGTCTCGTCGGTGCCGGACGCCAGGATGCGCGCCGCGAGCAGTCCCGCGTTCCGCGCACCCGCGATCGAGACCGTCGCGACCGGCACGCCCGCGGGCATCTGCACGATGGACAGCAGCGAGTCCATGCCGTCGAGGTACGCGAGCGGCACGGGCACGCCGATCACGGGGAGCGGCGTCACCGACGCGAGCATGCCCGGCAGGTGGGCCGCGCCGCCCGCCCCCGCCACGATCACGCGCAGTCCGCGGTCGGCCGCGGTGCGGCCGTAGTCGAGCATCTTCGCGGCCTGCCGGTGGGCGGACACCACGTCGACCTCGACCGGCACGTCGAACTCGGCGAGCGCCTTCGCGGCACCCTCCATGACGGGCCAGTCGGAGTCCGAGCCCATCACGATCCCGACGAGCGGCTGTGCCATCAGTGTCTCCGTCCGTGCGTCATGGCCGGGTACGTCGCGCACCCGGAGGGGTTCGTGCGAAGGCTCGTCACGGGGCGGGCTCGCCGCGCAGCAGCGCCGCGGCGGCGCGCGCCCGGCTCCGTGCGCGGTCGAGGTCGTCGTCGGACACGTTGACGTGGCCGAGCTTGCGTCCCGCGCGGACCTCCTTGCCGTACAGCTGCACCTTCGCGCCCGGGTCGAGCGCGCCGACCGCGGCGAGCGCGTCCGTCGGGTCGTCGAGCGCGCTGCCGAGCACGTTGGCCATCACGGTCCAGCGCGCGGTGGGCTCCGTCGCGCCGAGCGGCAGGTCGAGCACGGCACGCAGGTGCTGCTCGAACTGGCTCGTCACCGCGCCGTCGATCGTCCAGTGGCCCGAGTTGTGCGGCCGCATCGCGAGCTCGTTGACGAGCACGCGGGTGCCGTCCGGCCCGGGCACCTCGAACAGCTCGACCGCGAGCACGCCCGTGACGTCGAGGCCCTCGGCGATCGCCACCGCGGCGTCGCGTGCGGCGGCCTGCGTCGCGGGGTCGAGGCCGGGCGCCGGCGCGACGACCTCGGAGCAGACGCCGCCGACCTGCACGGACTCGACGACGGGCCACGTGGCGACCTCGCCGGACGGGCGGCGCGCCACGAGCGCGGCGAGCTCGCGCACGAACGGCACCTTCTCCTCGACCAGGAGCGGCGCGCCCGTGCCGTCGGCGGCCGCGGCGAGCCAGTCGGTCACCTCGTCCGACGACCGGACGACGCGCACGCCCTTGCCGTCGTAGCCGCCGCGCGCCGTCTTCACGACGCCCTCGCCTCCCGCCAGGAACGCGTCCAGGTCGGCCGCGCTCGTCACCCGCGACCAGCGTGGGCACGGCACGCCGAGCTCGGTGAGGCGCTCGCGCATCACGATCTTGTCCTGCGCGTGGCGCAGCGCGTGCGCGGCCGGGCGCACGGGCGTCCCCGCGGCGACGAGCTCGTCCAGCAGCGCGTTCGGCACGTGCTCGTGCTCGAAGGTCAGGGCCGCGGCGCCCGCGACGAGCGCGCGGATCGCGTCGGCGTCGGACGCCGCCCCCACGGGGGCGTCGACCACGACCTGCGCCGCCGACGACGTCGCCGACTCCACGAGCACCCGCAGGTGCAGGCCGAGCGCGGTCGCCGCCGGCGTCATCATGCGCGCGAGCTGCCCGCCACCGACCACTGCCACCACGGGTGCTGTCACGTCTCGCGAGCCTAGCCGGGCCGTCGGGCACCCGGCCGCGGCGTTCGCCGTGCGGACCGGGCCCCGGCAGCGGCCCGGCCGAATCGTTCCGGGCGGGCGCTCTCAGACTTCTCTGCGACACGCGCGGTACCCTCGCGGCACGGCGCCAGCACGGGGCCGAGCGAGCAGCAACCGGCCCCGCGGGCCGCGGGGGCAGGAGCAGGCGTGGACCCAGCCGACGAGAGCGCGCACGTCGCCGTCGCACCCGAGGAGAACCTCGTGCTCGCCGCGGAGGCGCTCGCCGCACCGCCCACGCCGGTGGCGATCGCCCCGACGCTCCGGGAGCGCGCGGCGGAGCTGATCCGCTTCCTGTCGGTCGGCGGCGTCTCGTTCGTCGTGGACCTCGGGCTGTTCAACCTGCTGCTGTACGGGCCCGGGCACGTGCTCGAGCACAAGCCGCTGACCGCCAAGGTCATCTCGCTCGTCGCCGCCACGCTCGTGTCGTGGGTCGGCAACCGCCACTGGACGTTCTCCCAGCACCGCACCGCGCGCCGCGGCCACGAGCTGCTCGTCTTCTCCGCGATCAACGTCGTGGGTGCACTCGTCCCGGTCGCGACCCTGGCGCTGTCGCGCTACGCCCTCGGGCTGCACTCGCAGCTCGCGGACAACGTCTCGACGGTGCTCGGCATCGGGCTCGCGACCGTCATCCGGTACGTCGGCTACAAGAAGTGGGTGTTCACCGGCCGCTGACCGGCCGGGACGTGCGGGTCAGGGGACGTCGGCCTGCGCGAGCACCCCGTCGCCGCGCGCCGTCACGGCGCCGTCGGCCGCCGGCACGAACGCGGACTCGCCGCGCACCAGGCGCACGTCGCCGTCGTTCTGCGTCCGCACCGTCACGTCGCCCTCGAGGCACAGCACGATGCGCGGCCCCCGGCCCGGGATGCGCGTCTCGCCCTCGTCGGAGAGGCGCGTGATCGACAGCTCGAAGTCGTCGACCGGCGCGTAGAACGTCTCGGTCGCGGAGAAGCCGCGCTCCGGCGCGATGCGGATGGGCGGCGCCGCGACGGTGTCGACGTTCTCGAGCAGGCCGGCGACGTCGACGTGCTTGCTCGTCAGGCCCGCGCGCAGCACGTTGTCGGAGTTCGCCATGATCTCGACGCCGAACCCCGAGAGGTACGTGTGCACGCACCCGGCGGGCACGAACAGCGCCTCGCCCGGCCGCAGCGTCACCGGGTTGAGCAGGATCGACGTCACCGCGCCGACGTCGCCGGGGTTCGTCTGCGCGAGCCGGATGACCGTGCGGTCCGTCCGCGGCGACGGCGAGCCGGCCTCGAGCCGCGCCGCGCACGCCTCGACGAGCCGCGCGACCTGGTCGGCGTCGGGCCGCGTCTGCGGCGACAGCAGCCACGCGAACGCCGTGCGGACGCCGGTCGAGCCGGGGTCCGCGACGAGCAGCGCGCGCAGCGACTCGGCGAGCGGCGCGTCGAGGCCGTCGAGCAGCTCCGCGGCGCGGCGCGGCGCACGGAAGCCGACCATCGCGTCGAACCGCGTCAGCGCGTAGACGAGCTCGGGCTTGTGGTTGCGATCGCGGTAGCTCCGGTGCGCGGCGTCGCGCGGCACGCCGCCCGCGTCCTCGGCCGCGAAGCCCCGCTCGGCGCTCGCCACGGACGGGTGCACCTGCAGCGACACCGGCCGGTGGGCCGCGATCAGCTTGAGCAGGTACGGCAGCTGCTTGCCGAAGCGCGTGGCGACGTCCGAGCCGAGCACGTGCCCCGGGTCGTCCGCGACGAGCTGGTCGAGACCGCACGCACCGCTCGGCAGCTCGACGCGCGACGGCGCCGACGTGTGCGCGCCGAACCACGCCTCGGCCACCGGCCGGCCGTCCGGGACGAGCCCCAGCGCGTCCGGGATCGCCGTGGTCGAGCCCCAGTCGTAGTGCTGGAGCGCGGGGTGGATGCGGTACACGGCAGTCCTTCGTCTGGGGTCGTGCCACGGCGTCGAGCGCCCAGGCTGCCGACAGGCTACCGAGTCAGCGACGGCGCCGGTCGGGCCGGGCCGAGACGACGGCGCCGAGCGGGAGGACGACGTCGGGGCGGAGCGAGGCGGGCACGCCGGAGAGGAACAGCGCGAACACCGCCGGCCGCCGCTGGGCGAGCTCGAGGCGCCCGCCGTCGGCGGAGGCGAGGTCGCGCGCGAGGGCGAGGCCCAGGCCCGTGCCCTTGCCCGAGGTCACCTCGCGCTCGAAGATGCGCGGCGCGAGGTCGTCCGGGACGCCCGGACCCTCGTCGGCGACCTCGACGACCACGGCGGACGACGGGCCGCCCGCCCGCGAGCGCACGGTCGTGGTACCCGCCCCGTGCTTGAGCGAGTTCTCGATGAGGGTCGCGAGCACCTGCGCGAGCGCGCCGGGCGTCGCGAGCACCTGCGTGGACCGGTCGACCTCGACCACGAGCCGGCGCCCGACGGCCTCGTAGGTCGGCGCCCACTCCTCCTCCTGCTGGTGGACGACGTCGAGCAGGCTGACGGCCTCCGTCGTGCCGCCCTGCACGCGGCGCGAGCTCGCGAGCAGGTCGTCGACGACGCGCACGAGCCGCTCCACCTGCTCGAGCGAGATGCGGGCCTCCTCGCGGACCTCGTCGTCGCGCGTCGCGAGCATGATCTCCTCGAGCCGCATCGACAGCGCGGTCAGCGGGGTCCGCAGCTGGTGCGAGGCGTCGGACGCGAACTGGCGCTCGGCCGCGAGGCGCCCCGCCATCCGGTCGGCGCTGCGCGCGAGCTCGGCGGCCACCAGGTCGATCTCCTCGACGCCGGACGGCTCGAGCCGCGGGCGCACCTGCCCCGACCCGAGCTGCTCGGCCGAGGCCGCGAGGTAGACGAGCGGCGCCGCGAGCCGGTTGGCCTGCCAGATCGCCATCGCGATGCCGGCCGCGAACGCGACGACCGCCGCGACGACGACGAGCAGGATCACGCGCGCGCTCAGCCAGAAGACCGCCCACCAGCTGACGTACAGCCGGACCGTCGCACCGGTGTCCGACGTGCTGCTGACGGACAACGTGCGCCCGTCGACGTGCTGGCCCGCGTGGAACACCTGGCCGTCGGGTGTCTGCACGACGATCGAGCCGGGCAGGTCGCCGTCCTGGCCGCCCACGTACGGCTCGAGCATCCGGTCGGACAGCTTGATGTTCTGGTCGACGCGGAAGTCGACCGCCCGCGCCGCGGAGTCCACGCGCGCCTGCAGCTGCTGCACCGCGTTCTCGCGCACGAGCTGCGCGCCGAGGAACGCGAGGGGGAAGCCGAGGAGCACGACCGCGACGGTGACCGCCGCGATCGTCGCCTGGAGGACCCGACGACGCAACGCGCCCGCCTAGGCGTGGACGGCCGCGCCCGCGCCGCCCGTCTCGAACCGGAAGCCCATGCCGCGCACCGTGGTCACGTAGCGCGGCGCCCCGGCGTCGTCACCGAGCTTGCGACGCAGCCACGACACGTGCATGTCGAGGGTCTTGGTCGAGCCGGTGGGGTCGCTCCCCCAGACCTCGCGCATCAGCGTCTCGCGGGCCACCACGGTGCCGGCCGCGGCCACGAGCACACGCAGCAGCTCGAACTCCTTGGCCGTGAGGTGGAGCTCGCGCTCACCCTGGAACGCGCGGTGGGCGGCGACGTCGACGCGCACGTTCTGCGCGTGGAGCTCGTCCTCGTCGCCCGTGTCGCCGCTGCTGCGCCGCAGGAGCGCCCGGACCCGGGCGAGCAGCTCCGCGAGGCGGAACGGCTTGGTCACGTAGTCGTCGGCGCCCGCGTCGAGCCCCACCACGAGGTCGACCTCGTCCGCCCGCGCCGTGAGCACGAGCACGGGCGTCGTCAGCCCCTGGTTGCGGATCGCGCGCGCGACGTCGAGGCCGTCCATGTCCGGCAGGCCCAGGTCGAGCACCACGAGGTCCGCGGCGGAGGCGCCGTCGATCGCGCCTTTACCCGTTCCTTGCACGCGCACGTCATAACCTTCACGCCCCAGCGCCCGGGCCAAAGGCTCGGCAATCGCGGGATCGTCCTCGGCCAGAAGCACCTGGGTCATTCGCCCATGCTAGGTCACGAGTCGGTCTCGTCCGCCAGCCCCTGCCCGGGTGCGTCGCACGACGGACGCCGGGGTGTTCGTCACGGTCGCCCCGCAGGTCGCCCCGCCGGACGCCCCCGGTCGCCCTCGGGGCGGACGGGACGGGGGCGGCGGTCCGTCTCCGGGGGCACGCCGGGAGGCGCGACACGCACCTACCCTCGGGGCATGACCGCCTGGGAGCGCCTGCTGGAGTGGGCCGACGACCACCGGTTCGCGGTCGACGCCGCGGCCACGGCCGTCGCCCTGCTCGTGCTGGTGCCCGCGAGCGCGCTCACGCTCGGGCTCGGCTTCACGGCGGGCGTGGGGCACGGCTGGTTGCTCTCGACGGCCCTCGTCGCGCCGCTCGCCTGGCGGCGCGTCGCACCGGTGTGGTCCGCCGCGGCGGTCTACGCGGTCGGGCTGCTGCAGGTGCTCGCCGGCACCCTGGTCCCGACCCTCGCGGACCTCGCCGTGCTCGTCGCGCTGTACTCCGTCACGGTGCACGGCCCGCGGTGGGCGTACCGGGTGGCGATCCTCGGCGCGCTCGCCGGCTCGGGCCTGCTCGCGCTGCGCGTGGCCGGCTTCGCGCTGTACCGCGCGACCGACGCGCTCGCGACGGCGGTCTTCCTCGGCGTGCTGTGCCTCGGCGTCTGGTCGTTCGGCCTGGCGCGGCGCGCGCGGCGCGAGACGATCGAGGCTCTCGTCGACCGCGCCGAGCGCGCGGAGGTCGAGCGCGACCAGCAGCACCGGATCGCGACCGCGGCCGAGCGCGCGCGCATCGCCCGCGAGATGCACGACATCGTGGCGCACTCGCTGACCGTGATGGTCGCGCAGGCCGACGGCGGCCGGTACGCGGCCGAGGCGGACCCCGGCGCCGCGACCCGGGCGCTCGGCACGATCGCCGAGACCGGGCGCGCGGCCCTCTCCGACATGCGCCGCCTGCTCGGGGTCCTGCGCACCGAGCCCGCCGCCGGCCCCGGCTCGCCCGGGACGCGTCTGGGGCCCATCGCGAGCGCGACCGGACCCGCCGGGCAGGGCGAGCCGCGCACCGGGCCGCCGGGCGCGCCGCAGACCGGCGGCGTCCCGCTCGTCGCGGCGGAGGGTGCGAGCGCCGAGCGCGCGCCGCAGCCCGCCGCGGGCGACGTCGCGGCGCTCGTCGAGCAGGTCCGCGCGAGCGGGCTGCACGTCTCGTTCGTGCAGGTCGGCGAGCCACGGCACCTGCCGCCGGGCACCGGGCTGACGGTGTACCGCATCGCGCAGGAGGCCCTGACCAACGTGCTCAAGCACGCCGGGCCCTCCCCCCGCGTCACCGTGCTGCTCGCGTGGCGCCCGGACGCCATCGCGCTCGACGTCGACGACGACGGGCGCGGCGCGGCGGCCGACAGCGACGGGCTGGGGCAAGGTCTGCTGGGCATGCGCGAGCGTGCCGCGATGTTCGGCGGCACCGTCGCGGCCGGCCCACGGCCCGGTGGCGGCTTCCGGGTGCGCGCACGCATCCCCACCAGCATCGCAGGCACGCTCGCCCCGACAGCGAAGGACGACGCATGACCGACCGATCGATCCGCGTGGCGCTCGTGGACGACCAGCAGCTGGTGCGCGCGGGCTTCCGCATGGTGATCGACTCGCAGCCGGACCTCGAGGTCGTGCTCGAGGCGGGCGACGGCGCCCAGGCGGTGCGGGCCCTCGACCCCGGCGCGGGCCACCGCGTCGACGTCGTGCTCATGGACGTGCGCATGCCCGCCATGGACGGCCTCGAGGCCACCGCGCTCGTCACGGCCCGGCCGGACGCGCCGCGCGTCGTCGTGCTCACCACGTTCGACCTCGACGAGTACGTGCTCGCCGCGATCCGCGCCGGCGCGAGCGGGTTCCTGCTCAAGGACGCCGAGCCGGAGGACATGCTGGCCGCGATCCGGACCGTGCACCGCGGGGACGCCGTCATCGCGCCGTCGAGCACGCGGCGCCTGCTCGAGCACCTGGTGCAGGTGCTGCCCCCGGACGAGCCGGGCGCGCCCACCGACCCGGCCCGCGCGGCGGTCGCCGAGCTCACTGATCGCGAGCGCGAGGTGCTCGTGCTCATGGCGCGCGGGCGCTCGAACACCGAGATCGGCCAGGACCTGTTCGTGGCCGAGGCGACGGTCAAGACGCACGTCGGCCGCATCCTGGCCAAGCTCGGCGCGCGCGACCGCGTGCAGGCCGTCGTCGTCGCGTACGAGACCGGTCTGGTCCGTCCGGGCGCCTGACTGGTCCTGCGGGATGACGCGTCGTCCCCCAGGACCAGCCCCCGGTCCGACGCGGCCGCCCCGGCCGGCTCCGTAGCGTCGGGGCGTCCGACACGAACCCGAGGAGCCCCACGTGGACACCACGACCCTGGCCGCACCCAACGCGGCCACGACGACCACCCCCGCGTCGAGCGCACGCGGGCTGACGAAGGTCTACGGCAGCGGCGGCTCGGCCGTGCGCGCCCTCGACGGCGTCGACGTGGACTTCGCCGCCGGCGCGTTCACCGCGATCATGGGGCCGTCGGGCTCGGGCAAGTCGACGCTGATGCACCTGCTCGCGGGCCTCGACCAGGCGACGACGGGCCTGGTCCGCCTCGGCGGCACGGACATCACGCACCTCGACGACCGCGGCCTGACGCGCCTGCGCCGCGAGCGGGTCGGCTTCGTCTTCCAGTCGTTCAACCTGCTGCCGATGTTCACCGCCGAGCAGAACATCCTGCTGCCGCTCGAGCTCTCAGGTGCCGCACCCGACCGCGAGTGGTTCGACTCGCTCGTCGCGACCCTCGGCCTCGGCCACCGGCTGACGCACCGCCCCGCGGAGCTGTCGGGCGGCCAGCAGCAGCGCGTGGCGATCGCGCGTGCGCTCATCGCGAAGCCCGACGTGGTGTTCGCCGACGAGCCGACCGGCAACCTCGACAGCCGCTCGGGCATCGAGGTGCTCAGCTTCCTGCGCCGCTCGGTCCGCGAGCTCGGCCGCACCGTCATCATGGTGACGCACGACCCGGCCGCCGCGGCCTACGCGGACCGCGTCGTGCTGCTGGCCGACGGGCGCATCGCGGGCGAGATCGTCGACCCGACGCCCGACGCGGTGCTCGCCGGGCTCGACGCGCTGCGCTCGTTCGAGGACCTCGAGGGCGAGGGCTGATGCTGCGCCTCACGCTCGCCCAGATGCGCCGGAGCCTCACCCGGCTCACGGCCGCCGCGATCGCCATCACGATCGGCACGGCGTTCCTCGCGGCGACGCTGCTCGCCGGCGGCGTCATGACGCGGACCGGGTACGACGCCGTCACCGCGTCGTACGGGCACGCCGACCTGGTCGTCAAGGGCGACCTCGACGCCGGCGCGCTCGCGCGGCTGCGGGGCACGGCCGAGATCAAGGCGATCGACCCGCTCGCCGTCGTCGGCGTCGGCATGACCGCGGGCCAGGAGACCCGGTGGGTCAACGTGCTCGCGACGCCGAGCGACGCCGCCCTGGGGTCGCTCGAGGTCACGCAGGGCCGCGCGCCGCAGGCCGCAGGCGAGCTCGCGCTGCCCACCCGGGTGGCGAACGCGCTGCGCGTCGGCGTCGGCGACACCGTGAAGGTCGAGGTGCCGCCGGCGCCCGACGCGACGGACGGGTCCGGCGCGAAGCCGGCGCCGTCCGGGGGCACCGGCGCCGACCCCGACGCCGCCCACCAGGCGAGCGCGCGCGTGGTCGGCATCGTGTCCGACCCCGCCGGCGCGTGGTCCCAGATCGGGGGCGCGGCGCTCGCCACGCCCGGCGACGCGGTGCGCTGGGGTGGGGTGTCGAGCCTGACGCAGCAGACGCGCACGTACCTCGTCATGCGTGCGCACGGCGCGTCGGACGACGACATCCGCGCCGCGGTCCACGCCGCGACGTCGGCGGACACCCGCGTCCTCACGCGCGACGCGGCCGCCACGGAGTCGATCGAGAACAACACGGGCGACGGCCACGTGCTGGTCGCGATCGTGCTCGGCTTCGCGGCGATCGCGCTGCTCGTCGCGGCGCTCGTCATCGCGAACACGTTCCAGGTGCTCGTCGCGCAGCGGACCCGGACGCTCGCGCTCCTGCGGTGCGTCGGCGCGGGCAGGACGCAGCTGCGCACCTCGGTGCTGCTCGAGGCCGGCCTGCTGGGCGCCGGAGCGTCGGCGGTCGGCATCGTGACGGGCGTCGCGCTCGCGCAGGGCGCGCTCGTCGGGCTGCGGCACGCGCAGCTCGACGTCCCGCTCCCGACGACCGTCCACGTGACGCCCGCGGTGGTGCTCGTCCCGCTGCTCGTGGGCACGGTCGTGACGCTGCTCGCGTCGCTCGTGCCCGCGCAGGCGGCGACCCGCGTCTCGCCGATCGCCGCGCTCCGGCCGGCCGAGGCGCCGGTCGCTCCCCTGCGGTCGGGCGGTACCCGCCTGTGGCTCGCGGCCGTGCTCGCGATCGGCGGCGCGCTCGGTCTGCTCGGCGCGGTCGCGATGGGTCACGCGCTCGCGGGCTCGACGCTGCTCGCGCTCGCGCTCGGGGTGGTGTCCGGCGCGGCGTCGTTCGTCGGCGTGCTGCTCGGCGCCGTGTACTGGGTGCCGAGGTGCGTCGCCCTCGTCGGCCTCGCGGTGCAGCGCAGCGGTGTGGCCGCCCGCCTCGCGGTGGCCAACACGGCCCGGAACCCGCGGCGGACCGCGGCGACGAGCACGGCGCTGCTGATCGGCGTGACGCTCGTCGCGATGATGGCGACGGGTGCGGCGAGCGCCCGCGCGTCGACCGACAAGCAGCTCGACGAGCAGTACCCGGTCGACGTGGCGGCGTCGTCCGACACCCCGCTGCCCGCGGACGCCGCGCAGGTGGTCGGCGCGCTGGGCGGGGTACGCGACGTCGTCGCGATGCGTGGCGCGAACGTCGGCATCGGCGGCAACACCGTCCGGGTGTACGCGCCCGCGGACGCCGGCGCGGACGTCGGCGACGTCGTGCGCGACGCGAGCATCGCCCGGCAGCTCGCCGACGGCTCGATCGTGCTGCCGCGGCAGGCCGGCGGGACCGAGGGCGACCAGCCGGTCGTCCTGCTGGACCCCGACACCGGCGAGCCCGCTGCCGGCGCGCCGGCCCGCACGCTCGCGGTCCACCCGTCCGGCCTCGGTGGCTTCGACGGCCTCACGACCCGCGCCACGCTCGCGCAGGTCGCGCCGGACGCCGCGACGACGGCGTTGTGGATCCGCCTCGCCGCAGGCGCCGACCCGAGCGACGTGCAGGATGCGCTCGAGTCCGCGCTGCCCTCGGTGACGCTCGACGTCCGCAGCGGCGCGGCCGACCGGATCCGGTACGCGAACGTCATCGACACGTTGCTCGCGATCGTCGTCGGGCTGCTCGCCGTCGCGGTGCTCATCGCGCTCGTCGGTGTCGCGAACACGCTGTCGCTGTCGGTCCTCGAGCGGCGCCGTGAGTCCGCCACGCTGCGCGCCATCGGGCTGACCCGGGGGCGGCTGCGCTGGACGCTCGGCATCGAAGGGATGCTCATCGCCGGGGTCGGGGCCGTGCTGGGGGTGGCCCTGGGTCTGGTGTACGGGTGGGCGGGCGCCGCGGTCGTGCTCGGCAACACGGGCGACCTGACGCTCGCGGTGCCGTGGCAGCGGCTCGGCAGCGCGGTGCTCGTCGCCGTGGTCGCGGGCCTGCTGGCCTCCGTGCTCCCCGCGCGGTCCGCCGTGCGGACGCCTCCCGTGGCGGCGCTCGCCGTCGAGTGAGCTCCGGTCGGCTCGGCGGTGGAGGGACCGCCGAGCCGACCGGCGTCCCTGTGGAGCAGGGGCGCGTCCCCAGGTCCTGGCCGTCGCGACGTCGGGCCGTCGGCGGAGCCCGAGGGTGGGGGCATGCGGATGCGCGCCCTGCACCCCGACCCGGCTCGCGGGCCCGGCCTGCACGCGACGGACGTGGACGTGGACGCCGGTGTCGCCGTCGGGGTGCTCCGACCGCTGCTCGCGCGGCTCACGGGGTGGGCCGGCTGGGCGGCCGGAGACGGTCGGCTCGCGGTCGGGGACCGCGTGCTGACAGGCGACCATCCGGCGGGCGTCGCGCCGTTGCTGCCCGGGGCGGTGCTCCGGCCGACGTCGAGCCACGGCGGCCCGGACCCGCTGCTCGTCGCGGCGCACGAGGCACACGTCGCGGTGGTCGCCGGGCCGGACGCGGGGCACGTTGCGCCCCTGCCTCGCGGGGCGGCGGTCGTCGCCAGTCGTCGGGGCGCCGGCGCGGCGCGTGGCGCCGCCGGTCCGTCCGCGGCCGGAGGGCCGGCGAGCGTGGCGGGAGCGCCGGCCACCAGGGCGCGGCGCGGCGCCCGGGGAGCAGCGGTCGGGCCGTCGTGGCTGGTCCTGGACGACCCCGCGCTGCCGGTCGTCGAGGTCGCGCGGCGGGGGCGCGTGGTCGTCGTGCGGATCGACGGCGGGCTGTCGCGGCCGTGGCGCGCGGACCGGCCGATGCGCGCGGGGAACACCACATTCGTGCTGCGGCGGCCCGACGGACGGCGGCCGCGGCGCCGGGTGCGTGCTCAGGGGCGGGCCGGGACGGCGGGTTCGCATGCCGGGGCGTGGCATCGCGCCTCGCAGGGCGTTCCTGCACAGCCGCCCGAGCGGCTAGCGCCCGCACCGCGACCGCGGCGCCGCGCCCTGACCGTCTGGCTGGTGCCGCTCGCCGGCTCCGTCGCGCTCGGGCTCGCGACGCACGAGCTGTGGCTCGCGCTCACCGGCCTGCTGATGCCGCTCTCGAGCGTGCTGACGTCGCCGCGCGACCCCGCCGACCGCGGGCACCGTCGGCGGCGGCCGCGCGACGTGCCGGGCGCGCCGGACCTGCCGGCGCTCGCCGTCGCGACGGCGCTCGCGGCCGCGGGGCAGGCGGCGTTCGAGCTCGACTGCGCTGGCGGACGGGTGGCGGGTCCCACAGGCGTCCACGACGCCGCTGCCCTGCCGCGCCTGCCACGCGGCACGGCCGACGGCGCGCCGGCCCCCGCCGCGACCGGCGCGAGCGACAGCGCCCCCGGGGCACCCGCGACGGACGCCTCCGTCGGCGTGCCGCGTGGGACGGCCGCCCTCCCGCCGCCGCCGACACCCGCCGACCCGGCCATGGTCCGAACCGGTGCACGACCCTCGCGGGTTCGCGTCCCTGCGCCGTGGGACGCCGGGGGTGCACGGCCACCGCTCGTCCGCGTGGCGGCGCCGTGGGACCCCGCGGGCTCCCTCGCGGTCGTCGGGCCGCGGGAGCACGCGCGGGCCGCGGCCCGGGCGATCGCCCTCGGCGCGCTCGGCAGCGACGGTGCGAGCACGCTCGCCATCCGCACCGACGACCCGTGCGCGTGGTCGTGGGCCGCGTGGCTCACGCCGCCCGACGCCGCGCTGCCCGGGCCGTCCCACGGCCCCGCGGTCGTCGTGGTCGACATGCCCCTCGACCCCCTCGACCCCCTCGACCCCACGGTCGCCGCCTGGCGCGCCACCGCACCGCCTGAGCAGCTCCTGGTGCTGCTCGCTCCTCGGGGCGACCTCGTCCCGTCGTGGTGCACCTCGGCGGTGCACGCCGAGGCGCCGCCCGCCGCGAGCGCCGGTCGACCCCACGGACGCGCGCCGGCCACGGGCGTGTCACGGGCCTGGGCGGACGCGCAGGCGCGCCGGCTCGCGGCCGTGCGGCACCACGCGAGTCGGCGCGCGACAGCTGCCGCGGACTCGCTGCCGTCCGGCGTGGCGCTCGGCGACCTGCCGGACGTCCCGTCCGCTGTCGCCTCGGCCGTCGCACGCTCGTGGTCGGCGGGCGTGCGCCCGGTGCCCCTCGGCGTCGGCACGGGCGGCCGCGTCGTCACCGTCGACCTGCGCCGCGACGGTCCGCACGCCCTCGTCGCCGGCACGACGGGCGCCGGGAAGTCCGCGTTGCTCGCGAGCCTCGTGCTGGCGCACGCACTCGCCGAGCCGCCGGAGCGACTCGCGGTTCTCCTCGTCGACTTCAAGGGCGGCGCGGGCCTGGGACCCGTCGCGGGCCTCCCTCACGTGCTCGACCACGTCACCGACCTCGACGCCGCGCGGGCCCGGCGCGTGCTCGTCGGGCTCGCGGCCGAGCTCCGCCGTCGCGAGTCGCTGCTGGCGCGCGGCGGCGTGACGGACCTCGCGGGCCTCGACGCCGACCGCCCGGACACACCTCCGCGCCTGCTCGTGGTCGTCGACGAGCTGCGCGCGCTCGCGGACGACGTGCCGGACGCCATGCCGACGCTCGCCCGCCTGGCCGCGCAGGGCCGCGCGCTCGGCGTCCACCTCGTCCTCGCCACGCAGCGCCCTGCGGGTGCCGTGCCTGCGGACCTCCGCGCCAACCTCGGCCTGCGCATCTGCCTGCGCGTGGCCGACGCCGCCGACTCGACGGACGTCCTCGACGACCCGGTCGCGGCGCGCATCGACCCCGCGCTTCCCGGCCGCGCGCTGTTGCGCGTCGCCGGTGGCCCGCTCGTGCCGTTCCAGACCGCCCGTGCGGCGACCGACGCACAGGCACGCGTCCGGCGCGCGCCACCCTGGGCCGCTCCCCACGCGTGGACGCCACCGCGCCCGGAGCCGGAGCCGGGCGCTCAGCCATGGATCGAGGCGGCTCGCACCGCCGCGACCGGTCGACCGACGAGGTCCACCCCGTGGCTGCCGGAGCTTCCGCGACGCGTGCTGCCGGGCGACGTGCCCGCCGGCACGGGGTTGCCCGTCGCGCTCGCCGACCTGCCCGACGAGCAGCGCCGCGCGGCGGTCCGCTGGGACCCGTCGATGGGGCACCTGCTGGTCGTCGGTGGGCCCGGGTCTGGCCGGACGACGGCCCTCGTCGCGATCGCCGGACAGGCCGGCCGCGCGGGGAGCGACGTCCACGCCATCGGTCTCGCGCCGCGCGACGCCGCCAGACTGCACGACGTCGTCCCGACGGCGCGGCTCGGTTCGGTGCTCCCGGCCGACGAGCCGGTCGCCGTGGCGCGCCTGCTCGACCTCCTGGCCGCCACGACCGCGTCGACGGTTCTGCTGGTCGACGGGCTCGACGTGCTGCTCGACGAGCTCGCCGACCTCGCGCGCGGAGCAGCGGCGGCGCGGCTCATCGCCCTCCTGCGCCGGAACGACGGCGAGCTCGGAGTCGCCGCGGCGACGGCCGCCACGCCCTCCGGGCTCCGCCACGCCGCAGCGTTCCGGTCGCGGCTCGTCCTCGCGCTGCCCGACGACGCCGCCGCCCTCGCGGGCGTCCCCCGCGACCTCGCCTCCGGCCTGCGGGGACCCGGTCGTGCGGTCCACCTCCACGGCGGCCCGCCCGCGCTCTGCCAGCTCGCGCTCCCCGATCCGCTCCCGCGCGACGCGCCGGCACGGCCGGCCCAGTCCGACGGTGTGCCCCGCGTGCGCCCGCTGCCCGCGCGGGCACGGCGGCCGCGCGCCCGGAGCGGGCGGGGTCCCGCGCAGCCCGTCGGCCGGGTCGCGGTCGGTGTGGGTGGCGACACGGCCACCGAGGTCGCGCTCGACCTCCGCGAGCCGAGACTCGTCGCCGGACCACCGGGCTCGGGCCGGTCGACGGCCCTCGACGTGATCGCGGCGGGCGCCGCGCGAGCGGGCGTGGTGGTCGTGCGACTCGCGCCCGGTGATCGCCCGCACCCCGCTGCCGCGGACACGCGGCAGTGCCCGTCGGTCGAGCTGCGGACGTCCTCGGCCGACCGCGCAGCGGCGCTCCTGGCCGCCCGACCGGACGCCCTGCTGGTGGTCGACGACCTGGACGAGCTCGAGCGCACCCACGAGTCCGTCGCCGCGCTCGTGGCGTCCCGCCGGCGCCGCCTGATCGTCGCCACGACCGCCCACGCCGCGGTGGTCGGCGCGCACCGGGAACCCCTCGCGTCGCTGCTGCGCGCCCGACGGCTCCTGGTGCTCGCGCCCCACGACGGCGCCTCGGCCGAGCTCATCGGCCCACGCGCCGCCTGGCTCGCCGACCCGCGCGGCTGCCCGCCCGGCCGAGCGGCACTGGTCGACGGCCGGGCGGTCGTCCCCGTGCAGGTCTACGGCTGACGTGCGCGCCCGTCCGCGGGGAGCCCGGAGCCACCGGGGCTGACGCGCGTGGGGGCCGGCGGCGTGCGGGCGACCGTCCGCCGAAGGTCAGGACTCTCCGGCCGGGGCGGACCGCCCGCTCGTCGCGGCGTGCACGGAGGGCAGGAACAGGCCGACCAGGATCGCGCCGGCGAGCACGAGGATCCCGACGCTCACGGCCGTCGACACCCCGGACGACATCGCCGCGAGCGCGAGCACGACGAGCAGCACCTGCCACGTCACGACCGGCGAGCGAGCCCACCGCCGCCCCTGCCACAGCCCGCGGACGCACAGCACGAGGAGCGCGGCGATCGCCAGGAAGAACAGCGCGAGGAAGACGGTCGCACCGACGAGGTCGGTGGCGCCACGCAGCGCGTCGACCAGGTACGCGACGCCGAGCCCGGCGAAGAGCGCCGCCTCGAGCAGCACGAGCACGCAGACGGCGACCACGAGCGCCGGACGACGGGAGAGCACGCGCCGACCTTACGGCCCGGCCCGGCCGGTCCGTGGACCGGGGCGCTCGAGGCGGCTGAACTGGACATTCGTCCGAGAGTCCGCACCACCAGCGCGTTCGTCCCGTCACAGACGGGGCACAGGTGTGATCAAGACCTCAGGCGACACGTGGACGAAACGATCCGGTAACCCCTTGTGCACTCACCCACGTGATGTGAGGCTTATACCAGCAGTTCGTCCCCCACCAAATCCGCGTCGTTCCAGCGCGCCCCGACCCCGGGCGGCCCCACGACGCGCGCCTGAGGAGATTCCCATGGATTGGCGCCACCGCGCTGCGTGTCTCGACGAGGACCCGGAGCTGTTCTTCCCGATCGGCAACACCGGCCCGGCCCTGCTGCAGATCGACGCCGCCAAGGCCGTCTGCCGCCGCTGCGAGGTCGTCGACACGTGCCTCAAGTGGGCCATCGAGACCGGCCAGGACGCCGGAGTCTGGGGCGCCCTGTCCGAGGACGAGCGCCGGGCGCTCAAGCGCCGCACCGCCCGCCAGCGCCGCGCCGGCTGACCCGCACCTGCACTGACGTCCCGACGCCCGTCGACCACCCGGTCGGCGGGCGTCGGCGCGTCCGGGCGCACGTCCACCGACCGGAGTCCCGTGCGCGACCGCCGGCGCCCCGCAGCCGAACCGGGAGCCGCGCCGGACGCAGGGACGCCGACCGAGCGCGGCCCTGCGTCCGGCGCGACGGCCGCGTCAGAACCCGCCGCCGCCGTCGCGCGCCGGCCGCAACCGCGCCTCGATGACGACGGACGTCCCGCCCCCCTCGCGCGGCCGCCAGTCGATCGTGCCGCGCAGCTCGTTCGCGACGAGCGTGGAGACGATCTGCGTCCCGAGTCCCGTGCCGGCCCCCCGGTCCGGGGGCAGGCCCGCGCCGTCGTCGGCGACCTCGACGCGCAGCTCGTCGCCCTCGCGCTCGACGACGATCTCCACCGTCCCGGACTCGCGGCCGTCGAAGCCGTGCTCCACGGCGTTCGTCACGAGCTCGGTCAGCACGAGCGCGAGCGCCGTCGCGTCCTCGGCGGGAACGGAGCCGAACGTCCCGCGCACCACAGTCCGCACGTGCGCGCCGGCGGTCGCCACGTCCGCCGCGAGCCGCAGGCTGCGCCCGACCAGGTCGTCGAACGGCACGGCCTCGTCGAGCGTCTGGGAGAGCGTCTCGTGCACGAGGGCGATCGTCGCGACGCGCCGCATCGCCTCGGCGAGCGCTTCCTTCGCCTCCGGCGAGCTCATCCGGCGCGACTGGAGGCGCAGCAGCGCGGCCACCGTCTGCAGGTTGTTCTTCACACGGTGGTGGATCTCGCGGATCGTCGCGTCCTTCGTGATGAGCTCGCGCTCGCGCCGCCGGAGCTCGGAGACGTCGCGGCACAGCACGACGGCGCCGATGCGCTGGCCCCCCTCCGTCAGCGGCACCGCGCGCAGCGAGAGCGCGACGCCGCGCACCTCGACGTCGGCCCGCCACGGCGCGCGTCCCATGAGCACGAGCGGCAGCGACTCGTCGACCGTGTCCTCGAGCAGGTCGGCGGTCACCTCGACGAGCGAGCGGCCCACGAGGTCGCCGAGCGCACCGAGCCGGTGGAAGCCGGAGAGCGCGTTGGGGCTCGCGTACAGCACCTCGCCCTCGGTGTTGAGGCGGACGAGGCCGTCGCCGACGCGGGGGGCGCCGCGGCGCGGTCCGGTCGGTGCGTCGGGCGCCGGGAACTCGCCGTTCGCGATCATCACGAACAGGTCGTCGGCGGCCTCGACGTAGTTGAGCTCGAGCCGGCTCGGGGTGCGCGTGCCGCCGAGGTTCGTCTGCCGCGCGATCACGGCGATCGGCCGCCCCTTGCGCACCACGGGCACGGCCTCCTCGCGTACCGCGTACGAGCCGAACCATCGAGGCTCGCGCGAGCGCTGCGGACGGCGCTCGTCGAGCGCGCGCTGCAGCTGCGGCCGCTGCCCCTCCGGCGCCCGCGAGCCGACGACGTCGTCGTAGTGCACGGTCGCGCCGGTCGAGGGCCGGCACTGACCGATCGCCACGAAGTCGCCGTCGGACGTCGGCAGCCACAGGACGAGGTCGGCGAACGCGAGGTCGGAGACCACCTGCCAGTCGCCCACGAGGAGGTGCAGCCACTCGAGGTCGGCCGCGTCGAGCTCGGCGTGGCGGGCGGCGAGGGTGCTGAGCGTGGACACGCGACAAGCGTAGGTGGCGCCCCGCGCGGGTAGCCTGCGACGACGCCACCGAGGAGGCCACCGTGCACGTCCACGAGACGCTCGACCTGCCCACCGACGCGCAGCGCGTCGCCCGCCTGCTCGCCGACCCCGGCCTCGCGCAGGCCGTCGCCGACCGGCTCGGCGCGGTCGCCCACACCACGGAGGTCACCGGCTCGCCCGACGGCTCCTTCGCGGTGACGTCCCGGCTGACCCTGCCGAGCGACTCGGTCCCCTCGCACCTGCGGGCCATGGTCGGCCCGCGCATCGAGGTCCGTCAGGTCGAGTCGTGGCAGGCGCCCTCGCCGGACGGCTCGCGCGAGGGCACGGTCGCCATCGAGTTCCCGGGTGCACCCGTCCGGGTGACGGGAAGGACGGCGCTCCGCGCGACGGGTCCGGCGGGCTGCACGCTCGAGCGCGACGGCGACGTCCGGGCGTCGGTGCCGTTGTTCGGCGCGACCGTCGAGCAGGCGGCCGCCGGAGCGCTCCGCCGAGCGCTCGAGGCGCACGGCGCAGAGCTTCACGAACGCGCCACGCAGCCGTAACAATTCGATAACGCGGCGGCGGCCGGATATCGCTCTGACCTGCAGTGATGCCCGTGTGGGATCGCTACCACCGACATCTCGGACACCCAGATCCTTGACACGTCCTGGGCGCCGGACGACAGTTCTCCGCAGCGCGTGGGAACGCTCCCGCATCACTGCGGACGGGAGCGCTACCACGCGGGGTCCGAAGACCCAGCCAGGACAGGACGACGCACCGGTTGTCGCGACGTCCACCAGGCCCGGAAGGTACGGCGACGCAGCCGTCCGACTGACAAGGGAGTCATAGTGCGCAAGACCACACGCAAGTCGTGGGCGGTCGCGGCAGGGGTCGCGGGCATCGCCCTCCTCGCCACGGCCTGCTCCTCGGGCAACGGCGGCGGCTCGTCCTCCGAGACCAAGACCGCGAACCCGGACGAGAAGGTCACGCTCAAGATCCAGACCTTCAACGAGTTCGGCTACAAGGACCTGTACACGGAGTACATGAAGCTCCACCCGAACGTCACGATCGTCGACGACAAGGCTGACAAGTCCGACACGGCTCGCGCCAACGTCGAGACGGCGATCTCGACCGGCACGGTCACCGAGGACATCGTCGCGGCGGACGTCGACTGGATGCCCGAGCTCATCGACCACTCCGACTTCTTCGCGGACCTCGGCTCGATCGGCGCCTCGCGCTGGCCGGACTGGAAGGCCAAGCAGGCCACCGACTCGAGCGGCAAGCTCATCGGCGCCGGCACGGACTCGGGCCCCGAGGCCATCTGCTACCGCAAGGACCTGTTCCAGAAGGCCGGCCTGCCGACCGACCGTGACAAGGTCGCGGCGCTCCTCGGCTCGTGGGACGAGTACTTCGCCACGGGCGAGCAGTTCATGAACTCGCCCGCCGGCAAGGCCGGTGCGGCGTGGTTCGACTCGATCGGCGCGCTGTCGCAGGGCATGATCAACCAGCTCGAGGCCCCGTTCGAGGACCCGAGCTCGGGCAAGATCACGGTGCTCGACGCCAACAGCCCGGCGAAGGCCGTCTACGACCAGCTCACGAGCGACAAGGTCCTCAAGCAGTCGGCGCACCTCGGCCAGTGGACCGACCCGTGGACCAAGGCGTTCACGAACGACACCAAGGGTGCGTGGGCCACGCAGCTCTGCCCGCCGTGGATGACGCAGATCATCGCCGGCAACGCGCCTGACCAGAAGAACTGGGACGTCGCGCCGGTCCTGCCCGGCGGCGCCTCCAACTGGGGTGGCTCGTTCCTGCTCGTCCCCAAGGACGGCAAGCACGTCCAGGCGGCCACGGACCTCGCGAACTGGCTGACCGACCCGGCGCAGCAGGCCAAGGTGTTCGTCCAGTACGGCAACTTCCCGAGCGCCGTCGCGGCGACGACGGACGCCACCGTCACGGCGAAGACCGACACCTACTTCGGTGGTGCCCCGACCGGCAAGATCTTCTCCGACCGGTTCGCGGCCGTTGCTCACCAGCCGTTCCGCGGTGCGCACTACTTCCCGATCAACGACGCGCTGGGCAAGGCCTACACCCGCGTGGACGTGGACAAGACGGACAACGCCGCCAACTCGTGGCAGAAGTTCGAGACCGACGTCAAGAACCTGAGCTGACGACTCTCGCAACAAGCACGGGGGTCGGGGCGGCTTCCGCCCCGGCCCCCGTGCTGTACCACTAGCGTCTGTCGAAACCTCAGAGCGTCCGAAGGACCCCCATGGCAACCACCAGCTCCCCGTCGGTCCCGGACACGGTCACCGACGACCAGGGAGGGCGTCAGCGCCGGCGCGTCGGCTTCTCCCAGAAGCTCGGACGTCTCGACGTCAAGCTCTCCCCCTACCTGTACATCTCCCCCTTCTTCATCCTGTTCGCGATCGTCGGACTGTTCCCGCTGCTCTACACGGCGTGGGTCGCGCTGCACCAGTGGTCGCTCCTCGACGGCGAGGGCGGCTGGGTCGGCCTGGAGAACTTCAAGCACGTCCTGACCCAGCAGTACTTCTGGACGGGTCTGCGCAACACCATCAGCATCTTCCTGCTGTCGAGCGTGCCGCAGATCATCATCGCCCTGATCATCGCCGCGATCCTCGACGCGAACCTCCGCGCCCGGACGTTCTGGCGCATGGGCGTGCTCGTGCCCTACGTCGTCGCCCCCGTCGCCGTCGCGCTGATCTTCCGCCAGCTGTTCGGCGACCCGACCGGCTGGGTGAACGAGGTCCTCTCGTGGGTCAACCTCGGCCCCGTCCGCTGGGGGTCGGCCGTCCTGCCCAGCCACATCGCGATCGCGACGATGGTGAACTTCCGCTGGACCGGCTACAACACCCTCATCTTCCTCGCCGCGATGCAGGCGATCCCGCGCGACCTCTACGAGGCCGCGATCATCGACGGCGCGTCGCGCGTGCGGCAGTTCTTCTCGGTCACCATCCCGATGGTCCGCCCGACGATGATCTTCGTGATCATCACGTCGACCATCGGCGGTCTGCAGATCTTCGACGAGCCGCGCCTGTACAGCCAGACCGGCGACGGCGGCGCGGACCGCCAGTGGATGACCGTCACGATGTACATCCAGGAGCTCGGCTGGCGGAACCAGAACTTCGGGCGCGCGGCAGCGGTCGCGTGGCTGCTGTTCATCGTCATCCTGATCATCGGGCTCATCAACTTCGCGTTCACGAGACGCATCTCGTCCGAGCGAACGAAGGCCCCCAAGCGGAAGAAGGTCCGGGCATGAGCGCGCCCTCCGTTCCCGCCATCGAGCAGATGGCCGGTAAGGGTGCCGCGCGCGCGGCGGCCCGCAAGCGTCACATCGAGGGTGGCTCGCGCCGGCCCGGGTGGATCACCTACGTCCTGCTCGCGGCCGTTCTCGTCGTCTCGTTCTACCCGCTGTACTACACGTTCCTGCTGTCGTCCTCGACGTCGCAGAACATCGCGCGGCACCCGATCCCCTCGCTCATCCCCGAGGGGCACTTCTTCGACAACATCAAGCGCGTCTTCGACTCGGTCGACTTCTGGGGTGCGACCTGGAACTCGGTGGTGGTCGCGACGATCACGTCGGTGTCCGTCGTGCTGTTCTCGACGCTCGCCGGCTTCGCGTTCGCGAAGCTGCGGTTCCGCGGTCGCGGGCCGCTGCTGATCTTCGTCATCGCGACGACGGCGGTGCCGACGCAGCTCGGCGTCATCCCCCTGTTCCTCGTGATGAAGAACCTGCACTGGATCGACACCCTGCAGGCGGTCATCGTCCCGGGCCTGGTGACAGCGTTCGGCGTGTTCTGGATGACGCAGTACCTCGAGTCGGCCCTGCCGTACGAGCTCATCGAGGCGGCCCGCGTCGACGGCGCGTCGATGTTCCGCACGTTCTGGAACATCGCGCTCCCGGCGGCCCGGCCCGCGGCGACCATGCTCGGGCTGTTCACGTTCGTCCAGTCGTGGACGAACTTCTTCTGGCCGTCGATCGTGCTGAGGTCCTCGCACGCGACCCTGCCAGTGGCGCTCTCGCTCCTGCAGGCGACGTACTTCAAGGACCTGTCGCTGATCATGGCGGGCGTCGTGCTCTCGATCATCCCGCTGCTCGTCCTGTTCATCATCGCGGGCCGTCAGCTCGTCGCCGGAATCATGGGGGGCGCGGTCATGGGCTGACCGCGCGCGCACGACGCGAGCGGGCGGCGGATCCCACGGACCGTCGCCCGCTCCGCCCGGGCCGCCGGCAGCCGCCGGCGCATCAGGAAGGAACGTTCCACATGGTGGTGGACAGCGGCCGCGCCGGTCAGGGCGTGGCACGCCCGCCCGCGCCGACCCTCGAGGAGGTGGCGGCCCGTGCCGGGGTGTCGCGCTCGACGGCGTCGCGAGCGATCAACGGTGGGCTGCGCGTCTCCCCCGAGGCGCTCGCGTCGGTCGAGGCCGCCGTGGCCGACCTCGGCTACTCGCCGAACCGTGCCGCTCGCTCGCTCGTCACGAAGCGGACCGACTCGATCGCCCTCGTCGTCCCCGAGCCCGACGAGCGCGTCCTGTCGGACCCGTTCTTCGCCGGCACGCTCAACGGCCTGAGCTCCGCGCTCGCCGACACGGACATCCAGGTCGTCCTCGTGATCGCGCGCCCCGGAGAGAACGAGCGGTCGGTGCGCTACCTGCGCAACGGCCACGTCGACGGCGCGATCCTCGTGTCCCACCACCGCGACGACGCGCTCGAGCGCGCGATGCTCCAGGCGCGCGTCCCCACCGTCTTCGTCGGCCGCCCGCTCTCCGGAGCGGACGACGTGCAGTACGTCGACACCGACAACGTCGAGGGCGGCCGCCTCGCCACGCAGCACCTGCTCGACCGCGGGTGCCGGCGCGTCGCGACCATCGCCGGCCCGCTCGACATGTCCGCGGGTATCGACCGGCTCACCGGCTGGCGGACCGCCGTCACCGCCGCGGGCCTCGCGGCGGACGCCGTGGTGCACGGCGACTTCACCATCGCGTCGGGCGCCGAGGCCGCGCGGCAGCTGATCACGGAGTTCCCGGACGTCGACGGTGTCTTCATCGCCTCGGACCTCATGGCCGCCGGCGCGATCAACGTGCTCACCGAGCTCGGACGGGACATCCCCGGCGACATCGCGGTCGTCGGCTACGACAACCTCGGCGTCGCCGCGTCGACGACCCCGCCGCTGACGACCGTCGTGCAGCCCGTCGTCGCCATGGCGCGCGCGGCCGGAGCGCGGCTGCTCGACCTGCTCGCCGACGGGGACTCGCTCCCCGGCGAGCCGCTGATCTTCGCGCCCGAGCTGGTCATCCGGGCATCCGCCTGACGGCGCGCCCGGCCTGACCGCGCAACGCGTGACCGGGCTGCCCTGCCGCTAGTCAGCGCGTGCGGCGGGGACGTGTCCCCACCGGTGCAGCGTGCGGCTGACGGCCTGCTCACGGACCATCGTCAGCAGCTCGCGCCCGGCGGAGGCGAGAACCGGTCCGTCGAGCACGGTGACGGTCCCCGCCCGCGGTGCGGCGGCCTCGCGCAGGCCCGGCGCCGCGCCGACCACGCGGACGCGGCCCGCGACGGCACCGGCGCGCACCCGTGCCGCGAACCCCTCGTGGCTCTCGTCGTCGACGGTGGTCACCGTCACCGGGACGCCCACGGTCCGTGCTGCGTGGCGCACGCGTGCGACCGCGCGCGGTGGCGCGTCGTCGCCCACCCGGAGCGTGAGGTGCGGCAGCGGACGCAGGCGCAGCTCGTCGGACTCGACCGCCAGGCCGAGGGACAGCGGCTGCGACATCGACGCCCAGGTCCGCGCGTCGTCGTCGCGCGCCCACGCGAGCCACGCCTCGTCGTCCTGGGGCACGCCGGGCGCGTCGGACCAGCTGCCGATCTGCGCGACGTAGTGGGGGCCGCCTGCCTTGGCGCCCGGCCCGACGACCGACTGCTTCCACCCGCCGAACGGCTGTCGTGCGACGACCGCGCCCGTGATCGTGCGGTTGACGTACGCGTTGCCGACCTCGACGGCGCCGAGCCAGCGCTCGATCTCGTGCTCGTCCAGGCTGTGCAGGCCGCCGGTGAGGCCGAACGGGACCGCGTTCTGCACCGCGATCGCCTCGTCGAGCGTCGCGACCCGCACCACGCCGAGCACGGGCCCGAAGCACTCGGTCCGGTGGAACCACGAGCCGGCGACGACGCCGTGCCGCACGCCGGGCGTCCAGAGGCGGTCCGCGAGGCGACGCGGCTGGACGAGCCACTCCTCCCCCGGGTCGAGGGTGGTCAGCGCGCGCAGGAGATCGCCATGCGGGGCGTCGATCAGCGGGCCGACGACGGTGCGCGGGTCCTCCGCCGGGCCGACGGGCAGCGAGGTCACGGCGTCGGCGAGCTGCCGACGGAGCCGGTCGTCGAACCCGGCCGAGCCGACGAGGACGAGCAGCGACGCCGCCGAGCACTTCTGGCCCGCGTGGCCGAACGCCGAGCGCACGACGTCGGCGACCGCGAGGTCGACGTCGGCGGACGGCGTCACGACGATCGCGTTCTTGCCCGACGTCTCCGCCAGCACGTCGCGGTCCGGGCGCCAGGTCGCGAACAGCCGGGCGGTGTCGATCGAGCCGGTGAGCAGCACGCGCGCCACTCCGTCGTGCGTCGCGAGGTGGCGGCCGACGTCGCCCTCGGGGCACTCGGCGACGAGCAGCGCGTCGAGCGGTGCACCGGCCGCGTCCAGCGCGGCGTGCACGGCCGCGAAGGCGACCCGCGCGCACCGGGGCGTCTGCGGCGCGGGCTTGACCAGCACACCCGTGCCGGCGGCGAGGGCCGCGAGCGCCGCGCCCACGGGGATCGAGATCGGGAAGTTCCACGGCGGCGTCACGAGGGTGATGCCCGGGCCCGGCGCGTGCGTCGCACCACGCACGGAGTCGAGCTCGAGCGCGCGGTCCGCGTAGTAACGCGCGAAGTCGACGGCCTCGCTGACCTCGGGGTCGGCCTCGGCGACCGTCTTGCCGGCCTCGGCGACCATGACGCCCACGAGCTCGGCCCGCCGGTGCGCGAGCTCCTCGGCCGCACGCCGCAGGATGCCGGCACGGGTCGCGGCGTCCAGCGCGCCCCAGGTGCGGCCCGCGGCGGCGACCCGCGCGACCGCCGCATCGACGCCGCGGGTGTCGACCACGACGACCGCGTGGTCCGGGTCCGGGCGCGGAGGAGCGGCCGGACGGCCCGAGGCGCCGCCGGCTCCCGACGAGCCGTCGGGCACGGTCCATGCGCGGACCGCCGAGCGGAGCAGGTGGCGGTCGGCGGCGACCGCCAGGTCGGTGTCGGGGGCGTGGGGGAACCCGACTGCGCCGGCCACCGAACCTGGGGTCGCGTCGTCGTCCCCCCGCTCGTCGGTCGCCCGCTCCTCGGCCCTCCGCTCGTCGGTCGCCCGCTCGTCGTCCGCCGCCGCGCTGACCGCCGCCCGGAACGCGGCCTCCTGGCCGGCGAGCGCGTCGGGCGCCGCGAGCGCGTGGAGGAAGTTCTGCGGCGCCGCGGCCTCCTCGAGCCGGCGCACGAGGTACGCGACCGCGGCGTCCAGGTCCTGCCGCGCCGCGACGGGCGTGTAGAGCAGCACGCGGCCGACGTCGTCCCGCAGGGCGCGCGCGGCCGCCGGCGCCATGCCCTGGAGCATCTCGACGCGGACCGCGCGCTCGACGCCTCGCGCACGGGCCAGCAGCACCGCGAGCGCCACGTGGAACAGGTTGTGGCTCGCCACGCCGACGACGAGCGCGTCGGCCACGGCGGGGTCGAGGGCCGTGGCGAGCAGTCGCACGTACGCGACGTCGACGTCGGGCTTGGTGGCGAACGTCGGCGGTCGGCGGCTGTGCAGCTCCGCGTCGACGTGCTCCATGGCGAGGTTCGCGCCCTTGACGAGCCGCACCGCGAGCCGCGCTCCCCCGGCGTCGGCCCGGCGACGAGCGGCGGCGACGACGCGCTCCAGGTCCGACGGTGTGCGCGGCAGGTACGCCTGGAGCGCGACGCCGAGCTCGGCCTGGCGCCCGGCGGGCTCGTCGGCGAGCCGTTCCAGGACGCCGAGCGTCAGGTCGACGTCGCGGTGCTCCTCCATGTCGAGCGTCACGGCGGTGCCCGTGCCGGCGGCCTCGTCGAGCAGCGGCAGCAGGCGCTGCGCGACGCGGTCCGCACCGCCGTCGACGTCCCACGGCGTCAGGTTGCTCGCGACGGCCGAGACCTTGACGGACACGTGCTCGACGTCGGGACGCGCCACGAGGCCGCGGATCCGGTCGAGCCGCCGCCCGGCCTCCGCCTCGCCGAGCACCGCCTCGCCCAGCAGGTTGAGGTTGACGACGAACCCCTCGGCGCGGGCCGCGGCGAGGTGCCGCCCGAGCGCGGGTCCGTCGTCGACCACGAGGTGGCCGACGAGCGCGTGCAGCCGGGCGCGGGCGGCGGGGACCACGACACCCGGCGCGACCCGGGCGGCGAACGACCCGCCCGTCAGGAGCGCGCGGTCCGCGGCGCCGAGGAAGCTCGCGTGGCCGACCGCCGTGCGCAGGGCTGCCAGCTCGCGCGCCGCGACCCGCACGTCCCTCGGCCGGGCGACGCGGTCCACGAACCGCACCGCGAGGTCGAGGCCAGCCGGGTCGCCCACGAGCGCGGCGAGCCGCTCGGCCGCGACCCGCTCGCGGCGGGGGACGTCGTCGTCGGGTGCGCCGAGCCATCGGTGCGCGAGCGCGACGGCGTCGTCCACCAGTGCGGCCACGTCACGTGGCTCGCGGCCCGGCCGTCCGCGCCGGTCGTCCGGGCGCACGGCGGGATCCCGGCCGACGCCGTCCGGTGAGGTCCCCTCCGGCGCTCCGCGATCCCTGTCGTCGTGGCCCGCGGCGGCCGGCCGGGTCGGTGCCGGGTGCTCGTCGTCGTTCGTCGTCGTCCTCCTCGTCCGGCACCCAGTGTGTGCCGGACCGCACCTGACGGCATGTGCGGGCGCCCGGTGGCAGGGTGGAGGCACGGCGCTCCCCTGGCGACCGGCATCGGCGCCGGCCGCCCGCCACGACCGGAGGCTCCTGTGCCCGACACCCCGACGCCCACCCCTGCGTCGTCACCGTCACTCCTGCCGGCTCCCACCCTTCCGCCGGCCCCCACCCCCGCCACGACGAGCTCGGCGCTCGCGACCGCCCAGGCCCAGCTGGCGTCGGCGATCGAGATCCTCGGCTACGACGCCGGCATGCACGCCGTGCTCGCGACGCCCCGCCGCGAGATGAATGTCGCGATCCCGCTGCGCCGCGACGACGGCTCGATCCAGGTGCTGAGCGGCTACCGCGTGCAGCACAACATCTCGCGCGGCCCCGGCAAGGGCGGCCTGCGCTACTCGGCGGGCGTCGACCTCGACGAGGTGCGCGCTCTCGCCATGTGGATGACGTGGAAGTGCGCCATCGTCGACGTGCCGTACGGCGGCGCGAAGGGCGGCGTGACGATCGACCCGCGCACCTACTCGGCGGCCGAGCTCGAGCGCGTCACCCGCCGGTACACGAGCGAGATCATGCCGATGATCGGCCCCGAGCGGGACATCATGGCGCCCGACATCGGCACGGACGAGCGCGTCATGGCCTGGGTCATGGACACGTACTCGGTCAACATCGGCTACACGATCCCCGCCGTCACCACGGGCAAGCCGCTCGCGGTGGGCGGCTCGCTCGGTCGCGCGACCGCGACGTCCCGGGGTGTCGTGCACACCGCCGCCGCGGCACTCGCCGACGCCGGCACCTCCCTGGCGGAGGTCACGGCCGCCGTGCAGGGCTTCGGGAAGGTCGGCTCGCACGCCGTCCGGTTCCTCGCCGAGGCCGGCGCGCGCGTGGTGGCCGTGAGCGACGAGCACGGTGGCGTGCACGCGCCCGACGGGCTCGACGTCGCCGCCCTCCAGCGGCACGTGCAGGAGCAGGGCACGGTCGCGGGCTTCCCGGGCGGCGAGCCGATCGACAACGCCGGGCTGCTCGCGCTCGACGTCGACGTGCTGATCCCCGCGGCGGTCGAGGGGGTGCTCGACGCGGAGGCCGCAGGGCGGGTCAAGGCGCGCTGGGTCGTCGAGGGCGCCAACGGCCCCACGACGCCCGAGGGCGACCGTGTGCTCGCGGAGCGCGGGGTCGTCGTCGTGCCGGACATCCTCGCCAACGCCGGCGGCGTCGTCGTCTCCTACTTCGAGTGGGTGCAGGCCAACCAGGCGTACTGGTGGACCGCGCGGGAGATCGAGGAACGGCTCGAGCAGCGGATGACGACCGCCTACGGCGAGGTCGCGGCGCTCGCGCGCGCGGAGTCGGTGTCGCTGCGCGACGCGGCGCTCGTC
Organism: Cellulomonas alba; assembly: GCF_030362835.1. Classification (GTDB taxonomy): domain Bacteria; phylum Actinomycetota; class Actinomycetes; order Actinomycetales; family Cellulomonadaceae; genus Cellulomonas; species Cellulomonas alba. The sequence goes on from NZ_JAUCGQ010000001.1 coordinate 888,255, forward strand.
ATCGGCGTGCGGCGCGTGGCCGAGGCGCACCTGATCCGCGGGCTGTACCCGTGACGCGCGGCCGACCGCCCGCCGGACGCACGTAGCGGGCGCGGGGGGGGCGAGCGAGACCCGCGCCCGGGCGGCGACGTCGTGGAGTACGCGGGCGCCCCCGCGCGTTGCGCACGTCGTGACGACACCGCTCTCCGTCCTGGACACCTCCCCCGTCAGCGCCGGCATGACGACCGCCGACGCGCTCGCCGCCACGACCCGGCTCGCGCGCGCGGCCGACGCGCACGGCTACGCGCGGTTCTGGGTCGCCGAGCACCACGCGATGCCCTCGGTCGCGTCGACGTCGCCGGGTGTGCTGCTCGCGCACCTGGCGGCGGCGACCGACCGGATCCGCGTCGGGTCGGGCGGCGTGATGCTGCCGAACCACCCGTCCCTCGTCGTGGCCGAGCAGTTCGCCATGCTGGAGGCGCTGCACCCGGGACGCGTCGACCTGGGCATCGGCCGCGCGCCCGGCGCCGACCCGCTCACCGCGGCGGCGCTGCGGCGCACGGTCGAGGGGCTCGGCGCGGAGGACTTCCCCGCGGAGCTGCTCGACGTGCTGACGCTGCTCGGCCAGACGCCGCGCGGCGCGGAGCCGTCGGCGCGTGCGCTCCGGCTGCGTGCGACGCCCGCCGCGTCCTCGACGCCGCAGGTGTGGCTGCTGGGCTCGAGCCTGTTCTCGGCGCAGCTCGCCGGCGAGCTGGGGCTGCCGTTCAGCTACGCGCACCACTTCAACACGGGGCTGACGCTCGACGCCGCCGCGGCCTACCGCCGGGTCTTCCGGCCGTCGGCGGTGCTCGCCGAGCCGCGGCTCATGGTCTCGTCGTCGGTGCTGGTCGCGGACACCGAGGCCGAGGCGCAGCACCTGGCCGGTCCGAGCCGCGTGATGGCCCTCGCGCTGCGCACGGGACGACCGCTCGAGCCGATCGTCACGCCGGACGACGCGGCGGCGATCCTCGGCGAGCTCGACCCCGCTGCGGCGGCCGAGTTCTTCGCGCGCGTGCCCGGCACGCAGATCGCGACGACCGCCGACGCCGCGGTCGCCGCGCTGCGCGAGCTCGTCGACCGGGCGGGAGCCGACGAGCTGATGATCACGGGCACGAGCCACGACGTCGGCACGCGCATCGCGACGCTGGAGGCGGTCGCCGCGCGCTGGCAGAGCTGAGCCGCCGGGGCGGCGCGGGAACCGCTACGCGAGCGCAGCGGCGGGCGGGTCGTCCGTGAGCGTCGCCGCCCGGCCGTCCGGCGCGCGCAGCACCAGCGAGCCGTCCGCCTCCGCGACGGTGAGCGGCCCGTCGAGCAGGCGCGTCAGTGCAGACTCCAGCTCCATGGCGGGCTCCGGCCCGGCCATCAGCGTGCTGACGAGCGGGCCGAACGTCACGGTGTCGCCCTCGCGCGCCCACGTGCCGCGCACGCGGTTGACGCCGGCGAACCCGTAGACCTGGCCGTCCCCGTCGAACGTCAGCCACGGCGCACGCTCGGGGTCGGTGCCGGCGTCGGCACCCGACACCTCGGCGACGCGCCAGGTTCCCGTGAGGTCGACCATGCTGCCGATGATGGCACCACCGCCGACGACACGCCCGGGCCTGCAGGCGTCGCGCGCTGCAGGCGTCAGCCGCGCGGCTGGCGCTCCGCCCACTCCGCGAGCGTCACGCGCGGTCCGGTGTAGAACGGCACCTCCTCGCGCACGTGCAGCCGCGCATCGACGGCGCGCAGCTCGCGCATCAGGTCGACGATCCGGTGCAGCTCCGACGCCTCGAACGCGAGGATCCACTCGTAGTCGCCGAGCGCGAAGGCCGACACCGTGTTGGCGCGGACGTCGGCGTAGCCCGCGGCGGCGCGGCCGTGCTCGGCGAGCATGCGGCGCCGGTCGGCCTCGGGCAGCACGTACCAGTCGTACGAGCGGACGAACGGGTACACGCACAGGTAGTCGCCCGCGGGCTCGCCCGCGAGGAACGCGGGCAGGTGCGAGCGGTTGAACTCGGCCGGGCGGTGCAGCCCGACGACGGACCACACGGGCGCGATGTGCCGGCCGAGCTCGCTGGCGCGCAGTCGCTCGTACGCCGCCTGCACCTCCTCGACCGTCTCGGCGTGCCACCACACCATCAGCTCCGCATCGGCGCGCAGGCCCGCGACGTCGTACCAGCCGCGCACGACGACGCCCGTGGCCTCGACCGCGGCGAGCGCGTCCGCGACGATCGCCGCGCGCTCCTGCGCGGCCTCGGGCAGCGCGTCCTCGAGCGAGAACACCGACCACATCGTGTAGCGGATCGTGGCGTTCAGGGCCTCGGCGTCGACGGTCACGGGGAGCTCCTCGGGGGCGGGCAGGTGCGGACGGAAGCGGCGTGCGGAACGAGAGCGGGTGCGGGGGTCGGGCTCGCTCAGCCGAGCGGGTCGACCGAGCAGGCGGCGGGGATGCCGGAGTCCACGCCGTCGCGCTGACGGCAGCAGCCGACGGGGCAGACGTCGCGCCGCGGAGGGTGCGCCCCGACCGTGACGCCGACGGGCGGCTGCTCGCCCGCGTCCAGCGCCCGCGCCGTGGCGGCGCGCTCGAGCACGAGGTCGACGAGGCCGCGGACGAACGGCTCACGCGTGCCGACCGAGTCGGCGCGGACTGCCGTGAGGCCGAGCCCGGCGGCGGTCTCGAGCGCCTCGGTGTCGAGGTCGAACGCGACCTCCATGTGGTCGGACACGAAGCCGATCGGTGCGATCACCACGGCGGTCGTGCCGCCGGCCGCGAGCTCGCGCACGTGGTCGTTGACGTCGGGCTCGAGCCACGGCTGGCTCGGCGGCCCGGAGCGCGAGCAGAAGGCGAGGTCCCACGCGACGTCGTGGCCGAGCCGCGCGGCGGCGGCGGACGCGACCTGGGCGGCGACGTCGAGGTGCTGCGCCCGGTACGACGGCCCGGCGAACCCGGACGCCGCCTCCATGGTGTCGGGGATCGAGTGCGTCACGAACACGACCCGCGCGTCGGCCGGGACCTTCTCGAACGCCTCGACGAGCGCGTCGGTGTTGGCCTCCACGAAGCCCGGGTGGTTGTAGTACGCCCGGACCTTGTCGACCGCGATCGGCTGCTCGCCCGCGGGCAGGCCGAGGTCCTCGCGGACGTCCTCGAGCGCCCCCCACAGGTCCTCCCGGTACTGCCGGCAGCCCGAGTACGACGCGTAGGCGCTGGTGACGAGCGCGACCACGCGGCGCGAGCCGTCGGCGAGCGCGGCCCGCAGCGCGTCGCGGGTGTAGGGCGCCCAGTTGCGGTTGCCCCACAGCACCGGCAGGTCGACGCCGCGGCGCGCGAGCTCGTCGGCGAGCGCGCGCTGCAGCGCGAGGTTCTGCCCGTTGATGGGGCTGCGCCCGCCGAAGTGGTGGTAGTGCTCCGCGACCTCGGCGAGCCGCTCGTCCGGGATCCCCTTGCCGGCGGTCACGTTGCGCAGGAACGGCAGGACGTCGTCCGGACCGTCGGGGCCGCCGAACGAGTACAGCAGCAGCGCGTCGTAGGGCGCCGCGACAGGCGTCTGCGAGGGCACGGTCGAGCTCGTCGACGAGGTGGGGGCCACGGGTTCGATCATGTCATCGCGGCTCCCGCCGACCGGCCACGGGAGCCGGCCCGCGGGCGTGAGATCGATCCCGACGGCGTGTCAGAAAAGACGGACGGCGCCCGACCGCGCCCGGCAACCCCGCGATCGGGGGCGTGGGCACGATCGGACGCCGTTCTCGTGCGGGCGTCAGCCCTTGACGGCGCCGCCGAGGCCTGCACCGCGCAGGAACATGCGCTGGAAGATCAGGAACATCGCGATCGGGATGAGCGTCGAGATCGCGAGCGCCGCCATGAGCGTGCCCTTGTCGACGTTCGCCATCTGCTGCAGGTAGACCGACAGCGGCATCACGGACTGGTCCTTGAGCACCAGGAAGGGCCAGAGGAAGTCCTTCCACGACGCGATGACCGCGAACACCGAGACCACCCCGAGGATCGGCCGGCTCATCGGCAGCACGATGCTCCAGAAGAGCCGGAACGGGCCCGCGCCGTCCATCCGCGCCGCCTCGAAGATCTCGTGCGGCAGCGACGAGAAGAACCGTGCGACGAGCACGACGTTGAACGCGCTCGCACCGGCCGGCAGCCACACCGCGAAGAAGTTGTTGATCAGGGAACCGCCGACGGGCGGGTGCACGATGATCCGGTAGAGCGGCACGAGCAGCACGACGGCGGGCACGAACAGCGTCGTCAGGATCGCCGCGTTGAGCAGCTTCGCCCACCGCGGCCGCAGCACCGAGAGCACGTACCCGCCGGTCGTCGCGACGAGCACCTGGCAGGCCCACGAGCCCAGCGCGACCCACACGGTGTTCATGAAGAACTGGCCGATGTGGTACCTGGTCCACGCCATCTCGATGTTCTGCGTCGTCGCGCCGTTCGGGAAGAACTCGAGCGGTGTCGACTGGATGTCGGCGGTCGGCGTGAACGCGAACTTGGCGAGCAGCAGCAGCGGCCCGAGGCACCAGACGAGCAGCAGGACGAGCAGCAGCACGTGCATCGTCCGCCACGTGTGCCGGACGGCCGGCCGGCGCCAGTCGGCGGTCGAGAGCGCGCCGCGGTCGGGCTCGACGTACGAGGCCCGTCGACGGCGGCCCGTCGCGGCGCCGGCGACGACCGCCGCCGGGGCGGCCAGCGGGGTGCGGGTGTCGGTCGTGGTCACGAGGTGCTCCAGCTGCGGGTGAGGCGGAAGTAGACGAGCGACAGCACGGCGAGGAACACCGCGAGCAGCAGGCTGAGCGCCGTCGCCTCGCCGTACCGGTTGCCGATCGACGTGAAGGCGAGCTGGTAGACCCACAGCATCACGGTCAGCGTCGCGTGGTTCGGGCCGCCGTTGGTGAACAGGAACGGTTCGAGGAACACCTGGGCCGTGCCGATGATCTGCAGGATCAGCGTGATGAGCAGGATGCTGCGCAGCGCAGGCATGGTGACGTGCCAGACCTTGCGGAGCACCGAGGCGCCGTCGACCTCGGCCGCGTCGTAGAGCTCCGCGGGGACGGCGGTCAGGGCGGCGAGGTAGATGATGACGGTGCCGCCGGCCGCGGCCCACGTCGCCTCGAGCACGAGCGAGGGCATCGCCATGTGCGGGTCGTTGAGCCAGCTGTAGGGGCCGAGGCCCACCCAGCCGAGCACCGTGTTGAACACGCCCTCCGGGCGCGGGTCGTAGAAGAACTTCCACAGCAGGACCGCGACCACCGGCGGCACGACGACCGGCAGGTACGCGAGCGCCGAGTAGAAGCCCTTGCGCCGCCGCAGCTCGCTCATCAGCACCGCGCCGATCAACGGGACCGGGTAGCCGAAGATCAGCGCGAGCAGCGCGAACCAGGCCGTGTTGCGGATGACGGTCGGCAGCAGCGGGTCGGAGAAGATCTCCTTGAAGTTGTCCAGACCGACCCACACCGCCGGGTCCGTCAGGTTCGTCTTCTGGAAGCTCATCACCACGGCCGAGACGATCGGCCACCACGAGAAGATGCCGAAGATCAGCAGGGCGGGCAGCCCGAACAGCAGGGCCGTGAGGCCGCCGCGGCGCACCCAGGTCGCGGGCGTCCGGCGCGGCTTGGGCCGGTCTTTGCCGGTCCCCGTCGGGAACTTGGTCAGGACGACGTCGTCCGTGGTCATGTCTGGCTTCCTATCAGGATCGGCGAGGTGCGCCGGTGGCGCCGGCCGACGTGTCGCATGTCGGCCGGCGCCACCTCAACGGCTCACTTGGCGGAGTCGATCGCGGACTGACCCGCCGCGTTCGCGTCCTTGAGCAGCTTGTCGATGTCGGCGTTCTTGTCGGAGATGACCGCCTGCACGACCGGGAACAGCTGCGCGTAGAGGTCCTGGACCGACGCGGACGCCTCGGGCACGAGGTTCTGCGTGAACATCACGTCCGTGTAGCCCTTCATGTCGTCGAGCGGGACGTTGATGTAGTCCTTGATCCACTCCTGCGACTGCTGGTAGTTCTCCTTCGAGAAGATCGGCAGGACGGGCGTGCCGACCGCCTGCGGCGGGTTCTGCTCGGCCAGACCCTTGGCGTCGGCGATGGCCTGGTCCTTGTCCTGCAGCTTCGCGAGGTACCACCAGTCGATCCACTTGACGGCCGCGTCCTTCTGGGCGTCCGTCGAGTCCTTGGTGACCGCTGCCATCGTGCCGCCGGTCAGCGCGCCGCCGCCGTTGGACGTCGGGATCGCGGTGAGCCCGTAGCCCCAGTCCTTCGTCACGCCGTTGGCCTGGACGAGGGCGTTGTAGACGTCGGAGCCCGACGTGTACATCGCCAGGTTGCCGGCCGCGAACTCGGTGTTGATCTCGCCCCAGCCGAGGTCGGTCCGGTCGAGCAGCGACTTGTCCTCCCACTTGAGGTCGTGGAGCCACTGCAGGTGCTCCTTGACCGCCGGGTCGTCGAGCGTCGCCGTGTACTTGGTGCCGTCGAACTTCTCGATGACGCCGCCGCGCGAGTTGGCGCCCGCGGCGAGCTGCCAGCCGCCCGAGTTGTCGAGCGCCATCGTCGCGTAGCCGGCCTTGCCGGTCTTGTCGTGGATCTGCTTGGCGTCGGCGCGGACCTCGTCCCAGGTCGTCGGCGGCTTGTCGGGGTCGAGCCCGGCGTCCTTGAACAGGTTCCGGTTGTAGTGCAGCGCCACGGCGTAGATCGACTTGGCGGGGACGGCGTAGATGTGGCCGTCGTCGCCCGTGCCGTTGGCGATCAGCTTCTCGTTGAACTGGTCGCCGTACGGCAGCGCCTTGACGTACTTGTCGATGTCCGCCAGCTGGTGGTTCTCGATCAGCGTCTTGCCGTCGGTGAGCGGGATCTCGAAGACGTTGGGCAGCGTGCCGCCCGCGAGCTGCGCCGTGAACGTCGACGCGAGCCAGTTGTAGTCCTCGGGCTTGACCGTGATGTTCGGGTACTTCGCCTGGAACGACGCGACCCGGTCGGCGAGCTGCTTCTTGGCGGCGTCGTCGGCGGTCGGGAGCAGGCCGGCGACGGTGATGGTCACCTTCTGGTCGCCTGCGGGCGCGCTGCTGGTCGCGTCGCCGCTGCCCTTGCCGTTGCTGCTGCAGGCCGTCAGGGCCAGGGCAGCGGCGACCGCGGTCGCTGCGAGCACGGTGTACCTACGTGGGGACTTCATCGTCACTCCTCGGTGTCGGGGCGTCCGGGCCGGGCGCCCGTCCTGGTCAGGTGCGGGTGGTGGTGGATCACTGCGGACTGCTTCGGGAGGTGGTGCGGGATCGGGCTGAACGGTGGAGCTGTCAGGCGGGTCGAGCGATCGTGCTCCTGCGGGGCGGGTGTCGGGGTCAGGCGGTGCGCAACCACGCAGCCGTGTCCGACGGGAGGAGCCCGGCCGCGAGCGGAGCGCTCGTCAGCAGGACGTCCGTGTGGGGCGGCAGCGGTGCCGGCTGCTGACCCAGGTTGACGACGCACGCGACGTCGCCACGGCTGAACGCGAGCACGTCGTCGCCCGCGTCCAGCCAGCTGAGGGGACCGTCACCGAGGCACGCCTCGCGGCGGCGCAGGGCGAGCAGGTCGCGGTAGAGGTGGAGCATCGAGTCGCCGCGCGACGCCTGCTGCTCGACCGTGAGGTCGGCCCAGGACGCGGGCTGCGGGAGCCACGGCTCCGCCGCCGCGCCGTCGGGGCTGAACCCGAACGGCGGCCGGTCGCCGGACCAGGGCAGCGGGACGCGGCAGCCGTCCCGGCCGGGGTCGACGCCCCCCGACCGGAAGTGCATGGGGTCCTGCAGCAGCTCGAGCGGCAGGTCCTCGACCTCGGGCAGCCCGAGCTCGTCGCCCTGGTAGACGTACAGCGCGCCGGGAAGTGCCGCGACGAGCAGCGCCGCGGCACGCGCCCGGTGCCCGCCGAGCTCGAGGTCCGTCGGCGTCCCGAACCGCTTGGCGGTGAACGCGAACGACGTGTCCTCGCGGCCGTACCGCGTCACAGGGCGCGTGACGTCGTGGTTGGACAGCACCCACGTCGCCGGGGCGCCGACGTCCGCGTGCATCGCGAGCGTCAGCTCGATCGACTCGCGCAGCTGCTTCGGGTCCCACGGGCGGGCCATGAAGTCGAAGTTGAACGCGGTGTGCATCTCGTCGGGCCGCAGGTACTGCGCGAACCGCGCCTTGTCCGGCAGCCACACCTCGCCGACGAGCACGCGCGTGCCCGGGTAGGAGTCGGCGACCGCGCGCCACGACCGGTAGACGTCGTGGATCTCGTCGCGGTCGACGTGCGGGTGCTCCCCCGGGCCGGCGTTCTCGACGTACTCCGGCAGGTCCGCGTCCTTGACGAGCAGCGCGGCGGAGTCGATGCGGATGCCCGCGACGCCGCGGTCGAACCAGAACCGCAGCACGTCCTCGAACTCCGCGCGGACGTCGGGGTGCGACCAGTTGACGTCGGGCTGCTGCGGCGCGAACAGGTGGAGGTACCACTCGCCCGGCGTGCCGTCGGGGTTCGTGGTCCGCGTCCACGTGTTGCCTGCGAAGTCCGAGACCCAGTGCGTCGGGATGAGCTCGCCGTGCTCGCCCTTGCCCGGGTGGAACCAGAACCGCGCGCGCTCCGGGCTGCCCGGGCCGGCGGCGAGCGCCGCCTGGAACCACGGGTGCTGGTCGGAGACGTGGTTGGGGACGACGTCGATGATCGTGCGGATGCCCAGCTCGAGCGCCTCCGCGATGAGGACCTCGGCCTCCTCGAGCGTCCCGAACGCCGGGTCGATCGCCCGGTAGTCGGCGACGTCGTATCCCCCGTCGGCGAGCGGCGAGACGTACCACGGGGTCACCCAGATCGCGTCGACGCCGAGGTCGCGCAGGTAGGGCAGGCGCGACCGGAGACCGGCGAGGTCGCCGGTGCCGTCCCCGTTCCCGTCGGCGAAGCTGCGCGGGTAGACCTGGTAGATCACCGCGCCGCGCCACCACAGGGGGTCGGTCTCGGGCTGAGCCTGGGCCACTGAGCTTCTCGTCTCTCGCGGACCGGCGTCGGCGCCGGTCGGGTGGATCGAAGGTGCGTGCCTGACGAGTCCCGGGGGCCGCGGCGTCCGTGCCGCTCCGCCTGGTGCTCGCCTCCGGTCCGGCCGTGTCGTCCTCGTCGGCGACACCGCGTCGTCCCGGCTGCGGTCCAGACACTAAAGGTTCCGACGAGACGCACGCAAGAACTCGACAACCGAGTTATCAAAGTGTGACCAATGGCCGGGAGATCGCCATCGTCGGCGGACGAACGCACGACGTGACGGCCGCCACACCCCGCGTCCGCCCGGATCCTGCGGGCCACCGCGCGCCCGGTGGTGCGCTCTCGCGACCCGCCGCCGCGTGCCAGCCGTGTCATGGCATCCGACCTGACGTTGGCCCGCGCGACCCCGGCCTGCGCGCGAGACCTGTGGTTGCGTGCGAGGCCCGTGGTTGAAGCCACAGGTCTCGCGTGGGACCACACGGCGCGTTGCGACGGCGCGACGGCCACCCTGGGCCGATGCGGTGCGCGGCGACCGGCCCGCGGTTCGCGCCTCCCGGCGCCGACCGGCGGGCGGCCCGCCGAGCTGCTCGAAACGAGCGCTGCGGCTCGAGCCGGGCGTGGTGGATCGAGCCGAGCGGTGTGGTCCGGGTCGGTCGCTGTCCGCGACCCGAGCAGGTCAGGCGCGCGCGGGCGCTGCGGCGGAGACCGGGGCCGTCGAGCCGCGGACCACCAGCTCGGGCTCGAACAGCAGCTCCTCCTGCGGCACCGACGCGCCGCCGATCTGCCCCACGAGCAGGTCGATCGCGGCCCGGCCCATCGACTCGATCGGCTGCCGGACCGTCGTCAGCGGCGGCTCGGTGCAGTTCATGAACGCGGAGTCGTCGTAGCCGACCACCGAGATGTCCTCAGGAACGCGCAGGCCGGCGCGGCGCGCGGCGCGGATCGCGCCGAGGGCGAGGGGGTCGCTCGCGCACACGATGCCGGTCACTCCGGCGCGGATCAGGCGCGTCGCGGCCGCCTGGCCGCTCTCGAGCGAGTAGGCCGAGCGCACGACCTGGTCGTCCGACAGCTCGAGCCCGAGGCGCGCGGCGATCGCGCGGGCCGCGCCGAGCTTGCGCTCCGACGGCATGTGGTCGACGGGGCCGAGCACGAGGCCGAGCCGGGTGTGGCCGAGCGCGGCGAGGTGGCCGATCGCCTGCTCGACCGCGACCTCGTCGTCGCACGACACGCGCGGGAACGGCAGCGACTCGATCGACGCGTTGATCAGGACGACCGGCAGGTTGCGGTCGGACAGCCGCTCGTAGTGCCCGTGCGACGCGTCGCGCTGCGCGTAGTGGCCGCCCGCGAACACGATGCCCGACACCTGCTGGCCGAGGAGCAGCTCGACGTAGTCGGCCTCGGAGACGCCGCCCGCGGTCTGCGTGCACAGCACGGGAGTGAAGCCCTGCTGCGCGAGCGCCCCGCCGACGACCTCGGCGAACGCGGGGAAGATCGGGTTCTGCAGCTCCGGCAGCACGAGGCCGACGAGGCGCGCGCGCTCGCCGCGCAGCTTGGTCGGGCGCTCGTAGCCGAGCACGTCGAGCGCGGTGAGCACCGACTCGCGCGTCGCCTCCGACACGCCGGGCTTGCCGTTGAGCACGCGGCTCACCGTCGCCTCGGACACCCCGACCTTGCGTGCAACCTCTGCGAGACGCCGTGACATGACCGCCATGCTAGTAGGGAACAGCGCAAGTCGTTTGCATTGGGCTGCAAGAGGTCGACGTGTTTCGGCGAACCGGCGCGGGCGCTTGCGGTCGTGTGCGGCGCGGGGAAGGCGCGACGCCGACCCGAGCGCCGTCACGTGGCGGATACCACCCGCGTTCCGGCGTGCGGGCCTCGCCCTCGGCTCCTACCGTCGATGCGGACATCGAGAAACCGCCGCTCCGCGGCGCCGACAGACGGAAGGAAGCCGTGCCCCTGCGTCCGTCGAGCGACCTGGCCGGCGTCGAGCTCGTCCGCCGGTACCGGTTGGCGTCGCCGCTCGGCCAGGGCGGGTCGGGCGAGGTGTACCGCGCGACGGACTCGCGGCTCGGGCGCGAGGTCGCCATCAAGGTCTTCGCGCTCGGCACGGCGTCCCAGTCGGAGATCCGCCAGTACGCCGCCGAGGCGCGCGTGCTCGCGGGCCTGTCGCACCCCGGGCTCGTCGCGCTGCTCGACGTCGGCGCGGACACGTTGCGCGAGGCGGGCCCGGTGGCGTTCCTCGTGACGGAGCTCGTCGACGGGCGCACCCTGCGCGACACGCTCGCCGACGGTCCGCTCGAACCCGGCCTCGTCGCCGACGTCGGGCTGCAGCTGGCCCGCGCGCTCGACCACGCCCACGGCGCGGGCGTCGTCCACCGCGACGTCAAGCCGTCGAACGTGCTCGTCGCGCCGGACCGGGCGAGCGGCGGCGGGAGCGAGGCGCCGTGGCTGCCCGTGGTGCTCGCCGACTTCGGGATCGCGCGCGCCGCGACGCCCGGCGCGGGGTCCGAGCAGCTGACCTCGGGCACCGCGGGATACATCAGCCCCGAGCAAGCGCTCGGCGAGCAGGTCGGGCCGTCGGCGGACGTGTACTCGCTCGGGCTCGTGCTGCTCGAGTGCCTCACGGGCGAGCGCGCCTACCCGGGGGACCCGCTGGCGAGCTCGCTCGCGCGCCTGCTCTCCCCCGTGTCGGTGCCCGAGCGCTTCGGCGCCGACTGGGTGCGACTGCTCACGGCGATGACCACCACGGAGTCCGACGGGCGCCCACCGATGCCCGCCGTGATCGCGGAGCTGCGCGCGCTGCGGCGCGCGTCGACACGCTGAACCGTCGGTCCGGGCGGACCGGTCGGACGTCGGAACCGCCCGGAGCGTCAGACCAGCAGCGGCGTGACCTCGGTCGCGATGCCGTCCGCCCACGCCGTGACGGCCTCGAAGTCGCGGTGGTCGCCGGCTCGCGCCCGGCCGGCGGCGATGTGCGCGCGCTCGGCGAAGCTCAGCTGCGCCAGGTCGAGGCGGCCGCGGAAGCTGCGGTGGCCGCGCGCGTCGAGCGCCTCGACGAGCGCCGCGATCTCGTGCGGCGAGTTGGCGGCCGCGGCGGGCTGGGTCGCCAGGCCCGACGAGAACAGCCACACCGCCTTGCCGTGCGTGCGGCCGACGAGGCGGTCGCCGAGGTCACGCGCCGCGGGGAGCCAGTGGCCGAGGTACACCGCCGAGCCGAGCACGATGGCGTCGAAGCCCGCGACGTCCGCGACGTCCTGCGGCTCGCGCACGGTGACGCGGTGGCCGTTCTCGCGCAGCACGGCTGCGACGGCCTCGCCGATCTCCCAGGTGGCACCGTGCCGCGACGCGACACTGACCAGGACGTCCATCGATTGCTCCTCTCGACCGAGCACGCGCGCCCGGGACCTGACCGCGGTCGGCCGGCGCGCGCTCGTTCCATCCATGGTCGCGGGTGAGCGATCCGGACGAATGGGCCCGAGGTCCTGAGGAGGCGCCGGCGGTGCGGCGCTGGCCGCTCCGAGGCCGGCAGCGCCCGTCAGCGCGGGCCCGGGATGTCCCGTTGCGCGGCCCGCAGCCGGTCGGTGAGCTCGCGCAGCCGGGCGAGCTCGTCGGCGTCCAGGGCCGGCGCGACGAACCGGTGGATGGACCGGACGTGCCGCCGCCCGATCTCGCGCTGCGCGCGAGCGCCCGCATCGGTGAGCGTGACGGCGACGCCGCGCGCGTCGCCCGCGACCGGACCACGCGCGACGAGCCCGTCGTCCTCGAGCCGCTCGACGAGCCGCGACAGCGACGGCTGCGTCAGCAGGCTGCCCTCGCCGAGGTCGCGCAGCCGCAGGGTCTGCCCCGGCGCGCGCGAGAGGGCGAACAGCACGTCGTACTCGCGCAACGTCAGGTCACCCCAGACGTCGTCGCGCTGCAGGCGGCGCAGGAGCGTGACCTGCGCGCGGAACAGCGACTCCCACGCCTCGGCGGTCTCGCGCGTCGTCGGCTCGCGCCCGTGGTCGCGCCCGCGTCCGCTCGTCATCCGTCCAGCATGCTCCATGCATCTGCATGGATCGCGCAGGCGCCGCGTTCACCCGGTATCGCCGCCCGTTGCCGGCCGCGGGGCACGCGCCCACCAGTAGCCTGGACCCCGCAACTTGCGTCGCATGCGCCGAAACGAACTCGAGGACGAGGTCACCCATGGTCACGACAGCCGGGCCTGCCGACGGCTCCGCCCCGCGCCGCGCCGTCCGCCGCCGGGCTCCCCTCGTCGGCGCGACCGCCGCGTGCGCGGCTCTCCTGCTGACGGCGCTCACCGCGTGCGACGGCTCGACCGGCCCGGCCCCGTCGTCCGCGCCGGCCGCGCACGAGACGGCGCCCGCGAGTCTCGGGGCGCTCGCCGCGCGCGCGGGCAAGGACGTCGGGTTCGCGACGGGCCCCGACCTTCTCGCGATCGCGCCGTTGAAGGCGGTGGTCGACGCGCAGGCGACGCTCGTCACGCCCGAGAACGTGATGAAGTGGCAGTACACGGAGCCGTCGCAGGGCCACTTCGACTTCTCGCAGGGCGACGCGCTGGTCGCGTACGCGCAGGCGGCAGGCAAGAAGGTCTACGGCCACAACCTCGTGTGGCACTCGCAGCTCGCACCCTGGGTCGCGGGCCTCGACGCGGCGGCGCTCCGGCCCGCGATGGAGAACCACGTCCGCCAGCAGGCCGAGCACTTCAAGGGCAAGGTCGTCGCCTGGGACGTCGTCAACGAGGCGTTCGACGAGGACGGCACGCGCCGCGACGACTCCCCGTTCCAGCAGAAGCTCGGCGACGGCTACATCGAGGACGCGTTCCGCACCGCCCACGCCGCCGACCCGAACGCCAAGCTCTGCTACAACGACTACAACATCGAGAACATCGGCGCGAAGTCCGACGCGGTCTACGCGATGGTCAAGGACTTCCGGTCCCGCGGCGTGCCGATCGACTGCGTCGGCTTCCAGAGCCACCTCGTGCTCGGCGGGGTGCCGCAGGACTTCGTCGAGAACCTCGAGCGCTTCGCCGCTCTCGGCGTCGACGTGCGCATCACCGAGCTCGACATCCGCATGGCGACGCCCGCCAGCGACGGCGACCTCGCGCGCCAGGCGGACGACTACCGCACCGTGTTCGCCGACTGCCTGGCGGTGGCCGCCTGCCAGGGAGTGACGATCTGGGGCGTCACCGACAAGTACTCGTGGGTGCCGACGACGTTCCCCGGCCAGGGTGCCGCACTCGTGTGGGACGACGACGTCCAGCCGAAGCCCGCCTTCGAGGCCATCGCCGGCGCACTGCGGGACGCCCCGCCCGCGACTCCGGAGGGCTGACCGGCCCCCTCTCCGTCGGGCGCTCGGTCGCGCCCCGCCACGGTCCGACGGTTTCGAAACCTGCGCCGCTCTGCTGAACCGTTTCGGAACCTCGCCGCCCGCCTCGCGCGTCGTCAGGCTGCTCGGCGGCACCGGACCGACAAGGAGGTCACACCCATGCCCCAGACCCCGACCGAGGGCGCCCGCCACCGAGCGACCCGTACTGCACCCGCGCGCCCCGCGCGCACGTCCCACCGCGCCGCCCGCATCGGCGTCGTCGCCGTCGCGGCCTGCCTCGTGACGGCAGGCGCGTTCGCGCTCCCCGCGCAGGCCGCCAGCACGCTGAAGGACCTGGCCGGCGCGAACGGCAAGGACATCGGCTTCGCGCTCGACCCCAACCGGCTGTCGGAGTCGGCGTACAAGTCGATCGCCGACAGCGAGTTCAACCTCGTCGTCCCCGAGAACGCGATGAAGTGGGACACCGTCGAGTCGTCGCAGGGCAGCTTCAACTTCGGCCCCGGCGACCAGGTCGTCGCGTACGCGCAGCAGACCGGGAAGAAGGTCTACGGCCACAACTTCGTCTGGCACCAGCAGCTGCCGGGCTGGGTCCAGAACCTCAGCGCGAGTGCGATGAAGACGGCGATGGAGAACCACATCACCGCCGAGGCGACCCACTTCAAGGGCAAGGTCTTCGCCTGGGACGTCGTCAACGAGGCGTTCGACGAGGACGGCACACGCCGCGACGGGTCGCCGTTCCAGCAGAAGCTCGGCGACGGCTACATCGAGGACGCGTTCCGCACCGCCCACGCCGCCGACCCGAACGCCAAGCTCTGCTACAACGACTACAACATCGAGAACATCGGCGCGAAGTCCAACGGCGTCTACGCGATGGTGAAGGACTTCAAGTCGCGCGGCGTCCCGATCGACTGCGTCGGCTTCCAGTCGCACTTCATCGTCGGGCAGATCCCGTCCGACCTGCAGCAGAACCTCCAGCGCTTCGCCGACCTCGGCGTCGACGTGCGCATCACCGAGCTCGACATCCGCATGTCGACACCGGCCACGCAGTCGGGCCTCACGCAGCAGGCCGCCGACTACAAGAAGGTCGCGCAGGCGTGCCTCGCGGTGACGCGCTGCCAGGGCCTGACCATCTGGGGCATCACCGACAAGTACTCATGGGTCCCGGGCACGTTCTCGGGCCAGGGCGCCGCGCTCGTGTGGGACGACAACTACGCGAAGAAGCCGGCGTACGACGCGCTCGCGCAGGCGCTCGGCGGGACCGTCGTGACGACTCCCCCGCCCACCACGCCCGTCGTCACGACGCCGCCGCCGACCACCCCGGTCGTCACGACGCCGCCCCCCACGACGCCGCCGCCGTCGACCGCGTGCAAGGTCCAGTACCAGGTCAACTCGTGGAACACCGGCTTCACCGCCAACGTCACGATCACCAACACCTCGTCGTCGGCGATCAACGGCTGGACGCTCAAGTTCACGTTCCCGTCGGGCCAGACCATCACGCAGGCGTGGAGCTCGAAGGCGTCGCAGTCCGGGTCGAACGTGACCCTGACGAACGAGTCGTGGAACGGCTCGTTGCCGGCCGGCGGCAACACCGTGATCGGGTTCAACGGCGCGTACAGCGGCACGAACACGAACCCCTCGTCGTTCACGCTCAACGGCACGGCCTGCTCCCTGGGCTGAGCTCTGAGCCGCACGGGTCCCCGCGTCACGCACGGGGCGCCGGACCCGCCGGGCCGTCACGCACGAGGCAGCCGGGCACGACCGGACGGGCCGCACACCTCTCGGGTGTGCGGCCCGTCCGCGTCGCTACGCTGCGGAGCATGTCGACCGACGCCGCGCCGCGCCCCACGTACCTGCTCGTGGACGGCGAGAACATCGACGCCACCCTGGGCGGCTCGATCCTCAACGCGCGGCCCGCGCCCGACCAGCGACCGCGCTGGGAGCGGGTGCTGCAGTTCGGCGAGCAGGTCTGGGGCCAGCCGGTCCGCGGCCTGTTCTTCCTCAACGCGACGAACGGCTCGCTGCCCATGTCGTTCGTGCAGGCGCTGCTCGCGATCGGGTTCCAGGTGATCCCGCTGGCGGGCGACCCGTCCGACCGCGGCGAGAAGGTCGTCGACGTCGGCATCAAGCGCACGCTCGCGGCCATCGCGGGCCGCGACGGCGACGTGCTGCTCGCGAGCCATGACGGGGATTTCGCGCCCGAGGTCGAGACCCTCGTGGACGACCCCGACCGCCGCGTCGGGCTCCTGGCGTTCCGCGAGTTCACGAGCACGGCGCTCGCCGGGCTCACCGCGCGCGGGCTCGAGACGTTCGACCTCGAGGGCGACGTGCACGCGTTCAACGTGCAGCTGCCGCGGCTGCGCATCATCCCGCTCGCCGAGTTCGACCCGCTGCGCTACCTCTGACTCGGCGGCCGGCGGCACGAGGGTGGAGCGGACGTGTGGACGCCCTTTCCGGCCGCCGTCCCGGGTGGGAGCGATACCACCGTTGTGACGGCGGTCACGGACCCATAACGATCCGTCGGCGCGCCCGACTTGTCCGCTCTGCCCGTACCCTGCGCCGCGTCAGCGGTGGTAGACAAGGCCGCTGTG
This sequence comes from Cellulomonas alba, assembly GCF_030362835.1. Taxonomy (GTDB): domain Bacteria; phylum Actinomycetota; class Actinomycetes; order Actinomycetales; family Cellulomonadaceae; genus Cellulomonas; species Cellulomonas alba. Next base: position 905,138 of record NZ_JAUCGQ010000001.1, read on the forward strand.
CGTCCGGGTCGGCCGGTGCGACGTGTCAATGGCGACAGGTCGGGCCGGCCGGCCCGGACGGCTGCATCAGGAGCTGAACCCCTGGGCGATGGTCGCGTCCATCGCCGCCCAGACGGGCTCGCTGTCGTCCCCGCGCAGGATCGCGATGCCGTGCGCCGTCCCCGGGACCTCGAGGAACGTGGACGGGTCGGTGCTCGCGTGCGAGACCTGGCGCGACGACGTGGACGCGACGCCGGCGTTGTCGTCCTTCGACGCGACGACGAGCAGCGGACCGGTGAAGTCCTGCGAGCCCTCGGCGGCGTCGGCGCCTGTGACGAGCGCGGGCGGGCTGAACGCGACGAAGGCCTTCGCGCCGACCGACGCGGCGTACGCCCCGACGAACGAGCCGCCCTTCGACGCGCCCACGAGCGCGACGTCCTGCACGCCCGAGCGCTTGAGCGCGTCCACCGCGCCCGCGACGACCTCCGACGTCTGCTGGGGGTAGGTGAACGACGCGATGGCGTAGCCCTGGTCGAGGAAGTGCTGGTACGCGAACGACCACTGGCACCAGTCGCCGCCGTCCTGCGGCGCGAACACGATGCCGTGGGTTCCCTTCCCGCCGACGGCGACCGGGGCGGCGGAGCCTTCGTCGGGGTTGCCCTCGACGAAGCCGCGCGAGCCGTCGGGGAAGCACTCGGGCGCGGCGATCGCCTTGGGTCCGGTGGGCGTCGGCGAGGCAGTGGTAGCGCTCCCACCGCTCGACGAGCTGCAGCCGGCGAGGGTGAGGGCGAGCGCGAGGCCGCAGGCGGAGAGCGCGGTGGCACGAAGCGTCTTTGCAGGTGACATGGGAAGTGACTACCGGTTGACGGCGGACCGGGGCAACCGTTTCAGCCAGATTCGTCGGCCTCGGTGCGGATCCCGTCAACCGCCCGCGGCGCACGCCGCGTCGAAGCGGTCCAGCACCACGGCGACCAGGCGCGGGTCGGTCTCGTCGGGGCCGGCGAGCGGCGCGGCGACGACGTCCGCTCCCGCCTCGAGCACCCGGTCGTGGAAGTAGCCCGGCGCGAGCAGGTACGACGCGACGACGACGCGTCCGCCTGCGCGCAGCCCGCCGCGTGCGGTCGCCACGGCCTCGGGCACGCGTGGCCGTGCACCCGCGCCGTAGCCGATCGTCACAGGCCCGGGGAGGCGGTCCGCGAGCCCGGCGGCGGTCGCCTCGACCGACAGCGCCGCAGCGGCGTCCGACGAGCCCGCGGCCGCGAGCACCACGGCGTCGTCCGCGCGGAGACCGGCCTCGAGCAGGCGGTCCGTCAGCAGGTCGACGAGGCGCGGGTCGGGGCCGAGCGGAGCGGCCGCCGCGGCGCCCGGGCGGTCGACGGCCGCCGCGATGTCGACCTTGACGTGGTAGCCGACCGAGAGCAGGAGCGGGACGACCACCACCGCCGGCGCGGGACCACCCGCGGGGTCGGTCGTGCGGCCGGTCGTGGGGCGGGTCGTTGCGGCGGCGGCAGGGGCGCCCGCCGGGTCGCCCGCGCGCTCGGCGAGCGCCGCCGCGACGACGTCCGCCACCTCCGGCTCCTGCACGTCGACGAACGCCTCGCGGACGTCCAGCTCGGGCCGGGCCGCGGCGACCGCCGCCAGCAGCGCGCTCACCGCGGCGCGGCCGGCCGGGTCGTCCGTGCCGTGCGAGCAACCGACCAGGACCGGGGCGCGTCGACCCGGGCCCGGGCACGGGCCCGTCGTCGGGCGCTCCGCGTGCCAGGCGTTCGTCACGGCGCTGCCTCGAGCTCGAGCCGGTAGCCGCGCTTGACCACCGTGCGGATCAGGTCGCGCGACCCGGTCGCCTCGCGCAGTCGCGCCACGGCGACCTCCGCGGCGTGCGGGTCGCGCGAGTCCCCCGGCAGGGCCGCGAGCAACCGGTCGCGCGGCACGACGGAGCCGCCCGCCGTGGCGAGCAGACGCAGCACCTCGAGCCCCGTCGGGGACAGCGGGAGCACGCGACCGTCGAGCACCGCGGCGCCGCGATGGACCTGCAACGGGCCGGCCACCGTGCGCAGCGCCTGCAGGCCGCCGTAGTGCCCCACGATCGCCCGCACGAGCGAGCCGAGCCGGCCGCGGTCCGGCACGAGGGGCTCGACGCCACGGTCGACCAGCGGGCGCGCCGTCACCGGGCCGACCGCCGCCATCACGACCGTGCCCGCACGAGCGAGCGCGACGATGCGGTCGGCGACTCCCGCGGAGTCGGCCGCCTCGAGCCAGGCCGCCGCGCCGGGCGCGGACGTGAACACCACGGCGTCGATCTCCCCCGCCGCCGTCGCGCGGACGGAGGCCTCGACGACGGCGGGGTCCGGCGGCGGCCCCCAGCGGTACACGACGAGGCTGCGGACGCGCGCGCCGGCAGCGGCGAACGCCTCGTCGAGCCCGTCGGCGCCCGCGCCGTGGTGCTGCACCGCGAGGTCGTGGCCCTCGACGCCCTCGTCGAGCAGCACCTCGGCGATCTCGGCGCTCGTCTCGGACTCGGCGACCCAGTCGGCGACGAGTCCGGCGGCCTGGATCGCGCCGCGCGCCTTGGGCCCCCGCGCCACGATGCGGGTGCCGCAGAGCATGTCGACGAGCTGCTCGGCGAGGCCCACGGCGTCGGCCGCCTCGATCCAGCCGCGGAACCCGATGCCGGTCGTCACGACCACCGTGTCGGGCGGGTCGGCCAGGAGGTCACGGGTCGCCGCGAGCAGCGTCGCGTCGTCGGTGTGCGGCACCATGCCGAGCGCCGGCGCGTGACGGACCGTCGCGCCGCGGCGGCCGAGGGCTGCGGCGAGCTCCGCGGACCGCCGGTCGGCGGTCACGAGCACCACGCAGCCCGCGAGCGTCTGGTCGATCGAGTCGGTCACGGCGTCATTGTGACGTGCGGGCCGCGCGCGCAGGGGGCGCCGTCCGGCCGCGTCGCCCGTGGCCCGGGCGGCGGGCGCGCTCAGCGGTCACCCCGCCCGTCGTCCGACCCACCGGGCTCGAGCAGGCCGGGGGCCGCGACGTCCCCGAGCACGATCACGGCGGGCGCCCGCACCCCGACCCGCGCCGCGACGCCCGCGACCTCGTCGAGGCGGGCGCGCGTGACGCGCTGGGCGTCGAGCGTCCCGCTCTCGACGACCGCCACGGGCAGCGCCGGGTCGACACCGCCCGCGAGCGCGACGGCCGCCAACGCGCCCAGCGCGCCCACGCCCATCAGGACGACGACGGTGTGGGTGCGGTCGCGCAGGCCCGCGAGCGCCGCGGGCGTCCAGCCGTCGTGGCCGTGCACCACGTGGATCGCGCCGACGGTGCCGCGGTGCGTCAACGGGATGCCCGCGGCGGCGGGGACGGCGAACGCGCTGCTCACCCCGGGGACGACGGTGACGGGGACGCCCGCCTCGCGGCACGCGAGCACCTCCTCGCCGCCGCGGCCGTAGACGAACGGGTCCCCGCCCTTGAGGCGCACGACCGTGCGCCCCCGGCGCGCCTGCTCGACGAGGATGCGGCCGATCTCGTGCTGCGGGACCGGGTGGTTGCCGGGTGTCTTGCCGACGTCGATCACCTCGACGTCCGACGGCAGGTCCTCGAGCGCCGCCACCGGTCCGAGCCGGTCGGTGACGACCACGTCGGCCCGCGCGAGCGCCACGCGTGCGGCGACCGTCAGCAGCCCGGGGTCGCCCGGACCGCCGCCGACGAGCAGCACCCGACCGTCGCCCGGCTGCCGGCGACGCGCGCGAAGGTCGACGCTGCCGGAGCGGACGAGCAGCGCGAGCGCGTCACGCACCGCCGTCGTGCGGCCGGGGTCGGCGGTGTCCGACGAGACGACCCCGACCAGCAGGTCCGCCTCGCGGAACGTCGCGGGCGTGCGCGCACTGCCTCGGCCGGACAGTCCGCCCGCGACGCAGAAGACGCGCCGCTCGTCGGCCCAGGCGGCGACCGTGGTGTCGGTCGCGCGGTCGCCCGTCGCCGTCACCACGAGCCACGCGCCGTCGACGTCGCGCTCCTCGACCTCGCGCGCGTGCCACTCGAGCTGCCCCCAGCGGTGGCGCTCCGCCAGCGGCTCGCAGAGCTGTGGCGCGACGACGACGACGCGCGCGCCGTCCGCGGCGAGGCCCGCGACCTTGCGCGCGGCGACCGGCCCCCCGCCTGCGACGAGCACGCGGCGACCGGTCAGGTCCAGGCCGAGCAGCGTCGTCATGCCACCTCCCGGCCGGCCGGCTCGCCGACGAGCGCGCTCGGGGCGGCGCCGACCTCCACCACGCCGTCGCGGAGGCGCACCGGGTAGGTGCGCAGGTCGGCGGGCAGGTCGCGCACGGGGTGCTTGCCGACGGCCTCGAGGCAGCGGCCCGTCACGAGGTCGAACACCTGCTTGTACATCGGCGACGCGACCGTCGTGCGGACCTCGCCGTCGACGGTGCGGGTGCCGACGATGCCGCGCGACATCACGAACGCGTCGCTGAACGGGTCGTGCTGCTGGACCGCGAGCACGCGGTCGTCGACGAGGCGGAACAGCGCGACCTGCTCCGCGGGCCGTCCCCCCTCCTGCTCGTCGGCGACGGGGTGGAGCAGCGCCGCGACGCCGCGCTCGGGCGCGAGGTCCTCGAGCCGGCACACGGGCGTCCACGCGCTCATCGGCGCACCTCCAGCGTCGTCGCGACGAGCACCGGCCCGCCACGGTCGGTGGTCGTTCCCGCGGCGCGCTCGTCCGCCGTCGCAGGGCGCACCTGGCCTCGCTCCTGCACGTACGCGAGCGACGGGTCCGGCACGTCGGGCGCGTTGACGAACGACGCGAACCGGCGCAGCTTCTCGGGATCCTCGAGCGTCGCGCGCCACTCGTCCTCGTACTCCTCGACGTGCCGCTCCATCTGGGCGTCGAGGTCGGCGCAGATGCCGAGGCTGTCGTCCAGCACGACGGCCCGCAGCCCGTCGAGGCCGCCCTCGACGTCGTCGACCCACGGGGCCGTGCGCTGCAGCCGATCGGCCGTGCGGACGTAGTACAGGAGGAAGCGGTCGATCGTGCGGATCAGCGTCTCGGTGTCGAGGTCCTCCGCCAGCAGGCGCGCGTGCCGCGGCGTGAACCCCCCGTTGCCGCCCACGTAGAGGTTCCAGCCCTTGTCCGTCGCGATGACGCCGACGTCCTTGCCACGGGCCTCCGCGCACTCGCGCGCGCAGCCGCTGACGCCGAGCTTGAGCTTGTGCGGGCTGCGCAGCCCCCGGTACCGCAGCTCCAGCAGGACCGCGAGCGCGACCGAGTCCTGCACGCCGTACCGGCACCACGTCGAGCCGACGCACGACTTCACGGTCCGCAGGCTCTTGCCGTACGCGTGGCCCGACTCGAAGCCCGCGTCGACGAGCCGCTGCCAGATGAGCGGGAGCTGGTCGATGCGCGCGCCGAACAGGTCGATGCGCTGCCCGCCCGTGATCTTCGTGTACAGGCCGAAGTCCTTCGCGACCGCGCCGATCGCGATCAGCCCCTCGGGGGTCACCTCGCCGCCCGGGATACGCGGCACCACCGAGTACGAGCCGTCCTTCTGCAGGTTCGCCATGACGTGGTCGTTCGTGTCCTGGAGGGCGGCCCGCTCCCCCTCGAGCACGTGCGCCGGCGCGGTCGTCGCGAGGATCGAGGCGACCGCAGGCTTGCAGATGTCGCAGCCACGGCCGCCGTTGCCGAACCGCGCGACGACCTCGGTGAACGTGGTGAGACCCGCGACGCGGACGGCGTCGTACAGCTGGGCGCGGGACAGCTCGAAGTGCTCGCACAGCGCCTTGCTCACGGTGACGCCGAGCTTCGCGAGCTCGGTGCCGGTCAGCTTCGTGACGAGCGGCAGGCACGAGCCGCAGCTCGTCCCGGCCCGCGTGCACGCCTTGACGCCCGCGACGTCGGTGCAGCCGTGCTCGGTGACCGCCGCTCGGACGGCGCCCGCGCTGACGTTGTTGCACGAGCACACGCCCGCGTCGTCCGGCAGCTCGAGGTCGGGCGCGCCGCCTGCACCGGCGGGGACGAGGTACGCGGACGGGTCGCCCGGCAGCTCGCGGCCGAGCATCGGCCGCAGGCTCGCGTACGCGCTCGCGTCGCCGACGAGCACGCCGCCGAGCAGCGTGCGCGCGTCGTCCGAGAGCACGAGCTTCTTGTAGACGCCGCCGACCGGGTCGGCCCACACGACCTCGAGCGCTCCCGGGGTCGCGCCGAACGCGTCGCCGAAGCTCGCGACGTCCACGCCCGCGAGCTTGAGCTTGGTCGCGGTGTCCGCGCCGGGGAACACCGCCGCGCCGCCCAGCAGGCGGTCGACCGTCACCTCCGCCATCGCGTAGCCAGGCGCCACCAGGCCGATGCACGCGCCCTGGATGCACGCGACCTCGCCGACCGCCGAGACGTCGGGGTCGCTCGTCAGGCACGTGTCGTCGACGACGACTCCGCCGCGCTCGCCGGTGGCCAGTCCCGCGTCGCGGGCGAGCTCGTCGCGCGGCCGGACGCCCGCCGCGACGACCACGACGTCGGCGTCGACCCGCCCGCCGTCGGCCAGGTCGAGGCGACCGACGCCGCCACGCCGGTGGGCGCGGATCCGGGTGGTCGCCGCGTTGACGCGCACGCCCACGCCCAGACCGTTGATGAGGCGCCGGAGCGCCTCGCCGCCACCGAGGTCGACCTGCGCGGACATCAGGTGCGTGCCGACCTGGAGCACCGTGGTGCGGGCGCCCAGCGCCTGCAGGGCGCCCGCCGCCTCCAGGCCCAGGAGCCCGCCGCCGACCACCGCGCCGCGCACCACGGGCCGGGTCGTCGCGAGCTGCTCGACGTAGCCGCGCAGCGCCGCGACGTCGTCGATGGTGCGGTAGACGAAGACGCCCTCGAGGTCCGCGCCCTCGATCGGCGGCACCCAGGCCGACGAGCCGGTCGCGAGCACGAGGTGGTCGTACCGCTCGGTGCGGCCCGTGGCCGTCGTGACCGTGCGGGCCACGCGGTCGACGGCCGTGACGGCCTCGCCGCGGCGGAGCGTGACCAGCGGGTCGGACCACAGCGCGGCGTCGCCGAGCGCGAGGTCCTCGGGGTCGCGGCCCGAGAAGTACGTGGTCAGCGCGACGCGGTCGTACGGCCGACGCGGCTCCTCGGCCAGCACCGTGACGCGCCACGTGCCCGCGGCGTCCCGGTCGCGCAGCGCTTCCACCAGCCGTTGGGCGACCATGCCGCCGCCGACGACCACCAGGTGACGGGGTCCCATCCGGTGCGCTCCTTCCCTTGCGGTGGCTCGACGCTAGGCAGCGCGTGTTTCGGCGCCGGGTGCGGGCCCGTTACCCCGCGGGAACCTTTCGCGCACAGCGCCGATGCCGGGGGTGTGAGCGCCGCGTCCCGCGCGAGCGTGCGCCGCGTCCCGCGCGAGCGAGCCCGCGTCCCGCGCGGCGCGTTCAGCTCGGGGTCTCGGCACACGGGCGGGATCGGGCAAGCCGGGCGTGCGATCGCGCGCTCCTGGTGCGCGATCTCGCCCGTACCGCGCGGGCACGCGCTCCGGCGGCCGGAGGCGCGCCGGGCGGGATCGGGCAAGCCGGGCGTGCGATCGCGCGCTCCTGGTGCGCGATCTCGCCCGTACCGCGCGGGCACGCGCTCCGGCGGCCGGAGGCGCGCGGCCGGAGGCGCGCGGCCGGAGGCGCGCGGCCGGAGGCGCGGGCCGGCCGTGGCCGCGGCGCGCGGGCGTCGGCGCGGGCTGGCAGGGTGGCGGGCATGTCGGCCGTGATCGCGCTGCTGCGCGCCGTGAACGTCGGGGGGCGGACCGTCAAGGCTGCCCAGCTCAAGGCGGTCGCGACCGCGCTCGGCCACACCGAGGTCGTCACGTACGTGAACTCGGGGAACCTCGTGCTCGTGCCCGGCGCGGGTGAGTCACCGGCGCAGGTCGCCGGGGGGCTGTCGGCCGCCCTCGGTGACGAGCTCGGGTTCGACGTCCCGGTGATCGCGCGCTCGGCGCGCGAGTGGGACGTGCTCGTCGGTGCGGTGCCGTTCCGCCAGGAGGCGGAGTCCGATCCCGTGCACCTCGCGCTCGTGTGCTTCGACGGCAAGGTCACGGCGTCGTCGGTCAAGGACTTCGACGCGTCGGCGTACGGCAACGAGCTCGTCGTCTGGGCGGCGTCGGACGCCTACGCCTGGTACCCCGACGGCCAGGGCCGGTCCAAGCTGACGCTCGACCGGCTGTCGCGCGCGGCGGGCCGCGCGGGGACGGCGCGCAACTGGCGCACGGTGCTCGCGCTGGCCGACCTGGCACGCGAGCGCTCCTGAGGGACGTCGATCGAGCTCGAGCCGAACGCCCAGCGCGCCCGACGACCGGCTCGGCGGGCGCCGGGCGGACGCGGCTACCGTGAGCGCATGGCGACGCTGTTCACCAAGATCATCGACGGCGAGATCCCGGGCCGGTTCGTGTGGGCGGACGACGTGGCCGTCGCGTTCACCACGATTGCGCCCATCACCGACGGCCATGCGCTCGTAGTGCCCCGCGCCGAGGTCGACCAGCTGACCGACGCGTCCGACGAGCTGCTCGCGCACCTGACGTCGGTCGCCAAGACGATCGGGCAGGCGCAGAAGGCGGCGTGGGACGCGCCGCGCGCCGCGCTGCTGGTCGCGGGGTTCGAGATCCCGCACCTGCACCTGCACGTGCTGCCCGCCTGGGACGAGGCGAGCCTGACGTTCGCGAACGCGCGGAGCGACGCGCCCGCGGACGAGCTGGATGCCGCCGCAGAGCGACTGCGGGCGGCGCTGCGCGACGCGGGCCACGCTGCGCAGGTGCCCGCACGCGTCGACTCGCCCGCGCTGTGAGCGCGCGCACGGCGTGCGTCGAACAGATCGCCCGGCCCGCGCGTTGAACCCGTCGTGAGCACTACGAGCGGCCCGGGCCTCGTCGGCCCGCCGCCTCCTCCGCCGCCCCGCGAGCAGCTGCCGACGCCCGTGCGCACCGGTCCCCGCTCGGCGTGGCTCGGCGCGATCGCCGGGCTCGTCGCGGGGCTCGTCGCCGTGGGCGTCGGCGCGTTCGTCTCGATCTTCACGGGCTCGTCGTCCGACCCGCTCGTCGCCGTGGGCGCGGCCTTCGTCGATGCGACGCCCGCCTGGCTCAAGGAGTTCGCGACCAGCACGTTCGGCACGAACGACAAGGCGGCGTTGCGCGTCGGCGAGATCGTCGTGCTCGCGGGTCTCGCCGCGGTGGCGGGCGCGCTCGCGACGAGGCGCTGGTGGTGGGGCGCGACGCTCGTGGTGCTGCTCGGCGCGCTCGCCGCGCTGGCCGCCGTGCGACGGCCGGACGCCGGGATGCTCGCGCCGCTGCCGAGCATCGTGGGCACGGTCGCGGGGCTCATCACGCTGCGCGCGCTGGTCGACCGGATCCCCCGCGGGGCGCGACCGACGGGCGCGTCCGTCGCCGCCGCGCCCGACCGGCGCGCGTTCCTCCAGGGCAGCCTGGTCGCGGGCGCGATCGGCGCGGTCGCGCTGCTCGCCGGTCGGTTCGCCGGCGCCGGCTCGCGCGCCGTCGAGGCGGCCCGCGCGACGCTGCACCTGCCGGCGCCGGCCCGTGCGGCGGCGGCCGTCCCGGCGGGCGTCCACCCCGACGTCCCCGACCTCGGGCCGTGGGCGACGCCGCCCGCGGACTTCTACCGGATCGACACCGCGCTCGTGGTGCCGGAGGTCGACCCTGCCGCGTGGTCGCTGCGCGTGCACGGCCTCGTGGACCGTGAGGTGACGATCACGTGGGACGAGCTGCTCGCGCAGCCGCTGATCGAGGCATGGGTGACGCTGACCTGCGTGTCGAACCCGGTCGGCGGCGACCTCGTGGGGAACCAGAGATGGCTCGGGTGGCCGATCCGTGAGCTGCTCGCACGCGCCGGGCCGCACGCCGACGCCGACATGGTCCTGTCGACCAGCCACGACGGCTTCACGGCGTCGACGCCGATCGAGGCGCTCACCGACCCCGACCGCGACGCGCTGCTCGCCGTCGGCATGGACGGCAAGCCGCTGCCGCTGGCGCACGGGTTCCCGGTGCGCATGGTCGTCCCGGGGCTGTACGGGTACGTGTCGGCGACCAAGTGGGTGACCGACCTCGAGGTGACGCGGTACGCGGACGCGAGCGCGTACTGGACGGATCGCGGGTGGTCGCCGAAGGGACCGATCAAGACGGAGTCGCGCATCGACGTGCCGACGAGCGGCACGGTCGACGCGGGGCGCGTCGTGGTCGCGGGCACCGCCTGGGCGCAGCACCGCGGGGTCGCGCGCGTGCAGGTGCGGGTCGACGACGGGCCGTGGCAGGACGCGACCCTGGCCGACTCGGGCGGGATCGACTCGTGGCGCCAGTGGTCGTGGCAGTGGGACGCGGAGCCCGGCGACCACGTGCTCTACGCGCGGGCGTTCGACCCGGACGGGCCGCAGACGGGCGCCGAGGCGGACGTCGTCCCGGACGGTGCCACCGGGTACCCGAGCAAGCACGTCACGGTGCGCTGACGTCCACGCGGTCGCCGACTGTCCCGGCCGCGGTCAGTACACGTCGCGGACGTACCGATGGTCGGCCGCGAGGCGCTTGACGTACGCGTCGGCCGCGTCGCGGCTCAGCCGTCCGTGCGTCGCCACGACCTCGCGCAGCGCGGCGTCCACGTCCTTCGCCATGCGCGACGCGTCGCCGCACACGTACACCGACGCCCCGTCCTCGAGCCACGACCACAGGCGCGCGCCCTGCTCGCGCAGGCGGTCCTGCACGTAGACCTTGGAGCGCTGGTCGCGCGAGAACGCGGTGTCGAGGCGCTCCAGCGTGCCGTCGGCGAGCATCGCCTCGAGGTCGTCGCGGTAGTAGAAGTCCGTCGCCTCGTGCTGCTCGCCGAAGACGAGCCAGCTCGCGCCCGTGTGGCCTGCGGCGCGGCGCTCGGCGAGGAACCCGACGAACGGCGCGACGCCCGTGCCCGGACCGATCATCACGGCGCGCGCGTCGGCGGCCGGCGGGCGGAAGTGCGCGGTGGGCTGCACGTGCACCGGGACCTGCGCGCCCAGCGGCGCGTCGGCGAGGAACGTCGAGCACACGCCGCCCCGCGCCCGGCCCGCGGGCGACGCGTAGCGGACCACCGACATCGTCAGCGACACGCGGTCGGGGGCGACGAGGGCGCTGGAGGAGATCGAGTACTGGCGCGGCTGCAGCCGGCGGAGCACTCCGACCAGGTCGGCGGCCGGCACGTCGGGTGCGAGCTCCGCGACGACGTCGAGCGCCTGCCGGCACCACGTCCAGCGGGCGAGGTCGCCGCGGTTGTCGGGCCGTAGCAGGCGGCGCAGCTCGGCGTGGCCGGAGCGGTCCGCGAGCAGCGCCAGCACGTCGGCGCCGACGCGGGCGATGTCGAGGTCGTACGTGAGGGCGTCGCGCAGGCGGCGGTCCGCCCCGTCGACGACGACCGTCGCGTCCTCGTCCCAGCCCGTGACCTCGAACCACTCGTCGACGAGCCGCTGGGCGTTGGTCGGGTGGACCGCGAGCGCGTCGCCCGCGCGGTAGGTCACCTCGCGAGCCGAGCCGCTGACGTCGAGGACGATCTCGCGGACCTCCTTCGCCGAGCCGGGGAGGCCGAGCACGCGGTTCGTGACGAGCGTCGCGACGCCCGGGGCGTGCCGCGTCGCGCGCGCGGGACCGGCCGGGGGCTCGGTCGCCTCCGGCACCCGGGCGGACCGCGCGGCCTCGCCGGCGGCCGGCCCGGCGTCCGCGGCCCCGGCGTCGTCGGACGCGGACTCAGCTCCGGCGCCCGTCAGCACCCCGACCACCCCGTGCACCCACGCCGCCGCGCGCTCGTCGTCGCCCGGCTCGCAGTCCGCGCGGTCGACCAGCCGCGACGCGCCGAGCTCCGCGAGCCGGTGGTCGAGGCGGCGGCCGTGCCCGCAGAACCGGTCATAGCTCGAGTCGCCGAGCGCGAGCACCGCGAACCGCGAGCCGTCGAGCCGCCGCGCGTCCGGTGCGGCGACCGCCTCCCAGAACGCCGTGCCGTTGTCGGGCGCGTCGCCGTCGCCGAACGTGCTGGTGACGAGCACGAGGTCGGCGCCGCGCGGCAGGTCGGCGAGCGGCTCGTCATCCATCGCGACGACGCGTGGAGCCAGCCCGGCGTCGGTCAGCGCCCGAGCCGCGGACGCCGCGAGCTCCTCGGCGGTCCCCGTCTGCGACGCCCACAGCACGACGAGCGGGCGCACGGGCGTCGCCGCCCCCGCCGCGCGGCGCGCCCCGTCCGCGGCGGCCGGCTCCGGCGCGCGCGAGAACAGCCCGGCGAGCAGCCCGTCGACCCACAGTGCCTGGTCCGCGTCGAGCGGCGCGCCGGCCGGCAGCACCGGGGTCCCGGACGCCCCGCCGCCGAGGCCGGCGAGGAACCCGGCGAGGTAGCGCCGCTCGGCCGGCCCGAGCGGCGGCGGGTCGAGCCGGTCCAGCCCGAGCGCCGCGCCGAGCGCGCGCATCGCGGCCGCGCCCGGCGCGAGGCCGGGGGCCGCGCCGACGTCGAGGGCATCGACCGCCGGACCGGTCACCGCACCCCCCGCAGCGGCGGCGCCGGCCGCGCGGCGGGCCGCGGCGTCGGGGCCGACACCGGCAGGGTCACCCGGTGACGGACGCGCGGCGCCGGACCCACCGACGCCCGCCCGGCGCGCCACCTCCGCGACCGGCGTCAGCGCCACCGCGCAGACCTTGAGCTCGGGCTGGAACGACAGCGGGTCGACCGCGTCGTTCGTCACCGCGTTGACCGCCAGGTACTCGCCGAACAGGTCGTTCCAGTGGAACGGCGCGAAGCACGAGCCGGGCCGGACGCGGTCCGTGACGACGGCCGGCAGCACGGCGCGGCCGCGCCGCGACGCCACCTCGACCGGCGACCCCGGCGCGATCCCCAGGGCCGCCGCGTCGGACGGGTGCAGCTCGACGAACGGCCCGGGCGCGAGCCGCGTCAGCTTCGCGACCTTCCCGGTCTTCGTCATCGTGTGCCACTGGTGCTGCACGCGCCCCGTGTTGAGCACGAACGGGTAGTCGTCGTCGGGCAGCTCGGCGGCGGGCAGGTGCGGGCGCGCGTGGAAGACGGCGCGCCCGCTCGGGGTCGGGAACGCGAGGCGCGGCCGCGTGCCGTCCGGGCGCGTCAGCAGCGTCTGGGACACGCCGTCGTTGACGTACCGGATCGGGTTGCGCGCGGCACCCTCCGGCGGGCACGGCCACTGCACCGGGCCCGACTGCAGCCGCTCGTACGTGACGCCGCGCAGGTCGTAGCCGGTGCGCGGGTTCGCGAACGCGCGCAGCTCGTCGAAGACCTCCTGCGACGAGCCGTACTCGAAGCCCGCGTAGCCCATCGCCGTCGCGACGCGCGCGATCAGCTGCCAGTCGGGCACCGCGTCGCCGGGCGGGTCGAGGGCCCGCCGTGCGAGGGTCAGGTTGCGCTCCGAGTTGACCATCACGCCGTCGGCCTCGGACCACAGCGCCGCGGGCAGCACGACGTCGGCGTAGGCGTTCGTCTCGGTGTCGGCGAAGACGTCCTGCGTGACGACGAGCTCGGCCCGCTCGAGGCCCTCGATGACCGTCCGGCGGTTCGCGACCGACGCGACGGGGTTGGTGCAGACGACCCAGCACGCGCGGATGTCGCCCGCGGCCATGCGCTCGAACATGTCGACGGTCCCGCGCCCCACGCCGTCCGCACGGAGCGTGCCCGGCACGAGGCCCCAGGCGCGCTCGGTGAAGGCCCGGTCGTCCGCGTCGAGCACCGACCGCTGCCCCGGCAGGCCGGGGCCCATGTAGCCCATCTCGCGGCCGCCCATCGCGTTCGGCTGGCCCGTCAGCGAGAACGGGCCGCTGCCGGGGCGGCAGATCGCGCCGGTCGCGAGGTGGAGGTTGACCAGCGCGTTCGTGTTCCACGTGCCGTGCACCGACTGGTTGAGACCCATGGTCCAGCAGCTCACCCAGTTCTCCGCGCCGGCGATCAGCGCGGCCGCGGCCCGCAGGTCCGCCTCCGGGACCCCCGTGAGCTCCGCGACCGCGTCCGCCGGGTAGTCCGCCAGCATGTCCTCGACGTCGGCCCAGCCCTCGGTGTGCTCGGCCACGAACGGCTCGTCGAGCCCGCCCGCCTCGACCACGAGCCTCAGCAGGCCGTTCAGGAGCGCGATGTCCGTGCCGGGCCGCACCTGCAGGAAGAGGTCCGCCTTCTCGGCGGTCGCCGTGCGCCGCGGGTCGACCACGATGAGCTTCGCGCCGGCCTTGACGCGGTCGAGCAGGCGCAGGAACAGGATCGGGTGGCAGTCGGCCATGTTGGCCCCGATGACGAGGAAGACGTCCGCGTGGTCGAGGTCGTCGTACGAGCCGGGCGGGCCGTCGGCGCCGAGCGAGAGCTTGTAGCCCGTGCCCGCGCTCGCCATGCAGAGCCGCGAGTTCGACTCGATCTGGTTGGTGCCCACGAACCCCTTGGCGAGCTTGTTCGCGAGGTACTGCGCCTCGAGCGACAGCTGCCCCGACACGTAGAACGCGACGGCGTCGGGCCCGTGCTCGTCGACGATCGCGCGCAGGCGGCGGGCGACCAGCGCGATCGCGTCGTCGAGCGCGGCGGGCTCGGGCACGGCGCCGCGGGACGGGCGCACGAGCGCGGTGGTCGCCCGGCCCGTCGCGGCGAGCAGGTCCGCGCTGGTCGCGCCCTTGGTGCAGAGCCGGCCGCCGTTCGACGGGTGCGTCCGGTCGCCCCGCGCGCCCGTCGCCGTGCGGCGGCCGTCCGGTCCCGTCGCGACGTCGAGGACCACGCCGCAGCCCACGCCGCAGTACGAGCACACCGTCGCGACCTGCGTCGACGTGCCCGACTGCGGCGGGGCCGTGGTGGTGGCGGTCAAGCTCAGACCACCGCGTCGCCGAACGCACCGCCGCGGCGGGCGTAGACCGCCCAGACGGTCGTCGCCATCACGGCGTACAGCCCGACGATCACCCAGAGCGCGGCCTGGATGTTGCCGGTCAGCGACGTCGAGACCGCGAACCCGCGCGGCACCAGGAACCCGCCGAACGCGCCGACCGCGCCGGCGATGCCGAGGCACCCGGCCGCCGCCTTCGCCCGCAGCGCCCGGTCCTCGGCAGAGGCGCCCGTGCGGAACACCGCGGGGATCATCCGGTAGACCGAGCCGTTGCCCGCGCCCGTAGCGACGAACAGCACGAGGAACGAGCCCAGGAACAGGCCGAACGTGTGCTGGCGGAGCCCGACGACCGCGCCCGCCACGCCCGCGGCCATCACGGCGAACGCGCCGATCGTCACGCGCGCACCGCCGAGCCGGTCGGCGAGGATCCCGCCGAGCGGCCGCGCCACCGAGCCGACGAGCGCGCCGAGGAACGCCACCGACGCCGTGACCTCCGGGAACTGCTTGGCGATCAGCGTGGGGAACGCGCCCGAGAAGCCGATGAACGAGCCGAACGTGCCGATGTAGACGAACGAGAGGATCCACGTGTGCCGCGACCGGGCGGCCGAGCCGTACGAGCGCGGGTCCGCCTTCGCATTGCTCAGGTTGTCCATGAACCGCCACGCGAGCAGCGCCGCGACCAGCACGAACGGCAGGAACATCAGCCCGGCGCGCTGCAGCTGGATGCCAGCGGCTCCGACGATCACGAGCGGCACGACGAGCTGCACCGCGGCGGTCCCGATGTTGCCGCCTGCCGCGTTCAGCCCGAGCGCCCGGCCCTTCTCCGCCTCCGGGTAGAAGAACGAGATGTTCGCCATCGACGACGCGAAGTTGCCACCGCCGACGCCCGCGAGGGCCGCGACGCCGAGCAGCAGCCCGAACGGGATGTCCGGGTGCTGCACCGCGACGGCGAGCGCGAGCGTCGGCACGAGCAGCAGCAGCGCGGACACGATCGTCCAGTTGCGGCCGCCGAGCAGCGGCACCGCGAACGTGTACGGGATGCGGAGCACGGCGCCGACCAGGCTCGGGATCGCCACGAGCCAGAACATCTGGTCGGTGCTCAGGGTGAAGCCCGCCTTCGGCAGCTGCGGCACCACGATGCTCCACAGCGCCCAGACGGCGAAGCCGAGGAACTCGGCGCCGATCGACACGGACAGGTTGCGGCGCGCGACGCGGCGGCCCACGGCCGACCACTGCTGCGCGTCCTGCGGGTTCCAGCCGTCGATCCAGCGGCCGGGGCGGTGGACGAGGGCGGCGGCCGTCGTCGGGGTGGCGGGCGGGGCGAGGGTGCTGGTCGTCGCGGTCGGTAGCGCCATGGCGGCCTCCGGGGCGTCGGGCCGCGGGCTGGAGCCGGCGGCCGGGGACGGGACGACCGGGCCGGGAGGGGGCTCGGTCGTCGCCGACGCTAGGAAGCCGATGTTTCGCCCCGCCGTCTCGCGGCGTTGCGCGTGCGGAACCTTCTGCGCACGCTCGCGGAGCGACGGGTGTGAGAACTCGGCGGCTCAGCGGGCCCGGACGCGCACGTGCGCCGCGTCGACGGCGAGCTCGACCGCGGCGCCGACGCGCAGGTCGAGCCTGCCGACGGCCACGGGCGGCACGTCCACGAGCACGTCGCCGTCGGTCCGGACCCGGACGCCCGCGGGGCCCGGCTCGAGGTCGACGACCGTGGCGGCCCAGCCACGTGCGGGCGTCGGGCCGCCGCCGGGCGGCGTCGCGATCTCGACCGCCGTCGGCGCGAACGTCGCCTGGACCTGCGCCCCGTCGGGGAAGCCCGCGGGGCACGGCACGCGCACGACGCCCGCGACGACCGTCGCGACGCCGCCGGCCGCGCCGCGGCTCGCGTCGACCCGGCCGACGACCAGGTTCACGCCCGCGAGCGCCGCCGTGAAGACGTGGCTGGGGTCGGCCAGCACGTCGAGCGGCCGGCCGCGTTCGACGCCGCGCCCCTCGACCAGCACGAGCACCTCGTCGGCCAACGTCAGCGCGTCGAGCACGTCGTGCGTCACGAGCACGGTCGTCGTTCCCGTGCCGCGCACCTGGTCGCGCACGAGCTCGCGCAGGCCGGCCGCGGTGCGCACGTCGAGCTGCGCGAAGGGCTCGTCGAGCAGCAGCACGTCGGGCTCGGCGGCGAGCGCACGGGCGAGCGCGACCCGCTGGCGCTGGCCGCCGGACAGCGCGCCGGGCCGGCGGTCGCCCAGCCCCGCGAGCCCGACCGCGTCGAGCCACTCGTCGGCCTGCGCGCGAGCCCGCGCCGCCGGCACCCCCGCCGCGCGCGGCCCGAACGCCACGTTCTCGCGCGCCGAGAGGTGCGGGAACGCCAGCGGCTCCTGCCCGAGGAGGGCCACCCGACGGCGCTCGGGTCGCACGTGCACGGCGTGGTCCTCGACGACGCGTCCGTCGATCCGCACCCACCCGGCGACGGGGCGCAGCCGGCCCGCGACCACATCGAGCAGCGTCGACTTGCCGGCACCGTTCGGGCCCACGACGGCGAGCACGCGCCCGCGCGGCACCGCGAGCCGCGCCTCGACCGCGAAGACTCCGCGGACGGCGCGGACGTCGGCCTCGAGCCCCGGGGCGGGACCGGCGACCGCCCCCGCCGCCCCGGGCTCGAGCCCCAGCCCGGTCACGTCGCCCGCCCGGGCCGCCACGCGCGCGCCGCCAGCAGCACCGCGACCGCCGCCACCACGAGCAGCAGCGACAGCGCGACGGCCGCACCTTGCGTGACGCCGGCGCCGTTGAACGCCGAGTAGATCGCGAGCGGCATCGTCTGCGTGACGCCCGGCGCGTTCCCCGCGAACAGCGCCGTCGCGCCGAACTCGCCGAGCGCGCGGGCGAAGCACAGCACCGTCCCGCTCACGAGCCCGGGCGTCACCAGCGGCAGCGTCACGCGCCGCAGCACGGTCCACCGCGACGCGCCGAGGCCCGCCGCGACCACCTCGTACCGCGGGTCGACCGTGCGCAGCGCGCCCTCGACGCCCAGCACGAGGAACGGCATCGCGACGAACGTCTGCGCGATGACGACGGCCGTCGTGGTGAACGGGATCGTGATGCCGAACCATGCGTCGAGGCCCTGCCCGACCAGCCCGCGGCGGCCCAGCAGGTACAGCAGCGCGATGCCGCCGACGGTGGGTGGCAGCACGAGGGGCAGCGTGACGAAGGCGCGCAGCAGGTCGGCGGCCCAGCCGCGCGTCCGCGCGAGCACGACCGCGAGCGGGACGCCGAGCAGCACGCACACCGCGGTCGCGATCGCGGACGTCACGAGCGAGAGCGTGAGCGCCTGCACCGCGGCGTGCGACGTGACGTCCGCCGGGAGCGTCGACCAGTCGGCGCGGACGACGAGCGCGACGACCGGCAGGACGAGCAGCGCGAGCGCGAGCACCGCGGGGACGCGCACGACCCAGGGCACGCCGGGCGCGCCGGCGTCGTCCGTGCGCCGTGCCGCAGCCTCCCCCCGGCCCGTCGCCCACGCCGTCGTCACGGCGCGACGAACCCCCGCTCCTTCAGCACGGCCTGACCGTCCGGCCCGAGCACGTACCGGACGAACGCGGCGGCCGTCGCGTCGTCGCCCGAGCGCGTGCCGGCGGCGAGCTCCGCGATCGGGTAGTGGTTGATCGCCTGGGCCGCCTCGGGGAAGTCGACGCCGTCGACCTTGCCCGCCGCGCTCTGCACGTCCGTCCGGTAGACCAGCCCGGCGTCGGCCTCCCCCGCGACGACCTTGGTCAGCACCGCGGTGACGTTCTGCTCCTGGCTCGCCGGCTGGAGCGTGACGCCCGCGGCGTCGAGCGCGGTCGTCGTGGCGTTGCCGCAGGGCACCTCGGGCGCGCAGATCACGACCTTGCCGCCGTCCGTCGAGAGCGTCGCGAGGTCGGCGAGCGAGTGGACGTTCTTCGGGTTGCCGGGCGCGACCGCGATCTGCAGCGAGTTGGTGGTGAACACCGTCGGGTCGCCCTGCGTCAGGCCCGCGTCGACCACGGTCTGCATCGTCGTCGTGTCGGCCGCGGCGAACACGTCGGCCTTCGCGCCACCCGTGAGCTGCGTGGCGAGCGTCGACGAGCCGTCGTAGTCGACGGGCTTGACCGTGACGCCCGGGTGCGCCGCGCCGAACCGCTGCGCGAGCTCGTCGAACGCGCCCTTCAGGGACGCCGCGGCGAAGACGTCGAGCGAGCCCGTGAGGTCCGCGGACGCACCGGCCGTGGTGGACCCCGCAGCCCCCGTCGAGCCCGAGCCCGACGAGCACCCGGCCGCCAGGAGCGCGACCGCCACCGTGGCCGCGAGCGCACCGAGCAGCCGGCCCCGAGACGTGCGGGCCGGGCCGGGCCGTCGCCGGCTCACCGGTGACCGCGCGGGGTCTCGACCACGACGGTCGTCGCCTTCACCACCGCGAGCGCACGGTCGCCGACCTCGAGCCCGAGCTCGCGCACCGCCTCGCTCGACATGAGCGACACCACGCGGAACGGGCCGCACTGCAGCTCGACCTGCGCCATCACGCGGTCCGTCGTGATCGCCGTGACGAGCCCGGCGAAGCGGTTGCGCGCCGAGCTGCTGCCCGCGGCGGGGTCGTCCGGCGCGTGCGCCCGCGCGACCGCGAACGCCGCGAGGTCGACCCCCTCGACGACCGCTCGGCCGCCGTCGTCCGTCCCCGTGGCCAGGGAGCCCGCCTCGACCCACCGGCGCACGGTGTCGTCGCTCACGCCGAGGAGCCCGGCCGCCTCGCTGATCCGATACTGCGTCACGAATCGCAACACTAGCCCGCAGATGCAACTCGTGAGTGCCGCGACGAGCCGCAGGTGCGGCGTCGCCGAGGTCGCCCGCTGCGTCCCGGTTCGCCGTCGCCCCGCGCGCCGCCGCGCCAGGCGGTAACGTCCGCGCATGACGAACGGCGACGACGAGGTCCCGACCGGCGCGGACGGCGCCACGACGCGCTCGGGCGAGAAGGGCGGCAGCGCCAAGAAGGCGAAGAAGTCCGCCAAGAAGAAGAACAAGATCCCGAACGACGTCTACGAGGCCGAGCTGTTCCGGCTCCAGACGGAGCTCGTCAAGCTGCAGACCTGGGTGCGCACCGACGGCGCGCGGATCGTCGTGATCTTCGAAGGGCGCGACGCGGCCGGCAAGGGCGGCACCATCAAGCGCCTCACCGAGTACCTCTCCCCCCGGACGGCGCGCATCGCGGCGCTCCCCACGCCCACCGAGCGCGAGAAGTCCGAGTGGTACTACCAGCGCTTCGTCGCGCACCTCCCGGCGGCCGGCGAGATCGTCGTGTTCGACCGGTCCTGGTACAACCGCGCGGGCGTCGAGCGCGTCATGGGCTACTGCACGCCGAAGCAGTACTCCGAGTTCATGCGTCAGACGCCGATCTTCGAGCAGATGCTCGTCGAGGACGGGATCCAGCTGCGCAAGTACTGGTTCTCGGTGTCGGACTCCGAGCAGCTCCGACGGTTCCGCTCGCGCCTGTCCGACCCGCTGCGGCAGTGGAAGCTCTCGACGACGGACCTCGACTCGATCGCGCGGTGGGAGGACTACTCGCGCGCGAAGGACGAGATGCTCGTGCACACGGACATCCCGGCGTCCCCCTGGTACATCGTCGAGTCGGACATCAAGAAGCACGCGCGGCTCAACATGATCAGCCACTTCCTGTCGTCGATCCCGTACACCGACGTCCCGCAGCCGAAGATCGAGCTGCCGGACCGGCCCGCGCCGAGCAGCGGCTACGTCCGCCCGCCGCGCGAGCTCTCGACGTACGTGCCGGACCACGTGGCACAGCTCATGGGCGACAAGGAGCGCCACCTCTGACGCGCCGCCGACGGGAAGCCGACGCGGGCGCGGAGCGTTGCCGCACGTCGTGAGCGCTGACACGGTGGGACGCATGACGACACCCGGGCCGCCCCTGCGCGTCCGGGTGCCCACGCTGAGCCCCTCGGTGCGCGACTTCCTCGGTACGGAGGCAGCCTCGGCGGTCGCGCTGCTCGGCGCGGCCGTCGTCGCGCTCGTGTGGGCCAGCTCCGCGTGGTCCGGCAGCTACGAGGCCCTGTGGTCGACGAGCGCCGGGTTCCACGTCGGCGACTGGTCGCTGACCATGGACCTGCAGCACTGGGTCAACGACGCGGCGATGGCCGTCTTCTTCGCGGTCGTCGGGCTCGAGATCAGCCGCGAGGCGACGAGCGGCGAGCTGCGCGACAGGCGGACCGTCGCCGTCCCGGCGCTCGGCGCGCTCGGCGGCCTGCTCGTCCCCGTGCTGATCTACCTCGCGATCAACGCGGGTGGCCCCGACCTGCACGGGTGGGGCACCGTGATGTCGACGGACACCGCGTTCCTGCTCGGCATCCTCGCGCTGTTCGGGCCCGCGTGCCCCGACCGGCTGCGCCTGTTCCTGCTGACGCTCGCGATCGTCGACGACATCGGCGCGATCACCGTCATGGCGGTGTTCTACGCGCACGGCGTCGACCTCGTCGCGCTCGGGCTCGCCGCGGTCGTGGTCGTCGCGATGCTCGTGCTGCGCTGGCTGCGCGTGTGGCGCCTGCTGCCGTACGCCGTGGCGGGCGTGCTGCTCTGGCTCGCGGTGAACGCGTCGGGCGTGCACCCGACGCTCGCGGGCGTGCTCGTGGGCCTGCTCGTGCCCGCGACGGTGCCGCGCCGCGAGCACGTCGAGGCCGTGACGAACTACGCGGGCGACCTCGTCGACGACACGACCGCCGAGCGCGAGCACCTCGCGGAGCTCGCGGCGCGCGCCACGGTCCCGACCGGCGACCGGTTGCAGCGGATGCTCCACCCGTGGAGCGCGTTCGTGGTCGTGCCGCTGTTCGGGCTCGCCAACGCGGGCGTGGCGCTCGGCGGCGGGGTGCTCGGCGAGGCGCTGTCGTCCCGGCTCGCGATCGGCATCGCGGTCGCGCTCGTCGTGGGCGACGCGGTCGGCATCACGGGCGCCGCGACACTCGCGATCCGGTTCGGGCTCGGCGAGCTGCCGGGCCGCGTCCGGTACGGCCACCTGCTCGGCGGCGCGGTGCTCGCGGGCATCGGCTTCACGATCTCGCTGTTCGTCGCGGGGCTCGCGTTCGACGACCCCGTCACGCTCACGCACGCCAAGATCGGCATCCTCGCCGGGTCGCTCGTCTCGGCCGCGCTCGGCTCGGTGCTGCTGCGCTGGCTCGGCGAGCGCCTGCCGCTGTGCTCGCCCGGCCCGGAGGGTCCGCCGTCGGCGCTGCCGCCGCTCCCCTGGCGCGCGCCGGCCTGAGGCCTCGGGTCAGCGCACGGGGTCGGCGTCGTCGATGTACGCCAGCCGCAGCGTGCGCGCGTCCCGCTCGACGATCACCGCCGCGTCCCGGCGCAGCGTCTCGGGCGTGTCCGTGCCCGCGCGCACCCAGCGGCCCGACACCGCGTCGAGCTCGCCCGCGCCGAACGCGGCCGCGAGCTCGACGACGTCGTCGATCGACGTCCACGACGTCCGGTCGTCGTGCACCGGCATGCTCTCGGTCATGTCGGTGCGGACGACGCCGGGCGCCAGGTCGAGCACCCGGATGCCCCGGTCCGCGTACTGCGCGTGGAGCAGCGTCGTGAGCCGCGAGAGCGCGCCCTTGCTGATGGCGTAGCCCGAGTAGGTCGGCAGCGCGCGGACGCCGGCACCCGACGCGAGGTTGACGATCCGCCCGCCGCCGCGCGCGAGCATCCCGGGCAGCGCGGCGTGCGTGACGAGCATCGGGCCGCGGACGTTCGTCTCGACGACTCGCCACATGTCCTCGACGTCGTCCCCGGCGAACGGCAGCTCGGCGCGCTCGATGACGCCCGCGTTGTTGACGAGCAGGTCCACCCCTCCGAGATCCGCCTCGACGCGCGCGACCGCGTCGAGCACGGCGAGCCGGTCGACGAGGTCCGCGGCCGCGACGACCGCGAGCCCACCCTGCGCACGGATCTCGTCGGCGACCCCGTCGAGGCTCGCGCGCGTGCGGCCGACGAGCCCGACCGACCAGCCCGCCGCGGCGAGCCCGAGCGCGAGGCCCCGACCGATGCCGCGACCGGCGCCGGTGACCAGGGCGGCGCGGCTCATGCGGGCTCCGTCCGGCTGGGGGTGTCGGCGGTGGTACGCGTCGGCAGGCACGCGTCGACGGGCAGGTCGGTCGATGGGCGCTCCGTCAGCACGATCTCCTGCGGTGCGCTGCGGAAGCGAGGCCGCCCGAACCGGCCCGTCCGCACGCCGGGGTCGGCGGTGGCGCTCCACGCGTCGGGGACGGCGAGGCCCGCGGCGCTCGCCGCCTCGGCCACCGCGCCACGCAGCGACGCGAGGTCGGCCTCGCCCTCGAAGCGGCGTTCCCCGACCAGCACCGTCGGCGTGGCGCGCGCGCCGATGCCGAGGGCCGCCACGTAGTCGGCCTCGACCGCGGGGGCGTGGACCTGCGCCGCGTCGCCCGTGACGAGGGACGGGTCGATGCCGAGCTCGCGCGCGTACGCGCGCAGGTCGGGGTCGGTGAGGCGGTCCTGGCGCGCGAGCAGCAGGTCGTGCATGGCCCAGAACAGCCCGACGGTGCCGGCGGCCTCGGCCGCGAGCGCCGCGGTGAGCGCGTGCGGGTGCACCTCGAACAGCGGGAAGTGCCGCCACACGAGGCGCACCAGACCGTCGCTCGTGTCGACGAGCTCGCGCAGCACGGGCGCCGACGCCCGGCAGTGCGGGCACTCGAGGTCGCCGAACTCGACGACCGTGACGGGCGCGGCCAGGTCGCCGTACACGTGGCGCAGGGCGGGGTCCTTCGGCAGGTCCATGGGCACGAGCATGCCTGGTCGCGCGGCCTCGTGCGGCGTCAGAACAGCCGCGGGGACGCGACGTGCGCCTCGTGGTCGAGCAGCCAGCGCTTGCGCTCGACCCCCGCGGCGAAGCCGACGAGCGACCCGTCGGCTCCGATGACGCGGTGGCACGGGACCACGACGGCGATCGGGTTCGCGCCGTTCGCGGCGCCGACCGCACGTGACGCGGTCCGCGGGTCGAGCCCGACGTCGAGTGCGACCTCGCCGTACGACCGGGTCTCACCGAACGGGATGCGGCGCAGGCCGTCCCAGACGCGCCGCTGGAACGCGCTGCCGGCGGGTGCGAGCTCGAGCTCGAACGTCTGGCGCTCGCCCGCGAAGTACTCCACGAGCTGCGCGCGCACGCCCGCCAGACCCGCGTCGTCGCGCGCCCCCAGCAGGTCGGTGTCGGGTGCTCGCCGCGTGCCCGCCAGCAGCAGGCGGGCCACCGCACCGTCGCGCGCCACCACCGTCACCGGCCCGACCGGGGAGTCGAACGTCGTGTACGTCGTCATCGGGACCTCCTCACGGTGCAGACGCGCGGCGCCCACCAGGTGTGAGGTCGCGAGCGCCACCGGCAGTATCCGTCGGCCCACCGACATCTGCGGGTCGGCTGTGGCCTTCGGCCTCGCGGGGTGCGCCATGGCGTTAGTGGACCGGGCCGTTCACTCACGCGACGCGTTACGAAAGCCTCTGGAACCTGACCACGAGGAACGCGACCACAGCGCCGATGGCGCGAGCGACGACGCGGCCTTGATCAACTCGGAGCAGGTCCCCTGCCCACCGTCCATCGCGATGGACGTCTTTGCGTAACCACCTCGGCGGCGGGCGGTTGAAGCGCCGGCCTCACTAGACGGACCGAGAAAGACGATGCAGCCACAAGCGCCAGCGCTGCGGCAATTGATCGCACTCGGGAGAAGGGCGGCAAACACCTCGACAATGTGGCCGAGAGATGTTCGCGGACGGAGCGATCGAGCGCACCGGGTGGATGACGCGAGAAATGACACATCCCCGCAGCAAACACACCCGCGCTCGCTCAGGCTAATGGACGCGACGCAGTCGCAGAGTCCATAAGCTCGGCGACGAACTGGGCTGCGCAGACGTCAAGTTGTGTTGGTTCTCCAACTCAAGCGCCCCCGCCGACGGCGGGGGGATCCCCTTCGTCGTGTGATAGCGAGCCAGGCGGCACCATCACGAAGAGATCACCCTCCCGCGCGTCGTCGGGCTGCACTTCCGAGACGTAAATGCGAGGCGACGAAGCGATCAGCCGAATCAACTCGTCGACATCGCTCGCGACCTTCTCCGTCCTTTGCCGCACGTCCGCCAGCACCGAGTCCTTCAGCACGACACCCTGCGACACGTCTCTTGCGAGATCGACCTGCCGCTTCTGAACGGCCGTTAACTGATCGATGACCAGCGGCAGCTCAGCTCTCGCTCGCTCACGCGCGGCAAGATGATCGGCCACACCTGGACTGGCGGTCGCGGGGCGCCCGGGCCACCCTTCTCTCAAGGCCTCGATCTGCTCCGGCGAATACCGCAGCGCGTTTGCGGCCAGAGCCTCAGTAATGGATCTGAGCTGACGCTCATACCCCTCCGACGATGCCGAGAGAATGTCGAGACTTATTTTCTGCGATTCGAGCCTCATTTTTTGAACCGAAGCGCCCTCGGTGCGATTGCGGCCAATCTCGCGCGATACGGACACAATTGCCAGCCCGACAAAAAGCACCCAGCCAAGCCATGCGGGCGCGCCGGGCGGGAGTGCCAAGTCCATGGGCGGAGGCTACCTGCGGGCCAGGCAGGAACGTATCGACTTGGCGGTCGCTCGCTCACTGCCCCTTCGTGCTCAGCCGGCCGGACGTGCCTGCGCTTGATCGGTTCAGACCGGCGACCGGCCTCCTTAGCGTCAACGCTGCGAACGCCTGCGACATGCGCGCGGCGGACTATACGTGAGGAGTGTCGAACCGCTTTGAGGCCATTAGCCGCGCCGTAGCGGCCGACCTTGGCCCCAGCCCGACATGCAGCCTCAGCTGCGGCAGGTTGCGGATCGCCTGCTGGCCCAGCTATGCCCGTGGTATTCACAGGTCGATGGGATCCAACAACGCATCCGCCGTTCTGAGCGGCAGCGGGGACATAACGGCGAGGACTGTCCTCGGGTCGACAGACGACACGATCACGCACGACTCCGCACGCGAAGTTCCGATAAAGGGCGGCCGGGCGCCCGTTCGTTCGCTATGCCTCTGGCTCCCCTGGCAGCCGAGGCACGCGTTGTGAGTTCGAAGGACGCAGCGGGTGTGCACCGCCTCACCGCCGGCGGCCATCCGCTCGTCGGGCCTGACCGTGCGGCTGCTCGCCTCAGCACCCGCTGTCCGCGATTGAGGACTGCGCTCCACCGAGGTCCAAGCCTCGCCACACGCGGGTGCTAGACCGCGCAGCCCTCCGGACCTGGGGTCCGCTATCGGGTGGACGCGTCAGCGCACGTCCGAGTCACGTTGCTATTTCAAGTCAGGGCGGTGGCCCTGCGCTCGGGCGCGGGCGCCCAAACTGGTCGGCACTTGCACCGAAGTGGGTTTCCGCGCCGTAGGAAGCGAACGCAGGGCACACCGTCGCCGGGCCGTACATGCTCACAACGTCACCCTCAGACTGGACGAGCGAGAATGCTGACACCTCGACGATCGGTTCTCGGACGAGCCCCACGCCAAACTCACCACTGCCGACCGCGACCTTGGGGAGGACAGCGACGGAGACGTCTGGGCTGATTGCGTCATTGGTCGAGGCGGCCTCGCGAATGAGCCGCACCATCAGGTCCAAGATTCCTCGCATCCGTCCCGGACGGGCCTTTCGGTAGTGCGCGACCCATTTCCGATATTTCGTCGCTAGCTCGTCATGGCCCGGCGGTACCGTGCGAAGGAGAAACGGATGATCTCCAAGCGGATAGCGCTCGACACGGAAATCATTCTGCGGCTGCCAGCGGCCGGTCGGGCCCAGCGCGTTGCTAATCGAGAACGCCACGGGAACGAGCACCTCCGGATCCTCGAGGTTATTGAGGAAACCAACCGCAAGGTACGCATGGCCGCGTTGCTTGACCTTCAGTCGCCGCATGTTCCGAATTCGCTGCTCCGTAATGCGTGCGATGGTGGCGAGGTATTCGGACACAGGCAGACCGGTCAGCACTCTGACGATAAACTCGTCGGTCCGCAGGCCGTCGAATCTCGCGAAACCGGTGTACCCAACTAGGAGGTGCCCACACAGAAGGAGCGCCTTGTTCTCGACGTCCTCGTACTGCGATCTAGCGCCGCCAAGGTTCCAAGTTATGCGCCGATCGGAGGCTATCACCGCATAGTCCTTGTCCAGATATGCGACTATTAGCGTCATGGGGGCCGCCATGGGGTCGGATGCGCGGGATGACAGACGGTGCATTACCAGCTAGCGCCGTTAGGGACGGTAGCCTGTCGCGTGCACCAGGCTGTGTGGGCGACGGCGCAGGTTGGGAGCGCGGTGGAGACGGGCTGCTACCTACGCATTCGGTGAGGCAGTCGCTTCGTGGGCGCGGATGGTCGGCAGACGGGGCGACGCCCCGCCCCCCGACGACGGGGACGGGGCGTCGAACCTCAGGAGTCGTCTCGCCGGCACGAGGCGTGGCGTGCTCCTCGACCCTGACGGGCCGGCCCGGCTCTCGCACGGACCCTTGCACTCGGTCTGATCCCGCAAACCGGCCGATCGCAGCTCGTGATCGGCTGTCACGATTGTCCACGTGATCCCACGCGCGCGCATCCGGAACGCAATCCGAAGGCCAGCGGTTCGCCAAGTCCAGGGCTCGGCGGCATGACCAGCGCCGATGCGGGTGCGGAATCGCGTCGCGAAGCGATCCGGGTGCCGATGGACCCCGCGCCGCTCCTGGCGTCGCTCGTGGCGCACGCCGTCCCGGGCGTCGAGGAGGTCACGATCGACTCGCACGACGCGCTGGGCCCGGCCACGGGAACGGTGCGCCGGCTGCTGCACGTCGGCGGCCGGCTCGTGCCGGTCACCGCGACGCTCGGGCACGACGTCGTGACGATGGCCGTCGAGACCGCCGTCGAGACCGCCGTCGAGCCCGCCGTCGAGCCGTCGCCCAAGCCTGCCGGGGCGCCGCCGACGCCGGTCGTCGGCGCCCCCGAGGCGGCGGAGCTGCGCGCCGCGGCGACCCGCTGGTTCGGGCTCGACGACGAGCCGGCGGCCGTCGCGGCGGGGCTCGCGGGCGACCCGCTGCTCGGCCCGCTCGTGACGCGCCGCCCCGCGCTGCGGGTCCTCGGGCACCTCGACGGCTTCGAGGCGGCGGTCGCGACCGTGCTCGGCCAGCAGGTGTCTCTCGCAGCGGCTCGCGTCTTCACCGGTCGCCTCGCCGCTGCGTACGGCACCGCGGGCTCCGGTGGCCTGGTCGCCTTCCCACGGCCCGACCGGCTCGCCGCTGCCGACGCCGCCGAGGTGCAGCAGGCCGTCCGCATCACCGCCGCGCGAGCCCGCACGATCGTCGGGCTGGCCGCCGCGTGCGCGGACGGGCTCGTGCTGCGCCCCGGCGTCGACCCGGCCTCCACCCGTGCGCGCCTGCTCGCGCTCCCCGGCATCGGCCCGTGGACCGCGGACTACCTCGCGCTGCGCGTGCTCGCCGACCGCGACGCGTTCCCGTCGGGCGATCTCGTGCTCCGGCGCGCGCTCGGCGTCACGACGCCGCTCGAGGCGGAGGCGGCGGGTCGCGCGTGGCGGCCGTGGCGCGCGTACGCGACGGTTCACCTCTGGACGAACCGCGTCTACGGCCTGTGAGTCACCCGGAAGGGGCCTGGACGGCGACGATCGGATGACGCGACCGTCACGATTGCGCCACGCCGGACCCATGGCACGACCAGCGCTTCTACCGTCCCACCATGACCTCGACGACGAGCTCTTCCCGTGGCCCGCGGCTCCGCGCCGCCGCCGCGGCGGCCCTGCTCCTCGCGGCGCTCCTCGCCGGCTGCAGCGCGAGCGGCGGTGCCGACTCCAGCAGCGGGTCCGCCGCGCAGGCGCCGGAACCGGCGTCCGACGGGGGCAAGGCCGCCGACGGCTCGGTCGGAGGCGTCGAGCGGGACGCCGCGGCGCAGCAGGCCGAGGCGCGGCAGGTGATCCAGACCGGCACGGTCGCCGTCACCGTCTCGGACCCGCGGGCGGCCGCCGACCAGGTGGTCGCGTTCGTCGAGGGCGCGGGCGGACGCGTCGACGACCGGTCCGAGCACGCCTCGCGCGACGACGGCGCCACGTCGGCGTCGCTCACGGTCCGCGTTCCCGCCGACAAGGTCACCGCCACCGTCGACCACCTGCGCGGCCTCGGCAAGATCGGCTCGGTCGACCTCAAGGCCGATGACGTGACGGGCACCGCGCAGGACCTCGACGCGCGCATCGCCGCGATGAAGGTCTCGGTCGCGCGGCTCGAGGACCTGATGGCGCGCGCCACGACGACCAAGGACCTGCTCGAGGCCGAGGGCACGCTGTCCGAGCGCCAGGCGAGCCTCGAGCAGCTGCAGTCCCAGCGCGCGCTGCTCGCGGACCAGGTCGCGCTCTCCACCCTGACCATCACGCTCGACCCCCCGGGGGCGGTGCCCGCGGCGAGCGACAACCCGCGCTCGTTCTGGGACGGCCTCCAGGTCGGCTGGCAGTCGCTCGTCGCGGCCGTGAAGGGCATCGTCGTGGTGCTCGCGGTGCTGCTGCCCTGGCTGGCGTTCGCGGGCGCGATCGCCGCGCTCGTGGTCGCGGCCGTCCGGTGGCGCCGGCGGCGCCGGCCCCCCGTCACGGTGGCTCCGCGGCCCGGCGGCGTCGCGATGGCGCCCGCCGGCGTGGTGCCGTCCTACCCCGTGCCCCCGGCCACGGGTGCCGCGCACCACGCACCGTCCGCGCCGCCCGTGCCGTCCGCGCCGCCCGTGCCGCCCGCGTCGTCCGTCCCGCCTGCGCCGCCCACGCCGCCCGCCGCCCGTCCGGTCGACCCGGATCCCGAGGACTGACACCGGCCACGGACGCACGCACGGCGCGGCCGACGGCCTCGCCCCTGGTGTCGACCGAGGGCGGGGTCGTCGACCGTGCCGGCCCGGCGCGCGGACCGGACGTCAGAACACGCGGTACGCGATCTCCGCGGGAGCCTCGAGCAGGGCCCTGATCTCGTCGTCCAGCTGGACGAGCGTGAGCGACGCGCCCGCCATGTCGAGCGACGTGCAGTACTCGCCCACGTACGAGCGGCCGACGGTGACGCCCTGCGCCGCGAGCTTCTCGTGCGCGATGCCGTAGAGCAGGTACAGCTCCGAGATCGGCGTGCCACCGAGCCCGTTGATCATCAGCGCGACGTCGTCGCCGCTCGCGTACGGCAGGTCCGGCACCACGGCGCCGAGCAGCTCGTCCACGATCTCGTCGGCGGAGACGAGCTTCGCGCGCCGCCGGCCGGGCTCGCCGTGGATGCCCACCCCGACCTCCATCTCGTCGTCCCCGAGCTGGAACAGCGGCGAGCCCTTCGCGGGCGGGGTGCACGGCGTGAGCGCGATGCCCATGGTCCGCGTCACCGAGTTGACCTTCTCGCCGATGCGGACGAGCTCGTCGAGGTCGGCGCCCTGCTCGGACGCGGCGCCGACGGCCTTCATCACGAAGAAGTTCCCCGCGACGCCGCGTCGGCCCACGGTCCACGTCGAGTCCTGCACCGCGACGTCGTCGTTGATGAACAGCGTCCGGACGTCGAGCCCCTCCGCCTCGGCGAGCTCGGACGCCATCTCGAACGCCATCTTGTCGCCCGTGTAGTTGTTGACCAGCAGCAGCACGCCCTTGTCGGACGCGACGAGCTTGGCGGTCTCGAGCACGTACTCCATCGGCGGGGCGGCGAACACGTCGCCGGGGCAGGCCGCGTCGAGCATGCCCTTGCCGACCACCATGACGTGCGCCGGCTCGTGACCCGAGCCCGAGCCCTGCACGATCGACACCTTGTCGTGGCTGGGCGCGTCGGCCCGCATGATCAGGTTGTACTCGGGCACGTACTTCAGGGTGTCCGGGTTGGCGAGCGCGATGCCCTTGAGCATCTCGGGGACGAAGTTCTTGGGGTCGTTCACGAACTTCTTCATGCTCGATGCCTCCACAGCGTCGTTCGGGTGTTACCTGGCCCCGCGTCGCCCCCGGGCGCGGTGGAGCAGGGCACGCGTCACCAGGTCTCGGCGACGCGTTCCGCGAGGACGGCGACCGCGACGGCTCCCGGGTCGACGGACCCGATGCTGCGCTCGCCGGTGTACGACGCGCGGCCGCGGCGCGCCTGCAGCTCCTTCGTGGCCTCGGCGGCCGCGCGGGCGGTCGTCGCGGCGGCCTTGGCGACCGCGTCCGCGTCGTCGCCCGCAGCGAGCCGGGCCTCGATCGTGTCCGTCATCGGTACGAGCGCGTCGAGCAGCGTCTTCTCGCCGACCTCGGCGCCGCCGCGCGCCTTGATCCCCTCGACCGCGGCACGGAGCATCGCGACGAGGTCGTCGCCGCTCACGGCGTCCTTGCCCTTGACGACGCCCGCGGCGCGCAGGAACGCGGTGCCCCAGATCGGGCCGGACGTCCCGCCGATGCGGCCGCTCATCGTGACCGCGACCTTCTGCAGGAACGTGCCGGCGTCCGACCGGTCGTACGCGTCCCACCCCGCGAGCACGTTCTCGAAGCCGCGCGCCAGCGAGTAGCCGAAGTCGCCGTCGCCGACCACCGAGTCGAGGTCGCCGAAGTACGTCTCGTTCGCGACGCACGTCTCGGCGATCGTCCGCACCACGGACTCGACGCGCTCCTGTCCGGTCGTCATCGTGCCTCCAGCTCGAGCAGGCGTTGCAGGTGGTCGATCGTGACCTCGGTGCCCACGCGCAGGCCGTGGGGGTTGGCGAGGACGGTGGCGGGCGTGCCGTCGAGGTCGCCCAGCGAGCTGACGACGAGCGCGGCGCCCGTGAAGTCGTCGTCGGCGGTGTACGAGCTGACGGTGACGACGGTCGTCAGCCCGCCGTCGGTGGCGCGGGCCGCGGCCACGCCGTTGCCGCTGTCCTCGACGACCACGACGTCCGCGGGGTCCACGCCGAGCTCGCGCACGGCGAGCTCGTAGATGTCGGGCGCGGGCTTCTTGGCCGGCACGACGTCGCCCGCGAACACCGCGAACTGCGCGGCGCGCGTGGCGCCGACAGCGTGCTCGAGCACCGCGCGCACGGACGGCTCGGCCGACGTCGACGCCACCGCGAGCAGCCACCCGGCGTCCGCGGCCTCGTGCACGATCCGCGCGATCCCGGGCCGCGCGGGCAGGCGCCCGGCCGCGACCATCGACGTGTACAGCGCCGTCTTGTCGCGGTGCCACGTGGCGAGCAGCTCGCGCTGCGCGTCGGGGTCGGTGGGCAGCCCCGCACGCTGCACGAGGTCCGCGTCGTCGAACAGCGTCGCCATCCGCTCCTTGCCGCCGCCGATCCGCAGCAGGTGCCCGTACTCCTCCTCCGACCAGCGCACCGGCAGCCCGTGGCCCGCGAACACCTGGTTGAACGCGGGCAGGTGCCCGTCGCGCTCGGTGTCGGCGAGGACGCCGTCGCAGTCGAAGACGAGCGCGTGCGTCATCGGGCGCCGCCCGCCCTCGTGATCGCCGCGGCGGCCTCGCGCCCGTGGCCGGACGCGCGGAACTCGTCGAGGTGCGTGCCGACCGCCTCCTGCACGGCCTTGCCGATGTCGCGGAACATCGACGGCGGGTCCCACTTGCCGTTCGCGCGCGCCCACGCCAGGTGCTGCTCGGCCGAGCGCATGTACGACGTCTTCACGGCGGTCGAGATGTTGATCTTGGAGACGCCCGCGTCGATGAACGTCCGGAAGTCCTGCTCGGACAGGCCGGTGCCACCGTGGAGCACGATCTGCCGGTCCGTCAGCGCGGCGAGCTCGCGCACCCGGTCGGGGCGCAGCACGGGCGTCGCCTTGTACTCGCCGTGCGCCGTGCCGAGCTGCGGCGCGAGCAGGTCGACGCCCGTCCGCTCGGCGACCTCGGCCAGCTGCTCGACGGTGTAGGCGTGCAGCGCGACGTCCGAGCCGACGCCGTCCTCCACGCCGATGATGTTCTCGAGCTCGGACTCGACGTCGACCCCCGCGGCGTGCGCCTGCGCGACGACCTCGGCCGTCTCGCGCTCCGCCGTCGCGAGGTCGCGGTCCGACGCGTCGAACAGCACCGACGACCACCCGGCGGCGACCACGTCGTCGATCACCGCGCGGTCCGGGCAGTGGTCGAGGTGCAGCGCGACGGGTACGGGCTGGTCGGCGGACGCGAGCCGCGCGATCGTCGTGACGAGCTCGGTGCCGATCGACCGGACCGTCTTGACGGAGACCTGGACGATGAGCGGGGCGTCCTTCTCGACCGCCGCCGCGACGACCGCCCGGATGCTGAGGTCGTCGAGGATGTTGACCGCAGGCACGGCGTACCCGTGCTCCCGCGCGTGCCGGGTGAGCGTCAGCGTCGACGCGAACATCTCGACCTCCGGGATCCCGGCGGCGAGGCCGTCCGCTTCGTCCGGATCCGGTGGCAGTCTAGACAGGTCTACTCATGTCGGGCCACCGATGTGGAACGATGCCCGTCGACCCGGGGAGGTGGCGATGACGGCCGTGCTCGAACGCGACTCCGCGGTGCCCCTCTACGTGCAGCTCGAGCGGATCCTGCACGACCGCATCGCCAGCGGCGAGTGGCAGCCGAACCAGCGGATCCCCTCGGAGAACGACCTCAACCGCGAGTACGGGCTGAGCCGCATGACGGTGCGCGGCGTCCTCACCAAGCTCGTGACGGA
Organism: Cellulomonas alba; assembly: GCF_030362835.1. Classification (GTDB taxonomy): domain Bacteria; phylum Actinomycetota; class Actinomycetes; order Actinomycetales; family Cellulomonadaceae; genus Cellulomonas; species Cellulomonas alba. The sequence continues at coordinate 938,573 of NZ_JAUCGQ010000001.1, forward strand.
CGGCCTGCTGGTGCGCGTGCCCGGCAAGGGCACGTACGTCGCGCCGCACAAGATCGACGCCGTCTCCCCCGCGTACCGCGGAGTGCGCGAGCAGCTCGAGGCGATGGGCTACGCGACGAGCACGCGGCTCGTCTCGTTCGTGCTCGAGCAGCCGTCGTCGGGCGCGCGTCAGCGGCTGCGCCTGTCCGACGCCGAGCAGGTCTGGACGATCGTGCGGGTGCGCGACGTGCAGGGCGAGCCGATCAGCCTGCACCGCTCGCACGTCCCGGCCCGCCTCGCGCCCGGCCTCGACGGCCACGACGTCGTCGGCGAGCAGCTCTGCGTCATCCTCGAGGACCACTACGGCCTGCCGATGAAGAACGTGCACGAGGACCTCGAGGCGCACGCCGTCACCACGGCCGAGGCGCGCCACCTCGGGATGCACCGCGGCGAGCCGGCGCTGCTGCTGCAGGACCTCGTCTCCGACGCGCGCGGCGTGCCGTTCGAGTACTCGTCGATCGTGTTCAGGGGCGACAAGCTGCGCCTGCGGTTCGACTACGAGCTCTAGGCCGGCTCGCCGGCCGCGGCCGGTTCCGCGACCTCGCCGTCCTCCGCCGCCCCCGGCTCCCACCGCAGGAGGTCGCCCGGCTGGCACCCGAGCACCTCGCACAGCGCGTCGAGCGTCGTGAAGCGCACGGCCTTCGCGCGGCCGTTCTTGAGCACCGCGAGGTTCGCGGGCGTGATGCCGATCCGGTCCGCCAGCTCGCCGACCGACATCTTCCGGCGCGCCAGCATGACGTCGACGTCGACGACGATCGGCATCAGATCACCTCGTCGAGCTCGGCCCGCAGCGCCCCGGCCGTGGTGTCGAGCGCGACCGCCTTGGCGAGCAGCTGCCGCAGCACCAGCACGAGCAGCGCGATGCCCACCGCCGCGACCGAGATCAGCCCGACGAACAGCACGCCGCCCGGCGGCACGGCCTCGCCGGGCGCGAGCGCGCAGCCGAGCACGAAGGCGAGCACCGCGCCGACCGCGGTCGCGCCGATGATCACGTCGACGTACCGGAACGCGCGCGGCGAGAAGACCGTGTCGCGCCGCACCATGGTCAGCAGCCGCCACACGCAGACCAGCGCGACCTCGATCGTGGCGGCTCCCGCGATCGTGGTGCCGACGATCACCCAGCGGAGCGCGCCGAGCTCGGGCGCCTCGTGGCGCAGGTCGATCGCGAGCAGCGGCAGCAGGACCGTCTGCACGAACAGGAGGCCCGCGATCATGGCGACGACCACGACGCGCGAGGCGAGGACGGCGAACCGGCTCACAGGATGCTCCGATCTATCGATTAACGATCGAAAGGTATCGCGCCACGATGGATCCCGGCAAGACGCGCCGTTACGGAGGGCGGCCGCCGCGAGCCGCACCGCCTCGGGGAGGATGGGCCGATGCGACCCCATGACTCGAGCGCCGGGTCGACCGCCCGCGTCGTCCTCGTCTGCGGCCCGGCCGGCTCGGGGAAGTCGACGTACGCGCGCCGGCTGGAGGCGCAGGGCTACGCGCGGCTGTCGTTCGACGAGGAGGCGTGGCTGCGCGGCCACACCGAGCACCCGCTGCCGCCGGCCGCGGCCGCCGCGGTCCACGCGACGCTGCACGAGCGCCTGGCCGGTCTGGTGCGCGCGGGCCGCGACGCGGTCGTCGACACGTCGTTCTGGTCGCGCGCGTCGCGCGACGACTACCGCGCGCTGCTCGCCCCACTCGGTGTCGTGCCCGTCGTGCACTACCTCGCGACTCCGCGCGACGAGGTGCTCCGCCGGCTCGCAGGTCGCACCGGCGGCGGGCCGCACGACGTGGTGGTCGAGCCCGAGCGCGCGCTCGCCTACCTCGAGGGGTTCGAGGTGCCGACGGCGGACGAGGGGCCGCTCGTCGTCGTGCACCCGGGCTGAGGCGTCCTCGACCGGCTCAGCTCAGTGCGACCGCCGCCGCGTACCCGACGGTCGCCGCGGCGACCGTCAGCACCAGCGTGCCGAGCGCCGCGATCACCGCGCGCCGCGTGTCGCCCGCCTGCGCGAGGCGCACCACCTCGACCGACGCGGTCGAGAACGTCGTGTACCCGCCGCAGAAGCCGGTCGCGGCGAGCGTGTACGCCGTCGGCGCGAGCGCACCCGCCGAGAGCAGGCCGGCCAGCACGCCGATCAGCAACGAGCCCGAGACGTTGATCGTCATCGTGGCGAGCGGCAGCCGGGCCGCCCAGCGGCCGCGGAACCAGCCGTCGACGACGAACCGCGCGGCAGCGCCCACGCCGCCGAGCAGCGCGACGAGGAGCGTCGTCATGCGGCCGGCCCGTGCGCTCGCGCGCCCGCGCGGCGCCGGTCGAACCAGGCGGCGACGAGGACCCCCAGCACGCACGTCACCAGCCCGAGCACCATGCTGCCGAGCCCGTACGCCGCCGCGAGCCCCGGCCGGCCGTCGGACGCGAGCGTGTGCACCTCGAGCGCGAGGCTCGAGTACGTCGTGAACCCGCCGAGCACGCCCGTCCCGAGGCCGAGCCGCAGCACGCGGCGCCGGCGGTCCTCGGCTCCCGCGCGCAGCAGCGCCTCGAGCAGCAGCCCGAGCAGGAACGCGCCGACGAGGTTCTCCGTCAGCGTCGCGACGGGCAGGCCGTCGGGCGCGGGGTGGAGCGCGTGGATGACGCCGTACCGCGCGAGCGTGCCGAGCGCGCCACCGATCGCGACGACGCCGACGAGCAGGGGGTCGAGGTGGTGGGCCCGGCTCACGTGCGCCCGCCGTGCGGCAGCAGCAGCACCGGCCGCGCCTGGGTGTGCGAGAGCCGGCCGCCGACCGATCCGCCGACCACCTCGTGCATCCAGCCGCCGAACCCGGGCCGGCGCGTGCCGACAGCGATGAACGGCGCGTCGTACTTCGCGGCGACCGCCGTCAGGCCGCGCGTCGTCTCGCCGACCACGTAGACCAGGCGCCACGGCAGGTCGTGCAGCAGCCCGGTCAGCTGCCTGAGCAGGTCGGCCTCGGGCGCGGGGCCCTCGGGCTCCTCGTCGTGGTCCGGGTCGACGGGCGTCAGCGCCAGGCCGCCGTCGGGCTGGGTGCGGGCGACGTGCGCCTCGTCGACCCAGACGCACGCGAGGCCTGTGCCCATCCGCCGCGCCAGCAGCGCGGCGTGCAGCACGATCGTCGGGTCCTGCAGCGGCTCCACGCCGACGACGACCGGCCTGGCCGGCGGTTCCGTCCCAGCGGGCAGCGACCAGGGGTGGGGACGGGTGCGCGTCACGCGAGCATCATGGCGCGCTCGTCGCCCCAGCGGCAGGCGCCACGAGCTCCGGACTGCTCGCGGCCGCGTGCGCGACCGCCTCGAGCGCGGGCAGCGCGGCCGCGATCGACGCGACCTGCGCGTCGTCGAGCGCGACGAGCACCTCCGCGAGCGCGGCTGCCTGGTCGCCGCGCGCGACCTCGAGCAGCGCCTCGCCGTCGGCGGTGAGCGTGACGGTCACCGAGCGCGCGTCGTCCGCGCACTGCGCGCGCCCGACCAGTCCGCGGTCCTCCAGGGTGCTGATGATCCGGGTCATCGTCGGCGCCGACACCCGCTCGACGCGCGCGAGCTCGCCGGGCTTGAGGGACCCGAACCGCTGGAGCGTCGCGAGCGTCGAGAAGTGGCCGGCGGCGAGCTCGGCGCGGTTCGGCCGGATGCGGCGCGTGACGCGCGGGGCCACCCGCGCGAGGACCTCGGCGACCTGGGCCCGCAGCGCCTCGGCATCGGCGCCGGTCGCGCCCGACTCCGCGCGGCCACCGGCCGTCACGACGACGCGCCCGTCGTCACGGGCAGCGGCGCGACCGCGTGCTCCTCGTGGACGAACCGCTTGCCGCGGAACAGCGACGCCACCGCACCGACCGCCGACATGAGGGCGGCCACCGTGAACACGATCACGAGCCCATGGTGGAACGGCTGCGCGATCAGCTGCGGGAAGAACTCCTTGCCCGTGAGCGTGTCCCAGTCGGAGCCGGCGATCGTGCCCTGCTGCCCGCCGAGCAGCGTCCCGATGGGGTTGTAGCCGAGGAACGCGGCGAACAGGCTGCCGACGGGCGGGGTCTGCGCGACCTGGCTCGCCACGGCGGTCGAGACGCCGTGCGTGGTGAGGCCGCGGTACAGGGTCGTCGGCAGTGCCGTGGCGAGGCCGGCGATCATCAGCGAGAAGAAGACGCCGATCGAGAGCGACGAGCCCGCGTTCTGCACCGTCCCCGCGACACCCGACGCGGCTCCGCGTTCCCTGGCGGGCACGGCGTTCATGATCGCCGAGCGGTTCGGAGCTCCGAACATGCCGGACCCGATGCCGGACAGGCCCGTGATCAGGGCGAACTGCCAGTACTCGAAGTCGACCGGCAGGAAGATCAGGGCCACGAACGTCAGCGCGACCAGGAACAGGCCCGCGCTCGCGAAGCCGCGCGCGCCGAACCGGTCCGAGAGCGTGCCCGAGAGCGGGCCGGCGATCAGGAACCCGATCGTGATCGGCAGCATGTAGATGCCGGCCCACAGCGGCGTGTCCTCGTAGTTGTAGCCGTGCAGCGGCAGCCAGATGCCCTGCAGCCAGATGATCAGCATGAACTGCAGGCCGCCGCGGCCGATCGCGGCGAGCAGCCCCGCGAGGTTGCCCGCGGCGAACGCGCGGATCCGGAACAACCGCATGTCGAGCATCGGCGCGGGCGAGCGCAGCTCGATGACGACGAAGAACGCGAGCAGCAGCAGGCCCGCGAGGATGCCGCCGACCACCCACGGGTTGCCCCACCCCATCGCGCTCGAGCCGTAGGGCTGGATCCCGTACGTGATGGCCGTCAGCAGCGACGTCAGCCCGAGCGCGAACGTCACGTTGCCGGGCCAGTCGAGCCGGCCCGGGTTGCGCGTGCCGGTCTCGTGCAGCGAGCGGTACGACCAGAGGGTGCCGAGGATGCCGATCGGCACGGACACGATGAAGACCGCCCGCCAGTGGACGACCGCCAGGAACCCGCCGACGAGGAGGCCGATGAACGACCCGGCGATGGCGGCGACCTGGTTGATGCCGAGCGCCATGCCGCGCCGGTGCGCCGGGAACGCGTCGGTGATGATCGCGGTCGAGTTGGCGAACAGCATCGCGCCGCCGACGCCCTGCACGACGCGGAACCCGATGAGCCACAGCGCCGCGGGAGCGCCCGTGCCGGGCACGAGCGACAAGGCGATCGACCCGAGCGTGAACACCACGAACCCGAGGTTGTAGATGCGCACGCGCCCGAACATGTCGCCGAGCCGCCCGAACGTCACGACGAGCACGGCGGTCACGACCAGGTACCCCATCAGCATCCAGAGCAGGTAGCTGACGTTGCCCGGCTCGAGCGGGTTGAGGTCGATGCCCTTGAAGATCGCGGGCAGGGAGATGATCACGATCGACGCGTTGATCGTCGCCATGAGCATGCCGAGGGTGGTGTTCGACAGGGCGACCCACTTGTAGCGCGGGTGGTCCTTGGGCACGAAGGGCTGACGGAGCTTCACGGGAGGGCCTTCAGTCAGGGAGATCCGTCCGGCGTCGGGACGGGAAGTGTTTGCCTCATGCTAAGCACCTTTCGCCGCGAGGCGTCACCACGTCCGTTCCGTCCGTCATGTCAGGCCCTTCGTCCCTCACCTCGGCCGGTCCGCGGGGGCACGGTCGAGGTGAGGGACGAGGGGGTGCCGCGATGCACGCGACGGTCGTGTACGAGTCGATGTTCGGGAACACCTGTGCCGTCGCGGCCGCCGTCGCCGCGGGTCTGGCCGACGGGGGCACCGACACCGAGCTGCTCCCGGTCGCCGACGCCCCGCTGACGATGCGCGCACGCACCGGCCTGCTGGTGATCGGCGCACCGACGCACGCCGCGGGGATCCCCGCGCCGCGCACGCGCACCGACGCCGGCTTCTGGGCGCAGGCGGACGACCCCCTCACGCCGCGCGTCGGCATCCGCGAGTGGCTCGACGCGGTCCACGGCGATGCGCGCGCGGTCCGGGTGGCGACGTTCGACACCCGCCTGCGCCGGCCGACCAAGCCGGGATCGGCCGCCAACGCGGCGCTGCTCGAGCTCGGACGCCGGGGCTTCACGCTCGTCGCCGCCCCCGAGAGCTTCTGGGTGGGCGGGATGACGGGGCCGCTGCTGCCGGGCGAGGTGGAACGTGCCCGCGCCTGGGGCGTCGCGCTCGCCCGGACGACCGGCGCGCGCGCGTCGTCCGCTGCCGCGTCCGCATCGGCGCCCGCGTCCGCGTCCGCGGTGACCCTCGACGGCGCGCCACTGCGCGCCGCACCGATGCCGCGGCCCACCTGAGCCGCGACGGACCGCTCGAAGGAGGCTTCTGATGCGTACCGACGGACCCGTGGTCATCGCGCTGGACGGCTCCCTGCTGTCCGACCGCACGCTCGAGTGGGGGCTCCGCGAGGCCGAGAGGCGTGGCGCCGACGCGGTGCTCGTGCGCGCCTGGACAGAACCGGACGAGTACGCGCTGGGGGGCTGGTTCCCCACGCTCGGCGACACCGGCGACGACGGCGAGGCGAAGGACTATCTCGACGCGGTGCTCGCGCGCGAGACCGCGCGACGTCCGGACCTGCGGATCACGTCGGCGCTGCTGCACGGTCAGGTCGTGCCCGAGCTGCGCACGCAGAGCGACGACGCGCAGCTGCTCGTCGTCGGCCCCGGACCGAGCCGGCGTCCCGGGCACGTCGCGATGCACCTCGCGGCGCACGCCCGGTGCCCGGTCGCGGTCGTCCGCGACCACGGGGAGTCGGCGCCCGGCGCCGCGACCGGCAAGGTCGGCGCGGTGGTCGTCGGGGTCGACGGCTCGCGCGCGTCACTCGGCGCCGCCGAGACGGCTGCCCGTGCCGCGAACGCGCGCGGCGCGGTCCTCCGCCTCGTCCACGCGCGCCCCACGAGTCCCGCGCCCTTCGGCCCGGACTACGTCCCCCCGCTGTCCGACAACGCGGCGACGGACCCGGCGCACCGGTCGGCGCGCGCCGTCGCCGAGAGCCTGCTGGCGCACCACCCGGACCTCGAGGTCGAGACCGTGCTGGTCGACGAGGACCCCGCCCGCGCGATCCTCGCGGCCGCGCGGGGCGCGCAGCTCGTGGTCGTCGGCTCGCGGGGCCTCGGGGCGTTCCGCGGCATGCTGCTCGGCTCGGTCAGCCACGAGGTGGTGCGGGACGCCGCGTGCACGGTGCTCGTCGAGCACCGCGACGAGGACTGAGCGTCAGTCGCCGTCGCCGCCGTGCGACGTCGTCGAGACCTCGCCCTGCCACACGGCCCGCGCGCCCGAGTCGCCCGCCTGGTACACCGCCGCGACCGCCCCCGCGCTGACGGCGACGGCCACGACGGCGGCGACCGCGAGCGCTGCGGTCCCGGCTGCCCAGCCCGGCACGGCGCGCGCGACGAGCGCCTGCACGCGCACGATCGGTCCCGGCTCCTCGACGCCGGCGTCGTGACGACGGCGGTCCGCCGCGACACCGACGACCCACGTCGCGCACGCGACGACCGCGAGGCCGAGCACCCACGGGAGCACCGCGTCTCCGCGCCCGGCGTGCTCCTCGACGAGCGGGCTGCTGGGCACATGGCGCTCGAGCCACTCGCCGGCCTCCTTCGCCGGCGGGACGCTCAGGAGCGCGACCACGGCGAGCACCGGCGTGGCGAGCCCCAGGCGCCGGCGCGCGGCGGGCCAGAGCGCGGCGACGACGATCAGCAACGCGGCGAGCGGCACGAGGACCACCACCCCGTGGACGAGGAGCGCATGAGCCGGCAGACCGTTGATCAGCGAGAACATCGGGGACCTCTCGTGGAAGGGGCCGCCAGCCGGCCCGCGACGAGAGTGTCGAGCGACGTTCTCAGAGGCGCCTGAGCGACGCCCGGCCAATCGACGGCCTAGACGATGGTCCAGCCGCCGTCGACCGGCAGCGTCACGCCGGTGACGAGGCCCGCGGCCGGGCTCGCCAGGTACAGGACCGCCGCCGCGACGTCGGCCGTCGTGCCGAACCGACCCACGGGGATCCGCGCCAGCACGTCCGCCGCGAAGCCCGGGTCGTCGAGCCGCTCGGCCGTGCCCGGCGTGCGCACGAACGTCGGCGCGACCTCGTTGACGGTGACCCCGGCCGACGCCCACTCGAGCGCGAGCACGCGCGTCAGCATCGTCACGCCGCCCTTGCTCGCGGCGTACACGGCGTGCCGCGGCAGCGCGACGATGCCCGCCTGCGACCCGAGGTTGACGATCCGCCCGTAGCCGCGCGCCACCATGGCCCGACCGACCGCCTGGCTGACGAAGAACAGGCCGCGCAGGTTGACGTCCATCAGCGCGTCCCAGTCGTCCTCGGTGACGTCGACGGCGTCGTGGTTGACGCCGAGGCCAGCGTTGTTGACGAGCACGTCGATGCGTCCACGCTCCGCGAGCACCGCCTCGACGGCCGCGCGGGTCGCGGGCACGTCGGTGACGTCGAGCTCGACCGGGAACGCGTCACCGCCGGCCGCACGGACCTCGTCGACGAGCGTCGCGACGTCGGCTGCGTTCCGGGCCGCCGCGCCGACCGACGCACCCGCCGCCGCGAGCGCGCGGGCGAGATCCGCGCCGATCCCGCGGGACGCGCCGGTCACCAGCGCCACCTGGCCGGCGAGGTCGAAGGAGATCGGTTCCATGCCCCGACCCTACGGGCGGGGCCGCCGCGGGTCGGGCGACGGTCGCTCGTCGTGACGTCACCGCGACGCGCCACGCCCTCTCGTCGCATCGTGAGTCGGCGCCACGCCACGACTCCCCCGCGCGTCGATCCGTCACCCCTTGGCGTCGGCGTACGTCCGGCCGGCCGCGACGCTCAACGGGAAGTCGACCGGGAAACCCCCGAACAGCAGACGACCTGCCTCCGCCGCGGCCGCCCGGACCTCCGCCTCGACCACGCGCGCCCACGCCGTCGGCGTGTGCACCACGAGCTCGTCGTGCAGGAAGTACACGAGGTGCGGCCGGCGCGCGAACGGCTCGGGAGCGCGGCCGGGAGGACCGTCCAGCTCACCGAGCCGCCAGAGCCGGCGGCGCACCTCGGCGATCCAGCACAGCGCCCACTCGGCCGCGGTGCCCTGCACGACGAAGTTCCGCGTGAACCGCCCCCACGCGCGCGTCTGCGCGCGGGCCCGCGACTCCGCGTTCCGGCTCGCGTCCGGGTCGAGCGCGTCGGCCTGGACCTGCGCCCACGCCGCACCGGGCCGCGGCGAGCTCCGCCCCAGGAGCGTCGTGACGACCTCCCCGCGCTCTCCCGCGCGCGCCGCGGCCTCGACGTGCCCGAGCGCCTGCGGGAACGCGCGCGCGATCCGCGGCAGCACCGCAGCGCTCGCCCCGGTGGTGCCGCCGTAGAGCGCGCCGAGCATGCCGACCTTCGCCTGCGCGCGCTCGTCGACGACCCGTGCGTCGACCATGCCCTGGTAGAGGTCCCGCCCGTTCCCCGCGGCGGCCATCCGCTCGTCACGCGCGAGTCCCGCCAGCACGCGCGGCTCGAGCTGCGCCGCGTCGGCGACCACGAGCGACCAGCCCTCGTCCGCACGGACGGCCGACCGGATCTGCCGCGGCAGCTGCAGGGCACCGCCACCGCTCGACCCCCAGCGGCCCGTGACGACGCCACCGACCACGTACTCCGGCCGGAACCGCCCGTCGACGACCCACCGGTCGAGCCACGCCCAGCCGTTGGCCGAGTGCAGGCGCGACAGCTTCTTGTACGCCAGCAACGGCTCGATCGCCGGGTGGTCGAGGCCGCGCAGCTCCCACGACCGGGTCGACGTCGCCGGGAGACCCGCCCGGCGCAGCGCCCGCAGCACGTCGGGCAGCGAGTCGGGGTTGAGGGTGGGCGCGTCGAGCTCGGCGCGCACCTGCGCGGCGAGCGCGGCCATCCGCTCGGGGCGCGCCTCGGGGGTGGATCGCGGGCCCGCGGACCGCGCGCCCAGCAGGTCCGTGAGCACGCGGTCGTGCTCTGCCGTGTCCCAGGGCACGCCGGCGTGGTGCATCTCGGCGGCGGCGAGCGCCCCCGCCGACTCGGCCGCGACCAGCAGGCGCAGGCGGCCGGGGTGCGTCGAACCCGCGATCGCCTCGTCGAGCAGCGCGACCTCGTCGACGCACGCGGCCGCACCGGGCCGCGCCACGCCCCCGGCGTCGACCGGCGGCCCCGGCAGCCCTTCGCCCGGACCGTCGTCGTCGACGTCGAACAACGTCGCGGCAACGGGCTGTGCGCGGCCGCTCGCCGCGGGCGTCGGCTCGAGGGGCGACGCGGCCTCGTCGAACGCGCCGGTCGGCGCGCGCGCGAGCCGCGACGCATCGGCGTACGCCGACCCGCGGAGCAGCCGGTGCGCCAGTCGCAGGTCGAGGCACCGCTCGACCCGGACGCCGTCGGTCAGCAGCCGCGGGTACCACCGCGACGTGCCGTCCCACGCCCAGCGCGACGCCTGCTCGGGCCCGACGACACCGCCCGGCGCGGCGTCGGACGGCACCTGGCCGACCACGGCGGTCGTGCCGCGGGCGCCGTCGACCGCGCCCACGCGCGACGCGACGACCCGGAGCACCACGCCCCCAGCCTTCCGCACGCCACCGACATCGCCGCGGCCGGCGTCGCACAGCGGCCGCAGCGCCTCGCGCGCAGCGCCGGCTACGCCACGCGCGACCTGAACGTCGCCCGGTAGTCGCCGGGCGCCACGCCCACGGCCCGCCGGAAGTGGTGCCGCAGCAGCGCCGCGGTGCCGAACCCGCACTCGCGCGCGACCTGCTCGACGTCGAGGTCCGTCTCCTCGAGCAGGCCCTGGGCGTGCAGCACGCGTTGCGCCGCCAGCCAGCGCATCGGCGTCGTGCCGGTCTCGGCGCCGAACCGGCGCGCGAACGTCCGGGGCGACATGAGCGCGCGGGCCGCGAGCGACTCGACGGTGTGCTCGTCCGCGAGCCGCTCGGTCACCCACTCGAGCACGTGGCGCAGCGAGTCGTCGCTGCACGTCGGCACCGGCTGCGGGATGAACTGGCGCTGGCCGCCGTCGCGCTGGGGCGGCACCACCATGCGGCGCGCGATCGCGTTCGCGACCGCGCTTCCCAGCTCCTTGCGGACGACGTGCAGGCACGCGTCGATGCCGGCCGCGGTCCCGGCGCTCGTCACGATGTCGCCCTCGTCGACGAAGAGCACGTCGGCGTCGACGCACACCGCGGGGAACCGGCGGGCGAGCTCGTCCGCGTGGCGCCAGTGCGTCGTCACCGTCCGGCCGTCCAGCAGCCCCGCGGCCGCGAGCACGAACACGCCCGAGCACACCGAGAGGATCGTCGCGCCGCGCGCGTGCGCCCGGCGCAGCGCGTCGAGCACCGCGGGGTCGTAGTCGTCGCGGATCGTGGTCGCGGGCACCGCCACGAGGTCGACACCGTCGAGCGCGTCGAGGCCGTGCGGGGCCACGAGGTCCAGCCCGACGGCCGTGCGGATCGGCTCACCCGCCCTCGGTGCGGCGATGCGGAAGTCGAACGGCGGCACGCCGTCGTCCGTGCGGTCAATGCCGAAGACCTCGCACACGACGCCGAACTCGAACATGGCCAGCCCGTCCACGACGAGGGCCGCGACCTTCTGCAGCATGCGTCGACACTACGTGGCAGGATCTTGATGGTCAACGTCCTGACTGCCACTCGTCGGGAGTCCGGGCCGCGACGACGCTGGACGCATGACGACCTTCGTGACAGTCCTCGCCGCAGCAGCCGTTGCCTTCCCGCTGGTCGTGCTCGCTCTCCGCGGCACGCGCGCCGATCTGATCCGGGGCCGGGACGGACGCCCGGCGCCGCTCCCCCGCCGCCTCGGCCTCGCGGACCCGCGCGACACCGACGCGACCCGCGCCGCGCACGACGTCGAGGCGGCCGCCGCCCGCGGCGCCGAGCCGGTCGGGGCGCCCGCCGCACGGGTCAGGCGCTACGTCACCGGACCCGGAACGGCGTCGGGACCCGGGACGACGTCCGGCGCCGGGGCGCCCGGGCGCTCCCTCCACCTCACCGGCTCGAGCAGCGGCACGAAGCCGAACCTCGCGTAGCACGTGCGCGCGCGCTCGTCGCTCGGCATCGGACTCGGACTCGGCCGATCGTCGGTGCCCGCCCTCCGGCCGACGACGCGGCGCGCGGCGACGCGAAAGCGCGACCCGCGGGGGCGCCTCGACCGGCGTGTCAGTGGCGGGGGCCATCCTGGGCGCATGGTGACGATCTGGTGCGCGTGCGGCGCGGTCTCGTTCCCCACCGGCAACCCGGCGCGCGAGGTCGCGCTCGAGGACAGGATCGCGGCCGTGGCCGCGGGGGTCGACGGCGGCGTCGTGACGCTCGCGGTCGAGGCGCACTGGCACCCGGGCGGCCCGAGCCTCGACGTCGACTGCTCCGTGCTCTTCGCCGACCTCGACCTCGCAGCGCTGTGCGCGGGCCTCGACCCGGCGGGCGCGGCGCTCGTCGAGGCCGCCTGGGTGACGCCGCGCTCGGTCGACGAGGCGGACCTGGTGCCCGCGCGGCACGGCCGGCCCGCCGTCGCCCGGACGGCCTGACGCACCAGCCGCGAGCCCGCTCCGGGCTCGCACCGACCTCGGCGCTCGCATCGACGCAGACGCGTCCAGCGGGCAGCCACCGCGGGCTGGCGGCCACCGCGCACGCGGCGTCGGCGCCGCACGTGCCGGTCAGCGCGCGAGCGCGACCTCCACGGCCCCGGGACCGGCAGCGAGGTCGACCTCGACCGCCGTGCCGCCGGCCCGCACCGCGTACCGGCCCGCGAACGCGGTGATCTCGACCTGGCCGTGCTCGTCGGCAGTGAGTGCCGTCGGCGCGAGCCACCAGTCCCCGCGCACCAGCCCGCGCAGCTGGTCGTACGACGGCTTGGTCGTCCCGTCGGCGCGCACGAGACCGGCAGGCGCACCGAGCCAGGCGCCGTCGTCGGACAGGCCCCAGTAGGTCATCGACTCGACCGCCGGGTGCCCGAACAGCGACCGCACGTGGCGCAGCAGCTCGTCGGCCTGCCGCGCCTCGCCCTCGGGCGTCGACGGCCAGGAGTCGACCACGTAGTCGTTGAGGTCAACGATCTCGGGCGGCATCAGCTCGCCCGACACGAGCGTGGTCTCGGTCAGCTGCAGCGGGAGCCCGAACCGCGCGAAGCGCTCGAGGATCCCCGCGACCTGCTCCTCGCCGCGGTAGCCCTGGTGCATGTGCGTCTGCAGGCCCAGCGCGTCGATCACGATGCCGGCCGCGAGGCACTCCTCGATCAGGTGCTCGTAGTCGGCCGAGAGGTCGAAGTCGTTCAGCACGAGCCGCGCCCCGGGGTTCGCCTCGCGCGCGGTCTCGAACGCCATCCGCACCATCGCCACCCGCCCGCGGGCCGCCGCAAGCGGCGTGACGGCGTTCTCCTCCGCCTCGAACACCGGCATGATGACGACCTCGTTGATGGCGTCCCAGAGGTCGATGACGCCCGCGAACGCGGTGACGTCACGCCGGATGCGCGCCCGGATGGCCGCCTCGACCTCCGCGTCCGACCGCCCGAGCAGCCACTGCGGCGCGAGCGTGTGCCAGACGAGCGGGTGCCCCTTGACGCGCACGCCACGGTCGGCGAACCAGCGCGCGGCGCACATCATGACGTCGGTCTGCGTCCGGCCCTCCTCGCGCTCGAAGCCGCGCCAGTAGAACGGCAGCGTCGCGCTGTCGAACAGGCCGAGCCAGAGCTCGGCGAGGCGCGCACCCTGCTCGGCCCGCGCCCCGCCGAAGACGTTGTGCCCGCCCGAGGCCGCCCCGTTCGCGAACGCGATCAGGTCGAACCCGATGTTCCCGAAGCCGAACTCGTGGCGGACCTGCTCCACGGTGACGTCGGCGCCGGGCACCGGCGCGCCGGCGGCGTCCACGACGGTGAGGGTCGTGGACGCGCGCCGGTGCGCGAACGAGCCGTCGAGCGCGGCGGGCAGGACGGCGCGCGCGGAGGGGGTCATCGCACCTCGGCGGTGGTCCAGCGCGGCGACGACGTCGTCACCGGGTGCACGTTCCCGACGAGCGTCGTCCGACCCTCGACGAGCCGCTTCGAGCTCGTGCCGAACCAGACCTCGAGGTCGCCCGGCTCGACGACCCGGTTGAGCGCGCGGTCGGAGAACGCGACGCGCGTGGTCGGGACGTGGAGCGTGACGAGAGCCGACTGGCCGGCCTCGAGGTGCACCCGACGGAAGCCCACGAGCTGCGCCACCGGACGGGTCACGGACCCGACCAGGTCGTGCACGTAGAGCTGCACGACCTCGTCACCGGCGCGGTCGCCGGTGTTCGTGACGCGCACCGTGGCCCGCAGCTCGCCGTCCGTCGGCGTCGCCTCGGCGACGTCGAGCACGTCGTACGCGAACGACGTGTACGAGAGCCCGTGGCCGAACTCCGCCGGAGGCGTGGTCGAGAGGTTGCTGACCTCGTCGCCCTCGCCGAGCAGCGGGTGCAGGTACGAGTACGGCAGCGCACCGGCCCCGCGCGGCAGGCTCAGCGGGAGCCGACCCGAGGGGTTGACGCGCCCCGAGAGCACGCCCGCGATCGCGGCTGCGCCCTCCTCGCCCGGGAAGAACGTCTGCACGACGGCCGCGCAGCTCTCGAGCGCCCAGCCCACCGCGTACGGCCGACCCGTGACGAGCACGAGCACCACCGGCGTACCGGTGGCCAGCACGGCCTCGACGAGGTCGCGCTGCACACCCGGCAGCTCGAGGTCGTCACGGTCGCAGCCCTCGCCCGACGTGCCACGGCCGAACAGGCCGGCGTGGTCGCCCATCACGAGCACCGCGACGTCCGAGGTGGACGCTGCGGCGACGGCCTCGTCGAAGCCCGACCGGTCGTCGTCGTCGACGGCGCAGCCGGAGGCACTGACCACGTCGACGCCCACGAGCTCCGCGCGGAGCGCCTCGAGCACCGTCGGTGCCTCGAAGCCGACCTCGTAGCCCGGGTTCTGCGCGAGCACGTGGTTGACGAACGAGTAGCAGCCGAACAGGGCGGCCTGGCGGTCGGCGTTCGGGCCGATCACCGCGACGCGACGCGGCGTGGCTAGCGGCAGCGTGCCGTCGTTGCTGACGAGCACCACCGACTCCTCCGCGAGCCGGCGCGCGATGGCCCGATGCGCGGGCGAGTCGAGGTCGATCTCGCTGGGCGGCGCGTCGTCGAACGTCGCGTCGAGCAGGCCGAGCTCGTCCTTCTGCCGCAGCGCACGCACCACGGCGCGGTCGAGCAGCGCCTCGTCGAGCTGACCCGAACGGATCCGCTCCTTGAGCGGCTCGAGGAACGCGTCGCCCGTCGGCAGCTCGATGTCGACGCCGGCGGCGAGCGCCTGCGAGGCCGCCTCGCCGAGGTCGGCGGCGACCCGCTGCAGCAGCTGCAGGAACGCGATGCCGAAGTAGTCGGCCACCACGGTCCCGTCGAAGCCCCACTGGTGGCGCAGCACGCCCGTCAGCAGCGCCGGGTCGCCGTGCACCGCGACGCCGTCGATCTCGTTGTACGCGGCCATGACGGAGCGGACCCCGCCGTCGAGCAGCGCCATCTCGAACGGCACGAGCAGCACGTCGGCGAGCTCGCGCGGACCGGCGTGCACGGGCGCGAAGTTCCGCCCGGCTCGCGAGTTCGAGTAGCCCACGAAGTGCTTGAGCGTCGCGTGCACGCCGGCCGACTGCAGGCCGCGCACGTACGACGTGCCCACCGTGCCGACCAGGTACGGGTCCTCGGCGATGCACTCCTCGACGCGGCCCCAGCGGGGGTCGCGCACGACGTCCACGACGGGCGCGAGGCCCTGGTGGATGCCGAGGGCACGCATCGACGTGCCGATCGCGGCGCCCATCTCCTCGACGAGCTCCGGGTCGAACGCGGCCCCCCACGACGGGGGCGCCGGGAACGTCGCCGCCTTCCAGGCCGACAGGCCCGTCAGGCACTCCTCGTGCACGAGGGCCGGGATGCCCAGCCGCGTGTTCGTGACCAGGCCGCGCTGGAACTCCCACAGCCACGCCGCGCGCTCGACCGGGTCGACCGGGCGCGTGCCGTACGGCCGCGTCAGGTGCCCGAGCCCGTCCTTCGCGAACGAGTCGAGCGTGGCGGCCTCGAAGAACTCGCCCTGGAGCGGGGCGACCGCCTCGCCGTCTTCCTTCTCCCAGAAGCCCACGACCTGCGCGATCTTCTCGTCGAGCGTCATGCGACCGAGCAGCTCGAGCACACGCGCCTCGTCGGCCGCGCCGGCGCGGCCCAGTCCGTCCGCGCCCGAGGGCGCGGACGTCCGGACGTCCGTCCTGAAACTCGCCCCTTAACCCTTGACCGCGCCCTGGAGACCACCGACGATGCGGCGCTCGAAGAGCGAGAAGAAGATGAGGGCGGGGATCATCGCGAGCGACGTGAAGGCGAGCACCTGCGCCGTGTCCGTGGAGTACTGCGAGGAGAACGCCTGGACACCGAGGGGCAACGTGTAGCTGTCCTGATCGTTCAGGATGAACAGCGGCAGGATGTAGCTGTTCCACGAGCCGACGAAGGCGAGGATGCCCGTCGTCAGCACGCCGGGCAGCGACAGCGGCAGCACCATCCGGAAGAAGAACCCGATCTTGCTGGTGCCGTCGATGGCCGCCGCCTCCTCGATCTCCAGCGGGATGGCCCGCAGGAACGGCACGAGGATGATGACGGTCGTCGAGAGGCCGAAGCCGACCTGCGGCAGGATCACGCCGCCGAGGCTGTTCATGAGGCCGATGTCGCGCACCACGATGTACAGCGGCGTGATGGCGACGGTGATCGGGAACATCAGACCCGCGGCGAACAGCGAGTACATCGCCCCGCGCCCGCGGAAGTTGTACCGAGCGAGCACGTAGCTGGCCATGAGGCCGAACGCCACCACGAGGACCGACGTGACGAGCGCGACGATCGTCGAGTTGCCGAGCTCGCGCCAGAAGGTCGAGCCCGTGAGCACGCTCGTGTAGTTGTCGATGTTCCACGGGTCGGGCAGGCCGCCCGGGCTGTTCGTGATCTGCGAGTTCGTCCGGAAGCCGCCCAGGATGATGTAGGCGATCGGAGCGAGCATCAGCCCGACGACGACGAGAGCGATGAAGTACGTGCCGGGGCTGCCCCAGCCGCCGCTCTTCGGCGTCACCTTCCGCTGCCGGGCCGGCGACGTCGCCGGCACGGTGTCCGTGGTCGTGGCGGCCATCACTTGGTGCCTCCGGTGATCGCGCCCGCGGTGTCACGGCGCAGGACGAAGCGCTGGTAGATCAGCGCGATGATGAGCGAGATGAGGAAGAGCACCACGGCGACGGCCGAGCCGTAGCCGAAGTTCCCCGCGTTGCGCCCGTACTGGACCATGTAGGTCGCCATCGTGGAGACGCCGGCGGTGCCGGCCACGTACTGGCCCCAGATGATGTACACGAGGTCGAACAGCTGCAGCGACCCGATCACGGACAGGAACGCCCAGATGCGGAGGGTCGGGCCGAGCAGCGGCACCGTGATCCGACGCTGGATCTGCCAGTAGCTCGCGCCGTCGATCGACGCCGCCTCGTAGAGCTCCTCGGGGATGTTCTGCAGGGCCGCCATGAAGAGGATGACGGCGAAGCCGATGTACTTCCACGAGATGATGACCATCAGCGACCAGATCGCGATGCTCGGGTCCGACAGCCAGTCCTGCTGGAGCGAGTCGAGCCCCAGCTTGCCCAGCACGTCGTTGACCGCGCCGTTGCTCTGGAGCATGAGGCTCCAGCCCGTCCCGACGATGACCTCGGAGACGACGTACGGCACGAAGATGAGGACGCGGATCAGGGAACGGCCGCGCATCTTGCGGTTGAGCAGCAGTGCCAGACCGATCGCGATCGGCCCCTGCAGCAGGAGTGAGAGGACGACGATCGTCAGGTTGTGCTGGAGGGCCGCGTGGAACTCGGGATCCGTGAGGATCGTCTTGTAGTTCTGCAGCCCGATGAAGTCCGTCGGCTTCCCGTAGCCCTTCCACTTGAAGAAGCCGTAGTACGCGGCCAGCACCACCGGGAAGATGACGAAGCCGACGAACATCAGAATGGCCGGTCCGGAGAGAACGGCGATCTCGAGGCGCTCCCGCCACGACGTGCCGCGACGTGCGCGGCGCGTGCGGCCGGTGGCCGGGGTCGGCTGGACGCCGACCCCGGCCACCGTGAGCTGCGATCGCGAGTTCTCCACGGCCAGCGGCTCGTTGGCCGAGGAATCACTCATGGTTCTTGCTTAGCCCTTCGCTGCGGCAGCGTTCACCGCGCTGATGATGCCCGCCACGTCGCCCTTGCCCGCGAGCAGGTTGACGACGGCCGTGTTCAGCGCGTTGCCGACGTTCTGGCCGTACAGCGTGTCGAGCCACTGCGACACGTAGGGGGCCGAGTTGAACGCGTTGATGACGTCCTTCGTGATCTGGTCGGTGACCAGGGCCTGGGCGTCCTTGTTGACCGGCGGGGCCTGGAAGGCGGTGTAGTACGCCTTCTGGATGTCCGTGCTGGCCAGGTAGTTGAGGAAGTCGGTGCAGGCCTGCTTCGGAGCCTTCGCCGAGCAGGAGTAGCCGTCGACGCCACCCATGATGGCCTTCGGGTCACCCTGACCGTTCGGCACCGTGATGAACGGCGAGAACGCGAGGTCGGGGAGCGCCTTCTTGTCCGGCGTCAGCGAGCCGATCACGCCCGGGTCCCAGGCGCCCATGAGCTCCATGGCGGCCTTGTGGTTCGCGACCAGGCCGGCCGAGCTGTTCGCGCCCTGCTGGGCCGACGTCGTGAGGAAGCCGTTGTTGAAGGGCTTCGTCGCGGCGAACGTCTTGAGGTCGTTGCCGGCACGCGTCCAGCACTCGTCCTCGAACTTGAGCGACTTGGCCGTCGAGTTCAGCGCGTCCTGGCTGCACTCGCGGAGCGCGAACCAGTAGTACCAGTGCGCCGCCGGCCAGGCGTCCTTGCCACCGAGCGCGATGGCGTCCTTGTTCGTGCCCTTGATCGCGGTGACGGCCGAGTTCAGCTCGTCGAGCGAGGTCGGGAACGCGGAGACCTTGGCAGCGGTCAGGAGGTCCTTGCTGTAGAAGAACCCACCGGGGAGGACCGAGGCCGGCATCGCGTAGAGCTTGTTGTCGATCGTCTCCGCGGCGAAGGCGCCCGCGGCGACCTTGTCCTTGGTCTCGGGGGCGACCGAGTCGGTGATGTCGAGCAGCTGGCCGGCGTCGACCATGGCCTTCATCTTGCCGCCACCACGCTGGAGGAAGATGTCCGGCGCGTCGCCCGAGTTGAGGGCCGTCTGGAGCTTGCCGTCCAGGTCCTCGTTCTGCACCGTCTGGATCTTGATGGTGACGTTCGGGTACTTGGTGTGGAAGCTGGCGACCGTGTCCTCGAAGAACTTGGCGCCGGGGCCGGTGGTGGCGTTCGTCCAGAGCGTCATGGAGACGGGCTTGGAGGTGTCGCCACCAGTCGAACCGGTGTTGTTGTCCGTGCCGCCACCGCTGCTGCTGCAGCCGGCGACCGCGAGCGCGATGCCCGCACCGAGCGCGACGACGGCCGCGCTACGAATCTTCCTGGTCATGAAGAGAAACCCCTCTGTCGTCGTTGACGGGTCGACCAATGTCTGGCGGTAGTGAGTCTGCGTTGCGCTCGACGCCGATGTCAATCGTTGTCGATAACGTTTTCATCACCATGTGGTTACCCTTATGATCACCCCGTGGAGTTCCTGCCCCGCGTCAAGATGGCCGATGTCGCCCGCACCGCCGGGGTCTCGGTCGCGACCGTGTCCAAGGTGGTCAACGGCCGCTACGGCGTCGCGCAGTCGACCATCGACCGGGTCCAGCAGGTCATCGACCAGCTCGGGTACGAGGCCAGTCTCGGCGCCCAGAGCCTGCGCAGCCACCGCACGCACGTGCTCGGCATCCTCGTGGCCGAGTTCGAGCCGTTCTCGACCGAGCTCCTCAAGGGCGCGTCGTCCGCCGTCGCCTCGACGGGCTACGAGCTGCTCGCCTACTCGGGCGGTGGCCGGGGCGCCGACGTCGGCTGGGAGCGCCGTTACCTGTCCCGCCTGTCGGGCACGCTGATCGACGGCGCCGTGATCGTCACGCCGACCGTCGTCGACACGAGCCACGGCGTCCCGGTCGTCGCGGTCGACCCCCACACCGGCCCCTCGGGCATGCCGACGGTCGACTCCGACAACCTCGCCGGTGCGGTGCTGGCCACCGAGTACCTGCTGCGGCTGGGCCACCGGCGCATCGGCTTCCTGGGCGGCCGTCCCGACCTCGAGTCCGCGCGGCTGCGCGAGGACGGCTTCCGCCAGGCGATGGCCCAGGCGGGCGTCCCGGTCGACGAGGACCTCGTACGCGTCGGTGGCTACTCGCAGGCGGCGGCGCTCGGACCCGCGCACGAGCTGCTCTCGCACGAGCACCGTCCCACCGCGGTGTTCGCGGCCAACGACCTCTCGGCCATCGCGGTGATCGACGTCGCGCACCGCCTGGGCCTCACGGTCCCCCAGGACCTGTCCGTCATCGGCTTCGACAACGTCCCGGAGTCCGCGCTCACCGAGCCGCCGCTGACGACGGTGCGCCAGCCCCTGCAGCAGATGGGCGCCGAGGCGCTCCGCCTGCTGGTCGACGTGATCGACGGCGTCGAGCGCGAGGACCACGTGCGGCTGCCCACCGAGCTCGTCGAGCGCGCGAGCTGCCGGGCCCTGTGACGTCCGCACCGGACGCGCCCGGCGGCGCGGTCGATCCCGTGGCCGAGCCGGTCGTCCGGGCCCAGGGCACCGGGCTCGTCGCCGCGCTGACGTTCGACGACGGGCCGAACGGCGCCGACACGGAGCGGCTGCTCGACCTGCTGCGCGACACCTCCATCCGCGCGGTGTTCGCAGTGATCGGCGAGAACGTGCTCGCGCGCGGCGGCGCCGACCTGCTGCGCCGCACGGTCGCCGAGGGCCACGTGCTGTGCAACCACTCGATGAGCTTCGCCGACATGGGCGGCTGGCCGGCCGAGCGGGTCGCCGACGACCTGCGCGCGACGCTGCGCACCATCCGCGACGCGCTCGGCGATCCGGCGGCTCCCGTCCCCTACTGGCGCGCGCCCAACGGGAGCTGGGGCGTGACGGCCGGCGTCGCCGTCGAGCTCGGCATGCAGCCGCTCGGCGTCGTGAACACGATCCAGGACTGGGAGGTGCAGGACGTCGAGACGCTGTCGGCGAGCCTGCGCGCCGCGATCCGGCCCGGCGAGCTGGTGCTCGCGCACGACGGCGGGGGCGACCGGAGCGGCACCGTCACGGCCGTCGAGCGCGTGGTGCGCGAGCGGCTCGCCGACGGTTGGACCTTCACGCTGCCGCTGCCGCGCTGACCTGCGGCCGCGCCGACCCGCGGCGACGACGCCGCCCTCCGCACGCGGACGGACCGCGACGTGCCCCCGTCGGAGCTCAGCGCGAGTGCGGCGGCGCCGTGCTCTCGCGCACGACGAGCTCGGTCGCGAGGTCGATCCGCAGGTTCGCGGGTGTCTCGCCGCGCGCCAGCCCGAGCACCATGCGCGTCGCGGTGGCCGCCATCTCCATGAGCGGCTGGCTCACCGTCGTCAGGCGGGGGCCGATCCACTCCGTCACCGGCAGGTTGTCGTACCCGACGACCGAGAGGTCGTCCGGCACGTGGAGACCGAGGTCGCGCGCGGCGCGCAGCACGCCGAGCGCCTGGAAGTCGGACCCGGCGAAGATCGCCGTCGGGCGCTCCTCGCGGTCGAGCAGGCTCAGCCCGTGCTTGTACCCGCCGCCGACGAAGAAGTCGCCGTACCGGATGAGCGACGGGTCGATCGGCACGCCCGCCTCCTCGAGCGCGGACCGGTAGCCGTCGATGCGCGCTCGGCTGCACAGCACGTCGGCCGGGCCGGAGATCACGGCGATGCGCCGGTGGCCCAGCGAGAGCAGGTGGCGCGTGGCCGCGAGGCCGCCGGCCCAGTTCGCCGAGCCCACGGTCGGGACGCCCGGCGGCTGCTCGCCCGCGGTGTCGACGACGACGAAGGGGATCGAGCGAGTCTCGAGCTGGTGGCGCTGCTGCGGCTCGAGCTCCGAGAGCACGAAGATCACGCCGCGAGGGCGCCGCCGCAGCACGTCGTCGAGCCACTCCTGGCGCGGGCGGTGCGCGCCTCCGAGCTCCGACAGCACGACGCCGAGCCGGTGCCGGGCCGCGACCCGCTCGACGCCCGCGATGATCTGCAGCGCCCACGGCGAGTCGAACTCGTTGAAGACGAGGTCCAGCAGGCCCGGGCCCGACCCGATGCGGCTGCGCCGCGGTCGGTACCCGCGCGCCTCGATCACCGACTCGACCTTGGCGCGCGTCGCGGCGGACACGTCGGCGCGGCCGTTGAGCACCTTCGACACCGTGGGCACCGAGACGCCGGCCTCGGCGGCGATCGCCGCGATCGTGACGGCGCCGCCTGCGCCGTCGGCCTGGGCGTCGATGCCCTCGGTCGCCATCGGGTCCTCCTGTCGCGGGTGCTGGGTGCACCGTATCGTCCCGCGGCGGTGTCCCGGAGACGACGCGGCGGTCCGGGTCCCCGCGAGAGCCGCGGGGACCAGGACCGCCGTCGCGGGGCGTCCCGGCTCCTGCCCGGGACGCCCCCTGTCACGTCACTTGGTGACGTGCAGCGTGGCCGTCGAGCTCGTCACCGAGCCCTTGGCGTTCGTGACCACGACGCGCACCTGCGTGCCGTTGCGCGCCTGGGTGGCGGTCACGTAGAGCGTGGACGACTTGCCCTGGATGGCAGGCGCCCAGTGGCTCGAGCCCGGCAGCTTCACGTACCAGCGGTACGTCGCCTTCGGCGACGCGGCGACCGAGACGTGGAACGACGCGAGCTTGCCCGCCTTCACCTTGACCGACACCGGCTGACCGGTGATCGTCGGCTTGGCGGCCTTGACCGTGACCGTCGCGGAGCTGCTGGTCGCCGTGCCGGCGGCGTTGCGGAACACCGCGCGGTACTTCGCACCGTTGATGCTCGAGCTGACCTTGACCGACAGCGTGGTCGAGGTCTTGCCGGCGAGCGTCGTCCACGTGGACGCGCCCTTGAGCTGGCGCTGCCACGAGACCGTCGGGGTCGGGTAGCCCGACGCCTTGGCGGTCAGGGAGACCGTCGAGGCGAGAGCGCCCGAGACCGACTTCGGCTGCACCGTGACGACCGGCTTGACCTGCTTGATCGTCAGGGTCGCGGCCGACGAGGCCACCGTGCCGACGGTGTTGGTGAACACCGCGCGGTACTTGGCGCCGTCGACACCGGCCGAGGAGACGACCGACAGGCTGGGCTTGGTCGCGCCCGCGACCGTCGTCCAGACGATCGCGCCCTTGAGCTGGCGCTGCCACGTGACGGTCGGCGTCGGGTTGCCCGTCGCCGCCGCGGTGAACGTCGCCGTGCCACCGAGGCTCACCGACACCGAGGCCGGCTGCTTCGTGACGACGGGCGCCGTCTGGGCCGGCGGCGTCGGGGTCGCGGCGACCAGCTGCGCGACGCCCCAGCGGGACGTCGTCTGGTAGCCCGTGCCCGTGGGCTCGGCCCAGCTGAAGTTGGCCGTCCGTGCACCGCTCGTGCCGTCGTTGACCGAGTAGTCCAGGCCCTCGAAGGCACCGATGCCGGTGTTGCCGTCCTTCAGGTCGATCCGCGCCTCGACGACGTAGCCGTGGCCACCGATCTTGGCGCTGGTCTGCACCCGTGCCGCCTGCGCGGTCTCCGAGTCGCCACCGCCGTACGACACGTCACCGTTCGCGCCGATACGCAGCTGCATGTCGTCGGGACGGTACGAGCCGTTCTTCGCGTTGCCCGGGTCGGTGAAGATCTCGACCGAGTCACGCTCGTAGGCGTTCGGCGACGTGCTGTCGACCGTCGGGTCGGTCACGTCCGCCAGCACGTAGAGGTAGTTGTCCTTCCACAGCTGGTAGACCTTCGCCTTCGCGCCGTCCGCCGCGCCCGAGATGAGCGTGGACGTCGTGACCGTCGAGGCCGAGTCCCAGACCGAGTCCTGCACGCCGTCGATCGTCGGAGCCGTGGCGGCCTCCGGGATCTCCGTGTACGAGAGCGGCTCGATGAGCTGGAGCGTGCCGAGCGAGCCGGCCGTGTTCCAGCCCGTGGTCGTCGAGCCGTCGGTGACGGCGGCGTCGAACTGCGCGCTGCCGCCCCGGCTCAGCGCCGGGCTCTCCGGCAGGTGCGCCACGACCTTCCAGCCCGACGACGTCGAGCTGACCTGGGCCGTGACACCCGTGCCGGTGACCGTGCCGTCACGCTTGACGGTCGCGGTCTGGCCCGAGCCGTAGGAGAACGTCACCGCGTCGGTGGCGTCCGCCGTGGAGTCGTCGACCGTCACGTACGCGGTCAGGCTGTCGGCCGCCCAGCGGAGCTGGAAGCCGGCGTGGTCGCCGATGGCGTGGAGCGGGAGCTTGCTCCACTCGACCGACGACGTCTGGTCGGCGCCCGTGACGTCGCCCTGGAAGACGATCGCGCTGCGCACCTGGCCGGGCAGGTCCTGGTCGGTGACGCCGTAGTAGGCGTACTTCGCCTGCAGCGAGTCGTCGAACAGGAGCGGCGCACCCGAGCTGGCACGCCAGCTCTGGCCGTCGAGGAGACCCCAGACCGTCGCCGAGAAGATGTTGGCGCCGTCGGCCTTCTCCGCCCGGAGCATGTCGAAGATGCCCTTGTAGTAGTAGCCCTGGTCGATGAGGTTGGCCTCGGTGACCGGGGTACCCGTCGGGACGTCCAGCTCGGTGATGGCCTGGAAGAGCTCGTGGCCGTCGGCGGTCTGGATGCCGTTGAAGCCGTCGATCGCGTCCTTGAGGGTCGAGATCGGCGTCGACATCGTCACGTGGAACTGGTGGCCCACACCGTCGACCGGGACGTCGTCCGCGATGAGGCGGTTGACGAGGTCGAGGAGGCGGCCGCGCTTGCCCGTCTGCTCCGTGTTGTAGTCGTTGATGAAGAGCTGGATCGGGTGGTCGACCCCGTCCGCGGCGTACGTGCCGTTGAAGGCCGCGTTCGCCTCGTTGAAGGCGTCCTCGATGTACTCCTCACCGAGGATCTGGTACCAGTGGCTCTGGCGCAGACCCTCCGGGTCGCCCGCGTTGTCGGAGACGACCTCGTTGACCACGTCGAACGAGACGAGCGGGTTGGTGTCGCTGCCGAACTTCCCGTACTTGTCGGACAGGTACTTCGCGACGTTGTCGATGTGCGTCTTCAGCCGGTCGCGCATGATCTGCTTGTCGGCGTCGGAGCTCGTCAGGAAGTTGCCGTCGGAGTCCTGGAAGAACCAGTCCGGCGTCTGCTGGTACCAGACCAGCGTGTGGCCGTAGACCCGCAGGTCGTTGTCCTGCGCGAACTGCATGAGCGTGTCCGCGTCGGCGTTCGTGTCCTTGAAGCTGTGGTCGGCGTTGTACCAGCCCTCGGGCTTCATGGTGTTCTCGGGCGTGACCTGGTCGAAGTGCTTGCCCAGGAGCTTGCCGGCCGCGCCGACGAGCTGCGCCGAGGAGACCGCGGCACCCATGGGGAAGTCCAGGGTGTCCTTGATCGGCGTGATGTCCTGGACGTTCGCGACGACCTGGGTGACCGTGATGTCGTCCAGCAGGAGGTTCGACGTGTTGCCCGCCGCGCCGTTCGCCCACTTCGTCTCGAAGTAGAGGTAGAGCGAGTCGGACGCCGGGACCGTGAACTTCTGCTTGATCTGCGTCCAGCCGGTGTTCGTCACGCCCGTGAACGCGCCGAACTGGCTGTACGTGGTCGAGCCGGCCTTCGTCTGCGCGTAGCTCAGGTCGACGTCGTCCGTCGGCTGGCCGTCGGCGAACCGCGCCCAGCCCGTGAGCTCGTACGTCTGGCCGGCCTGGAGCGTGCACGTGACGTCGCGGCCCATGCCCTGGCCCTGGCTCACGCGGTCGCTCACGACGACGGCCTTGCCGCCGTCGTGCCCGACGCCGTCGGTGACGGTGAGCGTCGCCGTGCCGTGGCCGTCGTCGCGCCCGCTCCAGCCCTGGAGCGTGCCGTCCTCGAAGTCGGTGTCGATCGCCGTGCCGCTCGGGTACGAGCAGACGCCGCCGTTCGAGCCGCCCGCGGGGCCGCCCTGGGGCAGGGTGAACGTCCAGCCCTCGTCGATCAGGCGGTTGACCACCGTCTTGACCGCCGCGATGCCCGCCGTGCGGACGCCGCCGCCGTCGTGCACCAGCACGATCTCGCCGGGGTGCGACGTGATCGTCGAGTACAGGGCGTCGGTCAGCGCGGCCTCGTCGCCCGCGTTGGAGGCGCCGTCCCAGTCGTTGATCAGGTTGCGCACGTCGAGCGGCTGCTCGCCGAGCTGGACCGCGATGCCGGCCGAGCTGCCCCACACGCCGTCGGGCGCGCGGTAGAACGGCACCTGGGCGTTCGGGTCACCGAGAGCCGTGCGGATCGTCCCCATGTTCTGCATGAGACGGTCGGCGATCTGCTGGTCGGTGAGGGTGTTGACCTCGCTGTAGTCGGTCGAGTGGTTGCACAGCGCGTTGCCGCCGGCGACGATGTCGCGCAGCACCGCGGCGCCGCCGCTGGCCGTGACGTTCTGGCCGATGACGCAGAACGTGGCGTGGATGCCCTTGTCGGCCAGGAAGCCGAGCAGGTCCTCGGTCGTGGCGCCGTTCGGGCCGTCGTCGAAGGTCAGCGCCACGGTCTTGTCCGTGCCACGCGCCTTGTACGTCGGCGTGGCGACCGGGTCGATCGCGCCGCCGGGCACGAAGCCCGCGGGGATCGTGATGCCCGAGCCGCCGCCCGAGCCCTCGCCCGGAGCGGTGACCAGCACGTCGTCGAGGAGGAAGCCGGGCTTCGCCGAGCCGTCCCACGGGCCCGCCTCGAGGGCGAACTTGACCGTCGTCGGGTCGACGCCGTCGGGCAGCGTGTAGGTGCCGCCGATCGTGGTCCAGTCCGACGCCGACACGGCCTGACCGCCCACCGGCGTGTACGAGCCGTCGTAGACGGTGAAGCGGCCGACCGAGCTCGCGACGTCGTCGAGGAGCTTGACCTTGGCCGAGAACGTGTACTGCACGCCCGCGGAGAGGATGCCCGTCGCGGACTGGACGGAGTCCCACGTGTTGGCGCGGCCGGTGACGCTGAGCGCCTTGCCCGTGCCGTTGTCGACGTAGCCCAGCGTCGGGCTCCCGCTCTGCTGGAGAGCACCGAGCGAGCTGTCGTCGAAGTCCGCCGACACGATCGTCTGGGTCGTGGGCGTCGTGCTCGCGACGTCGGCGACCACGGAGATGTCGTCGAGCTGGTAGCTGAACGTGTCGCCGCTGTCCGCGCCGGTGCCCGTGTAGAACGTGACGCCCGTGTCGCCGTCGCCGACCGTGTACGTGCCGTCGATCGTCGTCCACGAGCTCGCGCTGAGCGCCGTGTTCGAGGAGACCCACGAGTAGCCGGGCTTCTTCACCCAGCGGGCCGAGTACGAGCCGTCGGCCACGAGCCGGGCCTTCATCGAGACGTGCACCTTGGTGCCCGTGGCGAGACCGTCGAGGAGCGTCGCGGGCGTCTCGAGCCCGTCGTACGACGCCGTGCGGTTGTCGATCTCGTAGACCTTGTTGCCGGTGCCGTCGTCCACGACGTTCCCGGCGGCTCCCGACTGCGTGAGAGCGCCCTTGGTGCCGTCCTCGAAGTTGACGGACAGCAGACTCGTCGGCGTGGTGTCAGCGGCGAACGCCCCCGAGGCCACGACCAGCGGTGAGACGACGAGGGCTGTCGCCGCCACGCCAACTCCGATACTTTCGGCGACTCCATGTCGCCGGGAATTCCACCTCATGACGCTCCTTTGCGCGCAGTGGTGCCAGAACGCCCGAACTCTATGGGTCGGAGCGTGAGACAAGCCACAACGTGCGCCCGAACGGAGGTGCGCGTGACACGATCGTGTCCGAAAGTATCGGCCGGCGACGGTCCTCAGGCGCGCCGGCGAGCCGGCGCCACCCGAGGCTCGACGGTCAGGGGGTGATGGTGCGGATCGACCCGTCGGCCTCGAACTCGAGCGGCGCCATCAGGACGTCGCGCAGGTTGTCCTGCCCCGACTTCCGCGCCGAGTGGTAGAGCAGGTACCACTGGTCGTCGAACTCGACCATCGAGCCGTGCGTGGTCCACCCGTCGACCGGGTCCAGCACGATGCCGCGGTACGCGAACGGGCCGTAGGGCGACGAGCCCGTCGCGTACGCCAGGTGGTGGCTCGGGCCGGTCGACCACATGAAGTAGTACGTGCCCTCGCGCTTCGACATCCACGAGCCCTCGAAGAACGCGCGGTCGTCGCCGGCCGTCAGCGGCTTGCCGTGCTCGTCGAGCACCACGACCTCGCGCGTCGGCTCGGCGAAGTGGTGCAGGTCGTCCGACAGCCGCACCACGCGCGCCCCCAGCGCGGGGGCGTCGTCGGCCGGGTAGTCGTCGCGGCCGAGCGGCTTGTCGTCGCGGTAGCGCTGCAGCTCGCCGCCGATCAGGCCGCCGAAGTACATGTACGTCGCGCCGTCGTCGTCGGTGAAGACGGCGGGGTCGATGCTGTAGCTCCCCGCGATGGGCCGGGGGTCGGCCGTGAAGGGGCCCGTCGGGCTCGACGACGTCGCGACGCCGATGCGGAAGGCGCCCTTCTTGTCGCGCGCCGGGAAGTACAGGAAGTACGTGCCGCCCTTGCGCGCCGCGTCGGGCGCCCACAGCTGCTTGCTCGCCCACGGCACGTCGGCGAGCGCGAGCGCGACGCCGTGGTCGGCGGCCCGCGCGGTCGGCTCCGCGAGGCTCAGCACGTGGTAGTCCGTCATCGCGTACTGACCGCCGTCGCGGTCCGCGGGGACATCGGTCGGGATGTCGTGCGACGGGTAGACGTAGAGCGTCCCGTCCCAGACGTGGCCCGACGGATCGGCCGTGTAGATGTCGTCGACGAGCGGGCCCGTCGTCGTCTGCGGTGCGGTGGTCGTCGCTTCCACGGGTGCGTGGTCCTCCCCGGCGCAACCGGCGAGCAACCCGGCCGAGGCCGCTACCGCGACCACGGGAGCGAGCACCGCACGTCGCACGCCAGCCTCCTCGATAACGTTTTACACGCGCACTCTAGTGGAGGCCCGGGGGTCGGAAGGCACGTGGCGCACGTCACGTCGGGGAAGTCCGCGAGGGCTTCGTCATCCGCTGCGGTAAGGCTAGCCTTACCTACTGTCGCACGACCGCGACCCTGACCGAGGAGTCCTCGCATGTCCTCCACCGCCACGCGCCGACCGCGCGCCCTGGCCGTCCTCGCCGCGAGCGTCGCGGCCCTCGTCGCGCTCGCCGGCTGCTCGTCCAGCGGCGACAAGGGCGGCGCGGCGCCCACCGGCACCGGCACGGCGTCGGCCGCCGCGGACGCGTTCCCCGTCACGATCCCGTCCGCGCTCGGCTCGGCGACGATCGAGAAGAAGCCCGAGCGCGTCGTGACGTGGGGCTGGTCGGCGCAGGACGCGGTGCTCGCGCTCGGCGTGGTGCCCGCCGCGATGCCGAAGTACACGTACGGCGGCGACGCGCAGGGCGTGCTGCCGTGGGACGCCGAGAAGATCGCCGCCCTCGGCGGGACGACGCCCACCATCCTGTCCGGCGCGGACACCGGCGAGGTGCCGTTCGAGGAGATCGTCGCCGCGAAGCCCGACGTGATCCTGGCGCCCTACTCGGGCCTGACGCAGGAGGACTACGACAAGCTCGCGCAGATCGCGCCGACCGTCGCGTACCCCGACAAGCCGTGGGCGACGACGTGGCAGGACGTGACGACGATCGTCGGCAAGGCGCTCGGCCTGCAGGACCAGGCGAAGAAGCTTGTCGACGACACCGACGCGTACGTCGCGCAGCTCGGCAGCCAGTACCCGGTGCTCAAGGACAAGACGTTCGTGTACAGCGCCGCGAACCAGGCGGACCAGCTCACCGTCTACCGCGCGAGCGACCCGCGCGTGCAGCTGCTCAACCAGCTCGGCATGGTCACCAGCCCGAGCGTCGAGGCGCTCGACCCCAAGAAGGACGAGTCGTACTTCTACACGGTCAGCTACGAGAACGTCTCGAAGATCGACACCGACCTGCTCGTCGCGTACTTCGACGACCAGGCAGCCGCCGACACGTTCGCGTCCGACCCGCTGATCGCCGCCATGCCGTCGGTCAAGAGCGGCGCCTTCGCCCCGATCGTGGGACAGTCCTTCGTCATGGCGTCCAGCGCGCCGTCGGCGCTGTCCATCCCGTGGATGCTCGACAAGTACGTCCCGCAGCTCGCGGCCGCCGCCGAGAAGGCTCAGTGATCCCCTCCCCCGTCGCGCTCGGCTCGGAGCGCACCGCGTGACGACGGCCGTCGCCGTCGACCGGCGCCGGCCCCCGGGAGCTCCCGCGGGCCGGCGCCGCCGTCTGCTCGTGGGGCTGGTCGTGTGCCTCGTCGTGCTGCTCGTCGTGTGCGTGGTGAGCCTGATGGTCGGGTCGCACGCGCTCGCGCCCGGTGCCGTGCTCGACGCGCTCCGGCACCGCGGCGACGACGAGGCCTCGCTGATCGTGTGGGACAAGCGGCTGCCGCGGACCGCCGTCGGGGTGCTCGCCGGCCTCGCGCTCGGGCTCGCCGGCACCGTGATGCAGGGGCTGACGCGCAACCCGCTCGCCGACCCCGGGTTGCTCGGCATCAACGCCGGCGCAGCCGTGGCCGTCGTCGTGGCGATCTCGGCGTTCGGGGTCACGAGCGTCGCGGGGTACGTGCCGTTCGCGTTCGTCGGCGCCGCGCTCGCGGCGACGGTCGTCTACGGCGTCGCGTCCGCGGGACGCGAGGGCGCGACGCCGACCAAGCTCGCGCTGTCCGGCGCCGCGGTGACCGCCGCGCTGACCTCGGTCGTCACCGCGGTGCTGCTCACCAGCACGCCCGCCGTGTCGCAGCTGCGGTTCTGGCAGGTCGGGGCGCTCGCGGGCCGGGGCTCCGAGGTCGTGGCGCAGGCCGTCGGCCCGATCGTCGTGGGCGCAGCGCTCGCGCTCTCGCTCGGCCGCGCGCTCGACGGGCTCGCGCTCGGCGACGACGTCGCGCGCGCGCTCGGTCAGCGCGTCGGGCGGGTGCGCGTCGTCGCCGGCGTCGCCGTCGTGCTGCTGTGCGGCACGGCGACCGCCGCCGCCGGGCCCATCGCGTTCGTCGGGCTCGTGGTACCGCACGCCGCTCGGCGGTTCGTCGGGCACGACTACCGGTGGCTGCTCGCGTACTCCGCGGTGCTCGCGCCCGCGTTCCTGGTGGCGTGCGACGTCGTCGGGCGGGTCGTCGCGTACCCCGGCGAGCTCGAGGTCGGGATCGTCACGGCCGTGGTCGGCGCGCCCGTGTTCATCGCGATCGTGCGGCGCGGCCGGGCGGTGACGCTGTGAGCGCTCCGGAGGCCGCGCAGCGGCCGCAGGTTCGCGAACCGGAGGCACTCTGATGACGACGACGCTCGACGTGCCCCGGCCGGACGCGGCCGGGGCGGCGCGGGACGCGCGGGCGCTGCGGCGCTCGCACGAGCTGCGCGTCGTCGTCGTGCTCGGGGTGCTGCTGGCGTTCGCGGCGGCGGTGTCGCTGTGCCTCGGGCAGGCCGGTCTGACCCCGGGCGAGGTGCTCGACGTGCTGCTCGGGCGCGGGGACGCGATCTCCCGTTTCGTGGTGCTCGAGCTGCGCGGGCCGCGGCTCGCGACGGCGGTGCTGGTCGGCGCGTGCCTCGGCGTCTCGGGCGCCCTGCTGCAGTCCGTGGTGCGGAACGTGCTCGCGAGCCCCGACGTCGTCGGGCTGACGGCCGGAGCCTCGGCCGCCGGGGTCATCGGCCTGGTGTGGCTCGGCCTGTCCGGGCTCGCGCTCTCGGGGCTCGTGCTGGTCGGGGCGCTCGCCTCGGCCGCCGCGGTCTACCTCCTGGCGTGGCGCGACGGGTTGTCGGGGTACCGGTTCGTGCTCGTCGGGATCGGGGTGGCGGCGCTCGGGACGGCCGTCGTCTCGTACGTGCTGACGCGCGGCAGCGTCACGGACGCGCGCGTCGCACTCACCTGGCTGACGGGCTCGCTCAACGGGTCCGGGGGCACGGCGCTCACGACGCTCGCGGCGTCGTCGCTGGTCGCCGTGCCCGCGGCGCTGCTGCAGGGCCGTCGGCTCGCGGTGCTCGAGCTCGGCGACGAGGCCGCGACCGCGTTGGGGGTACGCGCGGAGCGCGCCCGCGGCCTCGCGGTGCTGACGTCCGTGGTGCTCGCCGCGGTGGCCGTGGCGGCGGCCGGCCCGGTCGCGTTCGTGGCGCTCGTGGCCGGGCCGGTCGCACGGCGTCTCACCGGGACCGGCGGGCCGCCGCTGCTGGGCGCCGCGCTGGTCGGGGCGCTCGTCGTGGTGGTGTCGGACGCCGTCGCGCAGTTCGCGGTCCCGGGCACCGTGTTCCCGGTCGGCGTCGTGACGGGCATCGTCGGCGCGCCGTACCTGCTGTGGTTGCTGGTCCGCACCAACCGGGCCGGTCGAGGTGGTTGAGATGAGGTGGACGACGTGACCGCCGAGCACACGCTCGTCGCGGAGGGCCTGACCCTCGCGTACGACGGCCGCACGGTCGTCGAGGACCTGGGTCTGGCGGTGCCACCGGGACGCGTGACCGCCGTGGTGGGGCCCAACGCGTGCGGCAAGTCGACGCTGCTGCGCGGGCTCGCACGACTGCTCGCGCCGACCGCGGGCCGCGTGCTGCTCGACGGCGAGGACGTGCACCGTGTGCCGACGCGGCGCGTGGCCACCGTGCTCGGGCTGCTGCCGCAGACGCCGACCGCGCCCGAGGGCATCACGGTCGCGGACCTCGTCGCGCGCGGGCGGTACCCGCACCAGGGCTGGGTCAGGCGCTGGTCCGCCGCGGACGACGAGGCGGTGGGCGCGGCCATGGCGGCGACCGGCGTCGTCGACCTGGCCGCGCGACCGCTCGCGGAGCTGTCCGGCGGGCAGCGGCAGCGCGTCTGGATCGCGATGGCGCTCGCCCAGCAGACCGACGTGCTGCTGCTCGACGAGCCGACGACGTTCCTCGACATCGCGCACCAGGTGGAGGTCCTCGAGCTGCTCGCGGACCTCAACCGGTCGCGCGGCACGACCGTCGTGATGGTGCTGCACGACCTCAACCTCGCGGTGCGGTACGCCGACCACCTGGTGGCGATGCGGGACGGCCGGGTGGTCGCGGCGGGCGCGCCGCGCGACGTCGTGGACGCCGCGCTCGTGCAGGACGTGTTCGACCTGCGCTCCGTGGTCGTGCCGGACCCCGTGACCGGCGATCCGCTCGTGGTGCCGGTCGGCCGCTCGCACCACGCGCCGGGCGCCGAGCCGGGCGCCGGGATCTGACGACGCGGCGCGGCTGCGACGAGGGTCGGCCGGCGACGTCGCCCGGTCAGCGCCGCGGCGCCGGCTCCGCGACGGCGGCGAGGAACTCGTCGCGCAGCGCGCGGTCGGTGCGCAGGTCGCCGAGCAGCGTCGACGTCCGCGTCGTGGCTCCGGTGGCGCGCGCGCCGCGCAGGCTCATGCACGAGTGCTCGGCCACGACGACGACGCCGACGCCGCGCGTGTCCAGCGCGCCCGCGAGTCGCTCCGCGACCTGGCGCGTCAGCCGCTCCTGCGTCTGCGGCCGCGCCGCGGCGTGCGCCACGAGCCGCGCGAGCTTGGACAGCCCGACGATCCGCGTGCCGGGCAGGTAGCCGACGTGCGCCACTCCCCCGAACGGCAGCATGTGGTGCTCGCAGACCGAGCGGACGGGGATCTCGCGCACGAGGACGAGCTCGCCGTACGCGTCGTCGTTGGGGAACGTCGTGACGTCGAAGCCGGCCGGCGTGAGCAGCTCGGCGTACGCCTGCGCCATCCGGCGCGGCGTCTCGAGGGTGCCGGCGGTCGTCACGTCGACGCCGAGGGCGACGAGGAACGCGGCCGCGGCGTCCTCGGCGGCGTCGAGGTCGACGACGCGCTCGTCACCGTCGTCCGGGCGGCTGTCGACGCCGCGCGCCCGGGCGCGCCCGGCCCACGTCGCCGCGCTCACAGCGCGTCCGGGCGCGGGCGGTCCGCGGCGAGGAACGCGAGCGCCAGCGCGCCGGCGAGCAGCCCGAGGTCGCGGAGCACGATGTCGCCGTAGCCGCCAACGCTCAGCAGGCTGACGACGATGCCGGCGAGCCACAGGGCGACGACGTAGCCGCCGACCCGCGGGTACAGCGCGATGAGCAGACCGGCCGCGACCTCGACGGCGCCGACGATCAGCATCGCGTCGTGCGCGGTGCCGGGCACGATCCGGTCGATCCACGGCGCGAGGTACTTCTCCCAGTCGGGCTGCATCACGCGCACGAACTTGTCGAGCCCGAACAGCACCGGCGCGACGGCGTAGACCGTGCGCAGGAGGTAGAACGCCCGGCGGGCGCCCGCGCCGGTGGCGACGGACGGCTGCGCGACGGCTTCGGTCCTGGTCATGGGAGCGACCTTTCTATGGGAGCGTACGCTGGACGTTAGAACGCTCGAGATCTAACGTCAATGGTTGTCTCCGATAGAAGGACCCCATGGACCTCGCCTCCCGCGCCGCCGCGATCGGGGCTCTCGCCGACCCCGTGCGGCGCGCGCTCTACCAGCACGTCGTCGCCCAGCCCGACGGGGTGGGTCGCGAGCAGGCCGCCGCGGCCGTCGGCGTGCCGGCGCACACCGCGAAGTTCCATCTCGAGCGGCTGGCCGACGAGGGCCTCCTCGACGTCGAGTTCCGACGGCTCAGCGGCCGGACCGGGCCCGGCGCCGGGCGACCCGCCAAGCTCTACCGCCGCGCGCGCTCGGAGGTGACGGTGTCACTGCCCGAGCGGCGGTACGACCTGGTCGGAGACATCCTGGCCACCGCGCTGGAGCAGGTCGGCGAGGGTGCCAAGTGGGACACGGCCGTGCAGCGCGCGGCGCGCGCCGAGGGGGTACGGGCGGGCGACGCCGCGCGGGCCGCGGCGGGCGGTGCCACGGCGGGACCGGAGCCGGACCGGCTCGCCGGCGCGCTCGAGCAGCACGGCTACGAGCCGCGCGTCGAGGGGTCCGAGATCGTGCTGACGAACTGCCCGTTCGACGCGCTGGCGCAGCGCCACACCGCGCTCGTGTGCGGCCTGAACGTCGACTACGTGCAGGGCGTCGCCGACGGTCTCGAGTGCGCCGACGCGCACGCGCGACTCGCGCCCGCGCCGGGCCTGTGCTGCGTGCGGGTCGGCACGTCCGGTCAGGCGTAGGCGCCGGGCCGCCTCAGACGCGGTCGAGCTCGACGACGGGGATCTCGCGGTCCACCTGACGCTGGTGGTCCGCCAAGAACGGCGCCGTCGAGACGATCGCGCCCCACGCCACCGCGCGCTCGTCGCCGGCCAGCACGCGCGCCCGGGCGTCGAACTGCTCGTCGTCCAGCTCGACGTGCACCGTGGGGTCGGCCGCGACGTTGCGGACCCACACCGGGTCGCTCGGTGACGCGTTGCCCGACGCCACGACGAGCACGCGCCCGTCGAGCCGGTGCACCATCAGCGGCGTCGTCCTGCGACGGCCCGTCCGACGGCCGGTCGTGGTGAGCAGCACGAGGCGGTCGCGGTGCATGCCCGGGGGCGTGGCGCCGGCGCGGAACTGCTCGACGACGGCGGCGTCGCGGGCGTGCGCGTCGGCGCCCTGCCGCTCGCTGCCCTGCCGCTCGCTGCCCTGCCGCTCGCTGCCCTGCCGCTCGCTGCCCTGCCGCTCGCTGCCCTGCCGCTCGCTGCCCTGCTGCTCGCTGCTCTGCGGATCGGTGTTCGCCATCGAGCCATCGTCGGCCCGGAGCGGTCAGCCCGCGAGCAGGAGGACGCCCCCGCTCACGAGCGCAGCC
Source organism: Cellulomonas alba (assembly GCF_030362835.1). Lineage (GTDB taxonomy): Bacteria > Actinomycetota > Actinomycetes > Actinomycetales > Cellulomonadaceae > Cellulomonas > Cellulomonas alba. Next base: position 974,326 of record NZ_JAUCGQ010000001.1, read on the forward strand.
ACCTTGACGACCTCGAGGACGACGTACACGAGGTGCGCGTGCGACCGGGGCGCGTCACCGCCGGCGAGCACCGCGTCCGACCGGCGGGTCAGCGCAGGCCGCACCCCGACGATCTGGGCGACGAGCACGGCCGCCGCCACCGCGAGCGCGACGACCGCGGCCGCCGGCGGCGCGCCCGCCGCGAGCCCTACGCCCGCGACGACCGCGAGCAGCGCCTCGGCCGCGTTCAGCGCGCGGAACACGAGGCGGCCGATGCCGAGCCCGAGCGGGACGGTGACGCCCGGCGCTCGGAACTTGAGCGGCGCCTCGAGGAACGAGATCGCGAGGACCATGCCGAGCCACACGAACGTCGCGGCCACCGCGAGCGCGTCGCCCGCGCTCACGTCTGGTCGCCCTGCGGCGCGAGCGACGCGACCAGCGGGGTGTCGACGTCGAGCGGGCCGAGCCGCGCGGCTCCGCCGGGGGAACCGAGCGGTGCGCTGCGGCCGGGCAGCGGCTCCGCGAAGAACGCGGCGTTGTCCACGAGGTACGGCGCGAGCGCGTCGGGGAGGTCGTCCTCGTAGTAGATGGCCTCGACCGGGCAGACCGGTTCGCACGCGCCGCAGTCGACGCACTCGTCCGGGTGGATGTAGAGCGAGCGTGCGCCCTCGTAGATGCAGTCCACGGGGCACTCGTCGACGCACGCGCGGTCCTTGACGTCCACGCACGGCTGGCCGATGACGTAGGTCATGGCTGCGAGTTTACACAGGCCATTCTTGGATTAATCCGCCACCTCGCGCGATCGTCGCAAGCGCTCGGCGGCGCCGGAGCAGAACCACGCGACGACCTCCGCGGCGGGCCGCGGGCCGCCCACGAGACCCACTCCCTGCCCCGCGTCGACCGTCGCCACGTCCCAGTCGCCCGTGGTGAACGCGTCGCGCACCACCTCGGCGTCGGGCGCGACGGCACCCTCGGTGAGCCGGTTCCGCACCACGCGCGCGGGCTGGTGCGCGGGCCACGGGTAGCCGAGCGCCTCGTCGACGGTCGTCGTGAGCACCGCGTCCTCGCCGCGCGCGGCGCGCATGCGCTCGCGCGCACCCGGCGCGAGCGTCGACTCCGCGCAGGCGGCGAACGCCGTGCCGACCCACGCGCCGTGTGCACCGGCGGCGAGGACGGCGGCGAGCGAGCGCGGGCCGGAGATCCCGCCGGCCGCGAGCACCGGTCCGTCGACCACGTCGAGGACCGCGTCGAGCAGCGGCAGCGTGCCCATCGCGGGCGTGCCGTGACCGCCGCCCTCCGCGCCGCGCGCCACGACGACGTCCGCACCGGCGTCGGCGGCACGCCGCGCAGCCGACGCGTCCGCGACCTGGACGGCGACCGCGACGCCCGCGGCGTGCGCGCGCCCGACCCAGCCGAGGTCGTCGCCGAAGCTCACCGAGAGCAGGGCCGGCGCCGCACCGAGCGCGACGTCGAGCAGCTCGGGCTCGCGCTCGGCGACCCAGGCCACGAGCCCGACGCCGAACGGTCGGCCGAGCCCGGCCACGTGCGCGAGCTCGGCACGCAACGCGGCCGCCGTCCCGGCGCTGCCCACGCCGACCATGCCCAGCGCGCCCGCACGACTCACGGCCGCTGCGAGCCGACCGCCGGCGACCCCGCCCATCGGCGCGTTCGCGAGGGGTGCCGCCAGGCCGAGCGATCGCGACCAGGGCGTCGACAGCCCGGCCGTCACGACGCCGCCTCGTGCCGGCGGCGACCCGCGCGGCGCACGTGCGCGAGGCACAGGTCCGGCTCGACGAACGGCTCGAGCCGGTCGACCTCGGCCCCGGACCGCCAGGTGGCGAGGGCGCCCTGCATGAGGCCGAGGTGCACGCGACACACCACCATCCGGGGTGCCTCGACGAGGTCGAGGAAGGGGCACTGACGGAGCGCGATGCCGTGCGGCGCCCGCTCGGGCGCGAAGCCCACGTCGTCGAGCACGGTCAGCAGCGCCGGGAGGCCGTCCGGGGGCGCGACCGCGCGCGGCCCCGGGTCCGGTGCGGCCGTGCCACGTGCCCGCGCGATGCGGGCACCCCACGCCCGACCGGCGTCGAGTGCCCGCGTGCCCGCGTCGTCGTCGTGGACGAGCGCCTCGAGCAGCGCGCCGGCGAGCTCGCGGTACCGGTCGGGCCCCTGGGGCATGCGGCGCGTCGCGCGGTAGACGAGCGACGGGCGCCCGCGGCCGCGCGCCGTCGTGGCCGGCGCCTCCTCGACGAGGCCGTCGGCCGCGAGCGCGGCCACATGGAGGCGCACGGTGTTCGGGTGGACACCCAGGCGTGCCGCGAGCTCGGCGACGCCGTCGGGCGCCCGGCGCAGCTCGGCGAGCACCGCGGCGCGCCGCCCCGACGCGGCGCGCGGGCCCGGCGTGCGGTCGTCCTCGATCGCGGCCATGGTGGCGAGTTTACCCAGACACGCCCTGGAGATACGACGTGCCGTCGGCCGGTGGGCGACGCCGCGCCCGCCACCTCCAGGCCACCAGCGCGAGGGTGCCGAGCAGCAACGTCCCGCCGATCGTGACGACGCGCCACGCGAGCGTCGCCGCCACGATCGCTCCCTCGTGCTCGGTGCCCGCGGCGACGGTCCACCCGCCCACCAGCAGGGCGTCGACGACACCGAGCCCCGCCATCGGCAGGATCGTCAACGGGTACGCGAGCAGGAACGCGCCGAGGACGTCGAGGGTCGGCAGGGTCGCCTCGCCGACGCCGACGGCCCGCAGCGCGACCAGCAGGATCGACGCGTCGACGAGCAGCATCACGACGAGCGCCAGGACGGCGCGGAGGATCCCGCGGCGCAGGTCGCCGGCGGCCGTCTGCCGCACCTGCACCACCCGCGCCGCCCACGCCTCCGGGTCCACGCCCCGCCGGACGAGCCGTCCGGCCCGCCCCGCCGCGCGGCCGACGGCGGCGGCGAACGCGTCGCCGCGCAGGATCAGGGCCACGGCCACGCCGAGCGCGGCCGTGGCGAGCGCGCACAGCCCGGCGAACAGCCACTGCCGCCGCTCGATGCCGTCGGCCGCGAGGAACGCGAGGCCGAGCACCGGCGCGCCCACGCGCACGCCGTAGTACGTCGCCATGTTGAGCGTCATGCCCGTCATGGCGCGCACCGGGTCGACGTCCCACGACCGGAACTGCGCCACCCGGAGCACGAGGTCGGCGGGCGGCGGCGCGAATGTCGCGACCACGTGCGCCGACAGGTCGTTCTGCGTCGCGTGCCACAGGCCGAGGCCTGGCACGTACAGCGCCATGGGTGCGGCGTTGAGCGTCTGCCGCACGAGCAGCAGCACGACCATCGGCACGAGCGCCCACCAGGAGAGCCGGCGGAGGGCCGCGGCGACCTCGTCCCAGTCGACGGCCCCCGCGAGCCGGGTGACCGCCCACCAGGCGAACGCCACGACCGCCAGCCACCCCGCCGCGCGCAGGAGGCGCCGGCGCAGCGGCACGGGCTCGGGCGCGGGGACCGGCACGGTCGCGGGCGACGTCACTCGGCCAGCTCGCGGTCCGTGGTCAGCTCGACGGTCGCCCACAGGTCGAACGGAAGCTGCTCGAGGGCGCCGACGACGGCGCGGCGCACCCGGTCCTCGGCGTCGACGTCCCAGCGCGCCTCCTCGACCACGAAGTCGACCTCGACGTACAGGCGGCGTCCGAGCTTGGTGGCCCGGACGAGCGGGTCGGGCAGGTCGAACCCGGCGCGCCCCTCGTCGACCGCGCGCTCGACGGCCGCCATCACGTCGGCCGGCGCCGAGCCCTCGAGCAGCTCGTGGACGCCCTCGCGCATCAGCCGGACCGGCAGCGGCGCGACGGACGCGACCGCCACGAGCACGAGCACCGGGTCGACGAACGACGCGGCCCGGTCGTAGCCGTTGTCGACCAGCAGGATCGCGACGAGGCCCCCCACGGCCACGACCGCGCTCATCGCGGCGCCCGCACGCCACGAGACGATCTCGGCGCGCGCGAGCTCGCCGTCCGGCGAGAGCCGGTGCAGCCACACCGCGACCAGGACCGCGATGACGCCCGACACCACGCCGTAGGCGAGGATCGCGCTGCCCGCCGCCTGCGACCCGCCCGCGACGAGCGTCGCGACCGCCGACACCGCGCCGTACACCAGCGTCGCGAGGATCGCCGCGCCTTGCATGGCGACCGTCAGCGGCGTGGCGGCGTGCCGGCCGAACGGGAAGCGGTGCGACGGCTCGGAGGCCGCGGCGTGCGACGCGAGCAGCGAGACCGCGACGAGCGCGATGCCCGCGACCATGTAGATGCCGTCGAACACCAGCACGTCGGCCCGCGCGGCGAGCCCCCAGAGGATCGCGCCGAGCCCGAGCACACCTGACGTGACGAGCGACGCCGTCAGCGCGCGGCGCTCGCCGAGGGCGGCCGCCTCGGCGGTCACGTCGACCACACGAGCGGGATGAGCCCGATCGCGACGACGAACCACACGGCGGTCGTCACGATGCCGAGCCGCCAGTAGTCGCCGAACCGGTAGCCGCCGGGGCCCATGACGATCATGTTGGCCGGTGTCGCGATCGGCGTCAGGAACGACGCGGCCCCCGCGACGGCCACGAGCATGAGCATCGGCGCGGCACCCACGCCCGCGTCGTGCGCGGCCGCGAGCGCGATCGGCGTGACGACCAGCACCGTCGCGGCGTTGCTGACGAACTGGCCGAGCACGACGGTGAGCCCGAAGATCGCCGCGAACAGCACCCGGGTGCCGCCGTCACCGACGAGCGCGACCAGGTGGCGGGCGAGCTCGTCGGCGGCGCCGCTCGTCTGGATCGCCACCGACAGCGGGATCAGACCACCGATCAGCACGACGGTCTGCCATGAGACGGCCCGGTAGACCTCGCGCTCGGAGAGGACGCGCAGCAGCACCATGCCCGCCGCCCCGACGAGTGCCGCGACCGCCGGCGCGGTGACGCCGGACGCGAACAGCGCGACCGTCACGACGAGCACGCCGAGCGCGCGCCAGGCGGCCGGGCCGAGCGGCGCGTTCTGCTGCCGCACGAGCGCCGGGTCGTCGACCACCAGCACGTCGTCGTCCTGCGCGAGCCCCGCCACGGCGTCCCACGGTCCGTGCAGCAGCAGCATGTCGCCCTGCTCGACGTCGGCGGGCTGTGCGCCGAGGTCGTGACCGAGCCGGTGCACGGCGAGCACCGTGAGCCCGTTGCGCCGCACCTGCCCCGGGAAGACCTTCTGGCCGACCAGCGCCGAGCGCGGCGGGACGACGACCTCGCCGACGCCCGCCTCGCGGCTCAGCAGCGACTCGCGCGTCGCGCGCGTCACCGGGGTCGCGACCACGTCGAGGCCGTGCTCGGCCACGAGCCGGCCGACGCGCGACGAGCTGCCCGTCACGACGAGCACGTCGCCGGGGGCGAGCCGGTCGCCCGCCGCACCCGGCTCGCCGTCGGCGCGCTGGACGCCCACGAGCGCGATGCCCTCGGTGAGCGCGAGGCCGTCGACCGACGCCCCGACCAGCGGGGACGCGGCGCGGACGGCGGCGCGCGTGAAGCCCTCGTCGAGCCGGTAGTGCTCGAGGATGGTCTCGAGGTGGTCGGACAGGTCGGCCGCCTCCTCGTGCGGCTGACGCTCGGGCAGCAGGCGACGCCCGACCAGCGCGGCGACCGCCGTCGTCACGAGCACGAGCGGCACCCCGACGAGCGCGAACTCGAAGAACCCGAACCGCCGGCCCGTCTCCGCGTAGAGCGCGTCGGACACGATGACGTTCACGGGGCTGCCGGACAACGCGAGCAGCGCGCCTGCGCTCGCCGCGTACGCCGTCGGCATGAGCAGCGCGGACGGGCGCAGCCGGGCGCGCCGCGCCGCGAGCACGACGACGGGCAACATGGCGGCGGCCCCGCCGTTGGGCGTCACGACCGCCGCGAGCAGCGCGGTCAGCGCCATGATCGCAACGAGCAGCCGTCCCCAGGTGGTCCCGGCGTGCTGCACGAGCGTACGGCCGGCCCACGCCGTGACGCCCGACCGCTCGAGCCCGGCCGCGATCACGAACAGTGCGGCGATGAACACCACGACCGGGTCGCCGAAGCCGCCGACCGCGGTGGGGGCGTCGACCAGCCCTGTCGCGTACACCGCGAGCGCCGACAGCACCGCGACGAGCCCGACCGGCAGGCGGTTCCAGACGAACAGCGCGACCGTGCCCGCCAGCACGACCAGGCTGAGCGTCGCGTCGCTCACGGACCCTCCTCGTCGGTCGGTCGGCCGGGACGTGCGGCCGCTGCCGAGTGTGCCGTCTCGGCACGCCGTGGTCGACCTGCCCCGCTGTGGGCGCTGACGGGCGGTTCGTCCCGCCGCTACGTTGCAGGCATGACCGGCATCTCGTCGGACGACGCGGCGCTCGCTGCCCGCGCCGCCGAGCTGACCCCGTCCCTCGTCGACCGGCTGGTGCGGCTGGCGCGGATCCCGTCGGTCGCCGCGCCGGGCTTCCCGGCCGAGCCGCTGCTCGACGCGCACCGCGCGCTCGTCGAGGAGCTGCGGGCCGTGGGCGTCGGTCAGATCGACCAGGTGCTGCTCGACGGCATGACGGCGCCCACCGTCGTGGCGGACGTGCCCGGGCCGCCCGGCGCGCCGACGGTGCTCGTCTACACGCACTACGACGTGGTGCCCGCGGGCGACGAGGGGCTGTGGGACACGCCGCCGTTCGAGCCGGTCGTGTCCGCCGACCGTGTGGTGGGGCGCGGCGTCGCCGACTCGAAGGGCAACATCGCCGCGATCCTGGGGGCGCTGCAGCTGGTCGACGGCCGGCCGCCCGTCACGCTCCGGATCGTGCTCGAGGGCCACGAGGAGTTCGGCAGCGTCTACGAGGAGCACCCGCCGGCCCACCCCGAGCTGTACGCGGCGGACGCGATCGTCATCGCCGACGTGGGAAACGTGCGGCCGGGCGTGCCGACGCTGACGATCGGCCTGCGCGGCTCGGTGACCATGACGGTCGAGGCGCGCACGCTCGACACCGACAAGCACTCGGGCCAGTTCGGCGGGGCCGCACCCGACGCCCGCACCGCGCTGATCCGCGCGCTCGCGTCGCTCCACGACGCCCGCGGCGACCTCGCGGTGGCGGGCCTGCGCCGCGAGCCCTGGACCGGCGCGTCGTACACCGACGACGAGTTCCGCGAGCTCGCGGGGGTGCTGCCGGGCGTGCCGCTCGTCGGGACCGGCGACCTCGGCTCGCGCATCTGGTCCGGCGCGGCCGTCACCGTCATCGCGTTCGACGCACCGCCGGCGTCCGCACCGCTCAACGCGGTCGCGTCGTCCGCCAGGGCCGTGCTCAACCTGCGGGTGCACCCCGCGCAGCCGGCGCGCGAGGCGGGCGAGGCGCTCGCCGCGCACCTGCGGGCACAACGGCCCTTCGGCATCGACCTCGACGTCACCGTGGGCGAGGCCGGCGACGGGTTCCTCGCGCCGACCGGTGGGCCGGCGTTCCGCGCGGCGCAGACCGCGCTGCGCACCGCGTGGGACGGCGCCGAGGTCGGGACGCTCGCACTCGGCGGGTCGATCCCCATCGTCATGGCGTTCCACGAGGCGCAGCCCGGCGCCGAGAAGCTGCTGTTCGGCGCGACGGACGGGTACGCGAACATCCATGGGCCCAACGAGCGGCAGCTGCTCGACGAGCTGACGCGGACGGTCGTCGCGCTCGCGGTGTTCTGGCGCGAGCTCGCGGCGGGCCCGACCGGTCCGGGCACGGCCGGTCCGGGCACGACCGACCCGGGCACGACCGACCCGGGCGCGACCGACCCGGGCGCGGACCGATGAGCGCGACCACGGCCGAGGCGCCACCGGAGGCGCCCGCACCGCGACCCCGTCGGCGGCTGCGGTTCCCGTCGGCGATCACCACGCTGGCGATCGTCATGGTCGCGGTCTGGGTCGCGGCGCTGTTCGTCCCGTCGGGCACCTACCAGCTCGACGCGGACGGCGGCCCGATCCCGGGCACGTACACGCAGGTCCCGTCGCCGCTGACCGGCGCGGAGCGGGTCGAGCAGCTGCTGCTGTCGCCGGTGAACGGCCTGTACGGCCTGATCAACGGCGACGGCGTGGTCGACACCGAGACGGTCGGGCACCTGTTCGGCTCGATCGGCGTCGTCATGTTCATCATGGCGCTCGGGGCGTTCATCTCGGTGGCGTTCTCGACGCGCAGCCTCGAGGTCGGCGTCTCGCGGCTCGCGGACCGGCTGCGGGACCGCGGGTGGCTGCTCGTCGCCGCGATCATGGTGCTGTTCTCGCTGCTCGGCTCGACCATGGGCTTCTCGGTCGAGACGTTCGGGTTCTACCCGCTGCTCATCCCGCTGTTCCTGGCGCTCGGCTACGACCGGATGGTGGCGGCGACCGCGATCCTGCTCGGCGCGCTGACCGGCTCGATGGCGTCGACGGTCAACCCGTTCTCCATCGGCGTCGCGTCCGGCGAGGCGGGCGTCTCGATCGGCGACGGCATCGCGCTGCGCGTCCTGCTGTGGGTCGTGCTGACGACGATGGCGGTGCTGTTCGTGCTCCGCTACGCCCGGCGCGTCCGGCGCGATCCCGGCACGTCGCTCGTCGGCTTCGACCAGCCCGCGGACGAGGACGAGGCCGACGAGCACGAGGCGATCCCGCCCGGCACACGCCTGACGCGGACGCAGACGTGGGTGCTCGTGGTCACGGTGCTCACGTTCGCGCTGATGATCTTCTCCGTCATCCCCTGGTCCAGCATCTTCGGCTCGACCGGCGGGCCGGCCGACGACGGGCTCACGCACCAGACCGCCACCGCGCCGTACTGGTTCGAGCTCGGCTGGTGGTTCCCGGAGCTGACGATGCTGTTCGTGGTCGCCGCGATCGTCGTCGGGCTCGTCGCGCGCATGGGCGAGGGCAAGCTCGTCGGCCTCATCGCGCGCGGCGCGGCCGACATGATCGGGCCGGCGATCGTGATCCTGCTGGCGCGCGGCGTCTCGGTGATCATGACGAACACCGACACCCTCGACACGGTGCTGCACGCGATGGAGAACGCCGTGACGGGCGCGGCGGCCGCCGCGTTCACCGCGCTCGTGACGATCGTCAACATCCCGCTCGCGTTCCTCATCCCGTCGTCGTCGGGCCACGCGACCCTCGCGATGCCGCTGCTGGCACCGCTCGGCGACTTCGCGGGCGTCAGCCGCTCGCTCGTCATCACGGCCTTCCAGATGGGCCACGGGCTCATGCTGCTGTTCGCGCCCACCAACGCGGTGCTCGTCGGCGGGCTGGCGATCGCGAAGGTCGGCTACGACAAGTACCTGCGGTTCGTGTGGCCGCTGCTCGCGGCGAACCTCGTGGTCGCGATCGTCGTGGTGGGGATCGCCGCCGCGACGGGCTGAACCGGACCGCGACGCCGTTCGACGCGCGTCGGCGTTCGACATGCGGACCCCTGCGGTGCAGGTCAGGATGCCGTCGTGGCGCTGCTCCGGCGGTGGGTCCTCGCCGCGGGGCTCGCCGCGGCGTGCGCCGTGCTGCCGTCCGGCTGCGGGCTGGGCTCGGCGACCTCGACGCCGAAGCAGGCGGCCGAGCGGATCGCGCAGGACGTCGACCTGGCGAGCTCCGCGGTCGGCACGGCGGAGCTGACCGTGCGCCAGCTGCGTGCGTCGCGCACGTTCCCGACCGTCGCCGAGACGACCCTCAAGGAGAGCGGCGGCATGGCGAGCGGCGCGTCCGCCGGGCTCACGCGCTACATCCCGGTCGGGCCGGTCGACGCTCGCTGGCGGGACGAGGCGGTGAAGGCGACGGCGCAGGCGCAGGTGGCGATCGCCGACGCCCGCGCGTGGGTCGACGGCGCAGGCGGGTCCGGTGCGCGCGTGCAGGCCGAGCTCAGCGCGTCCTCCGACGCGCTCGACGCGGTCAGCTCGACGCTCCAGAAGGCCGGCGCGCAGTGAAGCGCCTGCTCGGCGTCGCGCTCGGCGTCCTCACCGCGATCGGCGGGTTCCTGGACATCGGGGACCTCGTCACGAACTCGGTCGTCGGGTCGCGGTTCGGCATGACGCTGACCTGGGCCGTGGTGCTCGGCGTCATCGGCATCTGCCTGTTCGCCCAGATGGCCGGCCGCGTCACGGCCGTGAGCGGCCGCGCGACCTTCGAGATCATCCGCGAGCGCCTCGGCCCGCGGACCGCCGGCGCGAACCTCGTCGCGTCGTTCCTCATCAACCTGCTGACGCTCACGGCGGAGATCGGCGGCCTCGCGCTCGCGCTCCAGCTCGCGAGCAGCGTCGAGCCGCGGCTCTGGGTCCCGGTGGCGGCATTCGCGGTGTGGGTCGTCGTCTGGCGCGCCAAGTTCTCGGTGCTCGAGAACGTCACGGGGCTGCTCGGCCTCACGCTGCTCGTGTTCACCTTCTCGGTGGTGCTGCTCGACCCGGACTGGGCGCACCTCGTGCACACCGCGGCCGCGCCCCAGATCCCCGCGTCCGAGGGTGCGGCGAGCTACTTCTACTACGCGATCGCGCTGTTCGGCGCGGCCATGACGCCCTACGAGGTCTTCTTCTTCTCGTCCGGCGCCGTCGAGGAGAAGTGGGGGCCGAAGGACGTCTCGCAGTCGCGCCTCAACGTGCTGATCGGGTTCCCGCTCGGGGCGCTCCTGTCGCTGTCGATCGCGGCGGGCGCGACCCTGGTGTTCCTGCCGCAGCAGATCGAGGTGTCGACGCTCTCCCAGGTGGTCGCGCCGGTCGCCGAGGCGGGCGGGAAGGTCGCCCTCGCGTTCGTGCTGGTCGGGATCGTCGCGGCGGTGTTCGGTGCCTCGCTCGAGACCACGCTCTCCTCCGGCTACACGATCGCCCAGTTCTTCGGCTGGTCGTGGGGCAAGTTCCGCCGGCCGAGCCAGGCGCCGGGGTTCCACGTCGTCATGATCCTCGGGCTGCTCGTCGGCGCGGGGGTGCTCATGACGGACGTCGACCCGATCCGCGTCACCGAGTTCTCGGTCGTGTTCTCCGCGATCGCGCTGCCGCTGACGTACCTGCCGATCCTGCTCGTGGCCAACGACCGCGAGTACATGGGCGACCAGGTCAACGGGCGCGTGCTCAACGGGTTCGCGCTCGTGTTCCTGGTGCTCATCGTCGTGGCGTCCGTCGCGGCGATCCCGCTGATGGTCGCGACGGGAGCTGGAGCATGAGCCCACGGGTCCGACCGCGGCCGCGCGTCCCCGACGAGCTGCCCGAGCTGCCGCCGCACCTGCGCCCCGCGGGCCGCGTGCTGGACGCGCGGCTGCACCTGCTCGACCGCCAGATTCTCGACGTCGAGGACGTGCCCGTCACGACGCTCGACGACCTGCACGTCAGCTACGCGGACGGCGACGACGACGTGACGTCCGGCGACCGACCCGCATTCGTCGACCAGGTCCTCACCGGGCCGGTCCTCGTGACGCGCGTGTTCGGCGGCCGGCCGCCGGCGTCGCGGCTCGTGCGCATCCCGTGGTCCGACGTCGTGGACGTCGGCGTCGCCGTGCGGCTCGGCGTGCGCGGCGAGGGGCTGGACGCCACGTGGGTGCAGCGCTGGCTGCGCGACCGCGTGATCGGGCGCATCCCGGGAGGTCGCCATGATCCTGAGTGACCTCGTCGACGCCGCGGTCTACGAGGACGGCCGGCAGCTCGGGTTCGTGGTCGACGTGCGGCTCGCGCTCGACGGCCCGGTGACGGGCCTGATGGCGGCGCCGCGCATCGTCGGCCTCCTCGTCAGCGCGCGTACCAGCACCTCGTTCATGGGGTACGAGCGCACCGGCACGAACGCGCCCGCCGTCATCGCGCGGTACCTCGCGTACCGCCACCGCGGCACGTTCCTGGTGCTGTGGGAGGACGTCCGGACCGTCGGGGGCGGCGACGCCGCCGGCTCGGCCGACGCGCGGGTCGAGCTGCGGCCCGGGTTCCGGCGCTGGTCGGCGGCGCTCGAGCAGCACGGCACAGCGAGCCAGGCCTGACCCGGGCGATGCGCTGACCTCACCCGGGCGTGACCGGGTCTGACGTGGCGGGGGCTCAGCGCAGGGGGCGTCCGTACCCGTCACGACCGCCCGACGAGAGCAGCACGATGCCGTCGACGACCGACCAGAGCCAGATCGCGGGGGCGATGACGAGCCCGACCAGCACGATGATGAGGAAGGCGCCGACGACGAACCCGATCAGCTGGACGAGCCCGATGCCGATCTGGCCCGCGTACAGCCGTCCCACGCCGCAGATGCCGGCGAACGGCAGCAGCAGCTGCAGCAGGCCCGCGGTGGTGCGCGTCTTGTCCGACCACGGCAGGCCGGTCACCGGGTCGGTGCCGTAGCCGCTCGGGGGCACCGCGGCGTAGGGCGACGAGCCGTACGGCGGCTGACCGGCCGCGCCCGGGTACCCGTAGCCCGGCTGGCCGTACGGCTGCTGGCCGGGGCTCTGCGCCTGGCCCGGGTACGGCTGCTGGCCCGGGTACGGCGGCTGCCCTGCGCCTGCCTCCGGGCCCGGCGGCTGAACCGCGGGGGGCTGGCCCGTGTACGGCTCGAGCGCGGCGGGCTGCGCGCCGTCCCCGGTCGCCGTGGGCGCCGGCTCGGCGCCGTCCGCAGGCTGCTCGCGCCACTGACCCTCGGGCTGCTGTTCGGTCATGCGCCGGACACTAGCGCTGCGGGCGCGCCGTGTGACCGGGTTCGGGCCGACAGATCCGCGCGCGGCGAGGAGACCGGACGAGGGCGCCTCAGTGCCCGCCCGGCACGACGAGACCCGACTCGTATGCGAGCACCACGGCCTGCGTCCGGTCCCGCAGGCCCAGCTTCGTCAGGACGCGGCTGACGTGCGTCTTCACCGTCTCCTCCCCGACGACGAGCCGCGCGGCGATCTCGGGGTTCGACAGCCCTTCGGCGACGAGCAGCAGCACCTCGCGCTCGCGCGGGGTCAGCGACGCCACCGCGGCGTCGACCGCGGGACCGGGCGGCTCCACGGCGGCGCGCAGCCGCGCGAACTCCGCGACCAGCCGGCGCGTGACGCCGGGCGCGAGCAGCGCGTCGCCCGACGCGATCACGCGCACCGCCTCGAAGAGCCGCTCGGCGGTCACGTCCTTGAGCAGGAACCCGCTCGCGCCCGCCTCGAGCGCCGCGTACACGTGCTCGTCGAGGTCGAACGTCGTCAGCACCAGGACGTGCGGGCGGGGCTCGCGCGCCACGATGCGGCGGGTCGCCTCGATGCCGTCCATCACGGGCATGCGCACGTCCATGAGCACCACGTCGGGGCGGCGCTCGGCACACAGCCGCACCGCCTCGGCGCCGTCCGCCGCGCTGCCCACGACGGCGAGGTCGGGCTGCGTCGCGAGCAGCGCCTCGAACGCGGCGCGGACGACCTCCTGGTCGTCCACCACGAGGATGCGGGTCGTCACGCGGCACCCCCGAGCGGCAGCTCGGCGTGCACCACGAACCCGCCGACCCGGCCCGGCCCGACGGTCAGCGTCCCGCCGGCCATGGCGACGCGCTCCCGCATCCCGGCCAGACCGTGGCCGCCGGCGTCCGCTGCGGCGTCACCGACGGGGCCCGGGCCGGCGTCACGCACCTCGACCACGAGCCGGTCCGGCCGGTACTCGAGCTCGACGTCGACGGCCGTACCACCGGCGTGGCGCCGCGCGTTCGTGAGGGCCTCCTGGACGATCCGGTACGCGGTGAGCTCGGTGCCCGCGTCCAGCGGGCCGACCGCGCCGCTGACGATGAGCCGCGTGCCCGCCGGTCCGACGCCGCGCACGTCGTCGACGAGGTCGGTGAGCTCGGCGATGCCCGGCTGCGGGCGGCGGGTCGCGGCGTCGGCCGCCTCGACGTCCTCGCGCAGCACGCCGAGCAGCCGGCGCATCTCGGTGAGCGCGGTCCGGGCCGTGTCACCGATCGCGACGAGCCGCTTCTCCCCCTCCTCGGGCAGGCCGGGCACCGTCACGCGTGCGACCTCGGCCTGGAGCGCGATCAGGGACACGTGGTGCGCCACGACGTCGTGCAGCTCGCGCGCGATCCGCACGCGCTCGCCGCGGGCGAGATGCTCGAGCTCCGACTCCTGCGCCGCCACGACGGCCGCGTCCCGCCGGCCGGCCTCGCGCCGCAGGCGCCATCCGACGCCCGCCGCCCCCGCGAGCACGGCGACCGCGAGCACCGCGGCGGCCGTCGGCCGGTCGACCGCGTGCGAGGGGAGCACGACGAGCAGCGGGGCGACCAGCACGGCCACGACCCACGCGGGGCGCCGCAGCCCGACGAGCACGAGCAGCGTGGCGAGCGCGGCGAGTGCACCGACGGTGGGAGTGACTCGCGCGAGCAGCGTCAGCACAGTGGCCGCGACCGACAGCGCCGCGGCGACCACGGGCCACAGGCCGGCGAGCGCGACCGGTGCCGTCGCCGCGAGCGCCAGCAGCACGCCGACGACGGCCTCCTGGGGCCGCTCGAACCCCGGGCCGGCGGCGGTCCCCTCGCCGAGGGCGGGTCGGACGCTCGCGACGCGACCCGAGCCGCCCCCGGCCTGCAGCACGGCGAGCAGCGCGAAGGCGCCGGCCGCCAGCGGGGCACGGGCGGCCGGCATCAGGCGCCACGACATGCGTCCATTCTCCCGGCCGTGTCATCCCTCGTGGGAGGGAGGGCGGTCGCCGCCCGGTGGCGAGAGATCCCCCGCTGCCGTGACGACCCCCCGCGCTGCCGCTCGTAGCGTCGCCGTCATGCAGCCATCGCTCGAGGTCCGCGACGTCACCAAGGCGTACCGCGGCACGGTCGCGGTCGACCGTCTGTCCTTCCAGGTCCGCCCCGGCGAGGTCACCGGGTTCGTCGGTCCGAACGGCGCCGGCAAGTCGACGACCATGCGCCTCCTCCTCGGCCTCGACGCCCCCGACGGCGGCGACGCGCTCGTCAACGGCGAGCGGTACGCGCGGCTCGACCGCCCGCTGACACACGTGGGCGCGCTGCTCGACGCGGACGCCGTGCACCCGAGCCGCCGCGCCCGCGACCACCTGCTCTGGCTCGCGCGCAGCAACCGGCTGCCCGACGCCCGCGTCGGCGAGGTGCTCGACCAGGTCGGCCTGGCGTCGGTCGGCCGCAAGCGCGTCGGCGGGTTCTCGCTCGGCATGCGCCAGCGGCTCGGCATCGCGGCCGCCCTGCTCGGCGACCCGCCGGTCGTCATGTTCGACGAACCCACGAACGGGCTCGACCCGGACGGCATCGTGTGGATCCGCGAGCTGGTGCGGACGCTCGCGTCGCAAGGACGCGTCGTGCTCGTGTCGAGCCACCTGATGCGCGAGCTGCAGGACACGGCGGACCGGCTCGTCGTGATCGGCCGCGGCCGGCTGGTCGCCGACACCACGGTGGACGACCTGCTCGGCACGGTGTCGCGGGACCAGGTCGAGGTCGTGACCCCGCACCGGTCCGAGGCGACGACCGTGCTGGCGAACGCGGGTGCGCGCGTCACCATCGCCGGCGGCGACGGGGTGGTCGTCGAGGGGCTGCCGGGCGACCGGGTCGCGGCCCTGCTCGGCACGGCGGGCATCGCGTTCACCGAGCTGCGGCGCTACCGCGCGTCGCTCGAGGAGGCCTACATGGCCCTGACCCGCGACGCCGTCGAGTTCGCCGCCGCCGAGGAGGACGGGCGATGAGCGCCGTCCGCGCCGAGTGGACCAAGCTCCGATCGGTGCCGCGCTGGGTCGCGACCTTCCTGGGCGCGCTCGTGCTCACGGTCGGCCTCAGCGCGCTGGCCGCGTCGGGGAGCACGACGGACGCCAACGAGCACCCCGACTTCGTCACCGGACCGCACGGCGACGCCGTCACCGACGGCTTCGGGTTCGCGCACCAGGCCGTCACGGGCGACACGACGATGACCGTGCACGTCACCGGGCTCGCCCGGGCGGCCACCGAGCGCGCCGAGAGCGGCGCCCCCGGCACGGCCGTGCCGACGACGCCGTGGACCGACATCGCGGCCGGGATCACGCTCAAGGCGGGGACCGAAGCCGGCTCCTCGTACGTCTCGGTGCTGCTCACGGGCTCGCACGGCGTGCGCCTGCAGGGCGACTTCACGCACGACGTCGCGGGGAGCGCGGCGCACGGCGACCGCTGGCTGCGCCTGACCCGGACGGGCGGCACGGTCACGGGGTACGAGTCGGCCGACGGGACCTCGTGGACGCGCATCGGCGCGCTGACGCCCGCCGCGATCCCCCCGCGGGCCGAGATCGGCATGGCGGTGTCGGCCGCGCCGGTGCTGCACGTGTCGCGAGGAGGCGGCGGCTCGTCGGTCGGTGGCCACCCGGGTCGGGCGTCGGCCACGTTCGAGGACGTCACGCTCGAGCCGGCCACGGACGGCACGTGGCAGGGCACCGCCGTGACGATGCCGACGCCGGCGGACCAGCCCGCGAAGGTGGGCGGCTCCACCGCGCCCACGCCGCGGGTGCTGACCGCGTCGGGCGACACCTCCACCGTCACCGGCTCGGGCAAGGTCGGGCCGCAGAGGCCGGACGACGACGTCGTCGAGGGCGCGCTGCTCGGCGTCGTCGCGGGCCTCATGGCGCTGATCTGCGTCGGCGTGCTGTTCGGCACCTCGGAGTACCGCCGCGGCATGATCCGCACGACGTTCGCCGCGACGCCCCGCCGCGGCCGCGTGCTCGCCGCCAAGGCGCTCGTGCTCGGGGGCGCCGCGTTCGCGGTCAGCCTCGTCGCCGTGGTGGTCGCGTTCGTCGTCGCCGTGCCGATCCTGCAGGACCACGGCATGGCACCGCCCGCGTTCCCGTCGCCGTCGCTGGGCGACCCGGCCGTCGTGCGCGCGCTCGTGCTCGCCGCCCTGTTCATGACGGGCGTGACGCTCGTCGCCCTCGCGGTCGGCATGCTGCTGCGCCGCACCGCGCCGGCGATCACGCTGACGATCGTGCTGCTGGTGCTGCCGCTGGTGGCCGGCACGATCCTGCCCGGGACGTCGCCGCGGTGGCTGATGTACACGACGCTCGCGGGCGGGCTCGCGACGCTGCGCGCCCAGCCGCCGACCGACACGCTCGCCGAGCCGTGGGCGCTGATCGGCCCGGGCGCCGGGATCGGCGTCGTCGCGTCCTACGCCGCCGTCGGACTCGCGCTCGCGTGGTGGCAGCTCCGCCGGCGCGACGCATGACGGGCGCGCTGCGCGCCGAGTGGACCAAGGCGCGCTCGCTGCCGAGCACCGGCTGGCTCCTGCTCGGCCTCGCGGTCGCGATGGTCGGGATCGGCCTCGCCGCGACGGGCTCCCTCCGCGTGGACGAGTGCGGCGAGGGTGCGTGCACGCTCGACACCGTGAAGCTGAGCCTCGGCGGTGTCCGGCTCGCGCAGGTGGCGGCCGCCGTGCTCGGCGTCCTGCTCGTCACCGCGGACTACGCGACGGGCACGATCGTGCCGACGCTCGCGGCCGTGCCCCGGCGATGGCGCGTGGTCGTCGCGAAGGTCGCCGTCGTCGGCGCGGGCGTGGGCGGCGCAGCCGTGGCGGGCGTCGTCGGCGCGCTGCTCGCTGCGCGGGCCGTGCTCCCCCGCCGCGGCTTCACGGCCGCGCGCGGCTACGCGGCCACGACGGTCGTGCACGACCTCACGCAACGCGCCGCGGTCGGCACCGTCCTCTACCTGGTGCTCGTCGCCGTGCTCGGCGCGGGTCTCGGGCTCGTGATCCGCGACACCGGCGTGGCGGTCACGGTCGTGCTGGCGCTGCTCCTGGTGGCGCCCGTGCTGGCGATGGTCGTCGGCGACCCCGTGTGGCAGACGCGCATCCACCGGTTCGCGCCCGCGGACGCGGGGCTGGCGGTGCAGGCCACGCGCGGGCTCGCGACGCTGCCGATCGCCCCCTGGGCCGGGTTGGCGCTCCTCGCGGCGTACGCCCTCGCGGCGCTCGCGGCCGGTGCGTGGATGCTGCAGGCGCGAGACGCCACGACCTAGACGCGCGTCCAGATCCACCCCCGTTCGGCCCATCCAGACGGCACTCCCCGGGGCCGATGAACGGGCAGCGGTGCAACCGGCCGCTGCTCCACCGGCACGAGGGAGTGCCACCGATGCACCTCCGACGCGCGCTCGCGACCCTCGCGAGCCTCACCCTGGCGGCGACCGTGACAGCGCTCGCCGACCCCGCCTCCGCCGCCGCGCCGCCACCGCCACCGTCGCGAGCGGTCGCGGCCGCCCTGCCCGGCGTGCACCCCACCGGCCAGACCCGCCGCGCCGCGCACCGGCTCTACGTCGTGGCCATCCAGGATCCGGGCGCCCGCGCCCCCGTGTCCCTCGCGACGGCGCGGGCGTCGGCCACCGCCGCCGGCCGGATCTGGGTGGCCCAGACGCGAGGCGCGATCCCCGCGTTCCCCGTGCGAGGCGCACGCACGCTGGTCGTGCCCGGCTCGTGCCGCGTCGCCGACCCCTGGCGGTTCCTGGAGCGGGTGGGCGCGACGGCGTTCCCGGGGGTGCGGTTCGGGCAGGGCACCGCGAACCACCTCGTCGTGTTCCGGCCGAACAGCTGCCCGCTGCGATGGGGCGCGGGACTCGCGTCGATCGGCGCGTACGAGCACGAGGGCGGCCGCGTGCTGATGAGCACGTCGGTGCCGAGCGTGCTCGAGCACGAGCTCGGCCACAACCTCGGCCTGCGGCACACGAACCTCGCGCTGCCCGGCGGCCGCGGCTCCCACGAGTACCTCGGGGGCTACGACGCCATGTGCGGCGATCCGAGGCCCGGTTGGCTGAGCGTCGCGGACCAGCTGCGGCTCGCCGTTCCCGGGACCGCCCGGCACGTGCGGGTCGTGCGGCCGTCGGCGCACCGGAGCGTGGTGAGGACGACGCTGCACGGCGCGCAGACGACGAGGGGCGTGCGCGGGCTGACCTTCCAGGACCCCGCGACGGGGTCGCGCTACGTGGTCGAGCTGCGCGACGGTCGCGGGTTCGACGCGCACGCGCTGTACGCCCGCGGGTACGGCCGGTCGTCGGTGTCGTCGTCGACCTGGTACGCGCCGGGCGTGCGGGTCACACGGATCGCGCGCGACGGCTCGGTCGACACGCTGAGCGTGCGGTCCGGGCGGACGTACCGCACGGCGCTGGGCGCGCGGCAGACCCTCGTCGGGCCCGGTGGGCGGTTCCGCGTCCACGTCGACGCCCTCGGCCGGTCGACCGCGCGCGTGACCCTGGTGGTCGCGCCGGCGCACCGGAGGTGACGGAGCCCAGCGCGCCGCGTCAGGCGAAGCGCGGCACCGAGCGGTAGCCCTGGTGGGTGGCGCCGGTGATCGCCGCGAGGATCGCCTCGTAGCTCGCGCTCGACGCGTCGAACGACCCGTTGTTGCGCCCGTGCCGCAGCACCTCGATCCGGTCGGAGACGGCGCGCACGTCGTTCATGTTGTGGCTGATCAGCACGACGCCGAGGCCCAGGTCGCGCAGCCCCTGGATGTGCGTGAGCACCTCGGCCGTCTGCGCGACGGACAGCGAGGCCGTCGGCTCGTCGAGCACCACGATGCGCGGCGACCCGATCAGCGTGCGGGCGATCGCGACGGACTGCCGCTGCCCGGCGCTCAGGTCGCGCAGCTGCGTGCGCACGGACGGGATCCGGCTCGACAGGTCGCGCAGGATCTTCTTGGCGGCGTCCTCCATCTGCGCGTCGGCGAGCAGCGCGCGGCCGGTCATCTCGCGGCCGAGGAACAGGTTCGCGGTGACGTCGAGGTTGTCGCAGAGCGCGAGGTCCTGGAAGACCGTGGCGACGCCGAGGTCGTGCGCCGCGGACGGCGACGGGATCGCCACCGTCTCGCCCTCCATCTCGATGAGGCCCGAGTCGGGCTGGAGCACACCGGAGATGACCTTCGCCAGCGTCGACTTCCCGGCGCCGTTGTCGCCGACCAGCGCGACGACCTCGTGCGCGTAGACCTCGAAGTCGACGTCGACGAGCGCCTCGACCGCGTTGAAGCGCTTGCAGATCTGCCGCATCGCGAGGAGCGGCGTCCGCGTCGTCGTCGTCGTCATCGTCTGCCTCGCTTGCTCGCCATCGGGCACGCCTATCGTCTCATCGCGGACCGCCTCAACCGGCATGCGTCGCCTCCACGGGGGGCTCGTCGTGAGGGTCGTCGTCGGGCTCGTCGAGCCGGACGTCGAACTCGGTCGCCTGCAGCACCATCGACAGCGCCCCCTGCACCTCGGCGCTCTGCCCGAGCTCCGCCGGCACCACCTCGAGCGGCGCGATCTGGTTGAGCAGCACGCGCCGGTGGATCGCGTCGCGCATCGGGCCGATCAGGATCTCGCCCGTCTCGGCCAGGTCGCCGCCGACCACCACGCACTGCGGGTTGACCGCGGTCGCGAGCCCGGCCACGACCGTGCCGATCGTCGCGCCCGCGTCGGCGATGACGCGCGCGCAGCCCGGGTCGCCGTCGAGCGCGCGCTGCACGACGTCGCGCAGCGTCAGGCTGCCGTGCGTCCCGCGCAGCGGCTCCACGATCGCCCGTGCGCCGACCACGGTGTCGAGGCACCCGCGACTGCCGCACCGGCAGATGTCCCCCTGCGGGTCGACCTGCACGTGCCCGATCTCGCCCGCGGTGCCGGCGAACCCGCGGAACACCTGGCCGTTGACGACGATCCCGGCGCCCGTCCCGACCGAGGCGCGCACGTACACGCTGTCGCGGTACTCGCGGGACGCACCCGCCGTGCTCTCGGCGAGCGCGCCGAGGTTTGCGTCGTTGTCGACGAACACGGGGCGGGCGAGGCGCTTCGACATCACCTGCGCCACCGGCACGTCGTCCCAGCCGCGCAGGATGCCACGCACGGAGACGGCGCCCGTCGCGGCGTCGACCGGCGCGGGCAGCCCGATGCCGATGCCGACCACCTCGTCGATCGACGAGCCGACGCGGTCGAGCAGCTCGACGATCAGCAGAGCGGCGCGGTCGAGGCTCGTGTCGGCGCGGTGCTCGCTCGGCAGCGGCAGCACCTGGTCGGCGACGATCTCGTGGGCGAACCCTGCGAGCGCCACCCGCATGCTGCGGTGCCCCACGTGGATGCCGACCGCGAGCCCGGTGCGGCGGGCGAGCGTGACGAGCTGCGCGCGCCGCCCGCTGCGGATCGTCGTCCGGGTGTCGACGACACCCGCGCCGAGCAGCTCCTTGATGATCGTGGAGACGGTCGCGGCGGAGAGACCGGTCGCGCCGGCGAGCTCGACCTGGGTCAGGCCGCCGTGCCGCTTGACCGCGTCGATGATCGACGCCCGGTTCGCCTCGCGCAGCGAGGTCTGCGACCCCGACACGGGCACTCGGTCTCTCACGTCGCTCAACCTATCCGTGCAGGCCCGCGCACCGGCGGCGCCTCGGTGGTGCGTCCGGGTGGAAGCGGAGCGGCGGGGGCAGGCGCGTCACGCACGCGCCGGCCCCGGGCCCGGCCGACGTCAGCGGGCAGCGCCCGCGCGACGCTTGTTGTAGATGTCGAAGGCGACCGCGAGCAGCAGCACCAGGCCCTTGATCATCTGCTGCACCGACTGGTCGATGCCCATGAGCTGCATGCCGTTGCTCATGACGCCCATGATCAGACCACCGACCATCGCGCCGGTGACCCGGCCGACGCCGCCCGTCGTCGACGCCCCGCCGATGAAGCAGGCGGCGATGGCGTCGAGCTCGAACATCTGCCCGGCGGCGGGCTGCGAACCGTTCGACCGCGACGAGAACACGACGCCCGCGACGGCCGCGAGGAAGCCCATGTTCACGAAGATCCAGAAGTTGACCTTCTTGACCTTGACGCCGGAGAGCTGCGCGGCCGACAGGTTGCCGCCGATCGCGTAGACGTGCCGGCCGAACACCGTCTTCGTGGTGATGACGGAGTACGTCATGATCAGGATGCCCAGGATGATGAGCACCACCGGCAGGCCGCGCGAGTGCGCCAGCTGCCACGCGAGCGCCATCACCACGACGGCCACGAGCACGAGGCGCAGGACGAACAGCGGGAACGCCTCGACCGACTGCTGGTAGCGGATCCGACCCCGACGGTTGCGCAGCTGCGAGTACGCGTAGCCCGCGATGCCCACCGCCGCGACCACGAGCGTGAAGACGTCGTAGCCGTTGCCGCCGAGCACCCCGTTGATGAAGCCGCCGGCGATGTTGTGGTAGTCCGTCGGGAACGGCGACAGCGAGATGTTGTGCAGCACCCGCAGCGTCATGCCGCGGAACAGCAGCATGCCGGCCAGCGTCACGATGAACGCCGGGATCCCGACGAACGCGACCCAGAAGCCCTGCCACGCGCCGACGAGCAGCCCGACGCCGAGCGCGACGAGCACGCCCAGCCAGGACGGGTGGCCCTGCTTGATGACGAACGTCGCGGAGACCGCGCCGGTGAGCGCGACCACCGAGCCGACCGAGAGGTCGATGTGCCCGGCGATGATCACGATCACCATGCCGATCGCGAGGATCAGGATGTAGCCGTACTGCAGGAAGACGTTCGTCACGTTGTCCGGGCTGAGCAGCAGCCCGTCGGTGAGCCACGCGAACAGGCCGATGATCGCCACGAACGCGATGTAGATGCCGCTCTGGCGCAGGTTCCGCGTGAAGACGTCCCTGAGGGCGTCGACCGCGCCGACCACCCGCGGCTCGCCGCCCTGCTCGGGCGCTCGGGGCGTGTCCGGGTCGCTCTGGCGCTGGCCGCGCGTGAAGACGTCCTTGAGAGCCGGGATGGCGTTCATCGGACCGTGTCCCTTTCCTTGGTCATGAGCTCCATGAGGTTCTCCTGGGTCGCCTGCTCGCGAGGGAGCACGCCGGTGATCCGGCCGAACGCGAGGGTGTAGATGCGGTCGCAGATCCCGATCAGCTCGGGCAGCTCGGACGAGATGACGACGACGGCCTTCCCCGCGTCCGCGAGCCGGTTGATGATCGTGTAGATCTCGTACTTGGCACCGACGTCGATGCCGCGTGTCGGCTCGTCGAGGATCAGCACGTCCGGATCGGTGTGGATCCACTTGCTGAGGACGACCTTCTGCTGGTTGCCGCCGGACAGCTTGCCGGCGGTCGCGAGGACGGTCGGCGCCTTGATCTTCATGCTCTGCCGGTACTCCTCGGCGACGCGGATCTCCTCGTTGGCGTTGATCCAGCCGAACGACGAGAACTTGCGCAGGCTCGCGGCGGAGATGTTGGTGCGGATGTCCTCGATGAGGTTGAGGCCGTACTTCTTGCGGTCCTCCGTCGCGTACGCGATGCCGTGGCCGATCGCGTCGTCGACGTCGCGGATCGTCACCTCGCGGCCGCGGACGAACACCTTGCCGGTGATGTTGCGGCCGTAGCTGCGGCCGAAGACGCTCATCGCGAGCTCGGTGCGTCCCGCGCCCATGAGGCCCGCGATGCCGACGACCTCGCCGGCCCGCACATACAGGCTCGCGTCGTCCACGACCACGCGGTCGGGGTCCGTCGGGTGGTGCACGGTCCAGTTCTCGATGCGCAGGATCTCCTCGTCCCGCACCGACGGCTCGTGCGGCGGGAAGCGGTGGTCCAGGTCGCGGCCGACCATGCCCTTGATGATCCGCTCCTGCGTCACCTTGTCGGCGTGCATGTCGAGCGTCTCGATGGTGCGGCCGTCGCGGATGATCGTCGTCGAGTCGGCGATCTCGGCGATCTCGTTCAGCTTGTGGCTGATCATGATCGAGGTGATGCCCTCGGCCTGGAGCTGGCGCAGGAGCCCGAGCAGGTGCTCGGAGTCCGTGTCGTTCAGGGCGGCCGTCGGCTCGTCGAGGATGAGCAGCCGGACCTTCTTGGAGAGGGCCTTCGCGATCTCCACGAGCTGCTGCTTGCCGACGCCGAGGTGCCCGACGGGGGTCACCGGCAGCTCGTCCAGGCCCACCCGCCGCAGCAGGGCCGAGGCCTCGGAGTTCGCCTGGTTCCAGTTGATGAGACCGCGCCGCACACGCTCGTTGCCGAGGAAGATGTTCTCCGCGACCGACAGGTAGGGCACCAGCGCGAGCTCCTGGTGGATGATCACGATCCCTCTGGCCTCGGAGTCGTTGATCGACCCGAAGGCCACCTCCTCGCCCTCGAAGAGGATCTCGCCGTCGTACGTGCCGTGCGGGTACACGCCCGACAGCACCTTCATCAGCGTCGACTTGCCGGCGCCGTTCTCCCCGCAGATCGCGTGCACCTCGCCGGGCGCGACGGACAGCGACACGTCCTGGAGCGCCTTGACGCCGGGGAAGGTCTTGGTGATGGACCGCATCTCGAGGATCGGCTGCGCCATACCCCAACCACCCTTCATTCACTCGGGAGCGTGGACCGACCGGCCGGCGTCGACGAGACGCCGGCCGGCACGGTTGCCACGCGGGAACTGCCTCGGATCAGGACGCCTTGCCCGCGGCGACCTCGTCAGCGGTCCAGTACCCCGAGTCGATGAGCAGCGGCTTGATCTTGTCCTTGTCGACGATGTCCGACTGCAGGAGGAACGACGGCACGACCTTCTTGCCGTTGTCGTACGACTTGGTGTCGTTCGGCTCCGGCGTCTGCCCGCCCAGGAACGCCTTCGAGGCCACGACGGCCTGCTCGGCCAGCTTGCGGGTGTCCTTGAAGATCGTCGAGTACTGCACGCCGTCGTTGATGAGCTTGACGGAGGCGATCTCGGCGTCCTGACCGGTCACGATCGGCATCGGCACGCTCGAGCCGTACTTGTTCGACGGGTCGTTCTGGAGCGCCGTGATGATGCCGCGCGAGAGGCCGTCGTACGGCGACAGGACGCCGTCGACCTTCTTGCCCGACGAGTACGTCGAGGTCAGGAGGTTCTCCATGCGCTGCTGCGCCGTCTCCTGCTGCCAGCGCAGGATCGCGGCCTTCTCGATCGTCACCTGGCCGGACGGGACGACGATCGCGCCCGAGTCCATGTACGGCTTGAGCGTGTCCATCGCGCCCTGCCAGAAGAAGTGCGCGTTGTTGTCGTCCAGCGAGCCCGCGAACAGCTCGACGTTGAACGGGCCGGTCTTGTCGCCCTTGCTGCCGTCCGCCTTGACCAGGCCCAGGCCGGTGAGGAGCGACGTGGCCTGCTGCACGCCGACCTTGTAGTTGTCGAAGGTGACGTAGAAGTCGACGTTGTTGCTGTCCCGGATCAGGCGGTCGTACGCGATCACGGGGATCTTCTTGTCGGCGGCCGCTTGCAGCTGGTTCGCGAGCGCGGTGCCGTCGATCGAGGCGACGATCAGCAGGCCGGCGCCCTTCGTGATCATCTGGTCGATCTGCTGCTGCTGGGTCGGGATGTCGTCGTTGCCGTACTCGAGGTCGACCTTGTAGCCCGCGTCCTCGAGGCCCTTCTTGACGGCGTTGCCGTCGGCGATCCAGCGCTCCGACGTCTGCGTCGGCATCGCGACGCCGACCAGCGTGCCCTTGCCGTCGTTGCCGCCCGCCGAGGCCGTGCCGGTGCTGCCCGACCCGCCGCCCGCGCCGCCGCCCGAGCAGGCGGCGAGCG
The DNA here is from genome assembly GCF_030362835.1 of Cellulomonas alba. Taxonomy (GTDB): domain Bacteria; phylum Actinomycetota; class Actinomycetes; order Actinomycetales; family Cellulomonadaceae; genus Cellulomonas; species Cellulomonas alba. Next base: position 999,670 of record NZ_JAUCGQ010000001.1, read on the forward strand.
TCAGCGCGAGCGCCACACCCGCTGCCGCGAAAGTGATCCGTCGCATGAACTGCTCCTTCTCGTCGTTGAGAGTCCCGGTCCCGTGGCTCCACGTGCCGAGCCCGTGCAGCCTCAGCGCTGCAGGGTCGTTCCCCGGGGCTGTCCGCACGGCTCGCGCCGCCGGTGCAGTGGGAGCACTCTCGTCGCGTTCGGATCTCAAAGTCAACCGAGTCGGCGCACCGGACCATCACGAATACATCACGATCGCTTGCCGCGTCGGGGCGTGCTCTAGCGCGCTCTGTTAGCGATCACATGGGATCACTTCTTCGACATACGAACTCAACGGCAACTTTCGATGGCTTTCGCCACCGCGATCCGGCCCGCTACCTGCGGCTCCGCGTCGTCGAGCACGGCGCCTCGACGACGCGGTTGCGCAAGCGACCGCGCGGGCAGCTCGTCCCGGCTCCGCCCTGCCCGGGCACTGCCCCGACCCAGCGCGGTTGTATACGATCGGCACGACTGCAGGGAGGCAGCCATGACGACGCCGTCAGCCGCCGGTCCCCACGCCGGCACCGCTCCCCCGCCCCTCGACCCCACGCTGCGCGACAAGCTCCTGCAGGTTCCCGTCGCCGCCCTCTCGGCGCAGCTCCGCAGGCGCGGGCTCGACACCGTCACGGTCGACGGCGTCCGGCCCCTGCACCCGGACGCCAAGCTCGTCGGCATCGCCCGCACGCTGCGCCTCCTGCCCGCTCGCGAGGACCTCGTCGCGAGCCGCGGCGGCGGCCACAACGCGCAGAAGCAGGCGTTCGACGCGCTCGGCGTGGGCGAGGTGCTGGTCATCGACGCGCGCGGGGACACCACGGCCGCGACGCTCGGCGACGTGCTCGCGCTACGGGCGCACGTGCGCGGTGCCGCCGGCATCGTCACGGACGGCGGCGTGCGCGACGTCGCGGCAGTCACCGCGGTGGGCATCCCCGTCTGGTGCGCCGGCGCACACCCCGCGGTCGTGGGGCGTCGGCACGTGCCGTGGGAGACCGACGTGGCGGTCGCGTGCGGCGGCACGACGGTCGAGCCGGGCGACGTCGTCGTGGCCGACGCCGACGGCGTCGTCGTCATCCCGCCCCCGCTCGTGGCGGAGGTCGTCGAGGCGGCTGTGGCGCAGGAGGACGAGGACGCATGGATCGCGTCCCAGGTGGCGCAGGGCCACGGCGTCGAGGGGCTGTTCCCGATGGACGCCGAGTGGAGAGCGAGGTACGACGCGTGGCGGGCGGCGCGGTGAGCGCAGCTCGCCGGGTCGGCGCCGCCGGCGCCGCCGGCGCTGCCGGCGCTGCGGGCACGGCCGGCGCTGCGGGCGTCAGCAAGTCGCAGACGGCGTACCGCTCGATCAAGGCTCGGATCGCGAACCAGGAGCTCGCGCCCGGCTACCGCCTCGTCCTCGGCACCCTCGCGGCCGAGCTCGACATGTCCGTCGTCCCCGTCCGCGAGGCCGTGCGCCAGCTCGAGGCCGAGGGACTCGTCACGTTCGAGCGCAACGTCGGCGCCCGCGTGTCGATGGTCGACGACACGCAGTACCGGTTCGCGATGCAGGCGATCGGCGTCGTCGAGAGCGCCGCCACCGCGCTCGCCGCGCGCAGCGTCACGGCCGCGGACCTCCGGCGGGCGCGCGCCGTCAACGAGGCGATGCGGGCGACGCTCACGCGTTTCGACCCGCGCACGTTCTCGACGCTCAACGCGGAGTTCCACCACGTGCTGTACGCGCGCTGCCCGAACCCGCGGCTGGTCGAGATCGTCGCGGCCGAGTGGGCGCGGCTCGGCGCGATGCGGGACTCGATCTTCGCGTTCGTCCCGGGCCGGGCGGCCGAGTCGGTCCGCGAGCACGATCAGCTCCTCGCCCTCGTCGCCGCCCGCGCGCCGCTCGGCGACATCGAGCAGGCCGTCCGCCGCCACCGCATGGGCACGCTCAACGCGTACCTGTCGCACGAGCACCCGGGCGAGTCGCTCGGCCTGCCGACCTCCTGACCCCCTCAGAGCCGGAGGCCGCCCATGCTGCCCGCCGGGACGATCGCCGAGATCGCCGACGAGCTGGCGCGTGCCGAGCGGGAGCGCAGCGTGGTCCCGCGCATCACGGCGCGCTACCCCGAGGCGACGGTCGAGGACTCCTACGCCATCCAGCGCGTGCGGGTCGAGCGAGCCCTGGCGGACGGGCGCCGCGTCGTCGGTCGCAAGATCGGCCTGACGTCCCGCGCGATGCAGCAGGCGACCGGCATCACCGAACCCGACTACGGCGTCATGCTCGACGACACCGTCTGGGCCAGCGACGCGACGATCCCGTTCGACGCCTACGCGAACGTGCGGATCGAGGTCGAGCTCGCGTTCGTGCTGGCGGCGCCGCTCGAGGGCCCCGGCTGCACGCTCGACGACGTGCTCCGCGCGACCGCCCGCGTGACGCCCGCGCTCGAGATCCTCAGCTCCCGCATCGAGCTCGAGGGCCGCACGATCGTCGACACCATCGCGGACAACGCCGCGTACGGCGGCATGGTGACGGGCGGCCGGCCGGTCGCCCCGGACGCGGTCGACCTGCGCTGGGTGTCGGCGCTGCTGTACCGCAACGGCACGATCGAGGAGACGGGCGTCGCGGCGGGCGTGCTGGGCCACCCGGCGACGGGCGTGGCTTGGCTGGCGGGCAAGCTGCACCAGCACGGCGCGCGCCTCGAGGCCGGGGAGACCATCCTGGCGGGGTCGTTCACGCGCCCCGTCTGGGTGCAGCGCGGCGACACGATCCTGTGCGACTACGGACCGCTGGGAGCCATCTCGTGCCGCTTCGTCTGAGCCCGACCCTCCGCGCCGCCCTCGCCGCCGCCGACCGGCCGCTCGCCGGCATGTGGGTGTCCAGCGGCTCGTCGCTCGTCGCCGAGATCTGCGCGGGCAGCGGGCTGGACTGGCTGCTGGTCGACATGGAGCACGGCCCGAACGGGCTCGCCTCGGTGCTCGCGCAGCTGCAGGCGGTCGCGGCCTACCCCGTGACGCCCGTCGTCCGCGTGCCCACCAACGACGGCGTCGTGATCGCTCAGGTGCTCGACCTCGGCGCCCAGACCGTGCTCGTGCCGATGGTGTCCTCCGCCGACGAGGCGCGCGCCGCGGTCGCCGCGGTGCGCTACCCGCCCGGTGGCCACCGCGGCGTGGGCTCGGCGCTCGCACGGTCGGCGCGCTGGAACCGCGTCGACGGGTACCTGCGCGACGGCGACGAGCACGTGTCGCTGCTCGTCCAGGTCGAGACCGCCGACGCGGTCGACGCCGCGGCCGAGATCGCGGCGGTCGACGGGGTCGACGGCGTGTTCCTCGGGCCGTCGGACCTCGCGGCGTCGATGGGCCTGCTCGGGCAGCAGACCCACCCGGACGTGGTCGCGGCCGTGCTGCGCGCGTTCGACGCCGTGCGGGGCGCGGGCAAGCCCGTGGGCGTCAACGCGTTCGACCCCGGTGCCGCGGACGCCTACCTCGACGCCGGGGCGTCGTTCGTGCTGGTCGGCGCGGATGTGACGCTGCTGGCGCGCGGGTCGGAGGCGCTGGCCGCGCGCTTCGTGAACCGGACCGCAGGGTACGACGCACGGGGGTGACCGCCGGTGCGCGCGCTCCGCCCGACGCACGCACGAATTGCTCCGGTGCATCCCCGAAGCCTGCGACGTACGATATGTAGCGATGTATCGCTAAGTATCACGACCGACCGAGAGGTGAGGACATGCACCACTACGGCAAGGGCCCCCTCGGGCCCGACGTGGGCACCTTCGCGCGCAGCTTCGCGGCCTTCGGCATGGGCGGTCCCGGGCCGGGAGTCGGACCGGCCGGGCGGGCGCGGCGCGGCGACATCCGGCCGGCGGTCCTGCGGGTGCTGGCCGACCAGCCGATGCACGGTTACCAGATCATCCAGGAGATCTCCGCCCGCAGCGGCGGCACCTGGAACCCCAGCGCCGGCTCCGTGTACCCGACGCTGCAGCTGCTCGCCGACGAGGGCCTGGTCGTCGCCGAGGAGACAGGCGGCAAGCGCGTCTTCTCGCTGACGGCCGCGGGCGAGGCCGCCGTCGCCGACCTCGCCGACGAGCAGGCGCCCTGGGACGTCGCGGCGGCCAGTCCCGATCTCAGCGGGTACGCCGCCCTGCGCCAGGCCGGTGGCCGGTTGGCCGCCGCCGTGCTGCAGGTCGGACGCTCCGGTGACAAGAATCAGATCGTGTCGACCATCGAGATCCTCAACGCCGCGCGCAAGCAGGTCTACACCTTGCTCGCCCAGGACTGAGACGTGGCGCCGCCGCCTCGACTGCGCGCCCGCTACCGGCGGATCGTCTGGTTCTTCGCCGGCGTCATGGCCAGGTTCATCATCTGGGAGCTCGTCCTGCCCCGGCTCGGCCTGCGACGTTGGTCGGACCGGAGCCGGCGCGACCGGAACCGCCGCACGGCCGTGCGGTTCCGGGCGCTCGCGCTGTCGATGGGCGGCCTGATGATCAAGGTCGGCCAGTTCCTCTCCGCGCGGCTGGACGTGCTGCCGGCCGAGATCACCGACGAGCTGGCCGGCCTCCAGGACGAGGTGCCACCTGCCGCTTTCGCCGACATCAGAGAGTGCGCCGAGCGGGAGCTGGGGCGGCCCGTGGCCGACGCCTTCCAGAGCTTCGACGAGGCGCCCCTGGCCGCGGCCTCGTTGGGGCAGGCGCACCGTGCGGTGCTCTGGGACGCCGACGCCGAGGAGGCGGGCTTCTCGCACGCCGTCGTCAAGGTGCAGCGGCCGCACATCGACCAGATCGTCGCCGTCGACCTCGCGGCGCTGCGCCGCGTGGGCGGCTGGTTGACCCGGTACAAGCCGGTCAGCAGCCGCGCCGACGTGCCCGCACTCGTCGAGGAGTTCGCCGCCACCACGCTGGAGGAGATCGACTACACCGCCGAGGCGCGCAACGCCGAGCACTTCCGCTGGGTGTTCGAGAACGACGACCGCGTCGGGGTGCCGCGCGTCGCGTGGGAGCACTCGCGGTTGCGCGTCCTGACTCTCGAGGACGTGTCGGCGATCCGGCTCGGCGACTACGACTCGATCACCGCCGCGGGCATCGACCGCGCGGAGGTCGCCGAGAAGCTGGTGGCGACCTACCTGCAGCAGATCTTCGACGACGGCGTCTTCCACGCCGACCCGCACCCGGGCAACCTGTTCGTCACGCCCGTCGAGGGCCGGCCCGGCGAGTTCCGGCTGACGTTCATCGACTTCGGCATGGTGGGACGGGTGCCCGACACGCTCCGCTCGTCGCTCCGCGAGGCGCTGATCGCGGTGGGCACCCAGGACTCGGCTCGCCTGGTCGACGCGTTCGGGTCGATGGGCGTGCTGCTGCCCACGGCCGACACCAAGCTCCTCGACCTGGCCGTCGCGCAGGTGTTCGCACGGTTCGGCGGCATGGCGATGAGCGACCTGCGCTCCATCAGCCCCCAGGAGATGCGGGACATCGGGCTGCAGTTCCGCGAGCTGCTCGTGGCGATGCCGTTCCAGCTGCCGGAGAACCTGCTGCTGCTCGGTCGAACGCTCGCGGTCCTGTCGGGCATGTGCGCCGGTCTGAACCCCGAGTTCAACCTGTGGACGTCCATCACCCCGTACGCCACCAACCTCGTCTCCGACGAGGCCGGCGGGGGCGGGCCGTGGGGCGCGGTCGCGACCGAGGGCGCGAAGATCGCGCGGTCGCTGCTCGCGCTCCCCGCACGCACCGACCGCCTGCTGACGCTCGCCGAGCGCGGCGACCTGTCGCTCCGGACGCCGATGCTCGACCAGCGCGTCCGCGAGCTGGACCGCTCGGTGCAGCGGATCGCGATGGCCATCGTGTTCACGGCGCTCCTGGTGGCCGGTGCCCTGCTGTCCCCGGCGGAGCCGACGTTCGCGAAGGTCCTGATGGGCGTCTCGGTCCTGCCGCTGATCGGGGCGCTCCGGCGGGGACCGCGACGCCGGTAGGCGCTCGTCCGGCCCGCACACAACCCTGAGGCCCTGCCTCTCCACCGAGCGAAGGCGCGGCGGAGCACACCGGCAGGACGTACCGATCGCGCGCCGGGACAGCAGCCGGCGCTCGCTGGGCCGACAGCGCCCGATGACGCCAGTGACCCTGCACCCTGCACGCGGTGTTGACTGACGGGACCAGATGAAGGGTTCGGAGGTGCACTCGTGCGGATCCTGGTGCTGGGCGCCGGCGTGATCGGCAGCGTGTACGCGGGAAAGCTGCTGCGGGTCGGGCACGACGTGGTCCTCCTGGCCCGTGGTTCCCGTCTCGTCGACCTGCAGACCCATGGGCTGGTCCTGGAGGATGCGGAGTCCGGGGACCGCTCCGTCGCGCTCGTGCCTTCGGTCGCCGACGTCGCCGCCGGTGATCCCTTCGACCTGGTGCTGGTACCCGTGCGGGCTGAGCAGCTGCGGAGCGCACTGCCCGTCCTGACAGGCATGACGGACGGCTCCGACGTGCTGTTCTTCGGCAACACTGCCCACCGGCAAGCCGAGCTGACGGCCGCGCTGGGTGGCCGTGCACTGTTCGGGTTCCCGGCGGCCGGAGGCAGCCGGGACGGCCCGGTCGTGAGGTTCGTGCTGATCCGTCAGCAGAAGACGATGCTCGGCGAGCCGGACGGCAGCGCCAGTCCGCGGGTCAGGCGCCTGCAGGGTGTTCTCGAGGGCGCCGGCTTTCCCACGCTCATCAGCTCCGACATCGGAGGCTGGCTCGTGGGGCACACGGCATTCGTCGTGCCGATCGCGTTCGCGCTCTACCGCGTCGGAGGCGTCCCGGCAGCACTCGCCGCCGATGCGTCCACGATGCGCCTCATGGTGAGCGCCACCCGCGAGGCGTTCGCGGCGCTCCGGGCCGACGGCAACGCCGAGATCCCGATGAACCTGCGCATGCTGTACCGCCTCCCGACGAGGCTGGTCGTCGGCTACTGGCGGCGGGCTTTCGCAGGCCCCCGGGGAGAACTGTGGTTCGGCGCCCACAGCCGAGCCGCTCCCGAGGAGCTGCACCAGCTGGCCGACGAGCTGCGAGCGGCCGTGCGACGAACCGGGCGCCTCACGCCCGACCTCGAGCGTCTGCTCGGATGATCGGACGCGGCCGATCGGCTCCCGGCGGTACACGGACGAGAGGCAGCGCCCGAGGGTTGCGCCGACGACGAAGGCCCGGACCATCAGGTCCGGGCCTTCGTTCACTGTGTAGCGGGGGCAGGATTTGAACCTGCGACCTCTGGGTTATGAGCCCAGCGAGCTACCGAGCTGCTCCACCCCGCGTCGGCTCGATTACCTTACGTCACCCGCGGGACACCGCCAAATCGCGTGCAGGACACGGGATCGGACGGCGCCCGCGGCGGCACGGGGAGCGAGCCCGGGAGCGTCAGCCCCCGTTCGTCGGCGTCGGGGTCGGCGTCGGACTGGCCGTCGAGCCCGAACCGGACGTGCCCGACGTGGTCTCGCCGAGCCGCGCCTGCGCGTCGACGGCCTCCTGGACGGCGTTCTGCAGCGCCTTCTGCGCGTTCCCGTAGGCCGTGAAGTCGCCCGAGGCCAGGGCCGCCTGGCTGTCCTGGATCGCCTTCTGCGCCTGCTGCAGCGCGCGGTCGAGGTCGGAGCGCGCCTGCGCCTGGTCGGGCGACGGCGTGGCGCCGCCGCCGGTGCCGCCCGTGCCCGTGCCGCCCGTCCCGCCGGTGCTGTCGGCCGGTGGCTTCCCGGCGTCGCCGGCGTTCGCCCCGGAGTCCCCGCCGAACACCTGGTCCAGCGCGCCGTCGAGCGTGTCGGAGAAGCCGATGTCGTCGCCGAACGAGACGAGCACGCGCTGCAGCAGGGGAAACACCGTGCCGGTGCGCGCCTGCAGGTAGACGGGCTGCACGAACAGGAACCCGTTCCCGACCGGCAGCGCGAGCAGGTTGCCGCGCACCACCGTCGAGTCGCCGCGGCCCAGGATGTTGAGCTCGTTCGACACCGTCGGGTCGGTGGTGAAGTTGTTGTTCACCTGGCCGGGGCCGGGCACGTTGGAGTCGCGCGGCAGCGCCAGGATGCGGAGCTTGCCGTAGTCGGACGAGGGCTTCCCGGACGTCCCGCCGGCGTCGGCGTCGACCGCGAGGTAGCCCTGCAGCGTCTCGCGCGCATTGGTGCCGAACGGGATGTACGTCGTCGTCAGCGAGAACGCCGCCTTCTCCTGGTCCGGCATCTTGAGCGTCAGGTAGTACGGCGGCTGCGCGACCTTCTGCGTCACGGTCGGGTCGTTCGGCGTCTGCCAGAAGTCGCCACCGGTGAAGAACTGCTTCGGGTCGGTCACGTGGTACTTGCCGAGCAGCGCGCGCTGCACCTTGAACAGGTCCTCGGGGTAGCGCAGGTGGCTCATCAGCGTGCCGTCGATCGACGAGAGCGGCTCGAGCGTCGAGGGGAAGATCTTCGACCAGGCCTTGAGCACCGGGTCGCTCGGGTCCCACGCGTAGAGCGTGACCGAGCCGTCGTACGCGTCGACCGTCGCCTTCACCGAGTTGCGGATGTAGTTGACGTTCTTCGGCGACAGCGCCTGCACGGCCTGCGACGTCTCGGTCAGCGAGTCGATCGTCGCGTCGTCGAGCGAGCGCGACGCCGAGTACGGGTACTGGTTGCTGGTCGTGTAGCCGTCGACGATCCACTTCACGCGCCCGTCGACCACGGCGGGGTACACGCGCCCGTCGAGCGTCAGGTACGGCGCCACCTTCTGCACGCGATCGCGCGGGTCACGGTCGTAGAGGATCTGCGAGTCGCTCGTCACGCGGTCGGAGAACAGGATCTGCTCCGAGCCGAACTTGATCGTGTAGAGCAGCTTGTTCCACGGGCTGCCGATGCTCGGGCCCGCCGAGACCGACTGCGTCGGGAACCGCGTGGTGGCCGAGCCCGCCGGCGAGTCGTCCGGGTAGTCGAGCTCCCAGCCCTTGCTGCTCTCGGGGCCGCCGACGATCGAGTACTCGGGCGCCTTCGGGCTGAAGTAGATGCGGGGCTGGTACTCGCCGAGCTGGCCGGCGGACGGGATGCCGCCCTCGAAGAAGTCCGGCGCGCCGCGGCCCTGCGTCGTGTTGCCGTAGGCGGCGACCACCCCGTACCCGTGCGTGTAGACCGTCGTGTCGTTGACCCAGTTCCGCTGCGCCTGGTCGAGGCCGCCCTGGTCGAGCTCGCGGACGGCGATCACCGTGTCGCGGCTCTGGCCGTCGATCGTGTAGCGGTCGACCGAGAGCGTGTCGGGGAAGTTGTAGAACGCCTTGACCTGCTGCAGCTGCTTGAAGGACGGGCTGACGATGTTCGGGTCGAGCAGGCGGATCGACGCGGTCGTCTCGGCGTCCTGGCGCAGCTGGCCGGCGGATGCCGTGGTCTGCGCGGTGTAGGCCCGCTCGTCGACGTCGTCGATGCCGTACGCGGTGCGGGTCGCCTGGATGTTCCGCTGGATGAACTCCGACTCGGCGTCCTGCGCGTTCGGCTGCACCTGGAAGCGCTGCACGATGGCCGGGTAGATGCCGCCGACCGCGATGGCGGCGATGATCATGAGCCCGACGCCGATGGCGGGGAGCCTCCAGTTGCCGCGCACCGCCGTGAGGATGAACGTCACCGCGACGAACACCGCGATGCCGGCGAGGATCGCCTTCGCGGGGATCACCGCGTGGACGTCGGTGTACGACGCACCCGTGATCTTGGCGCCGACCTTGGTGAGGATCGAGTACCGGTCGAGCCAGTAGTTCGCCGCGATGAGCAGCATCAGGACGGCGGCGATGACCGACAGGTGGACGCGCGCCGCCCGCGTGGTGCGCGAGCCCTCGCCGCGCCGGCCGCCGATCCGGAGGCCGCCGTACAGGTACTGCGTGACGACGCCCGCGATGCCCGCGAGCACGGTGACGGCGATCAGGAACGAGACGACGAACCGCAGCCCCGGCAGCACGAACAGGTAGAAGCCGAGGTCGACGCCGTACTGCGGGTCCTTCTGGCCGACCGTGCCGCCATGGATCCACAGCTGGACGGTCTGCCACTGCTGGGCCGCGGCCGCACCGGCGAACAGGCCGAGCACGGTCGGCGCGACGATCGTGACGAGCCGGCGCAGCGGCTCGACGGCCTCGCGGTACTGGTCGAGGTTCGCCTGCTCGGGCGTCGACGGCGCGTACACCGGCCGGGACCGATACCCGTACGAGAGGCTCCACGCCACCGCGCCGCCCATCACGGCGAAGCCTCCGACGAAGAGCGCGAGCCGCGTCAGCCACTCGGTCCGCAGGACGCGCCAGTAGCCGAGCTGCGAGAACCACAGGCCCTCGGTCCACAGCTGCGCGAGCACCAGGAGCAGCACCACGAGGGCGATGACGACGACGATCGCGGGGATCAGCGCGCTCCGGCGGCGCGGGGTGCGGGGGCGGGGCGGGCTCGCGGCTGTCACGACGTGGTGGTCCTCTGGTCGGGCCCGACGCACCCGCCGGACGGCAGGCAGCCGGCCGTCGAGCGCCCGGGCGGGGCGCGGTCGCAGCGGCGCAGATCCGCCACTCGCAGCGTGAACGCGCCGGTCGACGCCCAGGTTCCCACACGACCGTGCCACCTGCGGGACGACCTCCCCGCGATGCGACGATGGGGCCGTGACCGACGACTCCCCCGCCCCGCAGACGACCGCCGACCCCGCTCAGCGCGCGCTCGCCGACGCCGTGCGCGAGATCGAGCACCACGTGGCCGCCGCCGGCTGGGACGCGCCGGTGCGGGTGTTCGCGCTGGTGCGGACGCAGGCCGCGCTGGCCGCCGAGCCGGGCCTCGCCGCGCAGCTGACGCCCGAGGTCCTCGCGGCCGCGGCGGCCGAGCCGTGGCACCTGACGTCGATCGAGCAGGAGGAGCTCCCCGGGGCGCCCGACCTCGAGTCGCTCCTGGCGGGCCTGACCTGGCCGGAGTCGGTCGACGGCGCCGCGGTGACGGTCGAGCGGATCGTGCTGCCGCCCGCGGCCGAGCAGCACGTGCCGGACGACGAGGCGGCCGCGCTCGAGTACCTGCTGACGCACCCCGAGCGGCAGGACGTGCGGCTCGCCGTCGGCGTGCTGCGCGGGGGCGCCGCGTGGTGCGCCGTGCGGACCCGCGCGAACGACGCCGACGACGCGGTGGGGCACGGTCCGGACCTGGTGCCGGGGCTCGTCGCGGCGGTGCGCTCGACGCTCGCCTGACGCGGTGCGCTCGGCGCTCGCCTGACGCGGCGCGCGCGACGCTCACGTGACGGGCGCGACTGCCTCGTCAGGAGCAGGTCGGCAGCGTCTCGCCCTTGCCCTCACCGATCGCGGCGACGGCCTCGCGCGCCCCGTGCAGCGTCGACACCTTGGCCACGTGCAGGCCGCGCGGCACGTGGCCGACGACCTCGTTGCAGTTCGAGTCGGGCGCGAGGAACCACCGTGCCCCGTCGCGGACCGCCCCCGCCATCTTCTGCCGGATCCCGCCGATCGGGCCGACGTCTCCCGTGATGGAGATCGTGCCCGTCCCCGCGATGACCTGGCCCTTCGCCTCGTCCGCGGGCGTGAGCATGTCGATGATGCCCAGCGCGAACATCGTGCCGGCGCTCGGCCCGCCGATGTTGTCGATGCTGATCTTCACGTCGATCGGCGGGTGGAACGTGGGGTCGATGTAGATGCCGATCTGCGCCGAGCCGTCGGGGCGCTTGCCGGTGACGACCGGGACCTCGACCGACGAGCCGCCGCGCTTCACCGTCACCGTGATCGTCGCGCCCGGCTTCACGGCGGCCAGCACGTCGGCCAGATCCTGGTAGGTGGGGACGGCCTTGCCGTCGATCGCGGTGATGACGTCGCCCTTCTGGAGCTTGCCGTCCGCGCCGGACCCCTGCACCGTGCCCGCCACGGTGAGGGTGGCCGGCACCGCGTAGCCGAGCTCGGTGAGCGCCGCGACGGTCGCGTCCTCCTGCGACGTCGTCATCTGCTGCTGGTTCGTCTGGTCGATCTCGTCCTGCGACTTGCCCTCGGGGTACAGGTCCTCGCGAGGCAGCACGACGGACCACCGGGAGATCCAGCCGCGCAGCACGGTCAGGACCGTCGACGGGAACCCGGGGCCGCCCGTGCCGGACACCGTGACGAGGCGGAGCTGGCCCGTCGGGTCGTACGTCTGGGCGCCCTTGATCGTGATGAGCGGCGTCCCGTTGTCCGTCCCGAGCACGTCCTTGGTCGGTCCGGGGCTGTCGACCGCGTAGGGCGCGGGCGCGACCACGAGGACGCCCAGCAGCACGGCCGTGACCAGCGCGGAGACGGCAAGCACGACCGAGCGCCGGCTCGAGCGCATCGCCGGCTGCGCGGGCGGGAACCAGGCCGGGCCTCCGTCGGCGGGCGGCGCTGCGGGGTCGATCTCGTCCGGCACGCCATGATCATGCACCAGCCACCTGGACGCCGCGTTCCCGGACCGCGAGCGCCCGTCCGGCGTTCGCCGGGACCGCGACCTGCGGCGCGACCGGCTCGCGGTACGGCCCGCCTCCGGCGTCCGGTCGACCCCTGAGCGCCGTCGTGCGCGGCTCGCGGGCGGCGCCGCGCGCTACGGACCGCGGCGGCGGATCGCGGCGGGGCTGCGCGCGCTACCGGCCGCGGCGGTGGCGGGCCTGCCGCCAGATCGCCGCCGTGCCGATCAGCGCGACCGCGGCACCCGCGGCACCGAGCGCCGCCGCATCCCGCGCGCCGACCCGCCGGCCGGCGACCGCGAGCCGGCCCTGGACGCCCTCGAGCAGCACGTCGAGGCACTGCGCGCTGCTGTGCGCCGGCGCCCAGCCCGCCGCGATCAGCCCGTCGGACGCCACGGTCCACGGGTACACGACGAACGCGAGCTCGCCCGACGCCGACGGCAGCACGCCCACCCGGTGCAGCCGCTCGGCGGTCCCGAACGCCGTGGCGGGCGCGAGCTCGATGCGCCGCATGCCCGACGCGGCCTCCACCTGCGTGGGCGTCAGCACGTCCGGCGCGCCGACGGTGAAGGTGCCGGCCATCCGCCGCTCGACGACGAGGCGGGCCGCGGCCGCGAGGTCGTCCACGTGGACGAACTGCCACTCGCGCACCGCACCCCGCACCGTCAGCAGCCGCGGAGCCTCGAAGTGCCGCGTGACGAACGTGTCGACGCCGCGTCCGACGACCGCGGCGGGGCGCAGCACCGTGAGCAGCGGGCTGCGCCGCCGGGCCGCGCGCGCGAGCACCGACTCGACCGCGAGCAGGTCGCCCACCAGGCCGTCGCGGGCGGCGTCGTCGAGGCGCTGCAGGGGCTCGTCGTCATGGATCAGCGGACGGTCGGGCCGCGCACCGTGCACGACCGCAGACGTCACGGCCACGACGTGGCGCACCTTCGCGCTGCGCGCCGCCGCGAGGAGCCGCTGCGTGCGCGACACGAGGGCGGCCTGCCGCTCGTGCCAGCCGTGCCCGCGCACGGGCTCGCCGGGCAGCGCCACGAGGACGACGACATCAGCGCCCGCGAACGCGTCCTCGAGGGCGGTGGGTCGCACCGGGGTGGGCGCCGCGGGCACCGGATCGCCTCCTGCGGCGCGCGGCGCGGCGGCCGACCCGGCGGGGGTCGTCGACGGGACACCGGCAGCGGTCGTCGGCGCGACACCGGCGGCGCGTGCGCCGTGCGCGGTCGCGTCGGCGGCGGGCGCGTCGTCGAGCAGCGTCGAGCCGGGCCACGACCGCGCGACGGCAGCAGCGACGGGCCCGCGGCCGACGACGACCACACGGTCGTCGTGCGTGCCGCCCGCTGCCGCCGCGCCGTTCGTCCCGGCCTCCGACGTCCGCGCTCGCGATCGCGCGCTGCGCCCTGAGCGAACCGGCTCGTCCACCCGTCCCCGCCCCTCGCCTGCCTGGTTACCGTGGTCCGACCAGCCTCGGCCGGTCGGCGCGCGCCGTGCGCCACCGCGCCGATCGTGAGCCCGTCGGCAGCCCGTCGTGGGCCCATCGTCGCAGGAGGTCCCGCGTGAGCCAGCACGACCCGACCGGTCCGTCCGACGTCCCCCCGTGGGAGCAGATGCTGCGCGCGATCCTCGGCGAGGAAGGTGCCGCCGACGCCGTGCGCGAGCTCCGCGCCCAGGGCTTCGACCCGGCGCAGCTCGCCGGCGCGAGCGAGCTGCCCACCGATCCTGCCACGGTCCGGGCGATGTTCGCGCAGGTCAACAGCATGATGGCGGCGGGTGGCGACGCCTCGGTGAACTGGCCGATGGCTCACGACCTCGCCCGGCAGGTCGCCGCGCAGGGCGGCGACCCGGCGCTGACGCCGGCCCAGTCGCGCGAGGTCACCGACGCGCTGGGCGTCGCCGAGCTCTGGCTCGACGCCGCCACCGACCTGCCCCCGTCCGCCGGCACGCCCCGGGCCTGGAGCCGCGCGGAGTGGGTGGAGGCGACTCTCCCGACGTGGCGCACGCTCACCGAGCCCGTCGCCACGTCGCTCTCGGCCGCCCTGAGCGACGCGCTCGCCGGCGCGCTCCCCGAGGACCTCGGCGCGGACGTGTCGCTGCCGGGTGGGCTCGACCCGTCACAGCTGATGCGCCGCCTCGGCTCCGCGGTGTTCGGCATGCAGGTCGGCCAGGCGGCCGGCACGCTCGCGCGCGACGTCTTCGGCACCACGGACATCGGGCTCCCCCTGCTCGACCGGCCCGCACCCGCGCTCGTGGCGAGCAACGTCGCGGACTTCGCCGAGGACCTCGACGCTCCCGCCGAGGAGGTCCGCCTGTTCCTCGCGCTGCGCGAGGCCGCCGCGAGCCGCCTGTTCACGCACGTCCCGTGGCTCCGCGCACACCTGTTCGGCGCCGTGGCCGCGTACGCGCGCGGCATCACGATCGACGCCGACCAGCTCGAGGAGGCCGTCCGCTCGATCGACCCGACGGATGCGTCCGCGCTCCAGCAGGCGCTCTCCGGCGGCGTGTTCGCGCCGCAGACGACTCCCGAGCAGGAGGCCGCGCTCGGCCGGCTCGAGACCGCGCTCGCGCTCGTCGAGGGCTGGGTCGACGAGGTGAGCACCAGCGCCGCGCTGCCCCACCTGCCCCACACCGTCGCGCTCCGCGAGATGATCCGCCGCCGCCGAGCCGCGGGCGGCCCCGCCGAGCAGACGTTCGCCAACCTCGTCGGCCTCGAGCTCCGGCCGCGCCGCCTGCGCGACGCCGCGACGTTGTGGGCGCAGATCGCGCGCGACGGTGGGCAGAGCGCACGCGACGCCGTGTGGGATCACCCCGACCTGATGCCGACCGCCGAGGACCTCGACGACCCCGCGGGCTACACCGCGCGCCGCACGGCCGCCGCCGACGAGTCCGCGGCCGTCGACCGCGCGATCGCGGAGCTGCTGGGCGACGGGTCCGACGGGGGCGCCGCGTCGGGCGAGTGACGCGAAGGTCGGCGTCGTGCCGCCGGTCATGCGCCGGCACGGCCGGTCCGCGCGGTGCCGGACGCCCGGCGCCATCTCCCCGTGGCCGAGCCGGGCGATCGCCGGCCGTCACACGCCGCGCGCCGCTCCCGTCTCGTCGTCGGCCTCGAGCGTGACGGGGTTGTCGCGCGGGTCGTCCTCGAGCACGTCGGCCTCCTCGTCCGCCTCCTCGGCCTCGTCGCCCGTCGGCTCACCCGCGCCGTCCGCGCGGTACGAGTAGCCCTCGAGGAACCCGCGGGCCCGCTGCGTGCGTGGGTACGCGTCGAGCTCGGCCCAGAAGGCCGGTCCGTGGCCGTTGTGCAGCAGGTGCGCCAGCTCGTGCAGCAGCACGTAGTCGAGCACCCAGCGCGGCATGCCGCGCACGCGGTCGGAGATGCGGATGGTCCCGTCCGACGGCGTGCAGGAACCCCAGCGTCGCCCCTGGTTCGACGACCAGGCGACGCTCGTCGGCGTCGCACGACCGCCCAGGTACCGCGTCGACAGGTCGGCGGCACGCGCCGCGAGCTCGTCGTCCGACGGCCGGCGCCGGCGCTCCTGGGCGGCGAGCCGGGCCAGCATGCGCCGCACCCACTCGCGCTCCTGCGTGCGCGTGAACCGCGCGGGGATCGCCACGATCGTCCGGTCGCCCTCGCGCCACGCCGAGACGGTCCGCACACGCTTGCGCGAGCGGCGGACCTCGACGTTCGCCAGGTCGGACGTGTGGTGCGTCACAGGGTGCACGCTAGCGTGCCGCCCTCGACCGGAGCCCGCGCGGCCCACGGACGCCCGACACGCCGTGCGTCCTGCGCTGACCTGGGCCGACCCGGCGGTACCGCCCACTACTGTTGTCGTCGCTCGGTCGCTGGTGGAGACGCGGTCCGAGCCGCCGGCCGGCGACCCGGACCGGTGCCCCTGACACCGATGGAGGTCCCCCGTGGCCGAGACGTACGCAGGCGAGTTCTACTGCGTGAAGTGCAAGGAGAAGCGCGAGGCGGAGGGCGAGGTCGTCGTCTCCGAGTCGGGCCGCAAGATGGCCAAGGCCGTGTGCCCGGTCTGCGGCACCAAGCTGAACCGGATCCTCGGCAAGGCGTGAGCCACCGCTGAACCTCCGCGGAGGGGCGTCGTCCACGGGACGGCGCCCCTCCGCCGTTCTCCGGCCGGGGCGTCGGCTCCTGTGGACGGATCGCGACCGCCGTCCGCTGGGTCGTGCCACAGTGCGTGGCCGACGAGCGGAGGACGCGTGCGACTGCGCCCGGGGCTACGCGTTCTCCGTCGCGGACCGCACTCCGTGCAGATCGGTACCGACCCGCGCTGGGCCGTCCTGGTCGACGACCTGACCGCAGCCGAGGCGGACGCGCTCGCGACCCTCGGCGCGGGCGGCGACCTGACGGCCGTCGGGGCGCGCCAGGGCGTGGACGAGCGCCGCGCGGCGCGCATCGTCGCCGACCTCGACCGCGCCGGGCTCGGCGGCGGAGCGCGCGACCGGCGGTCCGGCCAGCTGGGCGCCGAACCGCAGATCGCCGAGCTCGTGGGCCTCGGCGACGTCGTGTCCGCGCGCGCCGCCGGCTGCGTCGGCGTCATGGGCCTCGGGCCCGTGGGGCTCGCCATCGCCGCGACACTCGCGGCGGCCGGGGTCGGCACGCTGCTGCTCGACGACGCGCGCCCTGTGCGGTCGGGCGACATCGCCCCGGGCGGCTACGGCTGGGGCGACGTCGGTGCCCCGCGTGACGTCGTCGGCGCACGTCGGCTGCGCGACGTGGCGCCCGAGGTGGCACTGACCGGCGGGGCGCCCGACGTCCTCGTCGTCGTCGACACGGACGTGGCCGATCCCGAGCAGGGGCCGCGGCTGGTCGCGGCGGGAGTGGTGCACCTGTCGGTCGTCGAGCGAGAGGGCGACGTGCTGGTGGGGCCGCTCGTCGTGCCCGGCGACGGCGCCTGCCTGCGGTGCCTCGACCTGCACCGCGCCGACGCGGACCCTCAGTGGTCCGACGTCGCTCCCCAGCTGGGCACCCAGGTGGGCGCGGCCGCCGGCGTCGCGCCCCCGACCGGGTTCGCCGCCGGAAGCGTGCTCGCGGTCGCCGCGGTGAGCGCGGGGCTCGCCGCAGCGGCGGTGCTCGCGCACCTCGACGGTGGTCGCTCCCCCCTGCGGGGCGTCACCTACGAGGTCGTCGCGCCGTACGCGCTGCCGCTGCGGCGGGAGTGGGCGGCGCACCCGTCGTGGGGGTGCGCCGCGCCGCCCACGTGGTCCGGCGTGCCGGTGGCCGAGGCACCGACGGTCTGACGTCCCGGGACCGGGCCGGCGCCGGCCCCGGGCGCCGCCGGACCGGCGCACTCGTGCAGCCGGTCCGGCGGTGAGCCGCCGTCAGGCGGCCGGGTTCTTGCGCGGCCGACCACGGCCGCGCTTCATCGGGACGACGACCCCGCCGATGAAGACCTCTCCGCCCCAGACGCCCCAGGGCTCGGCGCGTTCGATGGCGCCGGCCAGGCAGCCGTCGCGAAGCGGGCAGTCGCGGCAGAGAGCCTTGGCCAGCTCCACCTCGGCGGTTCGCTCGGCGAACCACAGCTCCGGGTCGTGGGAACGGCACGGGACGAGGGTCTGGACCAGGTCGTCGAAGACCGTGGCGTCGTCGGTGGTCTCGGGGCTGCCGGCCGGCCAGGGACCCGATCCACCCTGGTTGATGGTGTCGAGCAGCGTCGTGAGCCGCACGATGTCCTCCTGCTTCTTGCTGGTGAGCGTCTTGCGTCGGGTGCCGGATCGGCGACCGCTGGCTCACCCGCCCGAGCGGGAAAGACGAAGGCCGCGGATCCGAGAACGGACTCCGCGGCCTTGATGACCTGTCGGCCTGGTTCAGGCCGGTGGAGTCCCGAGTCGGAGTCGGGGGTCGGACGTGCGCTTGCTCGCGTTCACGACTGCTGCCGTGTCGACGGCCCCAAAGCGCGAGACGTGCTCGGACGCGGGCATACGCCACCCCTGGAGAAGGGCAGCGCACGGAGCCGCGTTGCGATACGTCGCGGTGATCTGAATGTCCATCTCGGCTGCCACCTCCTTCTGGGGATCGTTCCTGGCCGTCACTGGCCGGAGCTCACGTTGGGGACGTGTGCCACCCTAGGCCCGGTCGATCGACCCGGACAACCGATTAACCACGAATTCTTGAAAGAACCGGGAAGTCGGTTTCACCTGGCCCTTCGGCCGCCTCGGCGGCGCCCCTCGGGGCCCGGTGCGGGCGACCTCAGCGCCGCCGCGCCTCGCCGCCGGCGACCGCCGCGAGCACACCGTCGCCGATGACGCGCAGCTTCTGCTGGCCGATGCCGCGCACCGTGGCGAGCTCCTGCAGCGTCCGTGGCCGCAGCCGTGCGACCTCGTCGATCTGCGCGCTCGTGAGCAACGACCGAGCCGGCACCCCGTCGGCGTGGGCCCGCTCGGCGCACCAGGCGGTGAGCCGCTCGACGACCCGCGCGTCCGTGGCCACGGACTCGGGGCGGGTCGCGGCATCACTCGCGGGGCCGCCCTGCGGCCAGACGTCGCGCAGGAACCGCGTCGCCGAGCGCGACGCCCGGCCACCGGGCCGACCGGCGCGGGCGAACGACACCTGCAGGTGCTCGCGTGCGCGCGTGACGCCGACGTAGAGCAGGCGGCGTTCCTCGGCGACGGCCGCCGGTGTCTCCGCCTGCAGCGTGGGGATCAGCCCCTCGCGCGCGCCGACCAGGAACACCGCGTCCCACTCGAGCCCCTTGGCGGCGTGGAGCGACGCGAGCGTGACGCCGTCGATCGTGGGCGCGTGCTGTGCCGACGAACGCTCGTCGAGCTCCGCGACGAGGTCCGCGACCGTGGCGCGCTCCCGGCCCTCGGGCGGCGCGGCCGCGAGCGCGTCGGCGAGGCCGACGAGTGCCTGCATCGCGTCCCACCGCTCGCGCACCGCGCCCCGCGCCGGCGGCGGCTCCTCGGCCCAGCCGACGTTGCGCAGGATGTCGCGCACCGCCTCGGGCATCGGGACGTCCGGATCGGCGGCGCGTGCGCCACCGCGGAGCAGCACCAGCGCGTCGCGGACGTCACGACGCGCGAAGAACCGCTCGTTGCCGCGCACCTGGTAGCCGACCCCGGCCTCGGCGAGCGCCGCCTCGAACGCCTCGGATTGCGCGTTCGTGCGGTAGAGGATCGCGATCTGCGCGGCGGGCACCCCGCTCGCGACGAGCCGCGCCGCGGCCCGCGCGACACCGGCTGCCTCGGCCTCGTCGTCCGGGTAGGCGACGTAGCCGACCTCGGGGCCGTCGGGTCGCTGCGCGCGCAGCTCGAGCGGGCGCGGCCCGCCCGCGCGCAGCGTCTGCGCGATCACGCGGTTCGCCAGTGCGACGACCTGCGGGGTGGACCTGTAGTCGCGCACGAGCTCGACCGTCGTCGCGCGCGGGTAGCGCTGGGTGAACGAGAGCAGGTGGTGCGGCGTGGCGCCGGCGAACGAGTAGATCGTCTGGCTCGGGTCGCCGACGACGCACAGCTCGTTGCGGCCGCCGAGCCACTGCTCGAGCAGGTGCTGCTGCAGGGGGCTGACGTCCTGGTATTCGTCGACCACGAAGTGCGTGTACTGCTCGCGCACGGTCTCCGCGACGTCGCGGCGCTCGGCGAGCATCGCGGCGAGCAGCAGCAGGACGTCCTCGAAGTCGATGACGGCCCGCTCGTCCTTGACCTGCTCGTACGCCGCCATCAGCCGCGCGACTGCCTGCGCGTCCGCGCCAGCGGGGGCCGGGCGACCCGTCGCGGCGAGCGCCTTCTCGTAGTCGTCCGGGACGACGAGGCCGACCTTGGCCCACTCGATCTCCGAGGCGAGGTCGCGCACGCTCTCGCGGTCGACGGACAGCCCCACGCGGCGCGCGGCCTCGGCGACGAGCTGCGCCTTGGCCTCGACCAGGCGCGGCGGCGCACCGCCCACCACCTTCGGCCAGAAGAACCCGAGCTGGCGCAGGGCCGCGGAGTGGAAGGTGCGCGCCTGGACACCCGGCGCGCCGAGCTCGCGGAGCCGCGTGCGCATCTCGCCCGCGGCGCGCGCCGTGAACGTCACCGCCAGCACGTTGGCCGGGCGGTAGACCCCCGTGCGGATGCCGTACGCGATGCGGTGCGTGATCGCGCGCGTCTTGCCGGTGCCCGCGCCGGCGAGCACCCGCACCGGACCGCGGAGCGCGAGCGCGACGGCGCGCTGCTCGGGGTCGAGCGCGTCGAGGAGGGCGTCGGCGGACATCGCGCACAGTGTCTCAGCCCGCACCGACAGCGCCGGCCCCCTCGGGCCGCCCCCTGTGGACGCGACGCCGACCGGGAATCGACCGGCGGGTCGGGACGTTGCGCGGTGCGCAGGCGCGAGACACGCGCGCCCGACCTATCGAACCGACGTCGCGAGGAACCCGATGACGACCACGCTGCCCGAGCCCGGCACGATCACGATGTACACGACCACGTGGTGCGGGTACTGCCGACGGCTCAAGACGCAGCTCGCCTCGGCCGGCATCGGCTACACCGAGATCGACGTCGAGGACCACGAGGACGCGGCGTCGCTCGTCGAGTCCATCAACGGCGGCAACCGCACGGTGCCGACCGTCGTCTTCCCGGACGGGTCGGCGGCCACGAACCCGTCGCTGGCCGAGGTCCAGGCCCGACTGAGCTGACGTCGGACGCGCCGCCGTCAGAACGCGGCCGCCCCCGCGGGCAGCGGGCCGCCGAACCAGTCCTCGACCAGCGCCCGCGCGATGGATGACCGTCCCGGCGGGATGACCTCGCCGTCGACCACGGCCCGCGCGAGCTCCTCGCGTGTGAACCAGCGCGCGTCGGTCAGCTCGACGCCGTCGACCCGCACGTCCCCCGTCGTGGCGCGGGCGTGGAACCCGACCATGAGGGACGCGGGGAACGGCCACGGCTGACTGCCCCGGTACTTGACCTCTCCGACGACGACGCCGGTCTCCTCGAGCACCTCGCGGCGCACCGCGTGCTCGAGCGACTCGCCGGCCTCGACGAACCCGGCGAGCGTCGACCATCGGCCCGCCGCCCACGCCGCGGCGTGCCCGAGCAGCAGCCGGTCGGCGTCGTCGATCACGGCCATGATCACCGCCGGGTCGGTCCGGGGGTAGTGCTCCGAGCCGTCGACCTCGCAGGTGCGGACCCAGCCGGCCTGCGTGATGCGGGTCGGGCCGCCGCAGCGGGGGCAGCGCGGGTGGCGCGAGTGCCATGCGTCGAGCGCGACGGCGGCGGTGGCGAGGCCCGCGTCGCGCGCACCCAGGTCGGCGCCGACCGTGCGCAGGGCGGCCCGGACCAAGCCCGACGGGAGCTCGCGGGGCGCTGGCGGCGCCTCGCGGCGGTGCACGAGGACGTCGCTCGGGGATCCCGTGGGCGGAGCGGGCCGCGTCGCGCGCACCCGGCGAGCCAGGTAGCGGCCGCCGTCGTCCGCGCCGAGCAGGAGCCACTGCTCCGCGTCGTGGGCGGTCCCGGGCTCGTCGGCCGGCGTGCCCTCGAGCGTGGCCGCGGCCTCGTCGGCGTCCGCCGGGGTCAGCAGCGCGAGCTCGCCGTCGGCGCTGAGGACGACGGACGAGTCGCCGACCAGGAGGACGCGCGTCGTGGGGTCGGCGCGCGCGTCGTCCACGGCCGAGGCGTCAGCGCGGAGATGAGCAGCGCGGTCGACGAGCGCGCGCGAGAGCGGGAGCTCGTCGGGGATCACGGCGCCCACGGTACCCAGCGCCGAGACGTGAGCCGGTCACGGCCGCTACACACGGCCGACGGTCGGACGCGCCGGACGAATCGGACGTGACACGCCGAGGGCGCGCGCCCGGGAGGCGGCTGTGCCGCACCTAGGCTGAGCGCGTGGTCCGATCGCCCCTCGCACTCGCCGCCCTCGCGACGGTCGCCGTCCCCGGACTGGACGCGTTCGACGTCCGCCGGCCGGCTCAACCCGGCACGGACTTCGACATCGCGGTGGTCATCGACGCGACCCGCAAGCGCTGGGTGGTGCGCGCGCCCGTCAGCGCTGCCGCCGGTGCGGCGCTCGAGGCCGAGGTGGTGCTGCTCGAGGCGCTCGACGAGCAGGTGCAGCGCGGCGCGCTGCCGTTCTCCGTGGCACGCCCCGCCGGGTTCGCGCACCTGCCCGAGGGCGGCCGCGCCGCGGTGCACGCCGAGATCCCCGGGACCGCGCTGGCCGTCGAGCACCTCCGTCCCGGGCCGGGACTCGCCGCCTCCGTCGGGCGCGCGATCGCCGCGATCCACGAGCTGCCGACGTCGATCGTCGAGAACGCCGGGCTGCCGGTGTACGAGCCCGAGACGTACCGCGCGCGGCGTCAGGCGGAGGTCGACGAGGCCGCCCGCACGGGCCGCGTCCCCGCGACGCTGCTGCGGCGCTGGGAGGAGCGGCTCGAGGACGTGGCCCTGTGGCGCTTCAGCCCGACCGTGGTGCACGGCGACGTGACGGGCGAGCGGCTGCTGGTGCACGACGACGAGGTGTCGGGCGTCCTGCACTGGGGTGACGCGTGCGTCGCCGATCCCGCCGACGACCTCGCGTGGCTGCTCGTCGCGGCGCCGCCCGAGGCGGCGGAGTCGCTCATGGAGGCGTACCAGCTGCGCCGGACCGAGCTCCTCGACCCGCACCTGGCCGACCGGGCGCTGCTGTCGGGCGAGCTCGCGCTCGTGCGGTGGCTGCTCTACGGGGTGCGGACGAAGAATGCGGACGTGGTCGAGGACGCGGTGTCGATGCTCGAGGACCTCGACGCGCACACGCGGGCGCTCGACGAGGCGGAGCCGGAGCCGTCGCTGGCCTGACGGCCTGCTCGCCTCGCGGCCTGCTCGCCTGACCGCGTGCTCGCCTGACTGCTTGCTCGCCTGACTGCGTGCTCGCCTGACGGCCTGCTCGCCTGACTGCGGCCTCGCCAGACCGCCACGTCCTGGCCGGGTCGACCGGTCAGGTCGCCCGCCTGACAGCTGCGTCGCGGCCGAGTCAGGCGTTCCCGACTGAGTCGGGCGCCGCGCGCCGGTCGGCGACCGCGCGGCGAAGGAGCGCCACGATCTCGTCCTCCCCCATCAGCCGGTCCGGGTACACCGTCGTGCCCGTCGCGACGTAGCAGAACGCCGCACGCACGCGATCCACCGGAACGCCCGACCAGCGGGACCAGGCCAGGCGGTAGACGGCGAGCTGGATCTCGCGCGCGGCGCGTGCGCGCGGGTCGGACGGCGGCGCGCCGGTCTTCCAGTCGACCACCACCACGCCCTGCTCGTCCGGCGACAGGTCCGAGCGGTCGTCGTCGACGAAGACGGCGTCGATCCGCGAGCGCAGCACGTACCCGTCGACCGACGTCTCGACGTCGACCTCGACGGCGACCGGCTCGCGTCGCGCCCAGGGGCTCGCGAGGAACGCGACGCGAAGCGCTGCCTCGTCGGGGGCAGTCGGGGCGGTCTCGTCGTCCGCTCCCGGGAGCTCGTCGACGTCGACGAGTGCGGCGCGGCCGAACCAGCCCTCGACCCACGCGTGGAACTGGGTGCCGCGGCGTGCCTGCGGGGACGGGCGCGAGGGCACCGGCCGGCGCAGCCCGAGTGCGAACTCGTCGGGGTCGGCGGCGAGCCGGACGAGCGCGGACGCGGACAGGTGCGACGGGAGCTCGACCTCCTGCAGGGGAGCCGACGCACGCTCCTGCTCGTCGAGCAGCCGGTCCGCGAGCGCGGCCCAGCGGCCCGTCAGGTCCGTCGAGCCGACGTCGCCGGCGGCCGCACGCACCCACGTCGCCGCCCGCTCCACGGCCGCACGGCGCGACTCGGTCGCCGTCCCGAACGGGTCGACGGGCCACACCGCCGGGTCGCCGGCCGCCTGCTCGGGCTTGCCGTCCACAGGCGTCGGCGCGTCCGCCCAGGCGTCGATCTCGATGAGCCCGTCGACGGCGAGCTCGTCGAGGAACAGCGAGATCGGTCGCGGCCGGACGCCGTCGCCCCACCACGCCGCACTCAGCAGGAGCTCGGAGCGCGCCCGCGTGAGCGCGACGTACGCGAGGCGGCGCTCCTCGGCCACCTCGTGCTCCCCTGCGGCCTGCAGGAACGCCTGGCGACGGCGCTCGAGGTCCTTGCCGTCGGCCGCTCCCGCGTACTCGAAGCTCGGCAGGTCGTCCCGGTCGCCGCGCAGCGGGTACGGCAACGAGCCGAGGCCCTTCAGCCAGGCAGAGTCCTTCGGGCCGTCCTTGCCCTGGGTGGCAGTCGCGGGCAGGCCGCCGTCGACGAGGCCCGCGACGGCGACGACGTCCCACTCGAGCCCCTTCGCGCCGTGGACGGTGATGAGCTGCACCGCGTCCGGGTCGGGCTCGACGACCGGCAGGTCGAGGCCGTTCTCGCGCTCCTCGGCGGCCTCGAGCCACGCGAGGAACCCGCCGAGCGTGGGGTGGTCGGAGGACTGCGCGAACTCGACGGCGACGTCGCGGAACGCGTCGAGCTGGGCACGCGCCCGCGCGGGCGCCGTGACCGACCGGGCCGCGAGCTCGATGTCGAGGCCCAGGAGGCGCTCCGCCTCGGCGACGAGCTCGGGCACGGGGAGGTACGCGTGCGCGCGCAGGGTGCGCAGGACGCGCGCGAGCTCCGCGACCCGCAAGCGACCCGCGGGCGACAGCGCGCGGCCCGAGCGGCTCGTCCACTCGCGCTCCGGGTGCTCGCCCACGGCGTCGAGCGCGTCGACGATGCTGCGCTCGTCCACGACGTCGGCCTGGACCGGCGCACCCTCCTCGCCCGTGCGCTCACGCCGGTTCGCGCGGCCGGTCTGGTCAGCGGCCCACGCCGCGAGCGCGTGCAGGTCCGCCGCACCGAGCCGCGTGCGCGCGCCCGTGAGCAGCCGCACGAGCGCATCGCCGCGCGTGGGGTCGTGCGCCGCCTGCAGGACCGCGACGAGGTCGACGACCTCGGGTGCCGCGAGGAGGCCGCCGAGGCCGACCACCTCGACGGGTAGGTCCTCGGCACGCAGCGCACGTCGCAGGGCGCCGAACTGCGACCGCTTGCGGCACAGCACCGCGGCGGTGACGCGTTGCTGGTCGGAACCCGCGGGGCGCCACCGCTCCTTGACGAACCGCGCGACCGCGCGCGCCTCGTCCTCGACCGTCGCCGCGACGTGCGCATGCACCCGGCCGGGACCCGCGTCGGGACGCGCCGTCAGGACGGGAACCTCGACCCGTGCCGCGGCGGCGGCCCGCAGCGGGGCGGCGATCCGGTTCGCGGCGTCGAGGATCGCGCGATCGTTGCGCCACGACGTCGACAGCCAGTGCACGTCCGCGGAACGGCGCGTCCCGTCGGCGTCGACCGCGCGGAACGTCGCCGGGAACCGCTCGAGGCCGCCCGCGCTCGCGCCGCGCCAGCCGTAGATCGACTGCTGCGGGTCACCGACCGCGGTCACGGGGTGCCCGTCGCCGAACAGGGCGCGCAGGAGCTCCAGCTGCGCGTACGAGGTGTCCTGGTACTCGTCGAGCAGCACGACCCGGAACCGGTCGCGCTCGGCGGCGCCGACCTCGGGCACGTCGCGCGCGAGCCGGGCCGCGAGCGCGACCTGGTCACCGAAGTCGATCGCGTCGGCCGCGCGCTTGCGGGCGCGGTACTCCGCGACGAGGTCCAGCACCCGAGCCCGCTCGCCGAGTGAACGCACCAGGCCGCGCACCTCGGCCATGAGCGATCCGGGCGTCGCCTCGATCGCCTCGACGATCCCGTCGATCCGGCGCCGCGCCTCATCGGGGTCGAGAAGGTGCTCGTCGAGCGCGCCCGACAGCGCGAGCACCGCCTCGGTGACCGTCGAGGTGGCCGCGTCGGTGTCGAGGTCGCCGAGCCACGCCTCCACGACGTCGGCCGCGAGCTGCCACTGCGCGGCCTCGCCGAGCAGCCGCGCCGACGGGTCGAGCCCGAGCCGCAGCGCGTGGTCGACCACGAGCGACGCGGCGTACGAGTTGTACGTGGCGACCGTCGGTCGGGACAGCCCGCCGAGCAGGTCGTCGGCGACGGACGGCCCGGGCAGCGTGACCCCGGCGTCGGCCGCGGCGCGCGCGAGCCGGCGCAGCCGGAGGCGGACGCGGTCCTGCAGCTCGCCGGCCGCCTTGCGCGTGAACGTCAGGCCGAGCACCTGGTCGGGTGCGACCACGCCGTTGGCGAGCAGCCACACGACCCGCGCCGCCATGGTCTCCGTCTTGCCGGAGCCGGCGCCCGCGACGACGAGCGCGGGCGCGAGCGGCGCCTCGATCACGCGGACCTGCTCGTCGGTCGGACCCGGGCCGCCGAGGAGCGCCGCGATCTGCCGCGCGCTCAGCAGCACCTCCGGTGCCTGCGTCGTGCTCACTCGGTCACCTGCCCGCCCTCGTCGCGCAGCGGGCACGAGCGCCGGACCGGGCACCGGTCGCACTGGTCGTTGACGGTCGCGGCGAACGATCGCGCGGCCATCGAGCCCGCGACCTCGTCGACGAGCGTGCGCGCCCACTCCGGGTCGTCGGCCGTGGCCAGCGCGTCCTGCCGTCGCACCGTGCCGGCCTTCCCCGTGCCGAGGTACACGAGCTGGGCGCCCGCGCTCGTGGTGCCTGCGGGCAGCTCGTCGAACGCCCCCGCGTCGACGGCGAGCTGGTAGGCGCCGAGCTGCGGGTTCGTCGCCACCTTGCCGGTCGGCGGGGCCGTCTTGCCGGTCTTGAGGTCCACCACGCGGACCGCGTCCGCTGTGCCCGGGGCGCGCTCGATCCGGTCGACCTGGCCGCTGACGAGCGCACGGTCGGTCTCCATGCGGAACGAGGCCTCGAGCAGCACGGGCTCGCCGGCGGTCGCCAGGTAGTCCGCGAGCCGAGCGACCATCGCGTCCGCGTTCCGTCGGGTGTACCGCGCCGGCCAGCCCTCACCGAGGCCCAGCTCGACCCAGCGCCGGTCGAGCGCGGCGGCGAGCTCCTCGCGCGTGCCGCGGGGGTGCTCCTGCGCGATCGAGTGGATGAGCGTGCCGAGGGTCTGCTGCGCGCTCGCCGCGGGCGAGCCGCCGGCCGACTCGAGCGCCCAGCGCAGCGCGCACCGCGCCGCCGCCTCGATGCGCGACGGCGACACGGGCACCCGCTCGTCGTCGGCCCAGAGCGGCTCGTCGGTCGACGGCTCGGCGAGGCCGTACCAGGTCGCCGGGTCGGCCCCGGGTGCACCGTGCCGAGCCAGGCGGCCGAGCGTGGCGACGGCCTCCGGGTCGGGCGCCTCACCGCGCCGCGCGGCGTCCTCGAGCACCGCCCGCAGCTGGCCGACGAGGCCGCGCAGGTCGAGCGGTGCCGGCGCCGAGCCGAGCCGGTCGTCCGGCTCCGTCCGCGCGGCCTGGACGAGGTCGACGAACGGCGACGGCTCGTGCTCGGTGTCGGTCACGGCCGTGACCAGCAGTCGCCGCCGCGCGCGCGAGCACGCGACCGCGAACGACCGCAGCTCGTCGTGCAGCACGGCCTCGCGCGCCGCGGACGCCCCGCGCTCGTCGTCGGAGGCGCCGGCGCGGCCCGCCACCACGTCGACGAGCGCCTGCGCGCCGAGCAGCGAGTCGCGCAGGCGCAGGTCGGGCCAGGTGCCCTCCTGCACGCCCGCGACGACGACCACGTCCCACTCCCGGCCGGCGGCGCCCGCAGGCGTGAGCACCGGCACAGCCGCGCGCCGGGCTCGCGCCGCGATCGAGTCCGAGGGCAGGTCCTGCGCGGCGAGCCAGTCCACGAACGCCGCGGCGCGCGAGCGCGGGCTGCGGTCGACGAACGTCTCGGCGGCGCGGAACAGTGCGAGCACGGCGTCGAGGTCGCGATCCGCGCGATCGCCCGCGGCCCCGCCTGCCAGCGCGGAGCGCTGCCAGGCCGGTGCGAGCCCGGACGCGTCCCAGAGCGCCCACAGCACCGTCTGCGCGTCCGCGTCGGGCTCGGCGGCAGCCGCTCGACCGGCATCCAGGACCGCGGCGAGGCGTCGCAGGGGCCGCGGCGGGGTGGCGCCCTCGGCGAGCGCCTCCACCAGGAGCGCGTCGCTCGGGCGCCCACCGCCGCCCTCGAGCTCGGCCGCGCGCAGCGCCCGGCGCGCCCGTCGCAGCCCGACCGCGTCGAGACCGCCCAGCGGCGAGCACGCCAGGCGGGACGCGACGGCGGCGTCGAGCGGCGCGTCGCCGAGCACCACGCGCATCGCCTCGAGCAGCGGCCGCACGGCCGGTTCGTCGCGCAACGCGACGTCGCTCCCGGCCACGGCGACGGGCACGGAGGCTCCGGCGAGGGCCCGTCGCAGCGCCGACACCTGCGCCCCGGTGCGTGCCACGACGGCCATGTCGTCCCACGCGACACCGTCGTGCAGGTGCGCGTGCCGCAGCTGGACGGCGATGTACGCGGCCTCCTGCGCGGCGCTCGGCAGCAGGACGACGCCCGCGGTGCCCGTCGGTCCGTGCCCGCCGGCGCGACGGTGCTGGGCGGCGCCGACGGTCCCGACGCGCTCCGCGACGCGGGCGACGACCTGACGGACCTCGGGGCCGTGCCGCCACACCGTGCGCAGCACGACCGTCTCGGCGCCGAGCTCACCGATGCCCGGGCCGTCCACCACGGCGCGACCGACCAGCGCCGGCGTCGCCCCGCGGAACGTCTGGACCGCCTCGTCCGGGTCGGCCGTCAGCAGCAGGCGCGCACCGTCGTCCGCGAGCACGCGCAGGAGCGTCGCGGTCGCCGCGGTGCTCTCCTGGTGGTCGTCGACGACGACCAGCCGCCAGCGCGGCCGCGGCGCGCGAGGCACCTCGTCGTCCCAGGTCAGCAGCGCGCGTGCGGCCTCCTCGACGACGACGGCCGGGTCGAGCCGCTCGCCGGCGTCGGGCGTCGACGCGCGGAGCAGCGCGACGTCGAGGTACTCGCCGTACAGGGCGGCGCCGGCCACCCACTCGGCGCGCCCGTGCTCGCGTCCGAGCCGTTCGAGGTCCTCGGGCGCGAGCCCGCGCTCGGCCGCGCGCATCAGCAGGTCGCGCACCTCGTCGCGGAAGGCGCGCATGCCCAGCACGTCGGACCGCACGTGCGGCGGCCACGGGATCGGCACGCCGTCCCCCGCCGCGTGGCCCGCGAGCAGGTCCGCGAGCATCAGGTCCTGCTCGGGGCCCGAGACCAGCACCGGCGCGGGCTCGCCGCGCAGCGCCGCACGCGCGCGCAGCACCGAGAACGCGGCGGCGGCGGGCGTGCGCACGATGCGGCCGCCGGTCGTCGTGCCGAGCCGCGCCGCGAGCCGGTCCTGCAGCTCGGCGGCGGCGCGCCGCGTCGGCGCGAGGACCAGCACCTCCTGGACGGGGAACCCCGCCTCGACCGCTGCGCCGACGGACTCGAGCGCGACGGTGGTCCGCCCGCTGCCCGGCGCGCCGAGCACGAGGAGGGCTCGGTCCTGTCCCGCGACGACCCGGCGGACGACGTCCGACTGGTCAGCGTCGAGCACGCGCGACGCGCCCGCCGCCGCCGCGTCGGCGAGCGACGGGCGCGCAAGGCGGAGGCCGGCCGACGTCGTCACGGCCGGAAGTCCACCACACGCCACCGACATCGACTGTTCATCACCCGGTCGTCGTCATCGCCCTGTCATCTGCCGTGACTACCATCGCGGCATGATCGAGGGCGAGCACTCGACGCGGACCCGCAGCCCGCGCATGGGCAGGTCCGAGCGGCGCGCCCAGGTGCTCCGCATCGCGCAGGAGCTCTTCTCCTCGGAGGGCTTCCACCACGTCTCGATGGACGACATCGCCGACCGCGCCGAGGTCAGCAAGCCGGTGCTCTACCGGCACTTCCCCTCGAAGCTCGACCTGTACCTCGCGGTGGTCGACCAGCGCGGCGCGGACCTCCTCGCCGCGATCGATGCGGCCGTCGCCCCGGTCGAGCAGGGCCCCGTGCACCGCGGTGACGGGCGCGACGTGGTCGCGGCGGTCGTGCGCGCGTTCGTCATGTTCGTCGAGGGCGCCGGGACGTCGTCGGTGCTGCTCTTCGAGTCCGACGTCACGCACGACGACGACGTCCGCGCCCGCGTCGAGCACGCGTCGTCGGTCGCCGCCGAGCGCATCGCGGGCGTCCTCGGCGAGGTCACCGCGCTGCCGGCCGACGAGACCGCGCTGCTCGCGGCCTCCCTCATCGCGATGGCGCAGGGCGCCGCGACGCACCGGCTGCGCCGGCAGGACGACTCCGGCCCCGAGCGGACGGTCGAGCTCGTGGCCCAGCTCGCGTGGGCGGGGGTCGCGGGGCTCATCCGGCCGGACTTCGTCTACGAGGACGCCTAGGATCGGACCCTCCGCAGGTGGCCGGTCCGGCCGCCCGCGAACGCAGCGAGAGGGACCGAACAAATGACGGTGGAGATCACCATCGGGGTGCAGAACCTGCCGCGCGAGATCGTGCTGGAGTCCGACCAGACGGCCGACCAGGTCGCGGCGGCAGTCGCGGCTGCCCTGTCGGGCGGGGCGTCGCTCGAGCTGCGCGACACGCGCGGCCGCCGCGTCATCGTCCCGACGGCGGTGCTCGGGTACGTCGAGATCGGCTCCGAGGCGAAGGCCCGCGTGGGCTTCGGCTCGATCTGACCCCGCTCGTGCCGCTCGGCGGCACGAGGCACGACGACGACTGAGGCCGCCCTCCGGGGCGGCCTCAGTCGTCCGCGCAGCAGGCGTCAGGCCGTGAGCCCGAGCCGCGACATCCGGCGCGTGTGCTGCGCGGTGAGCTCGCTGAACAGCTTCGTCGGCTGGTTCGTGTTGAGGTCCGCGGCGTCCACGGCCGGGACGTCGGCGTCGCGCGAGCGCGTCAGCACCCTGACCAGGCCGGGACGCTGCACGAGCAGGCGCTGCACCACGCCGAGCGACTCGCCGACCAGGCGGCGGCCCCACAGCGCGAGCCGCGCGGTGAGCACGCCGTCCGACGAGCCGGCGGCGTCGAGCTCGGCGACCGCGAGGTCGGCGTGCGACGCGTCGTCGAGGATCTCGAGCACCATCGCGCGCGAGGTCTCGTCGAGGCCCTCGGCGGCGATGCGGCAGAAGTCGTCGGCGACGCCGTAGCCCACGTACGCCTTGAGCAGGCGCTCCCACCACGAGCTCGGCTGCGTGCGTGCGTCGAAGTCGTCGAGCACGTGGTCGTACTGGCGGAGCGCGGCGACGGGGTCACCCCCGAGGTCGGTGATGCGCGCCAGCACCCGGTCGCGCCGCACGACGGCCGCGGCGGCGAACTGCGTGAGCGCGAGCCGCTGCTCGGTGCTCGGTGCGAGCGCGGCGTCGGCGGCGAGCCGGGCGAACGCGACGTCCTCGAGCTGGGCCACGAGGCCCAGGAGCTCGATGGTGTCGCGCCGGTCCGCCGGCGTCTCGGGCGCCGCCTTCGCGATGTGGTTCTCGTCCGTGGGGCCGACGGGCGTGGCGTCGACGCTGACACCGTCCGGAAGGTGCGTCGTCATCCGGCGATGGTAGTCCGGGACCCGTCCTCACTTCGACGCGGCGGGTCGGGACGCAGGTCACAGCGGTTGCCCCCAGCCGTCCGATAGACTCGCTCCCGTACATCGGTTGCCCGGTCGTCACGTCTCACGTCTCACGACCCGCCTCGCGCGGCCCCGGACCTCGTTCCGGCGACGCCCGCAGGAGAAATCCACGATCGGCTGCCGGCCACCCGCGTGACGCGGAGCGCCGTCCCCGGCCGTCGTCGGCCAGGCCCGAGCGGGCCCCGTCACCCTGCGTAGTGAAGAGTCCGCGTGACCAACTCCGCCACCGACCTGGGCACGAACGCCCAGGTCGAGACCACCGACGAGCCCACGCTCGCCTCCGCGCTCGCCGCCCCGGCGACGCGCCCCCTCTACAACACCGCGTCCTCCGTGCAGGCCGTCGACGCGTCGTTCGGCGACTTCGAGGTCCGCCCGGAGATCGTCCAGGCCCTCGCCGATGCCGGCATCACCCACCCGTTCCCCATCCAGGCGATGACGCTGCCGGTCGCGCTCCAGCGGCACGACATCATCGGCCAGGCGAAGACCGGCACCGGCAAGACTCTGGGCTTCGGCGTCCCGCTGCTGAACTCGATCGTCGCGCCCGGTGAGCCCGGGTACGACGAGCTCGCCGGCCCGGGCAAGCCGCAGGCTCTCGTCGTCGTCCCGACGCGTGAGCTGGCCGTCCAGGTGGCCGGTGACCTCGCGACCGCGTCGGCGCGCCGCACCGTGCGCGTCGTCCAGGTCTACGGCGGCCGCGCGTACGAGCCGCAGATCGAGGCGCTCAACCACGGCGTCGACGTCGTGGTCGGCACCCCCGGCCGCATGATCGACATGCTCAAGCAGCGCCATCTGGACCTCTCGCGCGTGCGCACGGTCGTGCTGGACGAGGCCGACGAGATGCTCGACCTCGGCTTCCTTCCGGACGTCGAGACGCTGCTGGCGGCCACGCCGGCGAGCCGCCACACGATGCTGTTCTCGGCCACGATGCCGGGCGCGGTCGTCGCGATGGCGCGTCGCTACATGACGCAGCCGACGCACATCCGGGCAGCCGACCCGGACGACGGCGGCCAGACCGTCAAGAACATCACGCAGGTCGTCTACCGCGCGCACGCGCTCGACAAGGTCGAGCTGCTCGCCCGGATCCTGCAGGCGCGCGGCCGTGGCCTGACGATCGTCTTCGCGCGGACCAAGCGGACCGCCGCGAAGGTGGCCGACGAGCTCGTCGAGCGCGGGTTCGCCGCGGGCGCGCTGCACGGCGACCTCGGCCAGGGCGCGCGCGAGCAGGCGCTCCGCGCGTTCCGCCACGGCAAGGTCGACGTGCTCGTCGCGACCGACGTCGCCGCGCGCGGCATCGACGTCGAGGACGTCACGCACGTGGTCAACTACCAGTGCCCCGAGGACGAGAAGACCTACCTGCACCGCACCGGCCGCACGGGCCGCGCGGGCGCGAAGGGCACGGCCGTCACGTTCGTCGACTGGGACGACATGCCGCGCTGGTCGCTCATCGACAAGGCGCTCGACCTCGGCAAGCCCGAGCCGGTCGAGACCTACTCGAGCTCGCCGCACATCTACTCCGACCTCGACATCCCCGAGGGCGTGAAGGGCCGCCTGCCGAAGGACCAGCAGACGCGCGCCGGCCTGGCGGCCGAGGCGATCGAGGACCTCGGCGAGACCGGCAAGCGCACGGGCAAGGCACCCGCGGGTCGCAGCGGCCCGGGCGGCTCGGGCTCCGGCTCGGGCGCCGCGGGCTCGCGCGGCGGCCGTGGTCGCGGCGGTCACGCCGGCGGCGGCCAGGGCGGCGGGCGTCGCGACGGCGCTCGCAGCGAGGGCGGCCAGCACGCTGACGGCGCCGGCCAGGAGCGCCCGGCGCGGGCCGAGCGGCCCGCCGCCGAGGGCGCGCCGGGCGAGGGCCAGCCGCGCCGCCGTCGTCGCCGCCGCGGCGGCTCGTCGTCGGGCGGGTCGACCGCCCCCGCGCAGCCGACGGCCTGACGCCGTCCGGGCGAGAGCCCGGACCCGCCGACGACGAA